>CAJTOJ010000001.1 GCA_910577665.1 uncultured Acetatifactor sp.
GGACGGTGCCTGCCAGAGACGGCAATCCTTCCTGTCCTGGCAGAAGCACTGGGCTGTAGCATTGACAGCCTGCTGTGCCCGGGGGAATTTCTGGTCCTGGAAGCCGTATACACAGACGGCCAGACACAGATTCCTGTCACTGCTTTTGTAAATGGCCTGGTGCGGGACAATGGACTGAATATCCTGGTAAAGGAACAGTTCCTGGGGGGTTCCCTTCCGGGAGGGCGGCTGAAGGTATTGACCATAAAGTATCAGACACCAGCAGGGATCTTCTATTCCTATGCCTTGCAGGACAGCGGCCTTGTATTGGACAGGGAAAGTGCCTGTTTCCCGGACGGACAGTCTTTCCAGGTCATTGGCGCCTATTATGGGAACGAGGAAGCATTTTCCTCTGCCATGCAGAAGATGAAACACTATGCATATTTCAAATGGGACAGCATCCCAGTGAACCATGAGACTTTTCCCAGCAGTACAGCCAGCGATGACACGGAATACCTCACCCTCATCTATCTGAATGAGGCAGGTATCCATGTCATCAGCTGCCCGGAGCAGGAGCGCATTTATTACGGGCCTCATCGCACCAGCCTTTACCTGGCAGATCATACAAAGTGCATCTTAAAGGGGATCGGGAGACTGTCCTGGGGGGAGGAAAGGGATTGCTCCTGGGCCGGTGCGCTGGAGGAGGCTCTTCGGTATATGGGTGAATCCTACAGCTATTCCCAGATTATGGGTATGAGCGGTGCCTGCTTCAGGGTGTGCTTTACAGATGTGTGGGACTATAGCTGTACAGATGCACTGGTGGCTTACGATTATGCAACTCCCCTGTTTGAAAACCTGGGATATACCTTCCGCATGGTGGACAGGCTGGAGAAGCAGGAGAGAAAGATCGAGCGGCTTGCAATCATGGAAGATATCCGCAAGGGGAAGCCGGTGCTGGCCATCAACCTGCGGGTTGCCCCGGAATGGGGTATTCTTACAGGATATACGGAAAATGGGAATCGGTTCCTGTGTCGCACCTATTTTGACCAGGAGGTGTTCGACAGACTGGACCAGGAGGAACATTTCCAGGAAGACAGGCGCCTGGTTTTCGAAGAGAATGAGGGCTACCTGTACAACGATTCCTGGCCCTTCTTATTGATCCATTTTGAGGAGAAGAAGGCAGATCCTGTATCCGGCATGGATGCCCTGCGCACATCCCTTTCCACCCTGTATACTTCTTTTTACGGAGAAGCCGTGGGCGGTTACTATCAAGGAAAGGAAGCATACCAGGCATGGATCCAGGGGCTTGCAAAGGAGTCCGATTTTCAGCTGGATGCGGACAGGGAGAATGTCCTGCGGAGACTATGTGTCAATGACAGTATGTTGTGCAGCCTTAAGGATGCGAGACAGGCGGCTGCTTCTTACCTGCAGGAAACGGCTGCCCTGGTGCCGGATGCCATAAGGGGACATGTGGAGGAGATGGCGGTTTGCTGTCGGCAGATTGCGGATATGGTATCCGGGTTCCGGGAGCAGTGCAGCCGGAATGCTTCCAGTCCGGTTGTCTATCATATGGCTGATGCTTATGGGGCCGCTACCCCCGGGCTGCGGAGAGAACAGATTGCCCTGTTGGAACAGGCCCTTCTTCTGGATGAGACAAGCTGCCGCCTGGCTGGAACCATCCTGGAGATGGGATAGTTCAGACAGCCGCTCTTATGACCCGTCTGAGTTGTTACAGATTACTGTTCACTGGTGCCGCTGCGAGGTGTTTTCATACACTTTTTTACGTGACATACCCGAGGCTGCCTCGTGCAAAACGCCTGCATTTGGCGTTTTGTGTGCATAATTGCTGTGAACGGAGTGGACAGTAACTGTTACGATGAGACAGAAGGAAACAGTTCAGTCTGCTGCAAAGTGTGGGTTTTATCTTGTCCAGGTTCAGAATCCCATGTATAATGGAAGCTGTAAAAGTGGCAGGGACAATGGAAACAAGGAAATGATGCGTGACAGACCTGGATATTTTTGGAGGGACCCGATATGCTGAAACCAACCGAAGCTGAAAAAGAACTGGAACTGGCCGCACAACTGATGCCTGGCCCCTGGGTACGGCACAGTATGGCGGTTGCAGATAATGCCCGGCGGATCGCCGGGAAGACAGATGTCATGGATGCAGATAGGGCATATGTCATGGGGCTGCTGCATGACATTGGCCGCCGGGCAGGCATAAAGGGAATCTTGCATTTGTTTGACGGCTATGACTATATGACCAGCCTGGGACAGGAGGAGATTGCAAGGATCTGTCTGACACATTCTTTCCCCTTGAAGGATGTGAATACCTTTTTTGGGAAATATGACTGTTCCCCTGGACAGAGGGAATTCCTGCAGAGATTCCTGGAAAGCATAGAATACGACCATTACGATATCTTGATCCAGTTATGCGATGCCATTTCCCTGCCAAACGGGGCATGTATCATGGAAAAGCGCCTGGTGGACGTGGCATTAAGGCACGGATTGCCCGGTTTCACTCTGGATAAGTGGAGGGCATTCATGGAGACGAAGAAGCATTTTGATGCACTATGTGGCTGTAATATCTATACTTTGCTGCCCAATGTCCTGGAGAATTCTTCTGCGGATCTGGTTTGAAGAGATGAGTGTAAAAGACGAAAAGAAGATGGAAGCACACGAGGTATAGGAATGACACAGAAAAAAGGGGACAACCAAAAAGAACATTGCTGGGAAATCGTACTTCTTCCTAAGGAGGAGTGGGAAGGGGAGAAGATTCCCATGCGGTATACCACGGAAGAATACTATGATGTGGAGATCGGTAAACGGGAAGAGGGATATCGTGTGGAGATACACAGGCAGAAATTTGACACACCGGTATCCCATTATCCGGAGGAGTATGATTTTCCGGACAAGCTGTACCAGCCCCACTGGGAGAAGGCCTGCGCCTGGGGGATCATTACCGGGGAAGGGGAGGGCCGTCACATGCTGGCCTGCATTGAGACCTGCCCGGAGGAATGGAGCAACCGGCTGATGGTCACGGAACTGTGGGTGGAGGAGAGCCTTCGAAGGCAGGGGATCGGCCATAGACTCATGGCAATTGCAAAAGACCAGGCCATAAGGGAGCGCCGCAGGGCCATCATCCTGGAGACCCAGTCCTGCAACGTGGGGGCGATTGCTTTCTATGAGCAGGAGGGATTTGAACTGATTGGCTTTGACAGTTGCTGTTATTCCAACCGGGACAGGGAGCGGAAGGAAGTCCGTATTAATATGGGATGCTTTTGTGAGAAAGTCAAGATCCAGTTCCATGAGATGCAGGCCGCCATTTCCGTCATGAGAGAAGTGGCAGCCTGGGGACGGGAGGCGGGATACCGTGTCTGGCCCGATGCATGGCTGACACCAGAGGAATTACAGAACCAGGATGTCAGGCCAGAAAATTTCTGCATCGGTACCCTGGCAGGGGAGGTGGCCTGCGCATTTTGCTTGCAGTGGACGGATTCTGTGTACTGGCCGGATGCGCCTGCGTATGAGGCGGCCTACCTCCATAAATTCTGTGTGCGCCGCCGTTTTGCGGGGATGGGCATGACCAGACTGGTGGTAGAGGCTATCAGGGAGGAGTGCAGGAGCAGGGGCATCCGGTATATCCGCCTGGATACCGCCCTGGATGAGGAACGTGTGGGGAAGATCTATCTGGATGCTGGTTTTCACATTGTCAAGGTGATCGCGTGTCCGAACGGCAGATCCATGGCGCTCTATGAAAAGGAAGTGTGAAGGGAATGAAGTCTGGGATTCGTGGGAGGGAAATATGAGGACTTTATATGTGACAGACCTGGATGGTACCTTGCTGGATACCCATGACAGGATCAGCCCGGAGAGTCTTAGGATCTTGAATGGGCTGATAGAAAGGGGCCTGCCCTTTACTTATGCGACGGCCAGGTCCCTGGAATCAGCATCGGTGGTCACAAGAGGGTTGCATATGACAATGCCGGTGGTGGTGTATAACGGGGCATTCATCGTGGAGCCGGGCACAGGGAAGAGGCTCTCCTCCCTCTTTTTTACGGCGGAGGAGGCAGGATATGTAAAGCGCGTCCTACAGGGGGCAGGGATCAGTCCCCTGGTATATGCTTATGTAGACCAGGTGGAGAGAGTATCCTGGGATACCACCCAGGAGAATGAAGGCATAAAGGCGTACCTGGCAAAGCGCCGGGGCGACAGGAGGCTGCGGCCACTGCAGGGGGCAGAGGGCCTGTATGATGGGGAAGTATTCTACTATACCTGTATCGGGGAGAGGGAAGAGATGGCCCGGATCCAGGCAATCCTTACCAGGGATGCCAGGCTGCGCTGTACCATGCAGCAGGAATTGTACAGGCCGGAATACTGGTGTGAGATCATGCCCTGTAAGGCCACGAAAGCAGAAGCCATCAAGACACTGAAGCATCTGTGGGAATTTGACAGGGTCATTTCCTTTGGGGACGCCATCAATGATATTCCAATGTTTGAACTGTCTGATGCCTGCTATGCAGTGGAGAATGCAGTGCCAGGGCTGAAGAAAGCCGCTACGGGCATCGTGGAGGGCAATGACAGGGACGGAGTTGCAAAATGGCTTCAGGAACATGCAGAATTTTGACTACGGGGAATGAATGCCTGGTTCCCTGCTCCTGCCGATACTGCCACAAGGGTCGTAAAGGAATGTGGGAGTGGCAGTTCCTTAAAAAAGATACAATACCGATACAAACTGGAAAAGAGAAAGATACACGGCATGGATAGGATAACTTTGTAAAGCAGATGCATTTTGCCCGTCCTGAAAACAGGAGCTTTAAGGAGGGGACTGGATGCAGGGAAGAGAGGTTATCTTATGAAAAAGAATGTAATGTTTGCATCGCTTTTGATGGCTGGCGTGCTGCTGGCATCCTGTGGCAAGGCAGACCCTGGCCCAGGGACGGACATGGTGCCTGGCACAGTGGAGGGCAGTGTTTCCCAAGGCGTGGAACCTGGAGCTGGTGGCAGTCAGGAAGAGGGAGGTGAAGTGCCTGCGGAAGGACAGACTGGAGGGAATCCAGGTCAGGGCAGTCTGGATCCGGAGGCAGAGAAATCCCTGGCGGCCCAGGAAGCCGGGGAGGGTGTCTGGGAAGAGGAAGAGATCCGGCTGTCGGACAAGATTCTGGAAAAAGGGGATATCATGCAGGTCATGCACATCTCCAACGAAAACGAACTGTATCCAGCACTTGAGGTTACCTTGAAAGGAGCGAAAATGTTTGATTCACCGGAAGCAGCCAGCCTGGATCGGGCGCAGATGCTGGAAAATACGGAGAATTATGATGAGGCAGGGGAACCCGTATGGTGCAGTATAGAGGAGGGAAAGCTCTTAATCTGTGATCTGACGGTGAAGAACCTGGAGGAAGAGTCGGACGGAGACCTGCATATTGGTTCCCTTATGATCGCATATGCGGATCCCGATACAGGGAAGGTGTCCATAGTTACATGTGCGCCGGCTTATTTCCCGGCAACTTCTTCCGTGCTGGGTGCCTCTGACTACTACCATTACCGGCTTGCCAATGGGGAGAGTAAGGATATGACAGTGGGCTGGCTGATCCAGGGCGAATACGAGATTGAGAACCTCTACCTGTGCGTGAAGTATGACACCAGGGAGCAGGAAGAACGGCAGTATTTCCAGATAGCCGGGCAGGAGTGAAGAGGCTGTTCTGTCTTTGGCCCTGCCTTGGCCGGATCCTCAAAGATTTTGTGGGAAGGCGGCTGATAGGTGAACCTAAGGAAGCATAAAAGCAAGATAACTATAACGGAATATAACAAAAAAGAATACGGTGCTGACTTACAGGACACACTGAGCTTGTAGGTCAGCCAGAAAGCAGCCAGGACACTTATGAGAAAAGTACCAATGTCCAGGAGAAAGACATCCCTGCCTAACAGGGCGTTGTAGGCATAAAAAAGAACCGGGATGAGGAAGGTGCCTGCCAGGATCCCGGCACAGAAGGCAGAAAACAGGCAGGGATTTTCCCTGTACCTGAGACACAGGAACAGGGCATATAGCAGCATAGGGAAGAAGAGCAGCTTCATGTGTTCCCATACAGATTCGTTTACCGGGGTGAACAGCCCGATGACAGACTGCCTACTGGACAGTCATACAGGAAATGGGATAAGCTTCCTGCGGCCAGGACAAACAGGATCCCAATGATGATGCCACGTTTTATACATTTCATGAATACTCCCCCTTTCACTTCTCCCGCTGGTTATGTCTGTGGATATCCATACAAAACCGAAAAGAATATTATGCAAGACTGCACCTTTCGGATAGTATATGTAGCGGCAGGGAAGATATGCAGTTACTGGGAGACATTGCCAGGTGCTTTCACGCATCTTTGGCGCGACAAAACCGGGATTGCTGTGCGCCAAAATGGACAAGAGACACCCTGGCATTGCACTTCCAGGGATTTTGCGGTAGAATAGATGTATCAACAGTTAAAAGGAGAAGGATGCATGGCCTTATACCTGAATACGAATGCAGCATACAAGGATTTTCAGATGCATGGCCGGGACAAATATTTTGTGGACAAGTCGGCTATCATCGAAAGGATAAACGAGCGAGTGAAGACTAAAAACCGGTTTTTGTGTATTACGAAGCCACGCCGGTTCGGAAAGACTTGGGTGTTGAATATGCTGGGAGCGTACTATGGAAGGCGTATCCGTCGGGCGAATTGTTTGAAGGGCTGGATATTAGCAGAAGCCATGAGTACTTGAAGCATTTGAATCAATATAATGTTATACATTTTTCCATGAATGAACTGCCGGGAAGAGAGAACACTTACCGGGACTATATCGGGCGTTTTGAGAGGAATATAAGAAATGATATCTGGGAGGCATATCCTGGATTGGACAGAAAAGAGTTAGGCAGGCTCTCTGACTTGCTGATGGCTACAGAGGATGAATTTATATTTATCATAGACGAATGGGATTATATTTTCAGTCATGATATCTACCGGGACAATCAAGGGGATTTTCTCGAATTCCTAAGAGACCTGTTGAAGGATAAGCCCTATGTTGCCCTCGTGTACATGACAGGGGTGTTGCCGATCAAAAAGTATAGTACCGGAGGCGTGCGGATACCGGGTCATTTTCCAGGTCCACGGCCAGAATATCTATCAGGAGGTTCTATAGATATTCTGGCAGGAAACACGCTCTTTGGCTTTTCAGATCCATGCAGGGAAACGGGGTTCTCGTTAGTTCTCAGCCCCTGCCATCAGTAGTTTCTCCACAATGTCGTTATACCCCTCCTCGGTGGCATAGTACAGGGCGGTGTGCTCTGACATATCCACATAGGTGACATCGGCACCTGCTTCCAGCAGGGTACCTACAATGTAATTGCTGCCTTCCCTGGCGGCAAGGATCAAGGCAGTTTCCCCTTCCTCATTGCGTTCATTGATGTTGGCATGATGAGAGAGGAGCTTACGCACAAGGTGTTCATTTTCATTCCTGGCGGCCATATGCAAGGGGGATTCGCCTTCCGGGCCACAGATATTGGCATTGGCACCTGCTTCCAGAAGCAGGTCAGCAATCAGCAGGTTGTCCTCCCGGACAGCAATGCACAGGGGTGTCAGTTTTGCATCGTTTCTGGCATCCAGATCCAGGCTGCCTTTTGACAGCATAAGCTTGACCACTTCACCCTGGCCATTGTAGCAGGCCTGGTGGAGCGGGGTGTTGCCATAGGAATCTGTATTTCCGTTTTCTGTCTGTGAGGAGAGAGCTTCTATCACCTGCACCAGTCCCATGGCATTGGCATAGTCCAGGGCAGAATGGTGCTGGTTGTCCAGAATGGAGCTGTCTGCGCCCAGTTCCACCAGATACCTGGCAGCTTCGGCTTTTTTGGCTTCCACGGCATAGATCAAGGGGGTTTTGCCTTCCTTGTCGGTGGCATTTAAGTCGGACCCTGCATCCAGCAGCAGGCTGATGACCTCCTTGTTCCCGGACTGCACGGCCATATGCAGGGGAGTGATGCTGGTGTTGGAGACCAGCGTCACATCAGCATCCTTGCCCAGCAGCATTTTCACAATATCGCGGTATCCTTTCATGCAGGCGTAATGCAGGGCGGAATATCCGCTTTCGTCCACAGCATTGACATTTATGTTGTTTTTTTTCAGGAATGCCATGACCACGCCTTTCTGGCCGTTCTGACATGCCTTTAGCAATAATTTATCCATGGTGTCTTCCTCCTATATCTAAACAGATTTGTATATGATATCCCTTGCAGACAATAAGGAATCATCTGGTTTTCATGATATACATAGTCCTGTCTTGTCCTATTATACAGCGTATACCGTTCCTTGTCGATAGGTCATCTGATGCTGAACTGCAAAACCTTGTCTTGCCAGGGGAGAGGGATGCGTGGAAATCATGTTGACACCAAATTGAGGAAGCGAGTATAATAATGCATACAGGAGAGTACAGATGAGAAAGCAATGACAGGATGGAATGCGTGAAAGGATTTCAGAAGATAACGGATATGGAAGGGCAGTATAGAGTGGTAAATAGAATCTTTCATTATTGGCCAGAAGCAGCAGAAGGAGGTCATAGATGAAAAAGAGGCGGATGAGAGGCAGAAAGGACCAGGGGATTTCCCTGTTTCTTTCTATTATATTGGTGTTTGCTGTCTTTGGGGTGGTAGTGTTCTCGGTGGCCAGGAAGACGTCTGCGGAAATGTCGGCATCAGCGATCCAGAACCTGAGTGAGAGCTTGAAACTGATAAAGGCCACCATAGAGTCCAGCGTGAAAAAAGATGCCCAGTTCCAGAAACTGATGGTGCAGGAGATTGCGGCAATGGAGAATCCGGAAGAATATATCCACTCCTTCCAGAGGAACCAGACCATGGTCAGACTGTCATTGATCTGGTCCGGAAAACAGGAAGGGATATCCAGCATCGGAGATGTCTTTTCAGAAAAGGAATTGGACTTTTCTGCAGGAAAGGTTATAGAAGGTCTGCCAGTATCGAGATCCTATCTGAACTATATGGGCACCTGGGCCTATACCATGAAATGTCCTGTGGAGAAGGACGGGCAGGAGATCGCCCTGCTTTATGTGGAATATGTCTATGATGCCCTGGAAGAGTCCCTTCCGGATGGATTCTACAACAAACAGGCCATGCTCTATATCATGGACGCATCCAGCGAGCGTTTTGTGCTGAAGCCCAAAGGCATGGGGGAGAGAAATGCAGGACATCTGAATCTGGAGGATTTCTACCGGGCCAATGACATTCAAGATCAGGAACTGAAAAATGAAGTAATCAACTGTGTGAGAAACGGAGAAGATATTTTATTCTATCACAATATCCGCGGGGAAAAGGCCTTGAACTATATGTGGGCCATGAACGGGGGCCAATTGTACCTGACGGGTTATGTACCGGTTGAGGCGATCCAGCAGGAAGGGAAAACGGTCAACCAGAGTATCTTGATTGTGGTATCGGTGATGCTGGCAGCTTTTCTGCTGTGTTGCATTTTATACTATTTCAATCGCAGGCAGCAGGAGAAGACCAGAAAGGAGCAGGAGGCGGAGCGTGAGATCCACAGCAGGCAGCTGGCGGAAGCCTTACAGGCAGCACAGATTGCAAGCAATTCCAAGACCACTTTCCTGTCCAATATGTCCCATGACATCCGTACACCCATGAATGCAGTTCTGGGATTTGCAACCCTCCTTGCGAAGGATGCGGACAATCCGGATAAGGTAAGGGAATATACCAGGAAGATCATGGCATCGGGCCAGCATCTGCTGGGGCTGATCAATGATGTACTGGATGTTTCTAAAATAGAGAGCGGGAAAGTGGTACTCACAATAGAAGAATTTACGCTGAACGACCTGGTAAATTCCGTGGATGCCATTATCCGGCCTATGGCCGCAGCGAAGCACCAGAATTTCCATGTGGAAGTGACGGGAATCCGCCATGAATACTTGATGGGGGATGAGACCAGGGTCAACCAGATCCTGATCAACCTGCTTTCCAATGCAGTGAAGTATACTCCGGAGGGTGGCAATATCTGGTTCCGTATAATGGGGATGAAACAACGTTCTGCCCAGTATGAACATATCCAGATCCAGGTGGAGGACGATGGATATGGAATGACCCAGGAGTATCTGCGGACAATCTTTGATGCGTTTACCAGGGCGGAGAACAGTACCACCAACAAGATCCAGGGCACGGGGCTTGGTATGGCTATCACCAAGAGTATTGTGGAACTGATGGGGGGAACCATTGAAGTGTCCAGCGAAGTGGACAAGGGCAGTCTCTTCAGTGTGGAACTGGAATTACGGATACCGGAGGGCCAGGCAGACAGGAAGTTCTGGGAGGAAAGCGGCATTGCCAGTCTGCTGGTAGTGGGCAGGGATTCCCATTGTAACCAGGGCATCCAGGTAATGATGAAAGACGTAGGCATCCAGGTGGACACCATCTGTGGAATGGAGGAGGTTGCAGACCGGATACAGGGAAAAAAAGCAGATAGATACCAGCTGGTCCTGCTGGACTGGGGAAGCCCCGGCCTGTGTGGCAGGGAGATGGCCGAGAAGATACGGAAGATGATTCCGGATCCGGTGCCGGTTCTGTTTCTGGTTTCCCATGACATGGATCTTCCGGAGGACATAGAAAAGGAGGCAAGGGCGGCCCGTGCCGGTATCCTGGTGAAGCCTTTCTTTGTCTCGGCCCTTCGGGAGAAACTGCAGAAGATGCAGGAAAAGCAGGCGGATGTGGATCCGTGCCATGGAGAGAAAAACGGCCTGGAGGGCTTGCACTTCCTGGCAGCGGAGGACAATGAGATCAATGCGGAGATCCTTGGGGAATTGCTGCGTATGGAAGGTGTGGACTGCGAGATTGTGGAAAATGGCCAGGTGGCGCTGGAACGTTTCCAGATGGCGGCCCCAGGCGAGTTTGATGCCATACTGATGGATGTGCAGATGCCAGTGATGAACGGATATGATGCGGCCAGGGCCATCCGGGCATCCGGTCATGCAGATGGGGCCACCATACCGATCATTGCCATGACTGCCAATGCCTTTGCAGAAGATGAAAAGGAGGCCCTGGCAGCAGGCATGGATGTACATCTCTCCAAGCCGATAGATGTGGAGCTGTTAAAGAAAATCATCTGCCAGTACGTCCAAAAGAAGCAATAACAGAAGGAATGGGAATCCTGCCGCTGCAGGTGGGAATCCGGCAGTAGGGATGGGGAGGTATGCCCATGAAAAAGAGAAAAATGCAGAAGATGCAAAAAGTCCTTACCCTGTATCTGACCGCCATGCTTTCATTGTCAATGACGGCATGTGGACAGAAAGAAAATACAGGGAAAAACCTGCTGCCTTCGAAAGAAGCGGATGGAAAGGTAGTTATTTTGTTCAGCCCTATGGAGAAGACAGAGCCTGATGCGGAAAACGTGGCCAGGAGTGCGTCCGATGTGACGGTTGCCATGGCAGAGGAGCGGCTGGGCGTGACGGTGGCATACAATACTTACACGGCACAGGACCACCAGGACAAAACCTATGATGAAGTAGCCCTGGACCGGGTGCGCCATAATGTGGATGACCTCTATCTGCTGAATCCGGATGTGATCCTGCAGCTGGGGGAGGAAGGGCTGCTGGAAGATCTGTCAGACCTGGACAGTGCCGGGAACCTAAGGGAGATAATCCGCACGGCCAACACGGTGGACGGGAAGCTGGTGGCCATTCCCCAGGAGGTGGTGGCATATGGGCTGTTTGTGAACCAGGACATGTTTGATGCCTGCGAACTGGAGCTGCCTGAGACACCGGAGGAATTCCTGGAATGCTGCAGGGTATTCCAGGAAAATGGGATTGAGACCCCGGTAGGTGCCAACCGCTGGTGGCTGGAGACATTTGTGTTCGCCCAGGCCTATGCAGACCTGTATAACGGTGGGAACACAGAAGCAGAGATTGCAGCCCTGAACAGTGGGGAGAGCAGATACAGTGACTATATGCGGCCTGGCTTCGAGTTCTTACAGGAGATGATCGACCATGGATATATAGATGCAAAGAAAGCAGCTGTCAGTGAGGCCATTGAGGCGGAAGGCCCGGATTTCCTGGCCCAGAAGACTCCTATTGTCATGGCCTACTGGGGCGCTGCAAATGCGGAAACTGCTTACGGGAATCCGGACTTTCATCTACAGGTCATCGGATTTCCCAGCAGCAGAGGCCAGATGCCGGTGGTGTCAGTGACAGGATTGGCAGTGGGAACAGGGGCAGAACATAAGGAAGATGCCTTGAGGACATTGGATGTGATGGTTTCTGATGAAGCGCTTCTTGCCTATGCGCAGATCAACCAGGTGATTTCCCCTTCCAGGAATGTAGAGGTAGAATGCATTCCCGCTTTACAGCCGTTGAACGAGAAGATCCAGGAGAACATCTATGTCCTTGGCTCCAATGTCGGCATGAAAGTGGAACAATGGGGAAACACCTGCCGCATTGTGAGAATGCTGCTGGAGGGGGCATCGGTGGATGCCTGTATGGCAGAGTTTGACAGGCTTCAGGATGAGGCACTTGGCAGATAGAAAGACTATCTGGGGCCTTTCCGGAAGACAGAGCCTGCGAATGTAACCATAAGACAAGGCAGCAGAACCAGGGAACAGCCCGTCACAAGAAGCAGGACATACTCTCCGAATGTCCTGGGATCCCGGACATAGGCCTGGCCCAGAAGGGGGATGCCCAGAGTCAGCAGGAAATACCAGAAAAGAGGAGGCAGACATGCCCTGGCAAGCTGTGCCAGGGCTTTTTTGGACTGCCGGGGCACTGTGGGACTGGTAGAACTGCGGATATCTGTTCTCTTTCGGAAAGCTGTGTCTGCCAGTCTGTAGAGCAGCAACAGGGACAGGAAGTAACAGAACACTCCGGTGAGCGAGTGCAATCTGTCAGGGGTCAACGCTCCATCCAGAAGTCCCGTCCGCCCCAGATATCTGGGCAGAAATAGGGACAACACGATCCGCAGACTGTTGGTGAGGAGAGTGCATACATAGGCAAACAGCAGGCAGGCTGTCAGGTAACCGTATTTTGTCCCGGTTGTCCGGATGCTGGAAAGCCGGGATCTGCCGGCCATTTCCAGGCGGTGTACGAAGGGAAAGAATAAGGCCGCAAAAAGGATGGTCAGGAACCGGACACCGGAACAGGATGGGGCGATCAGGATCCGCAGGCCGTGGTTGGCATAGCCTGCCCCAGGCACATAGGCAAAGGGGATGCCGGACAGCAGTGTCACCAGGCGGGTGGTAGGTGCCAGGATCCATAATAGATCACAGGCACCTGCGTGGCTGTAAAAGGATTTGATACCAAACACCACCATTGCCCCGGCCAGGTAAAAGGGCAGATTCCGGACAAGGGTTTTCTTCCTGTGGGACAGAGCACTCAATGTATGCATGTATGACACCTTTCTTTGTTTTGCTTTTTTTGTATGTTTCTTAGGGCAGTTACCACAACCAGACCGGCCACAGCCAGGATCAGAAGCATGGCATCGGGTTCAGAAAAGGCAGAATATCCGCCTCCTACGGCCAGGTTAGACACTCTCTGTGGCAGCGGGAGTGGCTGGTCCACATCGGTGGCATTTCCTTCGGTGTTGCGGATGGTTTCCACCACAGCAACAAACGAGGTGTAGGGAGTGGTCATATTGTATTCCAGTCCAAGCCTTGTGATTTCCTCCCGGGTGGAGGCATCATTGCGTACACTGCCATATCCGGCCACCCGGTCCAGTCTGGTTCGTGCCCACAGGTACCGGATGGATTCATTTTCCATATCAACGGTCACATGCTCTACCGGAATCTCCTGGGTATAGGTCTGGCCATTGGAGGTTCCTGATACCTGGATGGTACCGCCAGGGTTGCCCCGCCATTTGCCAAATAATACGATAGGACGGCTGGCATACAGGATGGACGGAACCGCCGGTTCCACATCATAGACATCAAAGCCCTGATAAGAGATGGCAATGTCCGTGAGCAGGGGGGAGGCAATATAGGTGCGGAAGCGTTTTGCAGCATCCGCGGCATCTGCTGCGTCTGTGACTACAAAAGCTTCACCCAGACCGCATCCGGCAATCTGCTTGATCAGATAATCGTTCACGGAGGAACCGATGCCGAAGGAGAAAAAGCTGGCCGTATCCATGTGGTCATTGATGTAAGAGAGAATGTCACTTTCATTGGTCACGTAGCCATCGGTAATGATGACGATACTCCTGGCGACATTGTCCTGCTTTGGTATGGCGGTGGCTTCCTGTATGGCTGGCAGCAGGGAAGTACCTCCTCCGCCGTCCAGTTTGTCAATGAGGTCAATGGCTTCCTGCACATTTTTCCGGTTGGCAGGCAGGGATACCGGTGACAACAGGTCCGTATTGTCAGCGAACAGGATCAGGTTGAAAGTATCACTCTCCCTTAGGTTCAGCACCAGATCCTGGATCAGCTCCCTGGCAGTGTCCAGAGGATAGCCATACATGGAGCCGGAGATATCCAGGGCAAAGATATATTCCCTGGGAGGGATGTTTTCCGCATCGAACCGCTCCGGGGGCTGGATGGTCAGCATGAAGAAATTTTCCGGCAGGCCTGTCCCCCTGGCCTGCCCACTGGTGAGCACCAGGCCACTTTGCACGCTTTCCCCGGCCAGCTTGTATTTTAAGATAAAGTCCCGGTTCCCGGCGTAGTCTTCCGGATGGGCCAGTGTTACACGGACGTCTGAATCGCCATTCTGTGTCACCTGGATCTGGTGTGATTTGCTGGACACCTCGGCAATGGGGACGCCGGTGGACAGGTGGACATCTATCTCGTAGGATCCAGGTGGGGTGTTACCGTCTGGAAGGTAGGGACTGTGAACCCAGTCATTGGCTTGTCCGGGGGCTGCTTTGTCCGTGGCGTCCTTTTCTGCCTGGGGGGCGGCATAGCGTGGGCCTACCACTGTGGGAAAAACGAATGTATAGATGCCTTCCTCCACGGTGATCAGCTCTGTGTAGTGCAGTTCAATCCGGACGGTATCCCCGGGCAGGATGTTGGCCACGTCCATGGTGAATACATTGGGCCGTTTCTGCTCCAAAAGCGATGCGCTTTTTCCCTGGCTTTTGGCGGTTTCATATGTTTCCCTGGCCGCTTCCTTCTCCTTGACCTGGGCGGTGATGATCTGGTTTCCGATTTCCATTTTCATACCGTGGACAGTGACACCGGAGGAAGTGGGAAACACATACCTGGCATTGATGGCCATGTCTCCTTCGTTTGTATAGGTCTGTGTCACATAGGTTTCAGCGATCATACCACTTATATTGGCGGACACATGGGTGGCCTTCAAGGGAAAATTGTCTGGCAGGGAAGGATCCCCCTCTTTTCCCTGGATGATAAAATAAGGGGCCAGTGGGGTTTCTTCTGCTGTCTCTTTTTCCGCTGCATGAAGCCTGGGGGTGCAGAGGGCGAAGAGCAGAAATACCATAAGAAAGCAAGGTATTCTGCGTATTTTTCTGACAGTGTTCATGGGACACCTCCTTGGAAATCATATGTTAAAAACAGCCTACACAGAAAATGCACATGAAATGCATCAGAAATTTTACATTTTGGCATCAGATTTCCCACATTTTTGCATCATTTTACAGATTTGTGCCACATGTAACAAAAAAATTGACTTCTTGACATGAAATAAGGCGCAAGGTAGAATGAAAAATAGACGGAAAGAAAGGGATAAACGGGAGTAAGGGGAAATGGGAAGTATGAGACAGAAAGAACCAGGAAGGTGTAGAAAGGCACCTGTCCAGGGCAATGCCGGCGATGAAGAGGAAGTAAAGCAGGGAATGGAAGCGTATGAGAGAGGGGAGCACAAAAGCGCATTGGAGATACTGCTTCCATGTGCGGAGAGAGGAAATGCCAATGCCCAGTATTTCTGCGGGATTATATATGATACGGGAGAAGGGGTGGAGGAGGACTTGAAACGTGCCCTGTACTGGTACGAGAAGGCAGCAGGGCAGGGAATGCGGGATGCCCAGCTGGCATGTGGACAGATGTATGACAGGGGACTGGGCACGGATGTGAATGAGTTCCTGGCAATGCACTGGTATGAGGCGGCGGCTGACCAGGGGGTCTGCGAAGCCATGTACAGATGCGGGGAGATGTGGTACTGGGGCAAAGGCACCAGGATGGACAGGAAAAAGGCCCTTGACTGGTTTGAGAAAGCAGCAGACCAGGGGCATATGGACGCTTTGTTTTACTGTAGCAGGATGTATGACCAGGGAGATGGCATAGAGGCGGATCCGGGGAAAGCCCTGTACTGGTATGAGAAAGGGGCCGCGTGGGGAGATGTGGCCTGTCAGTGTGAATGCGGGGACAGGTACAGCCGGGCAGGATCCAGGAGGGACCAGATCCTGGCACTGCACTGGTATGAGGAAGCCGCCGCCCAGGGAGACATGGAGTCCTGTTGCAAATGTGCCAGGATGTATCTGGATGGGAGCGGCGGGAAGCGGGACAGGAAAAAGGCACTTCATCTGCTGGAGATGGCAGCGGAAGCGGGAGGTGCCAGTGTCCAGTATGAATGTGGCTGCGCTTACTTAGACGGCGGACGCGGAACCATTGTGGACAAGCATAAAGCCTTGTACTGGCTGGAGCGGGCTGCGGAAGGCGGCTGCCGGGAGGCCCAGTACCAGTGCGGCTATCTGTATGGGGAAGGGGAAGGGACGAAGAAGAACCAGGATAAGTCCCTGTACTGGTATGAGAGAGCAGCGGAGAATGGCCACCCGGAAGCCCAGTATGTGTGTGGAGAACTGTATGACAGAGGGGACAGTCTTACAAGGAACCAGATGCAGGCAGTGTACTGGTATGGAAAGGCGGCAGAGAACGGCCATATAGAAGCCCAGTACCGGTACGGGGAGATCTTCTACCAGGGAGAAGGTATGCCATCTCTGAAGGGAGAGGCCTTACGCTGGTATGAACGGGCTGCGGAAGGAGGCCATCTGGAGGCCCAGTACCAGTGTGCCCAGATGTATGTCCAGGGAGAGGGGACACCCAGAAACCAGGAGAAAGCACGGTACTGGTTCCGCAAGGCAGCGGAAAGCGGACACGAAGGGGCCAGGAGGCTGTTGAAGATTGTGGATCTGTAGGAGCGGGGATCTCGGTACTTTAGGAAAACAGGTGCTGGCATCCCTGCACCGGCTCATTATTTGTCTGTGCCGCCGGAAGCGGCATGTCTGGAAGTCTGGGAGGGCTGATCCATATGAAACTGATACATTGCGCAGATGTGCATCTGGATGCGAAGATGACTTCCCATCTGACAGGGGAGATGGCACGGGTCAGGAGAGCGGAACTTTTGCACACCTTCTGCCGTATGGTGGAATACGCTGCGTCCAGCCAGGTGGAGGCGGTTCTCATTGCCGGGGACCTGTTTGACGGGAAAAATGTGTCCGCAGCTGCCAGGAATACGGTGAAGGATGCCATTGCAGACCATCCGGAGATTTCCTTTTTTTATCTGAGAGGGAACCATGATGCGGATAGCTTTCTGGGGAATCTGCAGGAATGGCCGGACAACCTGAAGCTGTTTGGAGATACATGGACTACCTACCTTCTGGGAGAGACAGGCGGAATCACAGTCACAGGGGCAGAACCTGGCCGGGAAGGAGGGATTCTGTATGAGAGGCTGGTCCTGGATGCCGAGAAATTTAATATTGTGGTGCTGCACGGCCAGGTGACAGAACACACCGCCGGAAATGATCCGGAATATGTGAAACTGAAGCTGCTCAGGGATAAGGGCATTGATTACCTGGCCCTGGGACATGTACATGCCTGTCAGGAAGCCAGGCTGGACGGACGGGGAAGCTATTGCTATCCGGGGTGCCTGGAAGGCCGGGGATTTGACGAGTGCGGGGAGCATGGATTCGTGCTGCTATCCGTGGAGGAGAATGGAACCTGCACCCGGGAATTCGTGCCCTTTGCCAGCCGCTTTTACCATATGCCCGAGGTGGATATTACCGGATGCAGGCATACGCCGGACATTGCCAGGCGGATCCGGCAGGCGCTGGAGGAGGCGGCCTATGATTCCCGGTGTATGCTGAAGGTGGTACTGACAGGCAGTGTGGAAGTGGATTGTGAGAAAAACATGGAGATCCTGGCAAAACAGTTTGAGCCGATGTATGGTTATCTGGAAATACAGGATGATTCTGTCCTGTATGTGGACTACAGCCTTTATGCACTGGATCAGTCCTTGAAGGGAGAATTTGTGAGAACCGTACAGGCAGCACAGGGGCTGGGCCAGGAGGAGAAGGCAGCCATCATACGTTGTGGGATCCGGGCGTTAAGTGGGGAAGCGATATGAGACTGGTCAGTTGTTATATAGAAAATTTCGGGAAATGGTCAGACAGGCTCTTTTCTTTTGAACCGGGATGCAATGTGATCTGCCAGGAAAACGGATGGGGGAAGAGCACGTTGGCTGCTTTTGTGCGGGTGATGCTCTACGGTTTCCAGGATGAGCTGGTGCGGGATCCTTACAGGAACGAGAGAAAGAGGTACCGTCCCTGGCAGGGTGGTGTCTATGGCGGCAGGCTGGAGTTTGAGGCAGGGGGCCGTATGTATGTGATTTCCAGGGTGTTCGGGTCCAAAGGGAAGGAGGATAGCTTCAGCCTGCGGGAGAAGGACACCAATCTGGTGAGCCATGCCTACTCTGCGGCAGTGGGGGAAGAGCTGTTCCAGCTGGACGCTTCTTCGTTTCAGAGGACGGTCTTTCTCTCCCAGAATGACTGTGAGACCTGGGCCACTGACGGAATCCATGCGAAGATCGGCAATCTGGCACAGGCGGCGGATGATATCAGCAATTATGAGAAGGCCCTCCAGAAGCTCCAGGACGGATTGAACCAGATGACGCCCCACAGGAAGACAGGATCCTTAAGCCGGATGAAGGGTGAGCTGGGAAGACTGGAGGAAAGTGTGAGGACGGGCCGCAGGGTGAGCCAGGCCATGGAACAGGTGAACGGGCGGCTTTGCCAGATGATGCAGGAACAGGAACGCCTCAGAAAGGAACGGGCAGAACTTCTGATACAGCAGCAGAAGATGGGCGCTTACCGGGATGTGCAGGCAAAGCAGGAGCGCTATAGGGGGCTGTGCCAGGAATATGCTGCAAGGAAGGAGAAGCTGGTACGGGAGAGGGCTTTTTTTCCGGGCGAACTGCCTGACCCCGGAGAGGTGGATACCTACCTGGCCAGAAGCGCAAGGCTGCTGGCGGCCCGGGAGGCAGTGTACCTGGGGCGTATCACGGAGGAAGAGAAGGAAAGGATCGCTTTCCTGAAACAGATATTTCCGGATACGCTACCTAAGGCGCAGGATTTCCTGGAGCAGGAGGAAAACCTAAGGCGGATCCGGGAGATTGACTTGAAGGTGGCCGGGTACCATCTCTCAAGAAAGGAAGCAGAACAGCTTGCGGCTTATGCGCAGCGGTTTGCAGCAGGGATGCCGGATCCTGCCTGGCTGGATGGCATTCTGGCGGACTGGCGCCGCCGGATGGAGCTGGAAACGGCACTGGAGCAGAAAAAGATCACCCTGGAAGTCCTTAAGGAAACCAGCCAGACGAGACAGGGCCTGGGGACCACCCGCAAAGGAGAGGGAAAGAGGAGCCTGCTGTGGGCAGGGGGGCTGGCTGTGGTGGGAATCCTTTTGCTGGTTCTGGGACTTATAGGCTGGTTTGCTGGAAAACAGACGGTCCCTGGACTTGTGCTTGTGCTGGCAGGCATGGCGGCCGTGCTGGCAGGCATGGTGTGGAAACTTCATGGGGACAGGGAAGGGCATCTGGAAGGATCCGGGCAGGCACAGGCATCTGCCGGAGAGTATCCGGCCTGGCAGCGGATGCAGCAGGAGATCACAGAAGAGGAGATATTTATAGAGAATGTGGAGGCTGACACGGAAGCATTCCTGGCAGAGTATGGACTGGAAGGGAGTCCCAGGGAAGAAGTCCTGGATCTGCTCTATAGTCTGAAGGCGGAAACCGGGGCCTACAGGATGTTGCAGAACAAGTCAGAAGGTCTCCAGGCGAAGCGGCTGGAGGCATCCAGAAAAATGCTGGTGGGGAATGTGGTTTCTTTCCTACAGGCCATTTACGGGAAGGAGCTGCCTGGGGATTTAAACAAGGCTTCAACAGAGGAACTGGACAGGCTTTTAAAGGAAACCGGCACATACAGCAGGGAGTACGCCCTTCTGGTGAAAAAGCAGGAAGGGTTCTGCCAGGCACAGGCCGGATATCAAGGCATGGTGTCCGGGGTACAGGCCTATGTGGAGAGTCTCCAGCTGACGCCGGAGCAGGATCTCCACGCCCAGCTTCTGGAGGTGAGACACCACAGGCAACAGATACAGATCTGCGAACAGGAGCTGGCAGAGGCTGGTACGCAGAAGAAGGCTTTTGAGGAGACAGAGAGCCTGGAGCAGATCATGGGGGTGAAGCCTCCTGCAGGCACGGAGAGTCTGGCTGCCATCAACAGCCGTCTGGAAGATCTGTCCCAGCTGCTGGAGAGCGGATATGCAGCTATGGCAGAGTACAACCGGCAGCTGGAACAGCTGCGGGAGGAAGCAGACCAGGTGGCAGAAGAGGAAGCAGACCTGGCTGCTGTCCGCAGGGCCTACGAACAGGAGCAGGAGAGATATGCGCTTTTTTTACATACACGGTCCTGCCTGGAGCAGGCCAGAGTCTCCTTCCTCTCCAGATATACGCAGCCTGTCCGGGAGGGCTTTGAAAAATACTATGCAATCCTTACCGGAAAGAAGCCCACAGAGTATCATGTGGACGCACATGCCAATGTGACGGTGGAGGATCTGGGAATGCAGCGGGATCCCAGGTTTTTAAGCTGTGGTTACAGGGATCTTGTGGGAATCTGTATGCGAATGGCCCTGGTGGATGCCATGTACCGGAAGGAGAAGCCTTTTCTGATTCTGGATGACCCCTTTGCCAGTCTGGATGCGGACAAGCTGGAAGGGGCGATGGGATTTCTGGAGGCTATCGGAAGGGAATACCAGGTACTGTATTTTACCTGCCATGGGAGCAGGAGCTGACTGCATAGGAACGGACAGGTTACGGAGAATAAGAAAGGACGGTTCCCAAATGACGAAAAAGAAGCATGCCCTGGAAATCATCAACAGGCTGAAAGCGGCATATCCTGATGCAGGCTGTAGCCTGGATTATGACCAGGCCTGGAAACTGCTGGTAAGTGTGAGGCTGGCAGCCCAATGTACGGATGCCAGGGTGAATATTGTGGTGGAAAAGCTCTATGAGAAATATCCGGATGTGGACGCACTGGCGGCAGCGCCGGTGGAGGAGATTGAAAAGATTGTCCATCCCTGTGGCCTGGGCAACAGCAAGGCCAGGGATATCAGCGCCTGCATGAAGATCCTGAAGAACCAGTATGGCGGGAAAGTGCCGGAAGACTTTGACAAGCTGCTGGCCCTGCCCGGGGTAGGCAGAAAAAGTGCAAATCTGATCATGGGGGATGTGTTCGGCAAACCGGCTATTGTGACAGATACCCACTGCATCCGTCTGGTAAACAGGATGGGACTGGTAGACGGGATCAAGGAGCCTGCCAAGGTGGAGAAGGAACTGTGGAAGATCATTCCGCCTGAAGAGGGAAACGATTTCTGCCACAGACTGGTGCATCATGGACGGGAGGTGTGTACGGCCCGCACAAAGCCCTATTGTGACCGGTGCTGCCTGCAGGATGTGTGTAAGAAAGTAGGTGTGGCAGAGGGACGCTGAGATCCGGAAGCAGTATCTGGAAAGAAGGGAGGGAATTTTCATGAGAATGTATGACATCATTATGAAAAAAAGAAACGGGGGAGAGCTTTCAGGGGAGGAGATTGCTTTCTTTGTGGAAGGGTATACCAGGGGAGAGATTCCGGATTACCAGGTATCTGCCCTGATGATGGCCATCTATTTCCAGAAGATGACACAGAAAGAGACCCTGGCCTTGACCCTGGCCATGGCCCATAGCGGGGATATGCTGGATCTGTCGGCCATCCATGGCATCAAAGTGGACAAACACAGCACAGGAGGGGTAGGGGACAAGACGTCCCTGGCGCTGGCACCTATGGTGGCGGCCTGTGGGATTCCGGTGGCCAAAATGAGCGGCCGGGGACTTGGGCATACCGGGGGAACCATTGACAAGCTGGAAAGCTTCCCGGGCTTTACCACAGCGCTTTCCAGGGAACAGTTTATCAGAAATGTGAACACCACCGGTATGGCCATTATGGGACAGACTGCGGATCTGGCTCCTGCGGACAAGAAGCTGTATGCATTAAGGGATGTGACTGCCACGGTGGACAATCTGTCCCTGATTGCCAGTTCCATCATGAGCAAGAAGCTGGCCGCCGGGGCGGATGCCATTGTCCTGGATGTGAAGACCGGAAGCGGTGCTTTCATGAAGGCGGAGGAGGATGCCAGGGCACTGGCCCGGGAGATGGTAAGAATCGGGAGAAATGCCGGGCGGCGTACCATTGCCGTGCTCTCCGACATGGACCAGCCCCTGGGACATGCCGTGGGCAATGCTCTGGAGGTAAAGGAAGCCATTGACACCTTGAAAGGTCATGGCCCTTCTGATTTCCAGGAACTGTGTCTGGTGCTGGGGACACAGATGCTGCTGGCAGGAGGCAGGACCCAGGATCCTGAGGAGGCAGAGGAAATGCTTAGGGAGAGCATCGAAAATGGTGATGCCTTAAGGAAGCTGGCGCAGTTCGTAGAGTCCCAGGGAGGGGACGCCAGGGCTGTGTACGACCCTGGGCTTTTGCCGGCTGCTCCCATCCGGCAGACCCTGGCAGCGCCGGTAAGCGGTTATATCAGCCATATTGCCTGTGACGAGATCGGAATCTGCTCCCTGCTTCTGGGCGGTGGCCGGGAGACCAAGGACAGCAGCATTGATCTGTCCGTGGGGCTTGTGCTACAGAAAAAGGTTGGAGACTATGTGGAGGCTGGAGAACCCATTGCTGTGATCCATGCCAGGGATGCCAGGGGGGCGGCCCTGGCTGGGGAAAGGTTCCTAAAGGCCTGTGTGACCAGTCCCCGGGCGCCTGGGAAAAGACCCTTGATCAAAGAGATCCTTACAGAAGGATAGATTCCGGGTCAGGATACTATCATAAGGTGTCTTTCCCCGTCATATAATGCTGCATGAGGAAAAGAAACCAAACAAGCCGGACAGATAAAAAGGAATACCTGGTAGATGCCTTGAAGCTACCCAAGGACATCTGTATGGGAGCCATCAAGGTCTCCCTGACAGGCAACCAGGAGGCATGGATCGAGAATTACAGGGGGATTCTGGAATATACGGAATGTCAGATCCTGCTACAGGGCAAGACCTGTCAGGTCTGTTTTGAGGGAAACAGACTTTCCATTGACTACTATACCAACGAAGATATGAAGATCAGCGGATGCATCAATTGCGTGAAATATCTCTGAAGAATGTTTGTGCCACCGCAGGCGGCATGATGGGAAGTATGGATGGAGAGGGGCAGACAGGTAGGCCATGATAGAATTTTTCAAATATATGAAGGGATATCTGCGCATCCGGGTCAGTGGTTTTTCCCCGGAGCGCTTTATGAACCTGTGTAGTAACAAGGGAATCCTGCTGTGGGATATTGTGCGGGACAAAGAGGTCTATTCTATGTGTATCAGCCTGTCCGGATTCCGGTCTCTGCGCCCCATTGTGAAGAAAACAGGTACCAGGGTAGCCATATTGGAGCGATATGGACTACCCTTTTTTTGGCCAAGACTGCTTGCCCGGAAGGTATTCGTGGCAGGACTGGTTCTGGCAGTGGCGTTCTGGCTGTGGTCGTCTTTGTATGTGTGGGATATCCAGCTGGAGGGCAATTACCAGATTACCCAGGATATGTTTTTCACGTTCCTGGAACAGAACCAGGTCAGCATCGGTATCCAAAAGGATTCCCTGGACATTGAGGAACTGGAAAAGCAGATCCGCAGGGCATTCCCCCAGGTCACATGGGCTTCCGCCAGACTGGTGGGAACCAGGCTGCTCATCTCAATCAAGGAAAACGATGCCCCTATTATCACAGAAGCACCCAGGGATAAGGTGGGTGTGGATCTACTTGCGGCTTATCAGGGCACAGTGGTATCCATCCTGGTCAGGAGCGGGGTACCCAGGGTGGCCGCCGGGGATGTGGTTGAGTCCGGGGCGGTGCTGGTGGAAGGGAGGGTTCCCATCTATGCAGAAGACGGCACTGTCAAGGAATACCACCTGGTGGAGGCGGATGCGGATATTGTGCTGGAACATGTTAGATATTTTACAGCCAGGCTGCCCCTTGACCATGTGGAAAAGGAATATACAGGAAGGCAGAAACAGCAGCATTATCTGCGGACAGGGAGCAAAGAGTGGAGGCTGCCTGGGGAGAGACCTTTCTTAATATATGACACTGTGATAAAGGAGAGTCGTCCGCTGCTGTTCGAGAAGCTGTCAATTCCTGTTTACTGGGGAACGATTACATACAGGGAATATCGAAATGTGGAATATTTCTATACCACCAGTGAGGCAGAAGAAGAGCTGAAGGAGAAATGCAGGATATTTCTTGTAAGTTTAGAGGAAAAGGGGGTACAAATTATGAAAAAAAATGTTAAAATAGAGATTGACGGTGCGTCCTTTTTGCTTACCGGGGAATTTCTGGTGCAGGAACCCGTGGGAACAGGGACTGCCGTGGAGCCATGAGGAGGGCAGGTGTGTGCCTGCACAGAAGGAAACGGGGATATTAAGAAGACAGATGAGCACATTTACAATGAAACTGGAGATGCCGTCCCAGCATATGCAGAAGATTTTCGGTTTGCAGGATGCCTATGTGAAGAAGCTGGAGCGGGATTTCGATGTGACGGTGGTGGATCGCAACGGCGGGATCTCCATTACAGGACAGGAGGATAATGTGAGAAAGGCTGCAGGTGTGTTGCAGCAGCTTACCATTATTTCACAGCGGGGAAATGAGATAGAGGAGCAGAACGTGGATTATGCAATTACAATGGGAATGGAAGAGAAGGAGCAGGTGATCTCTCAGATTGACGAGGACTGCATCTGTCATACGGTGAATGGCAAGCCCATCAAGCCAAAGACATTGGGACAGAAGGCTTATGTGGACGCCATACGGAAGAACATGATTGTATTTGGCCTTGGACCTGCGGGGACGGGCAAGACGTACCTGGCCATGGCCATGGCGATTACGGCATTCAAGAACGATGAAGTGGGCAGGATCATTCTGACCCGGCCGGCCATTGAGGCAGGGGAGAAGCTGGGATTTTTGCCCGGAGATTTACAGAGCAAGGTAGACCCGTATCTTCGTCCTCTCTATGATGCCCTGCACCAGATTATGGGTGCGGAGACCTTTGCCAGAAACATGGAGAAAGGGCTTGTGGAGGTAGCACCACTGGCGTATATGAGAGGACGTACCCTGGACAATGCTTTTATCATTCTGGACGAAGCGCAGAATACCACGCCGGCCCAGATGAAGATGTTCCTGACCAGGATCGGCTTCGGGTCAAAGGTGGTGGTCACCGGGGATGCCTCCCAGAAGGATCTGCCGCCAGGTGCTGTTTCAGGCCTGGATGTGGCTGCCAGGGTGCTGGGAAAGATAGAAGATATCGGATTCTGTACCCTTACCAGCAAGGACGTAGTGCGCCATCCCCTGGTGCAGAAGATCGTGCAGGCCTATGAGGACTATGAGTCCAGGGAAGCACACAGGGCCAGGGAGAAGGACAGGCATAAGACAGTGCGCACAGGAGGGCGGAGGCGGTCATGACAGTATACATGGAAGATGAAGTAGGGGCCGGATGGGCCTTTGACCCGGAGGAAACCGCCAGGCAGGTGTGCCAGGCAGCCCTGGAGCTGGAGAATTGCCCTTATGAGGCGGCGGTGGCCCTGGTACTGACAGACAATGCGGGTATCCGGGAACTGAACCGGCAATACAGGGGCATAGACCAGGAGACAGATGTGCTTTCCTTTCCCAATGTGGATTTCAGGGAGGAAGGTGTATTCCAGATAGAGGAAGACCGGGAGGCAGATTATTTTGATCCTGACACCGGGGAACTGATTCTGGGGGATATCATGATCTCTGTGGACAAGGTACAGGAGCAGGCGCGGAAGTATGGGCATGGGATCAGAAGGGAATTTGCCTTCCTGGTGGCCCACAGTATGCTGCATCTGTGCGGGTATGATCATATGGAGGCCCAACAGGCAAAGGACATGGAGGAGCGGCAGGAGGAGATCCTGGCGGGATTGGGGATTACAAGGGACTGATTGGGGAACAATAGATGAATCATGCGGAAGTGAAGAGAAGACAGCTGCAGGCAGTTTCCCTGGTGTTGGCCTGTATAGCGGTGCTGGTGCTGACAAGGGTGCTGGGGTACAACGGGGTGGCTTACATGGCAGCGGCCATGGAGGCCTATTTCCTGGTGTGGACAGTGGTGTGCGGTGGTCTGTCCGATGTACTTGGCAGGCTGCTGCGCGCCAGGAATGCCAGGGGACAATATAGAAATGCGGCCAGAATGCGCAAATATGTGCTGTTTCTTCAGATGGCGCTGGGCCTGGGGGGAAGCCTGCTTTTATTTTTCGGTGCAGGATGGATCGCACAGAAGGTGCTTGGGGTGCAGTATGGGGTGCTGATTCTTATGGTACTCTCCCCGGCAGTTTTTCTGCGTTCTGTGACCACAGTATTTCTGGGATATTTCCAGGGGGATGGTTCAGAATTCCCCACAGCGGTGACGGGAATCCTGAGGCAGTTGTTGATCCTGGGCTTTGGTCTGCTCTTCGGCAGGATCCAGGGCGGATATGGGGAGAAGGTGGGGAACCTGCTTGGACAGGAGAATTTTGCCGCCATGCACGGCGGCGTGGGAGTGGCCATTGCCGTGAGCCTGGCAGAAGGACTGTTATTGCTGTTTCTGCTGTTGCTCTTAAAGGCCAAAAGACACCAGAAGTACAAGGAGATGCAGGATGGACTGCGGACAGTGGATTCTCTCTGGGATAGTGTACGGATGGTATCTGTAGGGCGCTTCGTGCAGACGGGCACATCTCTGCTCCTGTTGTTGTGTCTGCCGCTGGGGCTGTTGTTGTTTATGCGCAAGGGCCAGGATGCGGATGCGGCTGCTGTGCAATATGGCATCTATATAGCCTGCTATCTTGTCTTATGTGTGATATCTGCTGCCTTGACAATGGTGTGTGTTCTTCCCTCTGTCAGCAAGACGGTGGTCTGCCTCAGAAAAGAGGAACAGCGTTTTGCACGTATGGTATTTCAAGGAGGAATGCATATGTGCGTGGCTTACACTGCCTATATGGTTTCTTTTCTGATTGTGATGGCCAGCCAGGCGGCAGCGGTGTTCTGCCCGGGACAGGAACAACACGCCGTGGGTATGCTCCGGGGAGGATCCCTGCTGATTCTTCTGGCGGTGCTTTCCCTGTACTTTGCCAGATACCTGGTACTGGTAGGACGAAAGCAGCTGGTGCTGGCATCTGCAGGAGCCGCTTTCCTGGTTTATGTGGCAGCTGTATTCCTGCTGTCCGGTGCCTGGAAAGTGGGGGTACTTGCCCTGGTGTATGCAGGTCTGCTGGGAGCGGGTGTACTGACCTTTCTGCTAGGTGCCCTGGCCTGCAGGCATCTGCATCTGCGCACAGACTGGCTGCAGGTTCTGGTGGTTCCCACCGGGGCCGCCTGTATCACAGGGTTTGTGGGCATGCTGGTAGGGAAGCTGTTCACACCTCACCTGGGGAACCTGGTTGCCCTGTGTGCTGTGTTCCTGATTACGTTTGTTCTATACTGGGTACTTCTGCTGTTGGTACGCAATTTCCGGGAGCAGGAGTTGGAGACAGTGTCCGGAGGAAAGCTGATCCGCGCCCTGGGGCAGATGCTGCGTGTGTTTTAGAGGGATTCAAGAAGGATCCTGGAAAATATCCAGGGAAAATGGATCCGGAATGTATAGAAGCCGGAAAATAAGCTGATACTGTTACCAAATGAAAAGGCATGGTTACAGAATGAAGATTGTAAAAGGTATCAGTTTGTTTTTTTTGTATCCGGTGATGATGCTGGTAATCGGATTCTATGCAGGGGTGGAGCTGACCCATTATTTTTATCCAGGAGACAGGGCAGCCGGCATCCGGGAGGGCAGCCAGGAATCGGGGATGTCTGGCAGCCAGGCGGCAGTTCCCTATTCCGGGGCAGATGTCCCGGGAACAGAAGGCCAGGAGCGGGAAGTGGAAGGATTTGGAATGTCCGGCCTGTCCGGACGGGAATCCGGTGCCATGTCTCAGACGGATGCAGTGGATCCGAACAGATCAGAAGGAGAAGGCGCGGATGCTGTTGTTCCGGGAGATGTGCCGGAAGAAGGAACAGTGGTGGAGGCGGCCTCTTCCCCGGAACGGCTGTATGTGGATACAGAATATGTGCTGGAGGAGACGGATATTGATGACCAGACGGTGGTAGAGACTGCAGGTAAGCTGCCGGAAAAATATATCGGCATGAACAGGGAACAATTTCTGGCTGCCATGGAGAACTATGCGGCGGCACCGCCCCTTACGGAGATGGAGCGTGGATTTGTGGGACTGGAGGTTCTATCCTTTTCCAGGGAGAGGGTGGTAATCCGGATGGATTACAGTTATGTGAAACCCAGCACAAGTTATTACCTGGCTGTGTACGACAACCAGGTGCTTGTCTATCTGGATGATCTGGAAACGGTATACATCGAGACAGATATCCGGCTTGATTCCCTGCCGGAGGATGTGCAGCAGGAGATCATACAGATGAAATGGATCGAAAATGAAGAGGCTTTGTTCAATTTTCTGGAGAGCTATTCCAGTTAGGAGGCAGGTACCTGGGTTGTCTTGGCGGGAAGCAGACTATTTTACCATAAAAGCGGGATGACATGGTCTTAACCAGGAAGAAGAGGTATGGATGGAGAAGGGCAGAAAGAAAAAAATCGGTATCATAGGAGGCGGGGCGGCCGGGATGACAGCGGCTATTGCGGCCGCCAGGCAGGGGGCAGATGTAACCATCCTGGAAGGAAATGAGAAGCCGGGGAGGAAGATTCTGGCCACCGGCAACGGCAAATGCAACCTGGGCAACCGGCAGCTTGACACGTCCTGGTATTACACAAAAGATCCGGATATCCTGAAGGCGTGTCTGGAGCAGTTCGGTACACCACAGACCATCGCTTTTTTCCAGGGTATGGGTCTGATGATCAGGGAGAAGGCGGGCTACCTCTATCCGGCCAGTGAACAGGCGGCGGTGGTAGCCAGGGTGCTACAGATAGAGCTGGATACCCTGGGCGTGAAGGTGGAAGGGGGCTGCAGGGTGCAGGGGATTTTCCGGACAGATCCGGGTCACAGAGGGGAAACCGGGGGCACGAAAAAAGGGAAGGGCCTGGCAGGAGGGCTTCCCCGTCAGACAGGCCCAGGCTTCCAGGTGGACGGTGTCCGGACAGGGGGAGAAGCCGTAAGCCATTATTTTGACCGGGTTATCTTATGCTGTGGAGGAAGGGCGGCTCCCAGGACAGGTTCTGATGGCAGCGGTTATGAACTGGCAGCACGGCTGGGACATCGCATTGCGCCGGTGGTTCCGGCCCTGGTCCAGCTAAAATGCAGGGAAACCTTCTTTCGGAGGGTGGCTGGGGTCCGGGCAGATGCGCAGATTGCAGTATATCATGGCGCAAAGCTTCTGGCCACAGAGAGGGGGGAACTACAGATTACGGAATATGGGATATCCGGGATTCCGGTATTCCAGCTCAGCAGGGTAGTGAACTACATATTGGCGGAAAAAGGCGGGGAAGTGAAGGCAGTCATCGACTTCTTCCCGGATTACCAGGAGGATGCATATAAGCGTTTCTGCGCGTCCAGGGCACTTTTGCAGGATGGACGGTCTGTGGAGGCATTCTTTACAGGTATGCTGAACCAGAAGCTGATGGGCCTGTTTCTTCATCTGGCAGGTGTCACAGACGGATCCGTACCGGTATCCGAGGTTCCGTCCAGGATCCTGCAGAGGGTATATCAGTTGTGCAGGGGCTGGGAAGTCCATGTGACAGGCAGCAATTCTTACGACAGTGCCCAGGTGTGTGCAGGAGGTGTGCCTCTTTGCGAGATCACGGACCGGATGGAGTCCAGGCTGGTGCCAGGGCTGTTTCTGGCAGGGGAGCTTCTGGATGTGGACGGGAAATGCGGGGGCTATAACCTGCAGTGGGCCTGGTGCAGCGGGTACCTGGCAGGAATGGGGGCAGTGCAGTAGATGATACCTGGTTCTCACAGTGGGAACCAGGACTTGGCCTGCGGAGGGCGTAGATTGAAAAATAAGTCTGATGACTTTATTTTTCAATCGGCAATTTGAGTCAGAGCCTCAAATATGCCTTGATCGCAGATGAGAAATCGCCTGCGCGAATTTCTCATCGCGTGTCATCGTAGTAAACTGCTCTGACATGGAGGATTAAAATGATTCGAATATGTCAGTTGAAGTTGGAGACTTGTCACACGCAGGAACAGCTGTGGGCAAAGGCGGCACAGTTTCTGCATGTGGATCCGGGAGATATCCGCAGGCTGGAGATCCGGCGCAGATCCATTGATGCCAGGAAGAAACCGGAGATTACATACAGTTATACATTGGATCTGCAGGTGAAGGACCAGGACAGGATCCTGCGCCGGTTCCGTGGCCGGGAGAACCAGGTATGCAGGTGGGAAGAGGCCACGTATGTATTTCCACAGCCGGGGAACCAGGAGAGGAAGCATCCGGTGGTGATCGTGGGCATGGGGCCGGCAGGCTTGTTCTGTGGGTACTTTCTGGCATTACATGGGTACAGGCCCCTGCTGTTAGAGAGGGGCAGGGATGTGGAACACCGGCAGAAGGACGTGGAGGCTTTCTGGGAGAGTGGTGTCCTGGATGCTGTCTCCAATGTACAGTTTGGAGAAGGCGGTGCAGGTACCTTCTCAGACGGGAAGCTGAATACCCTGGTGAAGGACAGGGGCGGACGGAACAGGGCTGTCCTTGAGACGCTGGTACGGTTTGGTGCACCGGAACGCATCCTGTATGAAGCAAAGCCTCATATAGGCACAGATGTGCTCTGCCAGGTGGTAAAGGGAATGCGGAAGGAGATCCTCAGGCTGGGAGGAGAGGTGCGGTTTGAGAGTCAGGTGACAGGCCTGTCCATCCGGGACGGCCAGGTGGAAGGTGTGTTGATAGGAGGGGTGGAGCAGCTGGCCTGCAGGCAGGTAGTGCTGGCCATCGGCCACAGTGCAAGGGACACATTCCAGGAGCTGTATGAGGAAGGGATTCCCATGGAGGCCAAAGCCTTTGCCGTAGGACTGAGGGCAGAGCATTCCCAGTCCATGATCAATGCAAGTCAGTATGGCAGGGAAGAAGCCGGCGTTCTGGGGGCAGCCTGCTATAAAGTAGTGGCAAAGAGCCAGGACGGCAGGGGTGTATATTCCTTCTGCATGTGTCCGGGCGGTTATGTGGTGAATGCTTCCTCGGAGCCGGGACACCTGGCAATAAATGGTATGAGCTACAGTGCCAGGGACGGCGCCAACGCCAACAGCGCGGTGGTGGTGACAGTGACACCAAGGGACTTTGGGGAGGACCATCCCCTGGCAGGCATTGCGTTCCAGCGGCAGTTAGAGGAGCGGGCCTGTCAGCTCGCAGGAGGGAAGATCCCGGTACAGCGATATGGGGATTTTTGTAAGTGTGTGAAGGACGGTGCTACTATAGGAACCGGTGGTGTGGGTGAAGAAAAGACGCCAGGGCCAGATCTGTGTGATATGCCGGATGGATCCTGGAAAGATACCCAGGCTGGCCGACCGGGGCAGCAACTGCTGCCACAGTGCAAAGGGGCTTACGCCTGGGCAGATGTGAGTACGATCCTGCCCCGGGCGTGTAACCAGGCCATTGTGGAGGGCATGAAGCACTTTGGCAGGCAGATCAAGGGTTTTGATGGGCCGGATGTGATCCTTTCCGGCGTGGAGAGCCGGACCTCCTCCCCGGTGCGGATCTGCCGGGACGAGAGCCTGCAGTCAACGGTAAGGGGGTTGTACCCCTGCGGTGAGGGAGCCGGGTATGCAGGAGGCATCACCTCGGCGGCTATGGATGGCATGCGGGTGGCAGAGGCGATTGCAGCACAGTATGCCCCAGGATGAGGGACATGCCTCTTCCTGGCCAGGCAGACATGCCGTAACCCAGCCAGGAAGAAGTGCTATAACAGATATAAATACACGGCGCACCAGACACGTGGTTACACGGCAGGAAATGGCAGATATAGGCAGGAAATACGAACACACGGCAAAGTGACCGTATATGGAAATTGACCATACACAGAAACAAAAGCCTATGGAAGTGCAAAATACAGGGAAAAGGAACGAAGATATGAGCAGTTACAGGGAACAGATCAAGGATAAAAAGAGGATCGTGGTGAAAATAGGTTCTTCTTCCCTTACCCACAGTGACACAGGGGAGATGGATTATATCCGTATGGAGAAGCTGGTGCGGGAACTGAGCGACATCCACAACCAGGGAAAGGATGTGATCCTGGTGACCTCAGGAGCCATAGCAGCGGGAAGGAAAGCCCTTCAGGGAAGCAGACAGGGGGAAGGCAGCCGGCAGCGGGAAGATCCTGGCAGGTCAGGCCAGGCAGAAGCCATGGCGGTGAAGCAGGCCTGTTCTGCAGTGGGCCAGGCCAGGCTGATGATGATTTACCAGAAGCTGTTTGCAGAGTATAACCAGGTGGCGGCCCAGATCCTGATGACCAAGAATACCATTGTGGATAACCTAAACCGTTACAATGCCCACAATACGTTCCAGGAACTGCTGCGGCTGGGAGCCATTCCCATTGTCAATGAGAATGACACAGTGGCCACCTATGAGATTGAGATCGGGGACAATGACACCCTCTCTGCCATTGTGGCTGCCCTAGTGGAGGCGGATCTGCTGATCCTGCTGTCGGATATTGACGGGCTGTACACCGATGATCCCAGAAAGAATAAAGAAGCCCGGTTTATCGAACAGGTGGATGATCTGACAGAGGAACTGATGGACATGGGCAAGGGCAGTACCGGCAGCAGTGTGGGGACAGGGGGGATGAACACCAAACTGGTTGCCGCCAGGATTGCCACCAGGTCCAATGTGGATATGGTCATTGCCAACAGCCGGGATACCGGGGTGCTGCACCGGATCCTGGAAGGGGAAAATACAGGGACGCTTTTTGTGGCCCACGCAGATGACGGGTTTGACCTGCCAGGATTTGTAGAGAATCTGCACAGAGGATGAAAAAACGTTACGATTCACTTTGCTCACAGCAACAGGAAACTATAAAAGCAGGCACAGGGAATGGGTACGCTGCTGACAGGAAGCCGAAAAGGCCACAGGGAGGGCTGCATATGGAGATACACCACAAAAGTCTGGCACGCAAGGAGTGTCCCAGGATCCTAAATAGGGACTCCGTCCATGGATTTTTTGAGGAATCCGGCTTGAAGGGGGAAATGCAGCTGATCCATGTGCATGCGGTAACGAAACCCTTGACCAAAAGCTATGAAGGAAATGGGGGCAGTTCCTGTGTCACGATCCTGGACGCAGGATATTACTGGTTACAGATAGCGCCTGAGAATGCATACTGGTGGCTGACGGTGATGTATGACGGTCAGTTGCACCTGGTGGAGTATTATTTCGATCTCACGGCGGGAAATGAACTTTGCGGCAGCGGGGAGAACGGATTTGCAGATATGTTCCTGGATGTGGTCCTGGTACCTGGAGGGCAGGTTTATCTGCTGGATGAGGATGAACTGGAGGAAGCATATAGGGAGGGGACAGTTGATGAGGTGTCATATCAATTGACCAGGCAAAATGCCAGGGAACTGATGGCCGGACTGGAGGGCAGGGAAGAACAACTGGAACGTTTCTGCTGGCAGTGTCTGGGACAGATGCTGGAGGGACGCTGAAGAAAAGAGGAGATCGTATGAACATGGAAGAGCGGATTGCCCGCATCAATGCATTGTATCACAAATCCCAGAAAGAGGGGCTGACAGCACAGGAGAAGGAAGAGCAGGCCAGGCTGCGAAAAGAGTACGTGGCCAGTATCCGTGGGAACCTTAAGAGCCAATTGGATCAGATTACCATTGAGAACCCCGATGGTACGCTTGTGAACCTGGGGGAGAAATTCGGGAAGTGTAGAAGTAAGGACCAGGGATAGCAGGGAAATCAGCGGCTGCTTTGAACGGCATGGCCGTGAAATGCAACAGAATGAAGGCCGGATGAGGGCGAAGGAAAGGGACGCAGACAGGACAGGGAACATGACAGGGACAAAACAGGAGATTCGCAGGCAGGTCTTGAGACTGCGGGATGCTTTAAGCCAGGAAGAGAGGAAGAGAGGGGCTGTCCTTCTGACGGAACGCATCCTGGGGCACCAGTGGTTCTATGGGTCAGACAGGCTGCTTGCCTTTGCAAGCCATGGAAGTGAAATAGATACCAGTGCCATTATCCAGGAAGCTTTGCGCCTGGGTAAACAAGTATATCTGCCAAAGGTATGCGGGAAGTGTGGGGAACCGGAAGGGGGTATGGAATTTTACCAGATCCGTTCCCTGGGGGAACTGCAGGAGGGATACCGGGGCATCAAGGAACCGGAGGGCGTTACGGCGCGTTATTGTTACAGCCCTGAGACAGCCGGCAGAAGTCTTCTGCTTATGCCGGGGGTGGCATTTGACAGATGCGGGAACAGGGTTGGCTATGGAAAAGGGTTCTATGACAGATACCTGGAGGGAAAGGAAGCCTTGCAGATGCGTTCTGTGGCAGTGGGTTTCTGCTGCCAGATGGTGGAGGAGATCCCGGCCCAGGGGACGGATATCCGGCCTTGCCAGGTGATCTGTGTGTGAGGACAGCAGGGCTGGGGTCTTTGGCCATTTCCGGGAAAAGGCATTTTCCTGGAAGGGCATTTTAGTGGAAAGGAGCATCCTTGAAAAGGAGCGTTTTCCGGAAAGGGACATGAGGGAGAAAAGGAGAGTGGGATGGAGACAGGAAACAGGAGACTGACACAGATGGGGGAGCAAGCCGTGGCGGTGAAAGGGCTGCTCCAGCGTCTTTCCAGCCAGGAGAAACAAAAAGCCCTGCAACATGCAGCGGGAAAGCTTACAGAGCAAGCAGGGGAGATCCTTGGTGCCAATGCCCAGGACATGGATAAGGCCAGGGCAGCAGGCATGAAGGAAGGACTTCTGGACCGGCTGCTGCTTACCAGGGAGCGGATTGAAGCCATGGCCCGGGGCCTGTGCCAGGTGGCCATGCTGCCAGACTGTATCGGGGAGATCATGGAGGAGTGGGAACGTCCCAATGGACTGAGGATCAAGAAAGTCCGGGTGCCCCTGGGGGTGGTGGGGATCATCTACGAGGCCAGGCCCAATGTGACGGCAGATGCCTTCGGCCTGTGTTTCCAGGCAGGCAATGCCGTGATCTTAAAAGGAGGCAGTGATGCCATCTGTTCCAACAGGGCCATTGTGGAAGTGCTTCGCAAGGCCATGGAGGAATGCGGGATTCCTGGTGATGTGCTGCAGCTGATCACAGACACGGACAGGGCTGTCACAGTGGAGTTCATGAGGTTGAAAGATTATGTGGATGTGCTGATCCCCAGGGGAAGCGCGGGACTGATCAAAAGCGTGGTGGAGAACAGCACCATCCCTGTCATTGAGACAGGCGTGGGCAACTGCCATGTGTATGTGGATAAGGATGCGGATCTGGATATGGCGGTACAGATTGTGTACAATGCCAAGACCCAGAGAATCGGGGTCTGCAATGCCTGCGAGTCCCTGGTGGTGCATGAAGCCATCCGGGAGGCTTTCCTGCCAAAGCTTAGGGAAGCCCTGGCACCAGAACAAGTGCAGCTGCGGGGAGATGAGAGAGTTTGTAGCATACTGGCTGACTGCATCCCTGCCACAGAGGAAGACTACGGACAGGAATACCTGGATTACATCCTTTCCTTGAAGACAGTGGACTCCCTGGAGGAGGCCATCCGCCATATCAACCGCTACAATACCAGTCATTCGGAATGCATCGTTACACAGGACCCTGAGGCAGCAGGACAGTTTCTGGATCAGGTGGACGCAGTCTGCGTGTACTGGAATGCTTCCACCCGATTTACCGATGGATATGAGTTCGGATTTGGGGCTGAGATCGGCATCAGTACCCAGAAGCTTCATGCCAGGGGGCCTATGGGACTGAAGGAACTGACTACATATAAGTATACCATTTATGGGAACGGCCAGGTACGGGAGTAGTGTGGAATGGGTATTACAAAGCGCGAGGTGAAGCATATGACATTATACGAGGCACAAAAAGGGAACAGCTATCGCATTGAAGGAATGTCCGTGGAGCCTGACGTCACCAGAAGGCTCCAGGCCCTGGGACTGAATGACGGTACTGTGGTCAATGTGCTGAACCGGAAAAAGCATGGGGCATTGATCATCCAGGTGCGGGGCACACGTCTGGCCTTGGGAAAACATATTTCTTCCCATATCGAAGTCAGTGCGTGAGCTGGCATTTTTCAAGGGACTGTGCAGACGCAGAAGGCACTGGTGTCTTCTATGTGCAGACATAGCCTAAAAGAAGACAATGGAAAACAGGGGAAGGCACATTTAGACAGACAGGGAGTACGATCATGAAAAGCAACAATAGAAATGACATGGATGCAAGGAGCAGAAAACATATCAATATAGCATGTGTGGGGAACCCCAACTGTGGGAAGACCACATTGTTCAATGCACTGACAGGTTCTAAGCTGAAGGTAGCCAACTGGCCAGGGGTGACTGTGGAGCGTTTTGAAGGGCATACCAGCTATGAAGATACGGATATTACCATGATAGACACCCCTGGTATCTACTCCCTGACCTGCTATACCATAGAGGAGAAGGTCACCAGGCAGTGCGTCATGGATGATGACATTGATGTGATTGTTAATGTGGTGGATGCTTCTTCCCTGGAGCGTAACCTTTACCTGACTTTGCAGCTTCTGGAACTGGGAAAACCCATTGTGCTGGCACTGAACATGATGGATATCATCAAGGAGCGGGGGATGGAGATTGACTTGCACCGTCTGCCGGAGATGCTGGGGAATATTCCGGTGGTACCCGTGTCTGCGGCCAGGCGCACAGGCCTGGATATCCTGCTCCACGCCGTGATCCATCATTATGAGGAAGGCATGGAAGAGTATATGCTGGATTATCCGGAGGAGATCGAGGGCAGGATCCGGAAGCTGACAGCTATGATGCAGACCGATTACCCCTCCCATTCCTCTGCACGCTGGCATGCCATCAAGCTGCTGGAGGAGGATGAAGAGGTGAAGCAGGAGCACCCCATTGAGACAGGATCCGTGGCAGACCGCAATTATGAGAAGGAGATTATCCAGTGCAAGTATGCCTACATTGAGAAAGTCATGGGAGAGGTGCTGTTCCACAAATCGAAAAAGGCGGCGGCAACAGACCGGATTGACAGGCTTCTGACCCATCCGGTGCTGGGGATACCGGTCTTTTTGCTGATTATGTGCCTGGTATTTTTCCTGACATTTACAGTAGGAGATGCCTTGAAAGGAGTGTTTGAGGCAGGGCTATCGGTGCTCTCCGATGGTACATCAGAAGCACTGGCTGGAGTGGGAGTGGCGTCCTGGCTGCAGTCCTTGATTGTGGATGGGATCATAGCGGGAGTGGGGGGAATCCTTACCTTTATCCCCAATATCTTTATTTTGTTCCTGGCCCTGGCAGTGCTGGAGGACAGCGGGTATATGGCACGTGTAGCCTATGTGATGGACTCCTGTATGGGGCGGGTAGGGCTTTCTGGCAAGGCATTCCTGCCCATGATACTGGGATTTGGCTGTACGGTACCTGCCATTATGGCCACCAGGGCCCTGGAGACAGAGCATGACAGACGCCGGACTATGCTGGTGACTCCTTTTATGTCCTGCTCGGCCAGACTGCCCGTTTATGTGCTGCTGTCGGAGATGTTTTTCCCGAAATGTTCTGCGCTGGTGGCATTTTCCATGTATGTGGTGGGAATGGGAATTGCCATTGTAGCCGCCCTGGTATGCAACCGCCTGGAACACGGGAAAGCCAATGGATCTCTCCTGATCGAGCTGCCGGAGTACAAGCGGCCAAATGCACGGACCATCCGCATCTATGTGTGGAACAAACTCAAGGACTATCTTTCCAAGGCGGGTACCACAATTTTTGTGGCATCCATTGCCATATGGTTTTTGCTGAACTTCGGCATACAAGGACTGGTGGAGGATCCGGGGGATAGTTTCGGGGCCATGATCGGCCATCTTCTGGTGCCGGTGCTGAAGCCTGCGGGGCTTGGAATGTGGCAGATCGGCGTGGCACTTCTGTCCGGTATATCTGCAAAGGAAGTGGTGGTATCCAGTTTTGCGGTGCTGTTCGGGGTGTCAAATGCCAACTCAGCAGCGGGAATGGCCACCATCCTGGCCAATATCCAGGGGCAGAATCCTGGATTTGGCCCGCTGAATGCCTACTGCCTGATGCTGTATGTCCTGTTGTATGTGCCCTGTGTGGCGACGGTGGCCACTGTGAAGAAGGAGAGCCATTCCTGGGCATTTACAGGGAAGATGCTGGTCTTCCAGCTGGTGCTGGCCTGGGCAGTATCCACGTTGGTGTTCCAGGCAGGGAGACTGTTTGTGCTATTGTAATACAGATCCGGGGAATGCCTGGAGGATTGAAATGGAAAGCTCCAATCGCGGGATTTGTGCCTGCGCGCTGCCTGGCACAAATCTGTTATGCAGAGTCTCAACAGAGCTGAGACAAAAGCAGCGCAGAAATGAGGATAAAAATGGACAAAGTGTGTGGTGTAGAAGTAAAAGAACTGCTTTATGAGAATCCTTTGTGCTGTGAGGCAGATATCAAGGAATTCCGGCTGGAAGGCCAGGCGAAGATCACCTTCCCGGAGGGAAGGATGCGTCTGGAGAATGCCCTGGATGCAGAAAACGGGCAGAAGGCCAATTATGTGTTGTGGTGTCCGGAGGAATTCCCGGCAGATGTGCTCATTACCTGGGAATTCATGCCCCTCCAGGAACCGGGACTGTGTATTCTTTTTTTTGCGGCCAGGGGCAGGGGGGGAGAGGATCTCTTTTCCGGGAATCTGGCGGAAAGGACAGGGGAATATCCCCAGTACCATCATGGGGACATGGACGCATTCCATGTGTCTTACTTCCGCAGGAAGGAGCCGGACGAGCGTGCCTTCCATACTTGTAATCTGAGGAAAAGCTATGGGTTCCACCTGGTGGCCCAGGGAGGGGATCCCATACCGGACGCAGATGAAGTGAAGGAACCATACCGGATCGGGGTATGGAAGAAAGAAAAAAGCGTTGTTTTCTATATCAATGACCTGGAAATTTTCCGGTTTGAGGATGACGGAGAGACATATGGTCCCCTTCTTACAGGGGGCAGGATCGGATTCCGGCAGCTTGCGCCGCTGGTGGGGGAATATGGCAACCTTAAGGTATATGGGGTATAGAATAGACAGTGGACGGATCCCATGGAAAGATAGGACAACAGAAAAGACGAAAGAATCCGGCAGCCGCAAATGGCAGCCGGATTCTTTTTTTGTGGCAGATAGCGTTTTGCCGCTGCCTATGCTTCAAAAATGTCATGTTCCGTACTATGAACAGATGCAGGATTTCACTGTATAAAACCGTTCTATAGATTGATTTTTCTGAAAATTATGGTAAAAATGTACAAAATGCATAAATAAACACATGTAATCTGATACATTGTGAACGAATTGTCAATGTTTTTCCTTGACAATTTGTGTAAAGAGGTGCTAAAATGGACAAAGTTAAGTACGGTTTTGTGGGATGGCTATGATCACCGTTTAACCGTCAACAGAAAATGCAGAAAGGGGTTTCACATGGCAGAGAAGGTTACGAAACAGAAAGGTGCAATTACACTTTCTAACGGACAGACGTTCGTGCCGAAGAAGAAGAGCACCTGGCAGTACATGGTGCAGCACAAGTGGCTGTATATTTTATTGCTTCCGGGATTTATTTACTTCATTATGTTCCGTTACATACCAATGGGGGGATTGGTAATTGCATTTAAGGAGTATTCTCCCTTTAAGGGGATCTGGGGAAGTCCATGGGTGGGATTCGACCAGTTTGCCAAGTTCTTTTCCAACAATGACTTCGGAAGATTGCTGTATAATACGCTGGGAATCAGCCTGCTACAGCTGGTGCTGTATTTCCCGGCACCTATTATCCTGTCCCTGTTTCTGAATGAAGTGAGACATAATGGCTATAAGAGGGTGGTGCAGACCCTGGTGTACATACCTCACTTCGTATCATGGGTTATCGTGGCCAGCCTGACATACCAGTTGTTCAATGTAGGGGATGGTATCTTCAACGTGATATACAAGGCCATTTCCGGAGGCCAGACCTTTGATATCTTACAGAAATCTTCTACCTTCTGGGGACTGATCGTAGGACAGGACATTTGGCGTGAGACAGGTTACGGCACCATCGTGTTCCTGGCAGCCCTGGCGGGTGTGGATCAGGAGCTGTATGAGGCAGCCCGTGTGGACGGTGCCGGTCGCTGGAGGCTTATGTGGCACATTACGCTTCCTGCCATCCGTGGCACCATCATCATGATGCTGATCATGCGCGTGGGTGGCATCCTAAACACAGGATATGAGCAGATCTTCCTGATGAGAAATGATTTGAACCTGGCTAGAGCCGAGGTGTTTGACACCTATATCTATACGAAAGGTATCCGGGCCGGACAGTATTCCTTCTCCTCGGCGGCAGGTATGTTCAAGTCCGTGGTAGGCATGATCCTGGTGCTTGCCTCGGATAAGATAGCGAAGCTCTTTGGCGAGAGCGGATTATATTAGGAGAGGAGGAAGACACATGGCCAGAGATCATAAAGTAAGAGAAGGCGCCAAAGTGCGCAAGAGCACTGGTGACCGTATTGTGGATGTGATTATTTATGTGGTGCTGGGACTGATAGCCCTTAGTACCGTGCTTCCTTTCCTGTATGTATTTGCAGGTTCCTTTGCCACAGAGAAGGAGCTGACAGAGAAGGCATTCTTCATTATTCCCAGCCAGTGGTCCATTAACGCATACCGCTATGCCATAGAGACTGCCAATATTTTGCGGGGATTGCGGAATTCCATCTGCATAACTGTGCTGGGAACCGTGTCCTGTATGGTATTTTCCTTAACATTTGCCTATCCCCTGTCCAAGGGCCATTTCCGGGGACGCAACTGGTTGATGAATATGGTGATTTTTACCATGCTGTTTGGTGGCGGTATGATCCCCACGTACCTGGTGATCCAGGCGTATGGCCTGCTTGACAGCTGGTGGGCTTTGGTGCTTCCCGGTGCCATCAGCCCGTTTAACATGATTATCATCAAGAAGTTCTTTCAGGGACTTCCTGTGGAACTGGATGAGGCCTCCTACATGGATGGCGCCAATGATTTACAGATCTTTACCAAGGTGGCGTTGCCCTTGTCCAAGCCCGTGATTGCATCCGTTTCCCTGTTCTATGGTGTGGGATTCTGGAATGATTACTTCAATGCGATGATCTATCTGTCTTCGCCGGAGAAGTTTCCCATCCAGATCCAGCTTCGTTCCATCATCCTGCTGTCCTCGAAGATTGCGGATACGGCACTGGACTATGACATGATGGGGGCACCCCCGGACAAGGCTGTGAAGATGGCCTGTACCGTGATTGCCACTCTGCCGATCCTGATTGTGTATCCTTTTGTGCAGAAGCATTTTACAAAAGGTGTTATGGTGGGGGCTGTGAAAGGCTGACAAGAGGATACGGCCTTGTGTATTTGGTGAATTCAGGTAGTACCTGTTTTCATAGATTAATTTCCATATTCTATTAAGGAGGAGACAATGAAAAAGAAAAGTTTCAACAAAGTTCTTGCGTTGGCACTTGCTTCTACAATGGCCTTTGGCCTTGCAGCCTGTGGCAACGGAGATGCACCGTCATCTGCACCTTCAGACAGTGGGACACAGTCCTCTGCTTCTGACAGTGGATCCACTCCGGCGGAAAGTAACAGCGGGGAAGATCAGTCCACAGGTGGGGAAGTTGCCCGTCAGACCATTACCTGGAGTGTGCTTGACCTGAATGCTGGTAACAACAATGTAGGTGAGTATGCAGAGCAGATCTTCCAGCAGATTGAGGACTATGTGGGCCATGACATTGAGATCACCTGGGTGGCAAATGATGCATCGGCCGAGAAGAACTCCCTGTTCTTCGCAAATCCCAAGACCATGCCTATGATCATGTCTTACGGCGGCACCATGACTGGTGACGTGGTAAAGGCTGCAAAGGACGGTGCCTTCATTGACTTGAATGAGTACATCTGGGATGCGGCCAAGTATCCCAATCTGGCTGGTATGTCCAAGGATGTGGCTGCCAATCTGACTGTGGATGGCAAGCTGGTAGGCCTTCCCCGCTGCCGTGTAGTGGGGCGTTACGGCTTGAGCTATCGTCAGGACTGGGCAGAAGCCCTGGGCGTGGAGCTTCCTGAGAATGCCACTCCCGATGATGTGTACAACATGCTGGTAGCCATGAAGAATGGCAACGAGAACCATGAGGGTTTCTGTGAGTACCCCATGGAGATGACCCTGTATACCGGTCCCTTCGATATCATCCAGACCTGGTTCGGCTGTGGCAACGGCTGGGCAGAAGTAGATGGACAGCTTGTTCCCGTGTGGATGCAGGATGAGTATTTCGAGGCTGTAGAGTACATCAAGAAGCTTTATGACGAGAAGCTGATGCCTCAGGACTGGCCGTCCAGACCTACAGACAGCTGGTCTGAAGGCTGTAAGAAAGGGGAGAACGGAGTCTTCATTGATGTGCTGGATTCCGGTAAGAGAATCTGGAACTACTTTGTGGCAGAGGAGACCAAGACACCTTCTGTGGTCAATCCCGAGGAAGATGCCTCCATGGTGCTGTATGGTGCTGTGAACGGCCATACCCTGGCTACTGCCGGATATAATGGATTCTTCACCCTGTCTGCTTCTACCCTGGATACTCCCGAGAAGATCGAGGCAGCCTTGACTGTGCTTGACAAGCTGTCTGATCCTGAGATGCAGGTGCTGACCCAGTTCGGTCTGGAAGGTATCAATTATGAGCTGGTAGATGGCAAGGTAAACAAGCTGGACCTGGAAGACGAAGCACTGGCTGGCAACTATAAGGGTCTGAACCAGCTTCTGACTTTCCTGCCTTCCACAGAGGCTACAACGGTTCCTGTTGTAAACACAGAGAGAGATGAAGCCCAGAACGCTGCCTATGAGGCAGCCCTGCCCTATGCAGAGATAGATCCGGCTCTGTCCTTCAAGGTGAATTCTGAGACATACGCCCTGCAGGGTGCAGATCTGGATGAGCAGGCAAAGGCCCTCAGAAGCCAGTATATCTGCGGAGAGATCACTCTGGATCAGCTCAAGTCCGGCCTGGATGATATCAGGGCAAAGGGATACGATCAGATCATTACTGAGATCAATGAGCAGTATGCAGTGAACAAGTAATTCTGTAGCAGACATGTTTGCTGTATAAAGGATACTTTTTCTGGAAAATTTGCAAGGAACCTGGTTACCAGCAATGGAACCAGGTTCCTTTTCCATCTGTTGCTGTGAATAAAATGAACAGTAACACATGAAGAGAAAATGAGTAGAGCTGTAAGATCATTCACGGTTGCAAGATTTGGCAGGTTGGTATATGATGAAAGTAGGTATGGGGCCGTTTTGCAGTAATTGCAAGGAGAATGCGGCTCTGGGAAAGGGGTTTTGATATGAGGACGATTGCACTGCATCTGAACCGGGTGGAAGACTTGCTTTTGGCTTTTTCCTGGGAGAAGGAAGAGGATGCCACCAGCAAGCTGTTCTGGTCAGACCGGTATTCGGAGACCATGACATACAAGTGTGTCTATGAGGGAGACGGGAATCAGTATACCCTGCAAAAGGCCACCCATGTGCCTCACTATGTGAAGGTGGAACTGTGGAAACAGGGGGAGAAGATTGCAGAGAGTAGTCCTCTGAAGACGCCTGTAAAGAAGGTATGGAAGGAACAGCTGGAGAAACTGGGCCGTGGCCTGATAGCCATCAAGACAGAAGACGGAGTGTTCCTGGGATGGCGTATGTACCTTTGGGAGGCCACCGGGTACACCCAAACAGGCATGAGCGGCACGGATTATGTGGTATATAAGAATGGACAGAAGCTGGCACTTGTTACGGACAGCACCAATTATTTAGACAGGACAGGCACCCTGGAAGATGTGTATGCGGTGGCAGCCCTGAGCAGCGGGGCTGAAGGGAATCCACAGGAGGAGCAGGCCTGCCAGCCGGTGGCAGTGCATCCCCAGGCCTACATAGAGCTTCCCCTGCAGGTGCCGGAAGGAGGGGTCACTCCTGCGGGGGAGGTTTATACCTACAGTGCCAATGACATGAGCGTGGGAGACGTGGATGGAGACGGAGAATATGAATTCTTTGTCAAATGGGATCCCTCCAATTCCCATGATGTGTCCATCAAGGGATACACAGGGAATTGTCTACTGGACTGTTACAAACTTTCCGGCAGACTGCTGTGGCGTCTGGACATGGGGGTAAATATCCGGGCTGGTGCCCACTATACCCAGTTTATGGTATATGATTTTGACGGGGACGGAAAGGCGGAGATGTCGGTGAAGACAGCCCCGGGCACCTGTATGACAATCTATAAGGAAAACGGCAGTGTGGAAAGTGTGCGGTATATCACTTTGCCGCAGGAGGATGTGCAAAAGGGTATTACTCACCAGGACAATTATGTGTGTAGTGCCCAGGACTATTATGAGCACATTGTGGAGATGTTCCAGCAGTGGCACACCTATCCGGAGGTGGTAAGCGGAAGGTGGCCGGCTACTTTGGAGGAATGTTTTCATATAGAACCCAGGTACTCCTATCCCTTGTCTGATACAGATGCAAGGGCCTTGGCAGACTTTTTCATGGATGAGTATGCACCTTCCCGGAGTCCGAAAAATGAATTGCGGAAATTTGAAGGATTTATCTACCAGGGGCCGGAGTATCTGACCATGTTCGGCGGGGATGGAGCCGAACTGGAGACCATACCTTTCCCTCATCCCAGGGAGGACGATGGACTGCGCTGGGGGGATTATGCCATGAAACGCATTGAACCCTGCAACCGGGTGGACCGGTTCCTTTCGGGGGTGGCTTACCTGGACGGAGAGCGTCCTTATCTGATCATCTGCAGGGGGTACTATACCAGAACTACTGTGGTGGCTTATGATTTCTTTGAGGGGAAGCATAGGGTGAGATTCGATATCGACAGTGGCCATGTGCCCATGGACAATCCTTTCTGGGCAAGTCCTCACGGAGAAGCAGGCACGGATCCCGTGTACGGCTGCCTGGCAGGGCAGGGCAACCACAGCCTGTCCACGGCAGACTTAGACGGGGATGGCTGCCAGGAGATTATCTACGGTGCTGCCGCCATTGACCATGACGGAAGTGTGCTGTATTCCTCGGAGGATGTACTGCCAGATGGGAAGACTGTAGCGCGTCTGGGGCATGGGGATGCCATGCATGTGGCTGTGATCGACCCTGACAGGCCGGGTTTCCAGATCTTCAATGTGTTTGAAGGGGCCAGCGCTGTGCCTTATGGCTGGGCCCTCCGGGACGGGGAGACCGGGGAAGTACTTTTCGGGGAGTATGCTGAGGAGGATCTGGGACGCTGCATGATCGGGGATGTGAGTCCCGGAGTGCGGGGCTTAAGTGTCTGGGTCAAGGAGATGTATGACTGCAAGGGTAATCGGCTGCCGGACAAGGTCATGGGAACCAACCAGAGCATCCGGTTTGCCGCAGATCTGACTACCCAGATCACAGATGGTGTGGATTATATCCATGGGAGACATACTGGTGTGGTGGGAGACAATACCCACGGTGTGATGCTGGCACCGGAGGGGACGCTGACCAACAATGGTACCAAGGGGAATCCTTGTCTGGTGGCAGATATTTTTGGGGATTTCAGGGAAGAACTGCTGCTTCGTACCCAGGACAGCAGTGCCATCCGCATCTATACAGGGCTGGAGATCAGCCATCATAAGCTGTTTACGCTGATGCATGACACCATGTACCGGACGGGCATCGCCTGGCAGAACAATTGCTACAACCAGCCCTGCTACACGAAATTTTATTATGCCAGCGATATGGATTTCTCACAGGTGCTGCCATATCTGTAAAGGTTACGGGGCAGCACCAGCCCGTGACAGGCAACCTGTAAAGTGACGGGTAACCTGCAAAATAGCAATCCAGCCAGAGCGTGTAAATGGAAAAATCATAAAAATAACCCACAGGAGGGAACAGGATGTACCTATCTATGGCAGGGGAGTGGAAGATCTCCCTGGAAGCAGAGGAAGGCATGCAACAGGGAACGATTGCTCTTCCCGGTATCCTGCAGGGGGCCGGATATGGGAATCCCATCACAAGGGATACGCCATGGGTCAGCAGCCTCCATGACGGCTTCTGGTACCAACAGGAGCCTTACCAGTATGCACAGGGAGAGGGACAGGTGAATGTCCCTTTCCTGTCTCAGCCCCCGCGGCATTTTTTGGGGAAAGCTTACTATGAGAGAACTTTTGTGGTAACAGGATCACCCGCAGGAAATACTATCGGGAAGGCCTGGGCAGGAGAGCCGGGCAGTGACCAGGAATGGTACTTTTTCGCGGAACTGGCCAGGTGGCGTTCCACGGTATGGGTAGACGGTGTAGAATGCGGAAGCTGCTGTAGCCTGTGTACCCCTCATGAGATCAAGCTGGGCAGGCTCGCGGCAGGGGAACATCGTATCAGGGTGTGTATGGACACGGCCATGCAATATCCCTACAGGCCGGATGGCCACGGGGTATCGGATGCCCTGGGTGCCACATGGAATGGTATGGCCGGGGAGATCGCCCTGTATACGGAATCTGTACACAGAGAGCGGATACAGGCCAGGCAGGAGTATGCCAGGATCCATGTAAGGAGGGTGGAAGCGGAAGGAGGACGGTTCCTGGTGGATGGTCAGCCGGTCTATTTCAGGGCCACCCATTTCGGCGGGGAGTACCCCCTTACCGGTTATCCTGTCACGGAAGTAAGCTGGTGGCAGAATAAGATGAAGATCATAAAGGAATGGGGGCTGAATGCCATCCGTTTTCATTCCTGCTGTCCTCCGGAGGCGGCTTTTTGTGCTGCCGACAGGGAGGATATCTATCTGTTGGTGGAATGCGGCATGTGGAATGACTTTGCCAATGGGGAGAGGGGGCAGGAGATGGCTGGGGTGCTCCGGGAGGAGAGCAGGCGGATCCTGGACTTTTTCGGACATCATCCCTCCTTCCTGTTCTTCTCTTCCGGCAATGAACCGGGTGGGGACTGGTATGAGTCCTTGACAGCCTGGGTGGAAGAAATCCGGGAATACGACAGGCAGCTTGGCTATGAGGGAAGAAGGCTCTATACGGCGCAGTCGGGATGGCATTATCCAATGCCACCTTCCCAGATAGAGGGGACGGACTTTATCTATTTCCATCGTTCCGGGTATGGGCCTTACAGAGGAGGTACCATCCGCAATCCCCTGGGATGGAAAGGAAAGACTTACAGTCCTTCCCTGGAAGGGGTGCAAAAACCTGTCATCTGCCATGAACTGGGACAGTGGTGCGCCTATCCGGATTTTGCAGTCATAGACAAGTTCAAGGGGTACCTGCATCCTGGCAATTATCTGGTATTCCGGGAGAATGCCAGGGCAAAGGGACTGCTTGGCTACAACAGGGAATTTGTGACATGTACCGGGGAGAACCAGCTTAGGCTCTACAAAGAAGAACTGGAAGCAAATTTCCGGACCAGGGAGTTACAGGGTTTCGAACTTCTGGATCTGCACGACTACCTGGGACAGGGCACCGCAGTGGTAGGGTTCCTGGATGCCTTCTGGGAGAATAAGGGATATGCCAGGCCGGAGCAGTTCAGGTGTTTCTGTCAGGATACAGTGATCCTGGCAGTCTGCCGGTCTTATGTGTGGAAGAACACGGAGCAGGCGGTGATCCCTCTATGGGTCTGTCATTATGGAAGGGAAGACCTAAAAGAGGGTGTGCTGTGCTGGAAGGTAGTCCAGGAATCCGGTAAGAGCTATTCTGCCGGGATAGATGGCCCGGACGGGAATGGCAGCAGATCCGGGAATCCGGGGAAGCCGCAGGTTCTGTATCAGGGGGAACTGTCCTGTGGGGAGATAGCCCGGGGCGGCAATACCCTGGCAGGGGAAATCATACTGTCCTTCGATGACATACAGGAAAATGTCTGGTTACGGCTGGAAGTCTGGCTGGAGATCCGTAAGCAGGAGAATCAGGAACTGGGATCCTGGGAACGGATATCTGTCATAAGCCGGAATAGCTGGCCTCTACATGTATTTGCGGCATCCGGTACAGGGGCAGATACGGGCAGTGACCATCCGAATGCAGACACCATTTTCTGCTATACCAAAAGCTGGCAGGAGGCGAAGGCGGCCCTGGCCCAGGGAGGTGCTGTGGTGTATACGCCTTATCTTGGGGATCTTGACTATGACTGCCCGCCCCTGTCCATGAAAAATGTGTTCTGGAACGGACAGATGGGACCTTCCTGGGGGCGTTCTCTGGGACTGGTGGTCCAGGACGCCCATCCGATCTTCTCCCATTTCCCTACAGGGCATTCCGGGGGATGGCAGTGGGAGGATATCCTGGAGCATGCCAGGGGAATCTGTATGGAAGGGATGGAAGGAATAGAGCCAATTGTGCGTCCGGTGGATGACTGGAACAGGAATCTGTCCCTGGGGCTGATATTCGAAGCCAGGGTGCTCTCCGGGAAGCTGCTGGTAGTTTCAGCAGACCTGGAGGGGACATTTGAGGACAGACCTGCTGCCTATTCCTTGAAGCAGGCCATTTTGCAGTATACGGCATCGGCGGCTTTTTCTCCTGGGGTAGTCCTGGAACCAGCCAGCCTGGAGGAGAGGCTGTTTCCCGTACACCGCATGGAAATGCTGACGGAGACAGTATATTATGGGGAGGATGCCACCGTACAGGGCGGGGAAGCCCTGGTGACGCCAGATCCGGGTACCAGTGTCAGAATCTGCCAGCAGGCATTCCCTATCCATGTGACGGTGCGCCTAAAATCTCCTGCGGAGGTGGCCGGGGTCCTGTATGTGCCGGGACAGCGGGATAGAATGACGGAGGGGATGGCGCGGGAGTACGGTATTTTTTACCGGGATGTGCAGTCGGGCCAGATGCGTCTTGGGGCGGCGGGCTGTTTCCCTAATACCAGAAGACAGCAGAAGGTATTGTTTGAAGAGACTGTACTGACGGATGTGATAGAATGCAGGATATATTCTGCCTACGGGTGTGAATGCAGGTGGGGCTGGCAGGCCACGGGAGCGGGATGGAAATGGATGTGGCAGCCCAAAAAGGTGGTGGCGCAGCTGGCAGGCCTGCATGTGCTTAGTCCCAAGGATCTGGCAGGGGATGGGTATGGAACGGCCTCAGGGGATATCCTGTTCTGGAACCAGGAACAGAAATCGGCTACAAAGGAGATTGAAGGATGAGATTACATGCATTGGAGCAAGGAAGGCACTTTGGATACACCACTTTTGGCTGTATGTGGAAGCAGGGGGAATGCCGGGAGGATACCACCTACATCTGTACGGCGGAAGGGGAAGACGGGAATGTACAGGAGGTACCGGTCCAGTCCAGGGTCACGGCCTATTGGCCGGACGGCACTGTGAAATGGACGGCCCACACCGGGGATGCAGCCAGGCTTGGGGACAAGATCCAGGTGCAACCGGGAGTAGCAGCCCCCTGCAGGGAAGGAATCCGGTACCAGGAGACAGAAGAGGAGTTGATCCTGCAGGCTGGGACGGTCCTGGTAAAGATCCGGAAAGGGGGCAGCCGTCTTTTCGAGACTGTGGAGCAAAAGGGAAAGGTCTGCCTGGAAGCCGGGGAGGCAGTACTGCTTTTAGAGAAACCAGTGCAGGTTCAGGGGCTTCCTGGAAAGATAAAGAAGGAGTATCAAGGGCTTGTGGAACAGGTGACTTTGGAAGAGCGCGGCTTCCTGCGGGCCATTGTCCGGTATGACGGCATTCATGTGTCAAAGGATGGAGAGCGGAAGATATCTTTTGTGATCCGGATGGAAGTGGGATACCAGAATCCGAACCTAAAATTTACCCACACCTTTCTCTACGATGGAGATGAGAACCAGGACTTTCTAAAGGGACTGGGTATCCGTTTCCAGTCTCCCCTGGCGGGGGCATTATACAACCGCCATGTGAAATTCACCGGGGACCACGGCGTGTTCCATGAGACCCTGGTGCCGCTGACTTCCTGGCGTCCCAGGGTCCCGGAGGAAATCTACCGGCGCCAGATGGCAGGGGAAAAACTGCTCCTGGAAGGAACAGACAAGGAAATTGTGGATAAGGTGCTCCAGGATGTGCCTTACTGGAGCGAATATGACCTGTGCCAGGACAGTGTGAGCCACTTTGGTATCCGGAAGAAGCAGTGGGGGGATCATCTGTGTGCCATTGACTGTCTTCATGGGGTACATACGGCAGGCAGTGCTGCCTTTGGTTCGGAATCTGGATCTGTGATGGTGGCGGTCCGAGACTTCTGGGAGAAGTATCCCTCCGGCATCACTTTCCAGGGACTGGAGGGAGAGGAGGCGGCCTGCACCCTCTGGTTCTGGTCTCCTGGAGCACCAGCCATGGATTTCAGGCATTATGCGGACAGGGGATACAATCAGGTCTGTTATGAGGGCTATGACTACAAGGGGGCTGACCCGGTAGGCATTGCCTGTACCAACGAATGTGCCATTTCCTTTTCGGGGGACATGATCCCGGCAGATGGGGAGGTGGAGGCATTTGCCGCCATGGTAAACCATCCGCCTGTGTATGTGGGCACACCCCGGTTTTACCATGAAATGCGTGCCTTCGGTTACTGGTCCCTGCCCTCCTATGAGACGGAGATGGAGAGGTGGCTGGAAGGGCAGCTGGAGGCGGCTTTTGCCTTCTACAGCAATGAGGTGGAGCAGCGCGGGTGGTATGGCATGTTCAATTACGGGGATGTGATGCACACCTATGACGGTATGCGCCATGAATGGAAATACGACATCGGTGGATTCGCCTGGGACAATACGGAACTGGTGCCTACCCTGTGGCTGTGGCAGTATTTCCTGCACACAGGCCGGGCAGATGTGTTCCGGATGGCAGAGCGGCTGTCCCGGCATACCTCTGAAGTGGATGTGTATCATATGGGAAAGTATAAGGGACTTGGTTCCCGGCACAATGTGCGCCACTGGGGCTGTCCCTGCAAGGAGGCCAGGATCGCCATGGCTTCCCACCACAGGTATTACTATTATCTCACTGGAGACCGCCGGATGGAGGATATTTTCGAGGAACTGAAGGACAATGAGTACAGCTTCCTGAACAAGGATCCATTGGGAGACTTTTTTGATAAGAAGGACATGGTATATCCCAGCCATGCCAGGAGCGGGCCGGACTGGTCTTCCCTGTGTTCCAACTGGATGACCCGCTGGGAGCGGTTCAACGATACCAGATACCGGGACAAGATCCTTACAGGCATAGAGGATCTGAAAAAGGCACCTTTGAAGCTGGTGAGCGGACCGGATTTTGAATTTGACCCTGCTACCTGCCACCTGCGCTACATCGGGGAACGGACCACAGGGGGATGCCATCTCCAGGTCTGCATGGGGGCGCCGGCTGTGTGGACGGAAATGGCAGATCTTCTGGGGGATGAGGAGTGGAAGCGCATGATTGCGGACCTGGGCCGTTTCTACTATCTGCCCCGCCGGGAACAGATCCAGGAATCCGGCGGACTGATCGGGGACCGGGAATTTACCCTGCCCCTGCTGGCAGCGGCGGTGGCTGCTTATGGGGCCTGGTACCTGCAAGATGAAGTGCTGGCAGAGCGCACCTGGCGGGTGCTGCTGCAGGCGCTGCTGAAAGCCCCGGAGGAGGATCTGGAGAACGGGACAGATGCGGGAGAGAGCCTGGAAGGCTTTGACGGTGTTCTGGAACTGGAGAACACAGGCAACCAGGCCCTGCTGCGGGAGATCCCCTGGGTGACCACGAATTTCACGGCTCAGTTTTGCCTGAATACCATCATGGCCCTGGATTTTATCCGGGAACAGCTACCGGCTACCATGCAGGAGGCCAGAAGACTGGCAGCTTCGGGGGATGGGGAGATGCACCATAAGGCATAGGAACCTGCAAAAGAATATGCAAAAAGAGCCTTGGTACTCCCAAGGCTCTTTCCATGGAGCATATGGGATTCGAACCCACGGCCTCAACAATGCGAATGTTGCGCGCTCCCAACTGCGCTAATGCCCCATGTATTTCAGTATAGCACAATTTTTCCAAATTGCAATAGATCTGGAGAAGAAAAGAGCCATAGTACAACAGTAACATAGATGCTGCCAAAGTAGTTGACAGTCTGGTATAGATGTGCTTTAATGGAAAGAGATCTTTGTTAAAAAAATATCATTCCCATGGGAAAGGTGGAGACATATGAGCAGCATGAGAGGAATTGACACACCGGTGAGACAACGCAGGCGGCGGGTTTTCAAGGAAGTGGCTGACCTTGCCTATCATTCCACGAATCTGAAGGATGACATGGAAGCCCTGCCATACAAAATTGTGGACTATGAGGAGCCACTGTACTGGGAGAGCGTGTACCGGGACCGGGCTATCATCCGGGAACGGCTGCGGCTGGCTATGGGTATGAGTCTGAGGCCGGAGAACAGGGAACATCCAGGCCATCTGACACAAGGGCTGGAGGAGAGTAATATTGATGAAAAATATTACGAACCGCCACTTATGCAGGTGATTCCTTCTGCCTGTAATGCCTGCCCAGAGGATCACTATGAGATCACCAGTTCCTGCATGGGCTGTGTGGCCCATCCCTGTCAGAGTGTCTGTCCCAGAGGTGCCATCTCCATGGTGAACGGGAAGTCCGTGATCGACCAGGAGAAATGCATCAAATGCGGCAAATGCAAGGATGTATGCCCTTATGATGCGGTCTGCCACAAAGAGAGACCTTGTAAAGCGGCCTGCGGGGTGGGGGCCATCCAGTCAGACCGGTTCGGCCGGGCCTGCATTGACAATGAAAAATGTGTATCCTGCGGTATGTGCATGGTGAGCTGTCCTTTTGGCGCCATTGCAGACAAGTCCCAGATTTTCCAGCTGATCCGTGCCATGCAGTCCGGCAGGGAAGTGATCGCCCAGGTGGCGCCTGCCTTTGTGGGACAGTTCGGTCCCAGGGTGACACCGGATATGTTCAAGACAGCCTTGAAGGAGCTGGGATTTACAGGGGTATACGAGACGGCGATCGGTGCAGATATGGGCTGTATGGCGGAGGCGGAACACTATGTGAAGGAAGTGGCAAGCGGCAACCAGGCTTTTGCCCTGACTTCCTGCTGTCCCTCCTGGTCTGTGATGGCAAAGACCCTGTTTCCAGAGACCATCGACAAGATCAGCAACGAACTGACCCCCATGGTAGCCACCGCCCGGGTGATCAAGCAGGAGCATCCGGATGCCCTGGTGGTGTTCATAGGGCCCTGTGCCTCCAAGAAGCTGGAAGCCAGCCGCAGAACCGTGCGGTCCGATGTGGATTTTGTGATCACTTTTGAGGAGCTTACGGGTATGTTTGAGGCCAGAGGGATACTCCTAGAGGAGATCTCTGCCATGGATGAGATGCAGGATGCCACCGGTGCCGGGCGCGGATATGGTGTGGCCGGAGGAGTGGCCAGCGCCATTGAGGAGTGCATCCAGACGTATTATCCGGGCACAGAGGTGAAGATCGAACACGCGGAAGGACTGGCTGAGTGCCGGAAAATGCTGCTGTTAGCAAAGGCTGGCCGGAAGAACGGCTGCCTGATCGAGGGCATGGCCTGTCCGGGAGGATGCATTGCAGGGGCAGGGACCAACATTCCCATTCCCCAGGCGATAAAGGAAGTGGCGAAGTTCAAGGCCGCGGCAAAGGATGTAGTGCCTGCGGCTTCCACCCGGAATACATCGGAGGAAGCGAACCATGGGACTGGAGAAATTTGTAGAACAGGCGGGGCAGCAGTTTGTGCGGGACAACTTGATGTCTGATGAATTTCTGGAATTTATCCAGCTGAACAGACTGCCTTACGACACTATGATTGCCTACTACCGTTGTGCGATCATGGAGATAGAGACTAAATTCAAGGTACTGAACGAGCAGTTTTCCCTGCAGTATGACCGGAATCCCATAGAGGGCATAGAGACCCGTATCAAATCCCTGGAGAGTCTGCTCAGGAAGGCCAGGAATAAGAAGATTCCCCTTAACATGCAGTCCCTGGAGCAGAATATCCGGGATATTGCAGGGGTGCGGGTGGTGTGTTCCTTTCCGGATGATATCTATATGCTAGCGGACTGCCTTCTGGGACAGGACGACATTACCCTGGTTGAGAGAAAGGATTACATTGAACATCCCAAGCCAAGCGGCTACCGGAGTCTGCATTTGATCGTGGAAGTTCCCATATTCCTGCAGAAGGAAAAGCGACTCATGAAGGTGGAAGTGCAGCTGCGTACCATTGCCATGGATTTCTGGGCCAGCCTTGAGCACAAGCTGCGCTACAAGAAGAATATTCCGGAAGAGGAGGCCGCACAGCTTGCAAAAGAGCTGGTGGAGTGTGCCAACTTAAGTGCTGCCTTAGACCGTCATATGGAGGACATCCGCAACCGGATCGCCAGGGCGGAGGCAGAGCACGGGGAGCCAAAGCGTAAGGTGCAGTCCATAGGGAATCTGCTGCTGAAGCATAAGATGCTGGAACAGGGAGGAGAGGATGCCCTTCTGGAAGAAAATAGAGAATTAGATTGCAGTTTTTCCAAAAAGAGGATAAAATAGAAAAATACGATTCCGCAGGATGCAATCCTGCAAAAATGGAGGAGAAAAGCCTTCAAATATCAAATTTGCCCGTTTGTGGCGGGCAGGGAGGTCAGCAATGAAGATCAGAACCAGATATGCGCCCAGTCCTACAGGAAGGATGCATGTGGGCAACCTGCGTTCCGCCCTCTATGAATTCCTGATTGCAAAGCATGAGGAGGGCGATTTTATGCTACGCATTGAGGATACGGACCAGGAGCGTTTTGTGGAGGGGGCCACAGAGATCATCTACCGCACGTTGGAGCAGGTAGGGATTACCCATGACGAAGGTCCGGACAAGGATGGGGGATATGGCCCTTATGTGCAGAGTGAGCGGATGAAGACCGGCATCTACATGAAATATGCAAAGGAGCTGGTAGAGAAGAAAGAAGCGTATTACTGCTTTTGTGACAAGGAACGTCTGGCTTCCTTGAAAACAGAGGTGGTGGAGGGAAAGGCAATTACAGTCTATGATAAGCATTGCTTGTCTCTTTCGAAGGAGGAGATCCAGGCAAACCTGGAGGCAGGGAAGCCCTTTGTGATCCGGCAGAACAATCCAACGGAGGGCACTACAACCTTCCATGATGAGCTGTATGGGGATATCACTGTGGAGAACAAGGAGTTAGACGACATGATCCTAATCAAGTCGGATGGCTATCCCACCTATAATTTTGCCAATGTGGTGGATGATCACACCATGCATATCACACATGTGGTCCGGGGCAATGAATATCTGTCTTCTTCCCCCAAATATACCCGTCTGTATGAGGCTTTTGGCTGGGAGCCACCCAGATATGTCCATCTGCCCCTGGTGACAGATGAGAATCACAAGAAGCTGGCCAAGAGAGGGGGCAGCACTTCCTTTGAGGATCTGATGGAGCAGGGATTCCTGGCAGAGGCTGTGGTGAACTTTATCGCGCTTCTGGGCTGGAGTCCGGAGGAGAACCGGGAGATTTTCTCCCTGGAGGAGCTGATCAAAGCCTTTGATTACCACAGGATCAGCAAATCCCCTGCGGTGTATGATGTGGTGAAGCTGCGCTGGATGAACGGCGAGTATATTAAGGCCATGGATTTTGACAGGTTTTATGATATGGCGCAGCCTTATCTGGAGAAAGCCCTGGAAGCAGGACCGGCCCAGGATGCCGTACCGTTTGGAGAGTCTGCACGAAAGAAGATTGCCGCCATGGTGAAGACCCGTATTGAGGTGTTTACCGATATCCCGGAGATGGTGGATTTCTTCCGGGAGCTGCCAGAATACGATGTTGCCATGTATACCCACAAGAAAATGAAGACGGACGCTGCATCCTCCCTGCAGGTCTTACAGGATGTACTGCCCCTTCTGGAGGCCTGGGAGGATTACAGCAATGACGGGCTGTATGGGATGCTCTCAAAATATGTGGAGGAGAAGGGATACAAGAACGGCTATGTGATGTGGCCCATCCGCACTGCCGTGTCCGGGAAGCAGATGACCCCGGCAGGCGCCACGGAGATCCTGGAGGTACTGGGCAAGGAGGAATCCCTGCGCAGGATCCGGAAGGGTATAGAACTGCTGTCGGTATGATAAATCTACAAGGGATGAATGGATCACAGCGGGAAGCTGTGATCCACGGGCAGGGACCGCTACTGTTGCTGGCGGGTCCCGGCTCCGGCAAAACCTTCACTATCACAAACCGTATCCTGTATCTGATGGAACAGGGGATTTCCCCGGAGAAGATCCTGGTGATCACCTTTGCCAGAGAAGCAGCACTCTCTATGCAGAGCCGTTTCCAGTCAATGGCACCATCCGTCAGTCCCGTCAATTTTGGCACCTTTCATTCTGTTTTCTATCATATTTTACTGGATTCCAATGCCTGTGGCAGAGCAAAGCTGCTGGGCAGTTCGGAAAGACAAAATCTTATGATTCCAATATTAAAGAAGTATAAGGCAGAAGACACCGGGCAATCCCTTTGGGAGGATACCAGGGAAGATGCCATGCAGATTCTGTCTGCGGTGAGCTTCTATAAAAATACCTGTAGGCTGGAGGACGCCAGGGAGAAACTGCCCTTGCAATGGCAGAAGTACTTTGAACAGATCCTGGAGGAATATGGACAGCGTGTAAAGAGCGGCGGATGGCTGGATTTCGATGACATGCTGTGGGAATGCAGGGAATTGTTAAAGGCCAGGGCGGGGATACGACGGCGGTGGCAGGAGCGTTTTTCCCATATCCTGATAGATGAATTCCAGGACATCAATCCGGTGCAGTATGAGGTGGTAAAACTTTTGACCAGGGAACCTTTCAATATCTTTGCCGTGGGGGATGATGACCAGTCCATCTATGGCTTCAGAGGATCCTGGCCAGAGTGCATGAGGCGTTTTGTGAAGGAATTCGGGGCGAAGAAGCTGCTGTTGGATGTGAATTACCGCAGCAACCAGCAGATCATTGACGCTGCCCTGGCTGTGATCGGGGAAAACAGGGACAGATTCCAGAAAGTCCTGCGTCAGAATCCGGCCAGGATGGATCAAGGGGACTGCAACAGCGTAAGACATCTGTCTTTTCCCGGGAGGGAGGAGGAATACAGGTATTTGGAGGAGCAATTGGAGCGATTTGCCAGACAGCAGGGCAGGGAAGGCAGAACCTGTGTTGTCCTGTTTCGGACCAACTCCTACATGCAGGGACTGGCCGTGCGTCTGCGCAGGCTGGGGATCTCTTTTCAGATGAACAAGGGAACCCGGAATCCATACAGCCATTTTGTGGCTGGTGATGTGATGGCATATCTAAGACTGGCCGGGGGAAAATGGAACCGGACGGATGTGCTCAGGGTCATGAACCGGCCTTCCCGTTATCTTAGCAGGGAGGCGGTGGGAAGCAGCCGTACCATAGGGGAGATGGCGGAGTATTACAGAAGACAGGAGATACCGCAGGGGGACAGGAAAGGAATCCTGGATGCCTTACAACTCTTTGGGAGGCATCTTTCCTGTATGGGCAGACTTTCCCCTTCCCTGGCAGTGACCTATCTGGAGCGGGCTGTGGGGTATGGAAAATGGTTACGGCAGACTGCAGGAAGTGAAGAGAGACGACTGGAATGGATGGAGGTTCTGGAATGGATGAAGGAGGATGCCGCAGGCTACAACAACGTGCAGGAATGGGAGGAGGCCCAGAAGGAGTATGGTGCTTTCCTGGAGACTGGTAAGGGAAACAGGTTCAGGCAAAATGGCGCAATGGGGCCCGAAACCAGATCCGGACAGTTCCTGGAAGCAGAAGTTCCCTGCATTTACCTGATGACAGTTCATGCATCAAAGGGGCTGGAATTTGACAAGGTATGGATCCCGGACTGCAATGAAAATGTATTTCCTTATGGAAAACTTTTGCCGGATTCTGTGGCAGAGGAGGAGAGGCGGGTATTCTATGTGGGGATGACAAGGGCAAAAGAAAGCCTGGAACTCCTTAGCCTCACAGGCACCAGGGAACGTCCCAGGCAGATCTCCCGTTTTTTGTGTCCGCTGTCTTACTTATCGTCTTCCCCGTCCACCAGTTCATCAAATTCTGCATTGTCCAGGAATTCATCGAAAGCATCTGCAACCTTCTCATATTCCTCGTCATCTGCAATGTAGTCCAGAACGGGTTCTTCGTTGGGATCATCCGGATTCTCGCTGTAGGCATAGAACCATACTTCCCCGTCCTTGTTCTCTCCATCCTCATTCAATGGGAGCAGGGCAATATAATCCTTTGACTCTACAGTCAGGATGGTGACAATGGCGCAGGTTACCAATGTGCCATCCTCCAGCTCCAGTTCCACAGTCATCTCTTCGTCAGCGTACTCCTTGTTTTTTGCCATGTGATAGCCTCCTAATGTGTATTTTTGCAGGGCAGGTTGCTGTTTTGGTGATTCAATAGGTGTAGAATGGTTACTGTTCATTTGGCATTGCCGCCAGGTGTTGTCACACTTTCTTTGCGTGACAAACCCGGGATCGTATGCGCCAAAACGCAAAGAACATGCGTTTTGGCGCACGCTGTCTCGGGTTTTTGAGCAAAATGCGCTCAAAAACGCCTCGCGTTACTGACGAGTGAACAGTAACTATGAATCCCCTTTTTCGTACTATCTTAAGTATAACTGCTTGTGATTTGTCTTGCAATACATTATAATTATTTTGTAACTTATCTTTGGATGGCATGGCTATAAAAGCAACATCGGGAAAGGCAAAAATATATGGCAGAGTCTGGTTACACGAATCCCTACCCTCTGGGGGCACATCTTGAGGAGGGAAAACTTCGTTTTTCATTTGCTTCAAGGAAAGCATCCTGTGGCATTATACTTTATGACAGGAAGACAGGAAAACAATTACAAAGGATACCATTTACGGCAGAAGAGAGAATCGGGAATCTCTATTGTAAGTGTGTGGAAGGGCTGGAGGCCTCAGAAATTGCCTACCTGTTCTATGAGGATGGGAAGGTGGTGGCAGACTGGTATGCCAGGGCTTTCCTGGGCAGGAGGAAATATGGTGTGCGCCAGGATGTAGTCAGCTGGAAGGCGATAGTACCCACGGATAGCTATGACTGGGAGGGAGATGCCAGGCCACGGCTTCCTGGAGAAGACTGTGTTGTCTATTGTATGCATGTGCGGGGATTTACAGCCCATGGATCCTCCGGGGTGGCCTGCCGGGGAACATTCCGGGGAATTATAGAGAAGCTTCCTTATCTGCAGGAGAGCGGATTCACTACCCTGGAATTGCAGCCAGCCTACGAGTTCGCAGAGCTACCTGCGAAGCAGGAAGGGAGGAAGGCGGATGCTGTCCCGGATGTGCCTGTATTGCCTGCACAGGAGGAAAACGAAAAAAAGCTGAATTACTGGGGATACCAGAGAGGGTATTACTATGCACCCAAATCGGCCTACGCCTGGGACAAGGATGCTGTTAAGGAGTTCAAGGATCTGGTGAAGGCCCTTCATGAGCGGCATATGGAACTGGTGATGCAGTTCTATTTTCCAAAAGAAGTGCATGTGGCAGAGATTCCGGAACTGCTCCGGTTCTGGGTACTGGAGTATCATGTGGATGGATTTCATCTAATGGGAGAGAACCTTCCTGTGGAGATGATTGCTGCGGATGCCTGTCTGGCGGACACCAAATTGTGGTATTATGGTTTCCGCACGGATGCTTTGTATGGGAGAGATGGCCATGTGGGATACAGGAATCTTTCTTTCTACCAGGATGATTACTGTATGACCTTGAGAAAGTATCTGAAGGGTGATGAGAATATGTTATCCGGTGTGCTTCACCAGATGCGTTATCTTCCCCCAGATGCAGGCAGGATCCATTATATTACCAATTATAGTGGCTTTACATTGATGGATCTGGTATCTTATGACCAGAAACACAATGAGGCAAACGGTGAGGAGAACCGGGATGGGAATTCCTATAACTGCAGCTGGAACTGCGGGGAGGAGGGGACAAGCCGCAAGGCCAGGGTACGCAGCCTGCGGCTGAAGCTGATCAAGAATGCATTCTGTATGCTGCTGTTTTCCCAGTCTTCCCCACTGATCTTTATGGGGGATGAATTTGGGAATTCCCAGAAGGGCAACAACAATCCCTATTGCCAGGACAACCTGTGTACCTGGCTGGACTGGAGGGATCTTGAGAAAAACAGGGAGATCTACGTGTTCTGGAAACAGATGGTGGAATTCAGAAGGAACCATCCGATCTTACATCCCCCTGCAGGACTTAGGCTCATGGACTATGCAGCCTGTGGATATCCGGATCTGTCCTATCATGGGGAGAATGCCTGGCGGCCAGATACAGAGTACTATAGTAGACATATCGGGCTGATGTTCTGCGGCAAATATGCCAGGACAGAGAAGAATAAGGAAGACGCATTTATCTATCTGGCCATGAATATGCACTGGGAGAAGCATTTCCTGGCCTTGCCCAGGCTGCCGAAGGGAATGCAGTGGAAGCTTGTGACAGATACGGCCCAGGAAGTGGAAAAACCTAGTGAAGCCGCAAAGGTGGCAGGAGAGAAGGACAATTGTGGAAAACGGGCAGAGTATCTGACCCACAAAATCCCAGGGGAAGGTCCACGGTGGGAGAAGCCGGGATGGGAGGCGGGCAGTGCCGGAGTCTGCCACATAGGCCCCAGAAGTATAGCCGTTTATATCAGTGTCTGCCCAGCAGCATGCAACATGAGGATCCGGGAAGAGGTGTCTTAGGCGGAGGTGGATGACCCTGGCCAAGGACAGACACACAGGAGGGAGAATCCGCATATGATACCGTAAAACAGAGATACGGTGAGAGATATGAACTGTCTGATCTGGATTCTACTGCTGCTGGGATGCAGCGGGAATGCGTGTGGCCGTGGCACCTGTGGTGGCAATTGCTGTAGCAGGGACAGGGGCGGCCACAGACATGATGGCGGCTGCCGGGATAATGACTGTGGCAGAAAGGATCATGGCTGCGGTAGTGGCGGCCATCATCATGGGAAGAATGACTGTGGCTGTGAGAACAGGGACAGAGATCCCGGAAACGGGTGCAGGCTCAATGACTGTGACTGCAGGGAGGAGCATATTCCTATGCCTATGCCTTGTGGTGCATGTGATGGCCAGGGACATGAGGACAGAGGCCGGATGTGTGATGCCAACATGGCACCACCTGCCTGGCAGGATTATCCGGTGCTTCCACGCAGGGAAGGCTGTGATTGCGAGGACTGACCCTGGACTACAGATGGAAGCGGGTTCTTTGGCTTGCAGGGCATATTTACCTGTAAGCCATCCCCCCGCAGCAAGCTGCCGGGGTATCATGCTTGTAACCAACCAGCAGGCAACGTGGCATCCATTTTGCAGTGCTACAGAGTAGCGGGTATGTGTTCTTCGCTTCGGTAGGTGATGGCCATGTGCCACCAGTGCTATGCATCCCTTGCGGTATTCGTCAGCTGCCCAAGCCAACGCTTTGCTGGCTTTGCAGGCAACAGACGCTTGGCACATTGCCTGCGGGAATCCATGAAAAAAAGGCGGTCCCTAAGAAGGTTGACCGCCTTTCTGCTGTCTGGTTTTGAAAATATGGATGGGAAGAAGTCATTTCCCTAATTTGACATGACTTCCTTCCAGAGGTTGTTGTAAAGCGTATCCCCTTCTTCACCCAGATAAGTAAAGGTTTCCAGCCCGTTGTATTTTGAAAGGTCCGGGAAAGCAATCTCGGAGGTGCGGATATCCTCATCTTCGATCAGTTCCACGGCAGCTGTATTGGGGGTGGAATAGGTGATATAGTCGAAGTTCATAAGGGCTATGTCACCACGGCACATAAAATCAATGAACTTCTCAGCATTTTCCTTGTTGGCGGCATTCTTCGGGACTACCCAGCCATCGATCCAGACATTGGTCCCTTCCTGGGGAATCACATATTCCAGATCGGGATTGGAGCGTTTGGTGAAGATGGCTTCCCCGGAGTATATTACGCCCAGGGCGGCTTCCCCGCCGATCATCTTGTCCCGGACCTGGTCCACCACATAAGCCTGTACCAGGGGTTTCTGCAGGATCAAGGACTCTTTTGCTGCTTCCAGCTGGGCCGCATCCAGGGTATTCATGGAGGCGTTGTCCTTCTTTAGGGCCACCATGAAAGCATCCCGGACAGAATCCTGCATCAGGATATTGTCTTTGTACTTCTCATCCCAGAGAATGGACCAGCTTGTGACTGGTTCCTCTACCATGGTAGTGTTGTAGAGGATGCCTACAGTTCCCCAGCAGTAGGGCACGCAATACCGGTTGCCAGGATCAAAGGCTGTGGCCTGTTCGTAGTATTGGGCACCGATATTGGCTCTGGCATTTGGCATATTGTCAAAATCCAGTTCCTGAAGCAGGTCATTGTCTATCATTTTCTGGATCATGTAGTCGGAAGGGCAGATCACATCATACACAGAGGAGCCTGCCGCAACCTTGGGATACATGGTTTCATTGGTCTCAAATTCATCGTAGATGACCTTGATGCCGGTCTCTTCCTGGAAGATTCTGATGGTTTCCGGATCAATGTATTCCCCCCAGTTGTATACGTAGACTTCTCCGTTTTCCCCGGAAGGGGAGGCACCGCAGCCAGTGAGGGACAGGATGGGAGCTGTGGCCAGGATACCGCACAGCAGTGCAATTCTTTTTTTCATTACCTTTTGATTCCTCCTTGCATTTCGAATATACATAGTGGCATGGATTATCAGAAAGCCTAATCCGTTTTCTTCCTGCTTCTGGGAGTGTGGTTCACCAGAAACAGCAACAGCAACACTGATACAAAGATAATGGCCGACAAGGCGTACATTTCTGGTTTGATCCCCTTTTTCACTTCTGTATAGATCTTGGTTGAGAGTGTATCAATCCCTGGACCTTTGGTAAAATGGGTGATGATAAAGTCATCCAGTGACATGGTGAAGGCCATAAGGAACCCGGACAATACACCGGGCAGGATATCCGGGAAGATCACCTTGAAAAAAGCCTGCATGTGGGTGGCCCCCAGGTCAAGGGCGGCTTCATAGGTGTGGGGATTCAGCTGCCGGACCCTGGGCATGACACTCAATATCACATACGGGATATTGAATGTAATATGCGCCAGCAGGATAGTCAGGAAACCGAACCTGACGCCCAGGCTGATGAACAGCAGCATTAAGGAGATCCCGGTGACAATCTCGGCATTCAGCATGGGAATATTGGTGATACCCATGAGGATGGTCCGGTTGCGGCGCTTCATCTTCTGCATGGCGATACAGGTGATGGTGCCGATCAAGGTGGCAGCCAGGGCGGAGAGCAGCGCAATGGAAAGCGTGTTCCACAAAGCCTGCATGATGACGGCATTGCCAAATAGTTCTATATACCATTTCAAAGTAAAACCGCCCCATTTTGCCCTGGTTCTGCTGGCGTTGAAAGACAGCACAATCAAGGTGACAATGGGGGCATATAAAAAGAGAAAGATCAATCCAATATAGATTCTCCTGGCGGTGATCCTGAGCATTGCAACCCTCCTTTTTTATTTTCCAGTCTCCATATCCCTGTCTGTGACAGCGCTGATTACCATATTGAAAATGATAAAAAGCATCAGTACAATGGACAGGCCGCTTCCAAGATGCCAGTTCCCGGTCTGGGTGAACTCCTGCTCGATCACATTGCCGATCAGCAGGATCTTGCTGCCACCCAGGATCTTGGAAATCACGAAGGTGGTCAGGGCTGGCACAAATACCATGGTGATACCGCTGATGACACCGGGAATGCTGAGGGGCAGGGTGATCTTCACAAAGGTCTGCAGACTGTTTGCACCCAGGTCCCTGGCGGCATTGATCACATTGGGGTCGATCTTTACCAGCACATTGTAGATAGGCAATACCATAAAGGGCAGGAAATTATATACCATACCCAGTATAATGGCAGCCGGGGTGTTGATGATATTCAAGGAGGGCAGGTGCAGGGCCTGTAGGATGCTGTTGATAACACCGGTCTTCTCCAGCAGGGTCTGCCAGGCCAGGGTCCGCAGCAGAAAATTCATCCACATGGGAAGGACGAAGATCAGCACAATGAAAGACTCTCTGCTGGTACTCATATTGCAGAGGATCATGGCCAGGGGATAGGCCAGCAGCAGACAGATCACAGTGCTCGCTATGGAGAGTTTCAGAGCTTCCCAGAGGGCTTTGGAGTGTTCCGGGGTGGCTATGGCGGCGATGTTGCCCAGGGTAAAAGCTCCTGTCCTGTCGGTCAGCCCGTAGTAGAATACCATGCCAAGAGGCACAAGGATAAACAGGGCTGACCAGAAGACAAAAGGAGCGGAGAGTAATTTTCTATTCATTGACGCCCACGGCCTCCTCATCCTCGGATGCTGGTTTATTCATGATCTGTATGTTGAAGGGATCTACCCGGATCCCTACCTGGCTTCCCACCTCATACATTTTGGTGGAGTGAACCAGCCATTCAAAACCACCTGCGGTGACTTCCATCTCATAATGGACCCCCTTGAAGATCAGATGGGTCACTTTTCCCTGAAGGGTACCCAGGGAAGGCTCCACCAGTTCCACATCTTCCGGGCGTATGACCACATCCACCGGTTTGTGCTCCCCGAAGCCTTCATCCACACAGGAGAAGCGGTAGCCCAGGATCTCCACCAGATGATCCCGGATCATGGTGGCGCCCAGGATGTTGCTGTCTCCGATAAAATCTGCCACAAAAGCATTTTCCGGCTCATTGTAGATCCGTTCGGGACTGCCGATCTGCTGGATATAGCCCTGATTCATGACCACAATGGTATCCGACATGGTCAAGGCTTCCTCCTGGTCATGGGTCACATAGATAAAAGTGATACCCAGTTCGTTTTTCAAGCGGATCAGCTCATACTGCATGTCCTGGCGCAGCTTCAGATCCAGGGCGCCTAGCGGTTCATCCAGCAGTAACAACTTTGGTTCGTTGACAATGGCCCTGGCGATGGCGATCCGCTGTTGCTGCCCGCCGCTCAAGGAGTCAGGGGAGCGGTGTTCATAGCCGTCTAAATTCACCAGCTTCAAGGCGTATTTGATCTTGTCATCTATGTAGGACTTTGTCTTGTTTTTGATTTTCAGTCCGAAGGCAATGTTCTCCGCTACGTCCATGTGGGAGAACAGGGCATATTTCTGGAATACGGTGTTCAGGTTCCGCTTATTGGGTGGAACATTGGTGATATCCTGTCCCTGGAAAATGACCTGTCCCTTGTCCGGCTTCTCGAATCCTCCCAGTATGCGCAGGGTAGTTGTCTTGCCACAGCCGCTTGGTCCAAGGAGGGTCAGGAATTCATTCTCCCGGATATACAGGTTCAAGTCGTCCAGGATCAACTGGCCGTCAAAGGATTTTGAGATATGAACTAAATTCACCAGTGTATTCTTCATGTGGCAGACCTCCCCATACATCATTTTGTGAACCGCCGGTCCCTCCGCAGGCAATACTGGGAACCATACCAGGAAGGCAGGGACAGAAGCCTTGGGAGTCGCAAGCCCCGCCGCTTGCGGCGGGGCTGTGTTTTCCGAAACATACTGCATTCAATTTTAACATAACTGTTCCGAAAGTCAACGAATATTTGACAGGATTCTACCCGATTTGTTTTATCCGTTTGAAAAACAGCCTGGAAAAACTATAGAAAAAGTATTTCAAAACGGAGGGGTTTATGCTATATTAAGACTGTGTACTGACATGTTTATATTCCGCCAGATGACTTGCCTGTATTTCCGTCTGCTGCGTTGCCGTTGGTCAACGATGCCACCGCATCGCTTCCCTCCTGCGCCTTGCAGTCTGAAAATGCATTCTGCGTCATTTTGCTGAAAATGAACAGGTCAGCACACGAATACGGATAAAGGGTAGAATCCGGGACTAAAGTTTTTAATGAAAACGGGATGTCCGCTAAAGCGGGCGGGAGGTATCGCTATGGAGCAGGAAAAATATGTGGCGTATGTGTGTACCTACACACAGGGGGACAAACATGGTATCAGGATATATGATGTGGATATGGAGAGGGGACATTTCCAGGAGAAGGACAAGGTGGAGATCACCAATTCTTCCTATGTGACCATTTCCCACAATAGAAAGTATCTGTATTCCATCACGGATTTCGGTGTGGAATCCTACCGGATCATGGAAGACGGCGATCTGTCCATGATCAATTTTGCACCTATCAATGGTATGAGAGGCTGCTACCTGTCCACTGACTATACGGACAGCTATCTCTTCGTGGCGGGTTATCACGATGGCAAGCTGACAGTGCTGGCCCTGAATGGGGATGGTTCCATTGGGGAGATCACGGACGAGATCTTCCACAAGGGACTGGGGAGTGTGGCAGAGCGTAATTTCAGACCTCATATCAATTGTGCCAGGATGACCCATGATAACAAGTATCTGCTGGTTGCAGACCAGGGCATGGACCATGTGAATGTGTACCGCTTTGATGCACTGACGGGTAAAGTGATGCTGGCGGATGTGATCAGGAGTGCCATAGAATCTGCACCCAGACACATCAAGATATCCAAGGATGGCCGTTTTATCTACATTGTGCATGAATTGAGATGCTATATTGATGTATACTCATATGAGGAAAAAAAGGGACAGCCCGTCTTTGAGAAGATACAGACCATTGATACGGTGGACATGGAGAAGGGCAGCTCCAATGCTTCCAGTGCCCTGGAATTCTCCGATGACCATAAGTATCTGCTCAGCACCAACGCAGGGGACAACTCGGCAGTGCTTTTTAAGGTGGATGAGACCACAGGGATGCTGACCCGGATCTTCTGCCTGCCAGTGAGCGGGGACTACCCAAAGGATGCCAGCCTCTTTCCCAACAACCAGTTTCTGGTGTCCCTGAACCATGAATCTAACGATATGACCTTTTTCCGGGTGGATATGGAGAAGGGTACCATGGTGATGAACGGTGCGCCGATCCATGTAAATGTGCCCAACTGTATTGTATTCCACAAACTGGGAATGGTATGAGGCTTTGCTGCCGGTTCCGGCTACAGATAGAATTGCTCCAGGGAATCCATTCTGGCGGACAGATTTAACAGCATGGCATCCAGGATTGTCAAGGCGGTCATACATTCCATGACGACCACGGCCCGGGGAACGATAACAGGGTCGTGGCGGCCCTTGATCTGCACAGTGATCTCCTGGCCTTCCCGGTTCACGGTGTCCTGGGGCAGATAGATGGAGGGAGTGGGCTTCACATGGGCGCGGATCAGGATCTGGTCCCCATCGCTGATGCCCCCCAGGATCCCTCCGGCATGGTTGGTAGCCTTTGTGACCTGGGCATCTGTCCCTGTCCGGATCCGGAAAGCATCGTTGTTGCTGCTGCCCAGGCGGCCGGACACGGCGCAGCCGTCACCGATCTCCACTGCCTTCACGGCGCCAATGGACATAATAGCCCTGGCCAGGCCGGCATCCAGTTTCCCAAACACAGGATCCCCGATTCCGGCAGGCAATCCCTCCACCCTGCATTCCATGATGCCACCCACAGAGTCGGTGGCTTTTTTTATTTCTTCCAGGTAGGCGCAGGCCGCGGCATCTGCCTGGTAGTCCGGCATAGCGGTAACCGTATGCCGGATGGCGTCCCGGTCAAAACGGTCCATATCTGCCTGGATGGGACCCAGGGAGCGTGTGTAGGCACAGATATGGACTCCCAGCTTACCCAGGATCTTGCAGGCAATGGCACCTGCGGCCACCCGCCCCGCCGTCTCCCTGCCGGATGAGCGCCCGCCCCCCCGGTAATCCCGGAAGCCGTATTTCTGGTCAAAGGTATAATCTGCATGTCCCGGACGGTAATAGCCAGCAATGTCACTGTAATCCCTTGATATCTGGGAGGTATTCCTCACCATAAGGGAGATGGGGGTACCTGTGGTAAACCCTTCAAAGGTGCCGGAAAGGATCTCCACCTGGTCATCTTCCTTTCTCTGTGTGGTAATTTGACTGGTGCCAGGCTTGCGTCTGTCCAGGTAGGGCTGGATATCCGCTTCCGTAAGGGCCAGGCCTGCGGGACAGCCGTCAACGACCACCCCCAGGGCTTTGCCGTGGGACTCACCCCAGGTAGTGATTCTGAATATGGTACCGAATGTGGATCCTGCCATTTTTATCCTCATTTCTGCGCTGTCCTGGTCTCAACCCTGTTGAGACTGTGCATAACCAGTTTGTGTCCGGCAGCGCGCAGACGCAAACTGTAAAATGGAGTTGACACTGCCAATACTCCATGCTAGATTGTAACATAGGCTTGTCTGTAATACAATGCATAGTTTTATGGTATGTAAGGGTGCAGCCAAAGTTATGTTATTGTGCACGGCTGCGCCGAAACAGTAACATGATGCACGTGCGGTCTCGGGTTTGTCACACAAAAGGCGCGTGAAAACACCTGGCGGCAGTATTGAGCGAACAATAAGAAACGAAAAGGAGGCATGTGTGATGTATCGGATACTGAAAAAAGAAGGACGTGCCAAGCGTGGGGAATTACACACGGTACATGGTCTGATCCAGACCCCTGTATTCATGAATGTGGGGACGGTGGCTGCCATCAAGGGGGCAGTAGCTACTTCTGACCTGGAACAGATCGGGACCCAGGTGGAATTGTCCAACACCTACCATCTCCATGTCCGTCCCGGGGACCAGGTTATCCGGAAGATGGGAGGGCTGCACCGGTTCATGTCCTGGGACAAGCCTATACTCACCGATTCCGGCGGTTTCCAGGTCTTCTCCCTGGCTGGTCTGCGCAGGATCAAGGAAGAGGGGGTCTATTTCCACTCCCATATAGATGGCAGGAAAATATTCATGGGTCCGGAGGAAAGCATGCAGATCCAGTCCAATCTGGCGTCCACCATTGCCATGGCTTTTGATGAATGTGCGCCAAGCAAGGCGGACAGGGCTTACGTACAGGCATCTGTGGAGAGGACCACCAGATGGCTGGTTCGGTGCAGGCAGGAGATGATGCGCCTAAATAGCCTGGAAGATACCATCAACCCCAGGCAGCTTCTCTTTGGCATCAACCAGGGGGCAGTGTATCCGGATATCCGGATCGAACATGCGAAGCGTATTGCGCAGCTGGGACTGGACGGCTATGCTGTAGGCGGCCTGGCGGTGGGAGAGACCCATGAGGAGATGTATGACATCCTGGACCAGGTGGTACCTCATCTGCCGGAAGATAAGCCTACCTATCTGATGGGCGTGGGTACCCCGGCCAACATCCTGGAAGGGGTGGAGCGGGGCATTGATTTCTTCGACTGTGTATATCCCACCAGGAACGGGCGCCATGGCCATCTCTATACAGGCAGGGGCAAGATCAACCTCTTTAACGCCAAATATGAACTGGACCACAGGCCAATCGAGGAAGGCTGCCAGTGTCCTGCCTGTAAGCGGTATTCCAGGGCTTACATCCGGCATCTGCTGAAGGCTAAGGAAATGCTGGGGATGCGGCTGTGTGTGCTCCACAACCTGTATTTTTACAATACCATGATGCAGGAGATCCGGGATGCCCTGGAGACAGGGAATTTTGCAGGATACAAGAGACAGAAACTGGAAGGAATGGCCAGGGGACAGGAAACAGAGTAGAGTGACGGTGGTGGTGCCAATAAATATAGAAGAAAAAGCCTGTTGCGAATAAAATCTATGAAAAAAGAATAAAATGCTTGCCCAATCTGTTGTTTTTGTGTATCATGTTTATTTGAGACAAGCGTACAGACGTCAGGCGCCAGGCAGCAAAAGCACGGACCAGGATGGACAGGAGTGTATCTGTTACCAGTCAAGGTATGGGAACGTGGTTCTGCAGGCAGGACTGACATCAGAATGGAGGAAAGATGGGCATTCTATTGACGGAAACTGCTACAGCAGCAGATCCCAATGCGACACTGGGTGGTATGGGAATGTTAGGAATGTTGCTGTACATGGCATTTATGGTCGGTATCTTCTGGTTTATCTTGATCCGTCCCCAGCGCAAGGAGAAGAAGAAGCTGGCAGCCATGTTACAGTCACTGGAGATCGGTGATGTGGTACTGACCACATCGGGTTTTTACGGTGTTCTGATCGACATGAAGGACGACATGGTGATCGTGGAATTCGGCAACAATAAAAACTGCCGTATCCCTATGGAAAAGGCGGCCATCAGCCGTGTAGAGAAAGCAGACGAGAACTGATCTTACCGGTTCCGGGCAGGGAAAAAGGGAAGAAAAGCAGCACAGAAAGCGGACTGGTACAGAAAGGTATCAGTCCGCTTTCTGACAGGATGGATGCCCGTTGCCTATAGCCGGGTTGTTGACTTTTTGCTACGGTTCACCCGATACTGCTCCAGGTGTTTTCACACGTTATTTGCGTGACAAACCAGAGACTGTATGTGCATCACGTTGCTGTTACGGCGTAGCCGTCACAATAACGACTTTTTCTTGATTCATTCTAATATTTTGTTGATATTTGTCCGGGCATCAGTTATGATTACTATAATTGTACCTAAACGCCCATGCAGCCAGCCGCAACACCATACCTAAAAGTCTGGGAGTTTAGGAGATGCACACAAAATGAGCAAGAGAAGCTCCTTTTGGCGCACAGCAGTCTCGGTTTTTGCGCATAGGAAGCGCAAAAACACTTCGCGGTACCAGAATGGCATGGGGACTTTTATAGTAAAAGGGATAGAAGGCAGGCATATGATGGATGCCTGGCCAGGAATGGGAAAGGAGACCAATATGGAATTACATATTACCTGTATTCCCGGCGATGGGATCGGGCCGGAGATCATAGCGGAAGCAAAAAAAGTACTGGAAAAGGTGGCCGCTTGTTACGGACACCAGATGGTTTTTACGGATATTCTGATGGGAGGTGCATCCATTGATGCCTATGGGGTTCCTCTGACGGAGGAGTCCATCCAGACGGCCAGGGCAGCAGATGCGGTGCTTATGGGATCCATCGGCGGGGATACCACCAGATCCCCCTGGTATAAGCTTCCGCCCAATCTACGTCCGGAGGCGGGATTGTTAGCCATCCGTAAGGCGCTGAACCTGTTTGCCAACCTGCGTCCGGCGGTCCTCTACGAGGAACTGGCAGCAGCCTGCCCCTTGAAGGAGGAGATCAGCAGAGCCGGATTTGATATGTTGATTATGCGGGAACTGACCGGCGGACTGTATTTCGGGGAACGTAAGACCGTGGAGGAGAACGGTGTGCGCAAGGCTATCGACACTCTGACTTACGATGAGAATGAGATCCGGCGGATTGCTGTCAAAGGGTTTGACATTGCCAGGAAACGCAGGAAGAAAGTGACCAGTGTGGACAAAGCCAATGTACTGGACTCCTCCAGGCTCTGGCGGAAGGTGGTGGAGGAAGTAGCGGCAGACTACCCGGATGTGAAGCTGGAGCATATGCTGGTGGACAATTGCGCCATGCAACTGGTGAAAGATCCGGCGCAGTTTGACGTGATTCTCACAGAGAATATGTTCGGTGACATTCTGTCCGATGAGGCCAGCATGGTTACTGGTTCCATCGGCATGCTCTCCAGCGCCAGCTTGAACGACAGCAAATTCGGTCTGTATGAGCCAAGTCATGGTTCTGCGCCAGATATTGCGGGACAGGATATTGCGAATCCCATTGCAACGGTACTCAGCGCTGCCATGATGCTCCGTTACAGCTTCGACCTGGACAGGGAGGCAGATGCCATTGAGGCGGCCGTGAAGCAGGTACTGAAGGAGGGCTACCGTACCGGGGATATCCATTCCTCAGGTTGCAAAAAGGTAGGCTGTAGCGAGATGGGCAGCTTGCTGGCAGAGCGTATCCGGTGACATGTTTAAAGCGCAGAGAAAGGAAAAGAGAGGATGAGAAGTGATTCGGTAAAGACGGGCACCGCGCAGGCGCCCCACAGAAGTTTGTTTAACGCGCTGGGGTATACGGAGGAGGAGAGGAGCCGTCCCCTGATTGGTATCGTATGTTCCTATAATGAGATCGTGCCCGGTCATATGAACCTGGATAAGATTGCAGAAGCGGTGAAAATGGGAGTGGCCATGGCAGGCGGTACGCCGATTATGTTTCCTGCCATTGCCGTGTGTGACGGTATCGCCATGGGACATGTGGGCATGAAGTATTCCCTGGTGACCAGGGATCTGATTGCAGACAGCACCGAGTGTATGGCCCTGGCCCACGGTTTCGATGGCCTGGTGTGTATCCCTAACTGTGACAAGAATGTGCCAGGGCTGCTGATGGCAGCGGCAAGGGTGAATATTCCCACCGTCTTTGTCTCCGGTGGTCCTATGCTGGCAGGACGCGTGAAGGGGCAGAAGAGAAGCCTTTCTTCCATGTTTGAGGCTGTGGGCAGCGTTTCCGCTGGTACCATGACCATGGAAGAACTCTGCGAATTTGAGGAGAAGGTCTGTCCCACCTGCGGCTCCTGCTCCGGTATGTATACAGCCAATTCCATGAACTGTCTCACCGAGGCCATCGGTATGGGACTAAAGGGGAACGGTACGATTCCGGCGGTATATTCTGAGAGGATCCGTCTGGCCAAGCACGCTGGCATGAAGATCATGGAACTGGTGGAGAAGGATATCAAACCAAGGGATATCATGACAGAGAATGCATTCCTGAATGCCTTGACTGTGGATATGGCGCTGGGCTGTTCCACCAATTCCATGCTCCATCTTCCTGCCATTGCCAGGGAAGCCGGGGTGGACCTAAGCCTGGATATCGCCAACGAACTGTCTGCCAGAACCCCGAACCTGTGTCATCTGGCTCCTGCAGGCCCTACTTACATGGAAGATCTGAATGAAGCAGGTGGTGTCTATGCCGTGATGAACGAGCTGACCAAGAAGAATCTGCTGCATCTTGACTGTATGACTGTCAATGGTACTACCATCGGAGAAAATATCCGGGATTGCAGGAATCTGAACCCGGAGGTCATCCGCCCGGTAGAGCAGCCTTACTCTGAGACAGGAGGCATTGCCATCCTGAAGGGGAACCTGGCACCGGACAGTGGTGTGGTGAAGCGTTCCGCAGTGGTGCCTGAAATGCTGGTACACCAGGGACCGGCCAGGGTGTTTGACTGTGAGGAGGATGCCATTGCCGCCATCAAGGGTGGCAGGATCATGGCAGGGGATGTGGTGGTGATCCGTTACGAAGGACCCAAAGGAGGGCCTGGCATGCGGGAGATGCTCAACCCCACCTCTGCCATTGCCGGCATGGGGCTTGGCTCCAGTGTGGCCTTGATCACAGACGGACGTTTTTCCGGTGCTTCCAGAGGAGCTTCCATCGGCCATGTGTCTCCCGAAGCGGCGGTGGGCGGTCCCATTGCCCTGGTGGAGGAAGGCGATATCATCCAGATCAATATTCCGGAAAACAAGCTGGATGTGCTGGTGTCTGACCAAGAGATGGCACGCAGGAGAGCAGCCTGGCAGCCTAAGAAGTCAGAAGTCACAGGTTATCTGAAGCGATACAGAGAACTGGTGACCAGCGGTAACCAGGGAGCTGTGCTGGAACTACCTAAGAGGGAACGCAGTCTGTAGGAAGCTCTTTAACTGGATGGAGTGGCCGTAGAAGAGGAAAAAGCTTTCTATTGCCAGACCTGCATTCTGTCACCAAAGAAACAGATATTGAAGTGAATGCCAGCCAAAGGCGGGTAGGGAGGTGTATCAATGCAATTAAACGGTTCGGAAATTGTGGTGGAATGTCTCAAAGAACAGGGGGTAGATACGGTATTCGGCTATCCTGGCGGTTCGATCTTAAATATATACGATGCACTTTACAAGCATAGCAGTGAGATCAGGCACATTCTGACTTCCCATGAGCAGGGGGCGGCCCATGCGGCGGACGGCTATGCAAGGGCAACGGGAAAAGTGGGGGTCTGTATGGCCACCAGTGGTCCCGGTGCCACCAATCTGGTAACGGGAATCGCTACGGCATATATGGATTCAGTACCCATGGTGGCCATCACGGCCAATGTGACCCTGCCCATGCTGGGCAAGGACAGCTTCCAGGAAGTGGATATTGCAGGTGTCACCATGCCGATCACTAAGCATGGATACATCGTGAAGAATGTGGAACAGCTTGCAGATACCCTGCGGGAGGCCTTCCGTATTGCAAAGAGTGGCCGCCCTGGTCCTGTGCTGGTGGATATCACCAAGGATGTAACAGCGGCTGTGTGTGAGTATACCCCTGCGCCTGCCAGGGTGGTAGTGCCTCCCATGTCCTGTTCCCAGGAGGAGCTGGACATGGTCATCCAGTATATTGAAGAGGCCAGAAGACCTTTTATCTATCTGGGAGGCGGTGCTGTGATCTCAGGGGCATATGCAGAGGTGGCGGAATTTGCGGAACTGGCAGATGCACCTGTATGCGATACCTTGATGGGAAAAGGGGCCTTCGATGGCAGAAGTCCCCGTTACACCGGCATGATCGGTATGCATGGAACTAAGGCCTCCAATCTGGGAGTCAGCCAGTGTGATCTGCTGATCGCCCTGGGAGCCAGGTTCTCAGACCGCGTGACCGGGAACCCGAAGAAGTTTGCAGAAGGGGCCAGAATCATCCATATTGACATAGATGCGGCTGAGATCAACAAAAATATCCGGGTGGATGCCAGCCTGATGGGAGATCTGAAGCTGGTGCTGGAGAACCTGAACCGCAAGCTCCCCAGGCAGAACCATGGGGACTGGATGCAGACCATTGCAGGCTTAAAGGAAAAATACCCTTTGAAATACGATGACAGTAAGCTTTCCTGTCCTTATGTCATGGAGACCATCGACAAAGTTACAGGGGGAGAGGCTCTGATCACCACAGATGTGGGACAGCATCAGATGTGGGCTGCCCAGTATTACCACTATACGAAGCCCCGCACCTTCCTGTCTTCCGGTGGTCTGGGCACCATGGGTTACGGCCTGGGGGCCTGCATCGGGGCACAGGTGGGACAGCCTGACAAGATCTGTATCAATATCGCAGGGGACGGATGTTTCCGTATGAATATGAACGAACTGGCCACAGCCAGCCGTTACAATATTCCCATCATCCAGGTGGTGATCAACAACCATGTGCTGGGGATGGTGCGCCAGTGGCAGACCTTGTTCTACGGCAAGCGTTATTCCCAGACAGTGCTGTCTGACAAGGTGGATTTCTGCAAGGTGGCGGAGGGACTGGGGTGTGAGGCGATCCGTGTGACCAGGAAAGAGGAGGTTGCACCGGCCATAGAGCGGGCCATTGCCATGAAAGCCCCTGTGCTGGTGGAATGCCTGATTCCGGAAGATGACAAGGTATTTCCCATGGTGCCTGCAGGTGCACCCATTGCGGAGGTCTTTGACGGGGACGACCTGGAAAAGGAATGATTAAGAAGCCAAAAATCGGGGAACCCCGAAATAAGACACGATAGGGAATAGTTCGGCTATGAAAAGAGTGATTCGGGTATTTGTGCTTTTTCTGCTTATAGGGATGTTTGTGGTACTGGCGGGTTTCCTGGCCCTGGCGGCGTACTATCGCAGTCATTTCCCGGTAAATACATGGATCAACGGCGTATATTGTACTGGAAAAACAGTGGAACAGGTGAATCAGGAGCTGGTGGGACAGGCATCAGCTCCTGTCATTATGCTGGTGGATGCAGAAGGCGGACAGTGGCAGATGGATGGGGAGGCAGCTGGCATCAGGCCGGATTATACGCAAGCCTTACAGATATACCTGCAACAGAATTCCACGGTTTTCTGGATGAAGAACCTGCACCAGTCTGTATCGGCGTCCCTGGAGGCAGGGTCCTATACCTGGCAGGCGGATGGACTACAGGAGAGCTTTAAGGCCCTGGAGTTTATCCGGACACAAAAGGAGATGGAGGAAGGTGTGTCCATCCAGTACACAGACCAGGGATATGTCTTGCAGGACGGGAATACCATGCGCCTGGATCTGGAGAAAGCCTATGCTTTCCTGGAAGCCTGCCTGCAGCAGGGAAAAGTGATAGTTGACCTGGCGGCCGGGGACTGCTATGTCACCCTGCCGGACTCAGACCAGGATAAAATACAGCGCAGGATCTGGAAGGAACTGGAGGCATATCTGGCCTGGCAGATTGTCTATGACATGGGAGCGGAGTCCATTACACTGACACCGGATGTGATCAGCGGATTCCTGGAGACCGCACAGGGAGCGCCTGTGCTGGATGACAAGGGACAGCTTGTGATCAGCGAGCCGGCTGTCAGGACCTGGGTGGAAGATCTGGCTGCCAGATACGATACCTGTGACACCACAAAGGAATTCCAGTCCACCAGGGGGGATGTAGTCAGTGTCAAATACGGAACCTACGGGACGAAGCTGGATGTGGAAGCCGAGGTGAATTTTCTAATGGGCACGCTGACAGGGGATCAGGAGAAGTGGCCCATACAGGAAAGCCAGGAAACAGAGCAGGAGAATCAAGATACAGGGGAGGATACAGAACCGGAAGAAGATGCCGGACCAGGGGAAGATACGCATCCGGGTCTGGAAACAGATGCCCTGGTCCGGGTGCCGGTCTATGCCCAACAGGGATTTGTGCGGGGACTGGATGACATCGGGGGAACCTATATCGAAGTGGATATGACGGAACAACACATGTATTATTACATGGACGGGGAACTGGTGCTGGATACGGATATTGTGACAGGGGACACCAGCAAACGCCACGGCACGCCCCAGGGAATCAATTTTGTGTACAACAAACAGAGGAACCGGATCCTGCGGGGCCCTGATTATGCCTCTCCTGTAAAATACTGGATGCCTGTGCGGGGTGCGGTGGGGATCCATGATGCAAACTGGAGATCCAGATTTGGCGGCCAGATCTACAAGACAAACGGATCCCATGGCTGTATCAATACACCGCCTAAGATCATGGGCGAATTATATGATATGGTAGAGATCGGGACGCCAGTGATTATGTTTTATTGATTATCCGTACCAGTCCACACTGTATGGACGATATGGACAGTGTTGTATACTGGATGCGGACAAAATGAAAATAATTTAACAATGCAGTTGACTAAAGTGAAAGAAACGATTATCCTTAAATTCATGTACTGAAAAAGGAAATCATCTGATAGACTGATTGTGAGGAGGATTTGAGATGGCCAGAGTATATAATTTTTCCGCAGGACCAGCTGTCCTGCCTGAGGAGGTGCTGCAGGAGGCTGCAGAGGAGATGCTGGACTACCAGGGATGCGGTATGTCTGTGATGGAGATGAGCCATAGGTCTCAGACATACGACAGAATCATCAAGGAGGCGGAGTCAGACCTGCGGGAACTGATGGATATCCCTGCAAACTATAAGGTACTGTTTCTACAGGGAGGAGCCAGCCAGCAGTTTGCCATGATACCCATGAACCTGATGAAGAACCGGGTGGCAGACTATATTGTCACCGGGCAGTGGGCCAAAAAGGCTTACCAGGAGGCCGCCATTTATGGCAGGGCCAACAAGATTGCATCTTCCGAGGATAAAACATTTTCTTATATACCGGATCTGACAAATCTGAAGATCAGCCCGGATGCTGATTATGTCTACATCTGTGAGAATAATACCATATACGGTACCAAGTTCAAGACCCTGCCCGATACCAAGGGAAAGCCCCTGGTGGCGGATGTGTCAAGCTGTTTTCTCTCTGAGCCGGTAGACGTGTCAAAATATGGTCTGATCTACGGCGGTGTACAGAAGAATATCGGTCCTGCTGGTGTGGTGATTGTGATCATCCGGGAGGATCTGGTCACGGAGGATGTGCTGCCCGGCACCCCGACCATGCTGCGTTACAAGATCCATGCGGACAATGCATCTCTCTACAATACGCCGCCTGCCTACGGTATCTATATCTGCGGTAAGGTGTTCAGATGGCTGAAGCGACAGGGAGGCCTTGCTGCCATGAAAGCATATAACGAGAAAAAGGCGGCCATCCTCTACAACTATCTGGATGAGAGCAGCCTGTTCCATGGCACAGTGCGCAGGGAAGACCGTTCCTTGATGAACGTACCTTTTGTCACGGGCAAGGAAGAACTGGATGCGAAATTCGTAAAAGAGTCCAAGGCAGCAGGTCTGGAGAATCTGAAGGGTCACAGAAGTGTAGGCGGTATGCGGGCCAGCATCTACAATGCCATGCCCATGGAAGGGGTGGAGAAGCTGGTAGCGTTTATGAAGGAGTTTGAAGCCAGGAACATGGCATAGAGTAGAAAAGGAGAGCATATGTTTCAGATCAATTGTCTGAATCCCATATCGGATGTGGGACTTAAGAACTTCAGCGGAAAATACCAGGTTACGGCGGATGTGCAGGAAGCGGATGGCATCCTGGTGAGAAGTGCCTCCATGCATGAGATGGAGATTCCCAGAAGACTGCTGGCAGTGGCCAGAGCCGGGGCCGGTGTGAATAACATTCCCCTGGATAAATTTGCAGAGAAGGGCGTGGTGGTATTCAATACGCCAGGGGCCAATGCCAACGGTGTGAAGGAACTGGTGCTGGCAGGGATGCTGCTGGCGGCCAGGGATGTGGTGGGCGGCATCGACTGGGTGCGGAAAAACGTGGAAAATGGGGACATTGCCAAGGCTGCGGAGAAAGAGAAAAAGCATTTCGCAGGCACGGAGATCCAGGGCAAGAAGTTGGGAGTCATCGGTCTGGGTGCCATTGGGGTGAAGGTGGCCAATGCCGCGGTGTCCCTGGGGATGGAAGTATATGGCTATGACCCTTACCTGTCGGTGAATGCGGCCTGGAACTTGAGCCGTTCGGTGATCCATGTGCTGAATGTGGATGATATCTATGCCCAGTGTGATTATATCACCATCCATGTACCGCTTCTGGATTCCACCAGGGGGATGATCAATGCCGTATCCATTGCCAAGATGAAGGAAGGGGTGGTGATCCTGAACTTCGCAAGGGATCTTCTGGCCAATGAGAAGGATGTGCTGGAGGGGCTGGGCAGTGGCAAGATTGCCCGCTATGTGTCTGATTTCCCCAATCCCACCACAGCAGGGCAGAAGGGATGCATCGTTATTCCCCATCTGGGGGCCAGTACGGAAGAATCGGAAGACAATTGTGCAGTGATGGCGGTGCAGGAGATGATGGACTACCTGGAAAATGGAAATATCCGCAACAGTGTCAATTACCCTGCCTGTGACATGGGGGTATGTACCAATGCAGGCCGTGTGGCCATTTTCCATAAAAATATTGCCAACATGATCACCAAGTTTACCGCTGAATTCGGTGAGAAAGGCATCAACATCAGTGACATGACTAACAAGTCCAGGGGAGAGGTGGCCTACACCATGCTGGACGTGGAAGCAACGCCAACCAGGGAGATCGTGGCGGCACTGGAACAGATCGAAGGGGTGTTCCGGGCCAGGATAGTAAAAGCATAGATTTGCGGGAAACAGGAAAAGCTGGCATATCGCCAGCTTTTCCTGTTAACGGAACAACAGTGGGGAAGCACCGTCAAGGCCCTCATTGACATCTTGCAGGCTCTCTTTGAGTTTCTGGTTGGTGGCACAGGAGGCTTCACTTTGCAGGTCCATGTACAGGATGAACATGTCCTCCAGGGTGATTCCTTTCTCTGCGGCAATCTCTTCCAGAATGGGGGTGAGCTTTTCCAGCTGTACGGAGACCTGTGTCTTCTGGGGGTCAATGGAACCCAGGACATTTTCACCATAATGATTGATCCGTTCCAGTATTTTTCTGTTTTCCTCTGTCATGGGACACCTCACTTTTTATGGGTTGCGAATGATGCATGTGAACAACAGATCTGGTGTTACAGTTCACTGGGTATCACCGCGAGCTCATTTCACGTTACTGTTCACAGTGTAGCCGTAACAGCAACGTGATGCACGTGCAGTCTTAGGTTTGTCACGCAAAGAACGTTTGAAAACACCTGGCGGCAGTGTCGGGTGAACTGTAACCATTTCTCAATAGTTTATCATGAAAAGCTTGTTATGCATAGCATTTTTTGGTAGAATTCAGTTAGGATTACACTAAGGGAGGGTCTATGGCAGATATCAGACCATTTTCAGCCTATCGCCCGGCACCGGGATGGGCAGGTAAAATTGCAGCGCTGCCTTATGATGTATACAACAGGGAGGAAGCCACCAGGATCGTGGAGGAGAATCCGTACTCTTTTCTGGCCATTGACAGGGCAGAGACAGGATTCGGACCTGAGGTGGACACCTATGCACCTGTGGTCTATGAGCGGGCTGCGAAGCTGCTGGACAGTCGCATCCGGGAGGGATGTTTTATCCGGGAGGAGGCACCCTGCTTTTACCTGTACGAACAGGATCTTGGGGTAAGGCGTCAGGCAGGACTTGTAGTGGGGGCATCCATTGACGATTATCTTCAGGGGGTGATCAAAAAGCACGAGAATACCAGGGCGGACAAGGAACAGGACCGGATCCGGCATGTAGATGTGTGTGATATGCAGACAGGGCCTATTTTCCTGGCCTGCAGGAGGAACCTTGAGATCCGGGAACTCATTGCCGGGATCCGGAAGCGGGATGTGATAATGGATTTTGTCTCAGAGGACCAGATCCGCCACAGGGTATGGGCCGTGTCAGAGGAAGAGACCATCAGATCCATTCAGGAGGCGTTTCATAAGGTACCTGCCCTGTATATTGCCGATGGCCATCACAGATGCGCTTCGGCTGTGAAGGTAGGGCTGCTGCGCAGGCAGCAGCAGCCGGGCTACACAGGGCAGGAGCCCTTCAACCGTATCCTGGCGGTGGTTTTTCCGGAGGATGAGCTGTCCATTCTGGACTATAACAGGTTGGTGCGGGACTTGAACGGGTATACGGTGGCGGAATTCCTACAGCGGGTTGCCAGGAGCTTCCAGGTGGAGGATGTGGGGCAGATACCTTACCGCCCCCAGGAAAAAGGAAGTTTTGGCATGTATCTGGAGGGTACCTGGTACAGGCTTACAGCCAGAGAGACGATCCGGCATAAGGATCTGGTGGAGGATCTGGATGTATCCCTGTTACAGAACCATTTGCTGGGTCCAGTGCTTGGAATCCAGGATCCCAGGACGGATAAGAGAATTGATTTTGTAGGGGGGATCCGTGGACTGGAGGAGTTGGTCCGGAGGGTGGATACAGACATGAAGGTAGCATTCTCCCTGTATCCCACATCCATTAGGGAGCTTCTGGATGTAGCAGATGCAGGCCGGCTGATGCCGCCCAAGTCTACCTGGTTTGAACCGAAGCTGCGCAGTGGCCTGTTCCTGCACAGGCTGGGGGGATGAAAAAGGGAGCTTTTTACAGGGCATCCACAGGGACACAGGAAGCAGTCAAGAGGATGCAGATCTGCCTGGAGATGTTACAATTGAATTGATGGATGTGTCAAAATGCAAGGGGGTATAGAGCATGACAAATAAATTGTATAAGCTGATGAACTGGCCCGCTATTGAAGAGATTATCTATTCTGAGAGCGATAATCCACATGGATTGCTTGGTCCGCATAAGGCAGGCAGCCAGACTCTGGTGCAGGCGTATTTTCCGGGAGCCGTGGAGGCCAGGATGGTATGGGAGGATGGTGGGGAAGAGATCCCCATGGAGCTTGCGGATGAGGATGGTTTCTTTGCAGTGCTGGTACCCAGGGCCAGGAAAGGATTCCCGGTCTATCACTATGTGGTGAAGGACATTCAAGGGGAAGAGCACATCCAGGGGGAGCCATACCAGTTTGAGCCGCAGATCACCCAGGCTGACACCGAGAAATTTAAGAACGGTATCCATTATACCATATATGAGAAGCTGGGTGCCCATCCCTGTGAGATCCAGGGCATAAGGGGTATCTGTTTTGCGGTGTGGGCCCCCAATGCCCAGCGGGTCAGTGTGGTGGGGGATTTCAACGGATGGGACGGACGTGTCCATCAGATGCGGCGGCTGTGGGATTCCGGTATCTTTGAGATTTTCCTGCCGGATGCATCCTGTGGGGACAATTATAAGTACGAGCTGAAGTTGAAAGGCGGTATGACATACCTGAAGGCAGACCCTTACGGGAATGCAGCCCAGTTGCGGCCCGAATCGGCGTCCGTGGTCACTGATCTGGGGAATTTTGTCTGGGAGGATGCTGCTTTTGTGGCGGGCAGGGCAGCTTTCCAGACAGGGAATGCCCCTGTGAGCATTTATGAAATGTATCTGGGTTCTTTCGTTGAGCCTGAGGAAGGGGTTGCGTATGCCAATTACCGGACCATAGCGGACAAGCTGATCCCGTATGTGAAGGAGATGGGCTATACCCATGTGGAGCTGATGCCTGTGATGGAACATCCCTTTGACGGCTCCTGGGGATATCAGGTAATCGGATATTATGCACCAACTGCCAGGTATGGATCCCCGGAAGATTTTATGTATTTTGTAAATGAGCTGCATAAGGCCGGGATCGGGGTGATCTTAGACTGGGTACCTGCCCATTTCCCCAGGGACACATATGGATTGTCCAATTTTGACGGCACCTGCCTTTATGAGCACCTGGATCCCAGACAGGGATCCCATCCCCACTGGGGCACTTTGATCTACAACTATGGACGGCCCCAGGTGTCCAATTATCTGATTGCAAATGCCTTATTCTGGGTGGAAAAATATCATGCGGACGGCATCCGTATGGATGCGGTGGCCAGTATGCTGTATCTGGACTATGGGAAACAGGATGGCCAGTGGGTACCGAATATCTATGGGGGCAAAGAGAACCTGGAGGCCATTGAGATGATCAAACATCTCAATTCCATCTTGAAAAAGCGCAACCCAGGCGTGCTGTCCATTGCGGAGGAGAGCACAGCGTTCCCCAGAATCACCGGGGATCTGAAGGAAGAGGGGCTGGGCTTTGACTTGAAATGGAATATGGGCTTTATGAATGATTATCTGGATTATATCAAATACGATCCCTATTTCCGAAGTCACCATCATGGAGAGCTGACATTCAGCATGGTGTATGCTTACAGCGAACGCTTTGTACTGGTGTTCTCCCACGATGAGGTGGTGCATGGCAAAGCAACCATGCTGGGCAAGATGCCAGGAGAGCGGGAGCAGAAATTCGCCAACCTGCGGCTGACCTATGCCTACATGATGACCCATCCCGGTAAAAAACTGCTGTTCATGGGTCAGGATATAGGGGAATTTGACGAGTGGAATGAGAACCGCCAGGTGGAATGGAATCTGTGCGGGGAGCCGGGGCATGAGGGGATTGGCAGACTGGTCAGGGACTTGAACAGGCTCTACCGCAGCCGTCCGGAACTGCATGAACTGGATGATGCCAGTGACGGATTTCAGTGGATCAACCATATTTCTGCGCAGGAATGCTACCTGTCCTACTTAAGGAAGGGTTCCGGGAAGGACCAGCTGCTGCTTGTAGTGGCAAATTTTGCAGGTATTTCCCAGGAGATTACCACGGGGGTTCCCTGTAACGGTAAATACAAGGAGATCTTCAATTCCGATGACAGCACCTATGGTGGCAGTGGTGTGGTAAACAGCCGGATCAAGCGTGCGAAGAGCCAGGAATGGGATGACAGGCCTTGTTCCATCACCGTGAAGCTGGCACCCCTTTCCCTAAGTATCTTACAGTACATTCCTTATACGAAGGAGGAACTGGCCCAGATCCGGGAGAAGGAGAAAGAGGCTGAGAAGGCCAGGGAGAAGGCCGAGAAGGCCAAGGCCAGGGAAGCCCAGCGGATCAAGGCCAAACTGGAAAAGGTGAAGGCCAGGGAGTTGGAGAAGGCCAGGGAAAGGGCCAGGAAGGCGAAGGAGCGGGAGGCCTTAAAGGGAAATGACAGCGTTGTGGAGAAGGCAGCAAAGTCCCGGAACCTGACCGAAAGAGAGGAAAAACCTGGGAAGGCCGCAGGACAGGTACTGGGAGAGGAAAAATCCGGGAAAGCTACAGGACAGGAGCTGGGAGAAGAAAAAGCCGGGAAGACCACAGGGCAGGCCCGGGGAGCCGGAAAGGCCAAGGCTGTAAAGTCTGGAAAAGAAGTAGCACAGAGCCAGGAGACAAAGAAGACAAGGAGAAAATAAGATATGCCGGATGCAAAATCCATGGAAGAATCTGCAGGTATGCTGAAAGATTTTCTGGAAGGTCTCCCGGAGAAAGCCCTTCACCTGGGGCTGCGGGTATTGCTGGCAGTGCTGTTCTTCCTGCTGGGGGTGCAGGTGATCAAGCTGGCCCGTAAGCTGGTCAGAAACTCCATGCAGCGTGCAGGAGCAGAGACAGGAGCCACACAGTTCGTGGACTCTTTCGTGAAAGCAGCCCTTTATGTCCTGCTTGTGCTGATGCTGGCGGCTTCCTTCGGGGTGGATGCTGCCAGTATTGTGGCGGTGCTGGGATCTGCCGGTGTGGCCATTGGCCTGGCTATCCAGGGAAGCCTGTCCAACCTGGCAGGAGGCGTCCTGCTGCTGGTGCTGAAGCCCTTTAAGGTGGGAGACTACATTGTGGAAAGCGCCACCGGCAAGGAAGGCACGGTGACAGAGATCCAGATCTTCTACACCAGGCTTCTGACACCGGACCACCAGACAGTGGTGCTGCCAAACGGCAGCCTGGCCAACAACAGCCTGGTGAATGTGACTGGCCAGGAAGCCAGGCGCATGGATATCAAGGTAGGTATCTCTTACAAAGCAGATCTGAAGCAGGCCAAGAGGGTATTGCTACAGGTGCTGGAGGAAGATGAGGCTTCCCTGAAGGACAGGGACAGGCTGGTGTATGTAAATGAACTGGCAGCCTCCAGTGTGGAACTGGGTGTCAGGTGCTGGTTCAGACAGGAAGATTTCTGGCCGGGAAAATGGCGGGTCACAGAGAACTGTAAGCTGGCCCTGGATGAAGCGGGTATCGAGATCCCTTACAACCAGCTGGATGTGCATCTGGATGGACAGGGAGAAACAGGTTAAATGTTCTTCTGCGATTTTAACAAAACCATAAGAAAACAAAATTAGTAGTTGAAATGTGTGGAAAAAACAGGTATAATACATTTGTTGTGTTTGAGTACACACATAGTTGCTGAAATAGCTCAGTTGGTAGAGCACTTCACTCGTAATGAAGGGGTCGTGGGTTCGAGTCCCATTTTCAGCTTGGTTAGCCGCAAACTGTATGATTCTGAAAGTCATACAGTTTGCGGCTTTTTGTGATATTCAGTTTTTATGGAGTTGGACAGGCAGCCAGGAACAGCTTTAACATTTCCAGTGCATATTTCCGGTTTCTCGCAACTGCATGATCCAGCATGTCCAGTATGGCAGCCACTTCTTCAGTATGCTGTTTTTCTTCTTGAACGATAGGATTTTTCCCAAAGATGATGTAGTCCAGTGACATGCTTAGGGAAGTGGAGAGGGACATCAAGGTCTCTATGGACATGCCACAGCTTCCTCTCTCAATATCTGCATAATACTTGGGAGCCCGGCCGATTCTTTCAGCCATTTCATCCTGCGTCAGACCCAGAAGGGTACGTTTACAGCGTATCCTGTCGCCGGCAGCCAGTCGATCATAAGTCTCTTTCATTTTATTTGTTTTTCCTCCAATCATTTATACTGCCCATGGTTTTCATTTTTATGAAGGAGCCCCTGTTTTGAACTGGCTGCTTTACTATCCGATTGAGAGACTGCTTGCAAGATGCATGGACTGCCTGGTTACGATCAACAAAGAAGACATTGCCAGGGCGCGGAGATTCCGGGCCGGACGACTGAAGTCTCACGGGGGCAGTGAGGGTGATGGGAAGTTGTACGGACTTGTCAAGAAAGATCTGCCCGCAAGGGCATCGGTGGCGCATGTGAGGGATAATGGGCATAGTGATGTTAAGATGGCGGCTGAAAATGGCTTTACGGCCGTCCATTATCCCAATGTGAACCGTATGGCGCTGACCCTTAGGGCTTATGATATGTCTCCGGTGGTCGGCGGCGCCTACCGGGGGATTGTAGACACTCATCTGTATCAAGGGGGGAAGGTCTATTCATCGGAATACGAATATGGATATGTCTATGGCGGACTGTTTGTGCTGGGATATTGCGATTTTATCCATGCATACTGTGAAAGCCATGGTGTAGACAGGATATTGTTTCTGTCGAGGGACGGGGATATCCTGAAGCAGGTGTATGACAGGATGTATCCCGGATCCCCGGCTTCCTATGTCTACTGGTCCAGAGCGGCATCCACAAAGCTGATGGCGGAGTATGACAGGTATGATTTTTTTCGCAGATATCTGTATCATAAAGTCAATCAGGGGATTCTGGTTCGGGAGATTCTGGAGACCCTGGATCTGGGAGAGATCCTGGAGGGGCTCCTGGCAGGTCTGCCCCCGGGGCTGCTGGATGAAGTCCTTACAGACCGGAATGTGGAGACTTTGAAAAAATATTTCCAGGATAACTGGCAGGAGATTTGTGCGGTCTATGGAGAGTACCGGGAGGCAGCAAAACTGTACTTCCAGAGAGAACTTGAAGGTGCGCGGCGTGTGGTGGCTGTAGACATCGGCTGGGCGGGCAGCGGGGCGATGGCTCTTTCTTATCTGGCAGAGCAGGTATGGAGGTTTCCCTGTAAGGTCACAGGGCTTATGGCCGGAACCAACACTGTTCATAATGCAGAGCCGGATGCCAGCGAGATTTTCCTGCAGAATGGGAAACTGGTATCCTACCTGTTTTCACAGACCCACAACCGGGATGTGATGAAACGACACGATCCCGGCAAGGATTACAATGTATTCTGGGAACTGTTGTTGTCTTCTCCCACCAGACAATTTTCCGGGTTCTGTTTCGGAGAGACAGTCCGGAAAGAAGTGTCTGTAGATCGGAGGAAAGAGGGCCTGGAACATATCCCGGAATCCGGAAGTACGGAAACGGGGATCCTAAAAAGCAGGTTGCCCAAAAGAGATACCGTTGTAGTCAGAACCGGCATTTGCAACGGCGGTAGGGAAGTATGTCTGAAATTCGGCAGGAAAGACGTGAATCCAGAGGGAATGCAAGAGATCCAGAGAGGAATCATGGATTTTGTGACAGACTATAAGATGCATTTTGACTTAGTGCCATATATGTTTCATATCAGCGGCAGGGACGCCTGTGCGCCTATGCTTCTGGCGGCCAGCTACAGGGAGCAGTATTTGAAAATCATGGCAGAACGGTTTGCCCTGGAGAAGGGAGTAGGCTGATCCCTATGTAAGGCACAAAAGCATGTGCTTTTGGCCTTGGTGACAGGATGCATCGATTCCTCTCACATTTTGAACCTGATCTTGATCTGGTGTTCGATGAACTGGATGGACTTGTAGAATGCCAGGGCGATGATACACAACACAAGGATGCTGGTAATCACCATATCCAGCTGGAATACCTGGGAGCCGTAGATGATCAGGTACCCGAGTCCACGCCTGGCCGCCAGGAATTCCCCGATGATGACACCCACCAGGGCCAGGCCGATATTCACCTTGGCGGTACTGAGCAGGATGGGAACGGAGCCAGGCAGTACCACTTTGAAGAAAGCATCCCTTCTGTGTCCTCCCAGGGTGTAGATCAAGGTGATTTTCTCCGGATCCACCTGCTGGAAACCGGTGTAAAAGCTGATGATAGAGCCAAAGATGGCCACAGAGATACCGGCCACAATGATGGTGGTGGAACCGGTACCCAGCCACACAATGAACAGGGGAGCCAGTGCTGACTTTGGCAGACTGTTCAGGATCACCAGGTAAGGTTCCAGTATCTCCGCCAGTTTCGGAAAATACCATAACAGGGTAGACACCAGCAGGCTTAAGCCCAGTACCAGCAGGAAGCTGGCAATGGTCTCGTACAGGGTAACACCGATGTGAGTCAACAGATGGTTGCTTTTAAACTGCTCCACGAAGCACAGCGCTACACGCCAGGGACTGGAGAAGAAAAAGCTGTCGATCCAGCCAAGGCGTGCGCTCATTTCCCAAAGTGCCAGGAAAAACAGGAACAGGATAGTGCGCCAGGAGGCAATCATATGATGGTGGCGTCTGTGGTTTTTTACGAATTCTTCTTGTCTTGTCAATTCTTTTTTCGAATCATGTCCCATGTGTCAATACCTCCCACAGCCTGTTAAAGTATTGTTGGAATTCTGGTGCATTCCTGGCCGCCAGGGGTGACTCATCCTTTATGGTCAGCTTGATTTCGATTTCTGTTTTCACGGTGGCAGGCCGTCCGGACAGTACAATCACGCGGTCTGCCAGACTGATGGCCTCAGACAGGTCGTGGGTGATGATGAGCATGGTCTTGCCTGCCGCCCGGATCAGCCTACAGATATCTGCAGAGACCATGAGTCTGGTCTGGTAGTCCAGTGCACTGAAGGGTTCATCCAGCAGCAGAAGCTGTGGATCCAGTGCCAGGGTCCGAATCAAGGCAGCTCTCTGTTTCATGCCGCCAGAGAGTTCGCTGGGCCTCTTATCCCGGAACTTTTCAAGTCCATATTCCACAAACAGCCGGTCTACGGCATCCAGCTTTTCCGGTGTCAAGTGGCGGTGGATCTCCAGCCCCAGGATAGCATTCCGGTAGACTGTGCGCCACTCGAAAAGATGATCCCGCTGGAGCATATATCCTACTTTCGGATAGTGCAGAGAGCCATCGGGATTGTTCACGGCTATGGTACCCTGTTCCGGGGACAGGAGTCCGGCGATAATAGAGAGCAGGGTGGATTTGCCGCAGCCGCTTGGCCCTACTATGGCCACGAACTCCCCTTGGCGGACCTGGAAGGAGATATCCCGCAGGGCTACGGTTTCCCCATGAAGGCTATGGTAGGCATAGCCGATATTTTTCAGTTCCAGAAGTGTTGACATAGATTGCCATTCCCTTTCGTCCTCATCTTGCATTTATAATATGGTATGAACGGTAGGGGGTTATTGTTCACCTGGTATCGCCGCCAGATGTTTTCACGTGTTCTTTGCGTGACAAACCTAAGACCGTGTGCGCCATAATGGGCATTTTTGTGTATTATGTGTGCAGCATGTTGCTGTTATGTCTCTACGCCGTAACAGCAACAAAGTTGGGATGTCCTGGCACTGGGTGAGGCACTGGGTGAGGGGATTTTTTGTTGCATTGCCTTTCTTTTTATGGTAATATCAGTTTTGGGTTTATGTGATAGAAGCGTTGGTCTGAAAGGATCCCAATGTGGATTTTCATTAGCGTGCCAAGGCACGCAGGGAGGTATTAGGATGGCACAGCTCTGGGGAGGCCGTTTTACCAAGGAAACGGACCGGAAAGTTTTTGCATTCAATGCATCCATAGGATTTGACAGGCGGCTGCTGCCACAGGATATCCAGGGCAGCATAGCACATGTGATCATGCTGGCCAGGCAGGGAATCCTGTCCCCGACGGAGAAGAAGCAGATCTGTGACGGACTGGCAGGGATCCTGCGGGATGTGGAAGAAGGACTTCTGGATATAGACCAGGAGGCTTTTGAGGACATTCACAGTTTTGTGGAAGCAAAGCTCATAGAGCGGATCGGTGAGCCTGGGAAGAAGATGCATACGGGCAGGAGCCGCAATGACCAGGTGGCTCTGGACATGCGGCTGTATACCAGGCAGGTGGTACTGGAGGTGGATGTTCTGCTGAAGGAACTGCTGGAGGGTATCCTGGATACCATGGAGGAACATATTGAGACATATATGCCAGGATTTACCCATCTACAGAAGGCCCAGCCCACTACACTGGCTCATCATTATGGCGCATATTTTGAGATGTTCCGCCGTGACAGACAGCGTATGTCTGACATCTGCCGCAGGATGGACGCTTGTCCCCTGGGGGCAGGTGCCCTGGCGGGAACCACGTATCCCCTGGACCGGGGGTATGTGGCAGGTCTGTTGGGATTTGCACAGCCCACCAGGAACAGCATGGATTCTGTGGCAGACCGGGACTATCTGATCGAATTTCTGGCAGCATTGTCCACGGTGATGATGCATCTGAGCCGTTTTTGTGAGGAGATTATCCTCTGGAATTCCAATGAGTACCAGTTTGTGGAGATTGACGATGCTTTTTCCACTGGCAGCAGTATTATGCCCCAGAAGAAGAACCCGGATATTGCAGAACTGGTGCGGGGCAAGACCGGCCGGGTGTATGGGGCGTTGATGGCACTGCTCACCACCATGAAGGGTCTGCCCCTGGCATACAACAAAGACATGCAGGAGGACAAAGAGGTGGCCTTCGATGCCTTTGACACGGTGAAGGACTGCCTGGAGCTGTTTGGGGGGATGTTAAAGACCCTGCGGTTCAAGAAGGAGCGTATGGCCGCCAGCGCCATGAACGGCTTCACCAATGCCACAGATGCTGCAGATTATCTGGTGGGCAGGGGGGTTCCGTTCAGGGATGCCCATGGTATCATTGGCAGGCTGGTGCTGTACTGTATCGAGAAAGGGACTTCCATAGATGCTCTTTCCCTGGAGGAATTGCAGGGGATCAGCGATGTATTCCAGGCAGATGTGTATGATGCCATTTCCCTGAAGGCCTGCGTGGAAAGAAGGCTGACTCTGGGAGGTCCGGGTACATTGGCCATGCGGGAAGTGATCGCGCAAAACCGGGCTTATCTGATGCAGGAAGACCGGGACTAAGGTAACTGGCACAGGAAAGCGGGAGCGTTCTTCGTCTATTGTTTGTGCCGTTTCTGCGGCATGTCTGGAAGGTTGAATAAAAATGCGTGTTCAACTATGGATTTGAAAGCGCGTCGCAACGCGCAGATGGGTATAAGAATGAGTGAGAAATGTAAAGTAGGTATCTTAGGCGGTACAGGTATGGTGGGGCAGAGATTCATCGCCCTGCTGGAAAACCATCCCTGGTTTGAAGTGACCACCATTGCGGCCAGTCCCCGTTCAGCGGGCCGGACATATGAAGAGGCAGTGGGAGGCAGATGGAAGATGGATACGCCTATGCCGGAGGCGGTCAAAAAGATCGTTGTGATGAATGTAAACGAGGTGGAGGCAGTGTCTTCCCAGGTGGATTTTGTGTTCAGCGCCGTGGATATGACAAAGGAAGAGATCAAGAAGATCGAGGAAGAGTATGCCAGGTGCGAGGTACCTGTGGTTTCCAACAACAGTGCCCACAGATGGACCCCGGATGTACCCATGATGGTGCCGGAGATCAACCCTGGACATATGGAAGTGATAGAAGCCCAGAGGAGGCGCCTGGGCACGAGGAAAGGGTTTGTGGCAGTGAAGCCCAATTGTTCTATCCAGAGCTATGCGCCGGTACTCACTGCCTGGAAGGAGTTTGAACCCATAGAGGTGGTGGCTACCACCTATCAGGCCATCTCCGGTGCAGGGAAGACATTCCAGGACTGGCCGGAGATGGCGGGCAATATCATTCCCTACATCGGAGGCGAGGAGGAGAAGAGTGAGAAGGAACCGCTAAGGATCTGGGGCCAGGTGAAGGATGGGGCAATCCAGCCGGCAGAAGGACCTGTGATCACCTGCCAGTGTATCCGTGTGCCGGTCTTAAACGGGCATACAGCCGCAGTGTTTGTAAAATTTGCCAAAAAGCCTACAAGGGAACAGCTCATTGATAAGCTGCAAAACTTCAGCGGGGAACCTCAGAGACTTGGCCTTCCCAGTGCGCCGAAGCAGTTTATCCAGTATCTGGAAGAGGACAACAGACCCCAGGTGGCCCTGGATGTGGACTACGAGAAGGGCATGGGAATCAGCGTGGGCAGACTTAGGGAAGATACCGTGTATGACTATAAATTCGTGGGACTGTCCCACAATACAGTGCGGGGAGCTGCAGGCGGAGCCATCCTCTGTGCAGAGCTGCTGAAAGCCCATGGCTACATAGGCTGAGAGAAGATACCGTCTGTACTGGGAATGGCATAGGTCAGGGGATATAAGGGAAGTCAGGAAAAGCATATGAATGAGTTGCATTACCAAGTGGATCTGCTGCGGGCCATCAACCGGAAACAGATGGAACGGGAGCGGATGTACCTGAAGGTCTGCCAGGTGGCAGTGGGGGCATTTCTCTATGTGTCCTTTGAACGGGGACAAATTACCACTCTGGGACAGTGGTCGGAGTATTTTCCGTTTGAGATAAAGGAATTCAGGGATCTTGAGCTGCTTCTGGATGCGGTGGATGAATCCTGCCTGCTACAGATGGGAGACGTGATCTATCCGGAGAAATCCGGCAGGGAGACAGCGGACATGGAATGTCTGTTGCGGGACGGCAGGACATGGATGCAGTTTAGAACCCGCGTGTATTACAATGAAAAAGGGAAGCCAGATGAAAAGGTTATTTATATCAGTGATATCACGAAACTGCACGCCCAGAAGGATGAACTGACCTACATGGCCTATTATGACAGCCTTACGGGGCTGTACAACCGGAATTATTTCGTCAGGCTTCTGGGAGAGTATCTGAAGAGGGCCTCTGAGACAGGCTGTATTGTCAGTGTGGTGGTCATCAATATAGATGAATTCCGCAAGGTCAATGACAGCATGGGACTTGTGGTGGGGGATGAACTGGTCCGGCAGTTCGGGGCATTCCTGAAGGAGCTGTGCCGGGAAGACATCATTGCCTGCCATCTCCACAGCGATGTATACTGCATGGCCATTTATGACCCGGTCGGAAACAAATCCGTATCCTTCCTGCACAGATCCATACAGGAGCGGATCAGAGAGCCTTTTTATCTGAAGGAGGGGAAGGATGTCTCTATCACAGTGAGCATGGGGGTGGCGGAATATCCGGAGGCATCAGATGCTGCCCTGGAGCTGATAAACTGTGCAGAGATTGTGGTGTTCAAGGGGAAGGCCTGCGGGGCAGGCACATTACATTATTTTGACGCACCTGTGATGGATGAGCTGTTACACTCCATTGAACTGGAGAACAAACTGAAGAAGGCAGTGTATAGCAAAGACTTTGTCATCCATTACCAGCCCCAGTATTATGCTGGGAACCGCAGGCTGCGTGGAGTGGAGGCACTTGTCCGTTGGAAAGGGGACGGCGGGGAACTGATTGGCCCTACCACCTTTATTCCTGTGGCGGAGAACAATGGCAGTATTGTGCCCATCGGAAGATGGGTGATGGAGGAGAGCATCCGGCAGTATGCCGTATGGAAACAGCAGTTCGGCTTTCCTTTTATCATGTCGGTGAATATTTCTGCCCTGCAGTATAAAAGGGAAGATTTTGTGGATTCCGTGATGGAAGTACTGGACCGGTACCAGGTAAGGCCAACGGAGCTGGAGCTGGAGATCACGGAAAGCGTGCTGATAGAGGATTTCCGGTCTGTGGCAGAGAAACTGCGTCTGCTGCGGGAACAGGGGGTGAAGATATCCCTGGATGATTTTGGCACCGGGTTCTCTTCCCTGGCTTATCTGAAGAGGCTGCCGGTGGACACGTTGAAAGTGGATAAATCCTTTATTGACACGGTGATGACAGATTCTTCCACCCGTGTGATCACCGAATCTATCATCAATATGGTGAAGAGCCTGGGTTTTGAGGCCATTGCCGAGGGAGTGGAGGAGGAACAGCAGTACAGATATCTTCACGCCATTGGCTGTGATGTGATCCAGGGGTATCTTTTCGGACAGCCGCTGCCGCCGGAGGAGATGGAGTCCGTGTTTTCTGATTTGTTGCAGTGACTGCCTGTAAATAAGGCGTAGGGGAGTAAAATTGGGTAAGAATTTATTTATAGCGGAGAAGCCCAGTGTGGCCAGGGAATTCGCCAATGCTTTGAAGATACGTGCCGCTTCCCGGGACGGGTATCTGGAGTCTGAGGAAGCCATTGTCACATGGTGTGTGGGGCATCTGGTGACCATGAGTTATCCGGAGGCCTACGATGCCATGTACAAACGGTGGAGTCTTGACACGATCCCGTTCCTTCCAACAGAATTCCGGTATGAAGTCATAGAGAGTTCCAGGAAACAGTATACCATCGTAAGTACCTTGATGAAACGGCCGGATGTATCCACCATATATGTGTGTACAGACTCCGGACGGGAGGGGGAATACATTTACCGGCTGGTAGAACAGATGTCCGGTGTCACCGGCAAGGAACGCCGGCGGGTATGGATCGACTCCCAGACAGAGGAGGAGATCCTGCGGGGGATCCGGGAAGCCAAAGATCTGAAGGAATATGACAACCTCAGTGCTGCAGCCTATCTGCGGGCCAAGGAAGATTATCTCATGGGGATCAATTTCTCCAGGGTACTGACCTTGAAATACGGCAGAAGCGTACAGGATTACTTGAAACGGGACCGGGCAGTGATCTCTGTTGGCAGGGTGATGACCTGTGTGCTGGGCATTGTGGTGAACCGGGAGCGGGAGATCCGTTCTTTTGTAAAGACACCTTTTTACCGGGTTCTGGGGAACTTCCGGCTACAGGATAAACCCTTCCAGGGAGAGTGGAAGGCGGTGGAGACCTCCCGTTTTTACGGCTCTCCCAAGCTGTACAAGGAAAACGGGTTCAAGAAGAAGGAAGATGCCCAGGGTCTCATCGATGGACTGCTCCAGGAGCCGGTGGGTGCTGTGGTGGTAGAATCCATCGAGAAGAAGAAAGAGAATAAGAATCCGCCTCTGCTCTATAATCTTGCAGAATTGCAGAATGACTGTTCCAGATATTTCAAGATCAGCCCGGATGAGACCTTGCGCATTGTCCAGGAGCTGTATGAGAAAAAGATGGTGACATACCCCAGGACAGATGCCAGGGTGCTCTCCACGGCGGTAGCCAAAGAGATCCACAAAAATATCGGAGGGCTGAAAGGATATGGCCTGGTGGCATCCTATGCCGCTGAGATCCTTACAGGAGGCAGCTACAAGAATATTGCCAGGACGCGGTATGTGAACGACAAGCAGATTACAGACCACTATGCGATCATTCCCACAGGACAGGGGGTGCATCTTTTGGGCGGCTTGCCGCCCTTGTCCGCGAAAGTGTATGAGGTGATTGTGCGGCGGTTTTTGAGCATTTTCTATCCTCCGGCTGTGTATCAGAAGATTTCCCTGTGCATCCGGGTGAAGGAGGAATGTTTTTTTGCCAGCTTCAAGGTCCTGTTGCAGGAGGGCTACCTGAAGGTGGTGGCATATTCCTTCCGGAAGGAAGGGGAGAAGGATGGCAGGCAGGAGACTGGCGGGACACCATCTGCATCCGCCGGGAAAGGGGAGAAAGCGCCCCAGGAGGATGCCGCACACACAGAGGTAAAATGTGACCAGGAGATGATGCATCTTCTGATGGCTTTGAAGAAGGGGGAACACCTGGCAGTGGACTCCTATGAGATCAAGGAGGGGGAGACCTCACCGCCCAAGCGTTACACGTCTGGGAGTATGATACTGACCATGGAGAATGCGGGACAGTTTATTGAGGACGAAGAACTCCGTACACAGATCAAAGGGAGCGGTATTGGAACCAGCGCAACCCGGGCAGAGATCTTGAAAAAGCTGGTCAATATCGAGTATCTTTCGCTGCACAAGAAGACCCAGGTATTGACACCTACCCTTATGGGTGAGATGATTTATGATGTGGTAAGCAGTTCCATCAAGGCTCTTCTGGACCCGTCCCTGACAGCCAGCTGGGAGAAGGGGCTGACAATGGTGGCTCAGGGAAGTATCACCCAGAAGGAATATATGGATAAGCTGGAAGGATTTGTGGGCAGAAGGACACAGTATGTGAAGCAGCTTGGCAACCAGAATGCACTGTACGCCAGTTTCCAGGCTGTGGCAGAGAATTATAAGAAATAGAGACAGCCGGAAATATCCAAGGGAACTGTCATGCGGCAGAGTGCTGCGGTTTCATACAGGGGTAAAGGACAGGGAAAATGAACGGAAATCAATCATGGAGAAACCTGGGCCAGGACATTCGGAATGCAGTGGAGGATGCCCTGCAGACAGGTAATTTTAACAATCTGAATGAAGTCATATCCGATACAGTGGTAAACACCATCGGCAATGTGAAGGAACAGATTACCCGTACCTCCGCAGAGTGGAAAAAGGGCATGGATGACTGGGAGGACGTGGAACCTGGGCATACTTCGGACAGGGAAAAAGAGCAGATGGCCGGAGGGCCCGGTGGAAGAGGTTCCAGGGACAGACACCGGAATATGACAGAGGAATGGATGGAGGAAAGACGCAGGCGGGATGCAGGCCGCAGCGGGGATTCCCCGGGCGTCCAGGGGGGCCGGGCTGTAAAGGGCAGAAACCATGCCGTCCAGGTGGTGATGGCGCCTTTTAAAAAAATAGGCAGTATATCCGGAACCCTTTTTCAGGTCTTCGGCGGGATCGGCACTGGGATCATGGGCATATTGTCCCTGGTGTTCCTGGGAATAGCGCTGGCCTATGGAGAGGTGGGATTCTGGGTTACACTGGGGATCTTTGTGTGCCTGCTGCTGGCTTTTATTGTCATGATCAAAGTAGGCTGCGGGCAGAAATCCACACTCCGCCGGGCGAAGAAGTACTGGGAGCTTTCCGGGCACCGGAAATATATCAACCTGGATGATCTGGCCCTTCACATGAACAAACCCCTTAAGTTTATCTTAAAAGATGTGAGAAAGATGCTCACTGCGGGATTCTTCCCGGAAGGACATCTGGACAGACAGGCAAGCTGCCTGATGCTGGATAACCATGTCTACCAGGAATATCTTACACTGGAGAAGCAGCGCCGGGTACAGGAACAGGAACGAAAGCAGGAAGAATACGCCAGGCAGAAAGAAACCGGAAATATGCAGGATATGGGGGAGGGTGGAATGTCACAGGCGGATTCCACAGGCAATTCCGAACTGGATGCCATGATCGCCCAGGGGCGTAGCTGCATCCGCCGCCTGCGGGATATGAATGACAATATTCCGGGAGAGGTGATTTCTGCCAAGCTCTTCAAGATGGAAAACCTGCTGAAGGAGATCTTCGAAAGCCTGCGGGAACATCCGGAGCAAATGCCCCAGATGCAGAAGTTCATGAATTATTATCTGCCCACAACCATAAAGCTGGTAGGGGCCTATGAGGAATTTGATGCCTTAAGTGTCCAGGGGGAGGAGATTGTAGAGGCCAAGGCTGAGATCGAGAAGACATTGGATACCATCAACAAAGCCTTCGGTGAACTGCTGAACAAATTGTTCCGGGCTACTGCCTATGATGTGACCACGGATGCCCAGGTACTACAGACCATGCTGGCCAAAGAGGGACTGGCCGGGCAGTCTGCATTTGAATTTGAGAAAGCTGCGCAAAGGTAGTTCGGCTGGGAGCAGGTTGAAAGGTACTGTGACGGATTAGTTGCCCAAAGACCTGGAAGCGCCAGAATCCAGGAGACAGAAACGTGGTATGACAGAATATCATAAACAGGATAGAGAGAATGGAGGAAGAAAATGAACGATTTAGACGAGATGTTGAAGGAAGCACCAGTTCTCACCTTTGATGCGTTTCCAGATCCGGCGTCCCAGAGTCCGGTGGAGATCAAATCCGCCCAGATAGTGGAGGCAGAGGTACAAAAGGAAGCCATGGAGGTGGAGCTGACCCCGGAAGAGAAGAAGATGGTGGATGACTTTGCATCCAGAATTGACCTGGCCAACACCCAGATGATCCTGCAGTATGGCGCCGGGTGCCAGAAGAAGATTGCGGATTTCTCCGATACGGCCCTAGGCAATGTGCGTACCAAGGATATGGGGGAAGTAGGGGAAATGCTGACCCAGGTGGTAGCAGAGCTGCGGGAGTTCGATGAAGACGAAGATGAAAAAGGCTTTTTCGGCTTTTTTAAGAAAAATGCAAACAAACTCTCCAACATGAAGGCAAAATACGACAAGGCCGAGGTGAACGTGAACCGGATCAGCGAAGCCCTGGAACAGCACCAGGTGGTCCTGCTGAAGGATGTAGCCATGCTGGATAAGATGTATGAACTGAATCTGAATTATTTCAAGGAGCTATCCATGTACATACTGGCCGGCAAGCAGAAGCTTCGCAAGGCCAGTGAAGAGGAGCTTCCTGTTCTGGTGGAAAAGGCCCAGAGAAGCGGCCTGCCAGAGGATACCCAGGCTGCCAGGGATTTTTCGGAGATGTGCAACCGGTTCGAGAAGAAGATACATGACCTGGAACTGACCCGCACAGTGGCGCTCCAGATGGCACCTCAGATCCGTCTGATCCAGAACAATGACATTGTTATGAGTGACAAGATACAATCCACCCTGGTGAATACCATCCCTCTCTGGAAGAGCCAGATGGTTATAGCCATTGGTGTGAGCCATTCCACGGATGCGGCCAGGGCCCAGCGGGCAGTCAGTGATATGACCAACGAACTGTTGAAGAAGAATGCGGAGACGCTTAAGATTGCCACTGTGGAGACAGCCAGGGAGAGTGAACGGGGTATTGTGGATATTGAGACTCTCAAGGCCACTAACCAGACCTTGATCAGCACCTTGGACGAGGTCATGAAGATCCAGCAGGATGGCAGGGAAAAGCGGAAGAACGCAGAAGTGGAGCTGCAGAAGATCGAGAAAGATATGCGCGACAAACTGTTGGAGTTAAGCCGGGTCAGACCATAAGGCAAAAGGAAAGGCATTCTTCCCACGGATGCCCGGGTGCTTATACGGCATGACAGGAAGTATGAAAGGGGTGCTGGGGATCCAGGGGAAGACAGGATTGGCCAGGAAGGATTTTGTCAAGATTTGTTAGGAAAGGAAATTGTGCAGAATGGATGCCATAACAGTAAAAGACCTGTATACATTGAGTGAGACCCTTGCGGCCGGACTGTTTGAGGGGGTCACCTACCCCTGGGAGGTGCTTCCCCGGATCCGGGAGTATATCATAACCCTGGGAGAGACCCTGCCAGAGGATATCTATGAGAAGCGCGGAGAACATATCTGGGTGGCCAGGAATGCAAAGGTAGCACCTACTGCGTGCCTGAATGGTCCTCTGATCATTGACGGGGAGGCCGAGATCCGCCACTGTGCTTTTATCCGTGGCAATGCCATAGTGGGAAAAGGGGCTGTGGTGGGCAATTCCACAGAGCTGAAGAATGTGGTGCTGTTCAATAAGGTACAGGTGCCCCACTATAATTATGTGGGGGACAGCATACTTGGGTTCAAGGCCCATATGGGAGCAGGCTCGATTACCTCCAATGTGAAAAGCGATAAGACCCTGGTGGTTGTAAAAGGCAAGGAGTCCCTTATTGAGACAGGCTTGAAGAAAATGGGCGCCATGATTGGGGACTGTGTTGAGGTGGGCTGCAACAGTGTGTTGAATCCGGGCACTGTGATCGGCAGACACTCTAATATCTATCCCGCCTCCATGGTGCGGGGAGTGGTTCCTCCCTACAGCATATACAAGAACAGGACTGAAATCGTGGAAAAAAGGGTGGAAATGTAAAGGGATAAGACGTGGCGGCTTCTGGCAAATGGATGTGCAGAAGCCGCCTTTTTGGATGCTGTCGATTTTTGAAGGAACCTTGTACAGGGTATTGATTTTTGGCCAGGAATATGAGAAAATGTATCCGAATGATATTATTTTATCAATTAGCAGATTGACAAAGTAATAACTTAAGAATCGAAAGGAGATTTCACATGATTTATTCAAAGGAAGTTGAAGAAATGTGCACAGTCGCCCAGGGTGTGCATCATGGTTGTGCGCCTATCCCCGAAGAAGCAAAGTGGGTGCAGGCGAAGAGGGTAGAAGATATTTCCGGCTTGACACACGGTGTAGGCTGGTGTGCTCCCCAGCAGGGTGCCTGCAAGCTGACCCTCAATGTGAAAGAGGGTATCATCCAGGAAGCCCTGGTGGAGACCATTGGCTGTTCCGGTATGACCCATTCCGCGGCCATGGCTTCTGAAATCCTCCCTGGTCTCACAGTAATGGAAGCACTGAACACGGACCTGGTATGTGATGCCATCAACACCGCCATGAGAGAGCTGTTTCTGCAGATTGTCTACGGACGTACCCAGAGTGCATTTTCTGAGGAAGGACTGCCCATCGGTGCCGGACTGGAAGATCTGGGCAAGGGTCTGCGCAGCCAGGTGGGAACCATGTATGGTACTCTGAAGAAGGGACCCCGCTATCTGGAGATGGCAGAAGGGTATGTGACTGGCATTGCCCTGGATGCAGAAGACCAGATCATCGGTTATGAGTTCGTGAGCCTTGGCAAGATGACTGACTTCATCAAGAAGGGGGATGATCCCAACACTGCATACGAGAAAGCAAAAGGCCAGTATGGCCGTGTTGCTGACGCCGTGAAGATTATCGATCCCAGGAAAGAATAGAGCACAGCGGCGAGGCTGTTGTGTGATGCTTCTCAAGGAACGATGTGAATTGAGAAGATTCCATAAAAACAGGAGGACAGGAAAAAATGGCTTTATTTGAATCATATGAAAGACGTATTGATAAAATCAATGCTGTGCTGAACAGCTATGGCATCTCTTCCCTGGAAGAAGCAGAGAAGATCACAAAGGATGCCGGACTTGACGTATACGAGCAGGTAAAGAAGATCCAGCCCATCTGCTTTGAGAATGCATGCTGGGCTTATACCGTAGGTGCTGCCATCGCCATCAAAAAAGGCTGCCGCAAAGCTGCAGATGCCGCTGCTGCCATCGGAGAGGGCCTGCAGGCTTTCTGTATCCCGGGGTCTGTTGCAGACACCCGTAAGGTGGGTCTGGGCCATGGCAATCTGGGCAAAATGCTTCTGGAGGAAGATACTGACTGCTTCTGCTTCCTGGCCGGACATGAGTCTTTTGCGGCTGCAGAAGGTGCCATTGGTATCGCAGAGAAGGCCAATAAGGTGCGCCAGAAACCCCTGCGTGTGATCTTGAATGGTCTTGGCAAGGATGCTGCCAAGATCATCTCCCGCATCAACGGATTCACTTTCGTAGAGACAGAGTATGATCCCTATACCAACGAAGTAAAGGAAATCGAGAGAATCCCTTACTCTGAGGGACTTCGTGCCAAGGTAAACTGCTATGGTTCCAACAGTGTCCCTGAAGGAGTGGCTATCATGTGGAAGGAGAATGTGGATGTATCCATTACTGGCAACTCCACCAATCCCACCAGATTCCAGCATCCAGTGGCAGGTACATACAAGAAGGAGCGCACCGAGGCTGGCAAGAAGTACTTCTCCGTTGCTTCGGGTGGCGGCACAGGCCGTACCCTGCATCCTGACAATATGGCTGCAGGCCCTGCATCCTATGGCTTTACCGATACCCTGGGCCGTATGCACTCTGATGCACAGTTCGCCGGGTCTTCTTCCGTTCCTGCCCATGTGGAGATGATGGGCTTGATCGGTATGGGGAACAACCCTATGGTGGGTGCTACTGTGGCTGTGGCTGTCTCCATCGAGGAAGCGGCCAAGGAAGGAAAGTTCTAAATGCAGCTTTTAAACTGAAAATGTGCCGGAAGGCAGATGAGTACCGTAACCTTTCCAGGGGTTGCGGTACTTTTTTCGTGTCCGGAAGAGAAAAGGCAACTCAAAAAATGCAATTGACGTACGCTTTCACGTACGTTATAATGAATCTGCATCAAGATAGACAGCCAAACCCATGTGCTACAGGCAGATCAAATTGGAATATCAGAAATGGCACTCTGGAGGGCCATGGATGGTGCGGCGTCTTTTTAGGGAGCGGTCAGGAGGGGATATATGACAGTAATGAATGTTACAACGGCAAGGAAGAATCTCTACCGGCTGATTCGGGACGTGAATGAGAGCAGCCAGCCAGTGACAATCACCAACAGCAGGGGAAAAAATGCCGTACTGTTGTCAGAGACAGACTGGAATTCCATACAGGAGACCATATACCTCAATTCAGTACCAGGTATGCAGGAGAGTATTGTGGCACAAGAACCAGTGGAGAAACGGGAGATTTACGATCCGGATGCAGAGTGGTGACCCGGGATGGAAGGCATCAGTGCGCTTGTTTATCCGGAAATCTGACAGGATTGTCAGATGGACAGAAAGGAGGCTATATGTATCTGGTCACGTTCAGTGCGGAAGCATCCCGGGATAAAAAGCGCCTAAAGGCCGCAGGACTGGAGGAACGGGCCAGGAAACTGCTGCATCTGATTGCAGAGAATCCTTTTCGGGTTCCACCAGCTTACCAGGCATCCAGAGGCAGTCTGCAGGATTTTTATTCCAGGCGGATTAATTTACAGCACAGGATTGTCTATCAAGTGGACAAGACAGCCGTCTCCCCCAGAGGACAGCAGGATGGATGTCCTCGGGTAGAATATGAGGGGACTGTCTATGTCAAGCGTATGTGGACATCTTACAGACTGTAAATTTTTTTGAAACAGCATCTTGGGAAAAACAGGAAAGATGTCGAAAAATATAGGGTATTTTGCGCATCTGGATTTGAGGGGTGTGACAATAAAGTACAAATATCTGGATCAGATTTCCGGATTTTGATTGATATGCCTGCTGGAGCGGGCAGGGAGGTATGAGCGTGAAGAAGCAAATTGCGTATTTACTGGCGGTCGCAATGTTTTTCAACATGGGATCTGTGGGGTACGCCGCACAGTCCGATACAGCGGGGCAGACAATAGAGGGAAATGGGAATCTGCCAGGGCAGGACAGTGTATCCCAGTCAGATGCTGCTGTGACACCCTCTGACACACTGCCTGCGGACAACCCGGGGACGGGAAGTGGAAGTGCGGGATGGGTGACCGGAGATGTGGGACAGGTGACAGTATCCATAGGGGCGGCGCTGGAATTGAAAAAGCCGGTGACATTTACCGTGAAACTGGTGGATGCCCAGGGAAGCAGCTTGACAGATTCTGTTGTCATAGGCGGAAGACAGGAAGACGGAAGCAGACTTGCGCAGGAAAGCCAGACCCGTTTTGAGAGACTGGCAGCAGGGGAATATACTCTTTCGGTTTCTGCCCAGGGCTTTTCTTCCTATACCCAGGTACTGTCTGTTAGGAATAAGGCCTATGCCGTGAATCTGATGACAGGATTCCCTAAGCTGGAAGGCGTGGTGTTCCAGGCAGATACCCCTCATCCGGGTGTGTTGCTGGTAGGTGATGTCAATGGAGATGGTAAGATCGATCTGGCAGACAGGTCAAAGCTTATGGAAGCCATTGACGGTGGTACTTATTCTGAATCATGTGATCTGAACGGTGACGGTGTGGTAGATCTGGTGGATCTGGAATATTTTACCATAGGCTACAATGAGACACGGCACACCCTGGCCTGTGAGGAAGTCTCCATCTCTCCGCTGGTGGTATCGGGTGTTGCCGCAAATGGAACCACTGTGACCGGGGGAAGCCTGGCAGATGCCCTGGAGGGCCGGGGAAGTGTCTCACTGAAACCTGCTGCAGACAAAGAGATCACACAGGAGAATCCTGTGACGCTGGAATTTGACTTTTGGGGTACCGGGGATATGAACCAGATGGACGGTTTTATCCTGGAAACCGCAGGGGATAATCATATCAGGAGCGGTCGGCTGGAGATCATTTATGAGGAGAACGGCATCCAGCAGGGACCGGTGGAGATTCCGGTTCCCGAGGAAGGCGTTTACCCCCTGCTTCGCGGCAATGAAGGTGTTACCATAGAGAGGCACAACGGTGCCATATGGATCAACCTTGGCAGCCAGATTGCCGTGAAGAAGATTACTTTTACTATAACGGGCATGACCACAAACCCTACCCTGGCAGAGATCTCCAAGGTGGAATTCGTCAATGGCATGGGGGACAGGATCCCCGATCCAGAGATGGATATCCCGGAGAATTTAACCGCCACGGCTTCCAGCAAGAAGGTAAGCTTGTCCTGGAATCCCTGCGTCAATGTGACAGGATATGAAGTGCTGGTAAAACAAGGAGACCGTCAGGAGACGGTGATGGTGAACAAAAATGCTTTTGACCTTACGTCCTTTGGCGGCAGGGAACTAGTCAATTACCAGGAATACCGCATACAGGTGCAGTCGGTAAACGGCACCTGGCGGAGCGGATATGGCCCGGAAGAGACGGCAGTTCCTAAGCCGAATGGCAAGCCGGACAAGCCGGACGGGGTATCAGCCAGAGGAAAATACCAGAGTATTGTGGTGTCCTGGAAGAATATGAAGGACACACTTACCTACAACTTATATTATAAAGAAAGCACTGCGTCAGAATACCAGAAGATTGCCGATATCCAGGGAAACACTTACACCCTTCGGGAATTGAAGGATCTGACCGAGTATACCATCTATGTGACCGGCGTCAATGAACTGGGAGAGAGCGGACCTTCCCTGGCTGTCTCTGCCAAGACCACGGACATGAATCCGGCAGTGGTGCCAAAATATAACCTGATCAACACAGGAGCCAAGGGAGAAGCTGGCAGCCATATCATAGGGGCTGCTGCAAGCGGTAAAATGTATGACAGTCCTCTGGACACCAAATCCGGCACTGCCTGGGGTACCGTGGATCACGATCCGGCTTCCTACTATTATAAAGGAACCTGGGATGACGGAGGTTTTAATCCTATGAGGCCCCAGCATGGTCTCACCTACGAATTTGACCAGGCATACAAGATGGATACCATTGCCTTGCAGGAGATCGAGGCACAGGACATGGCCTATTCTTATGCCAAGGTGCGGTACTGGGATGCTGCCGGTACCCAGACAGATCTGGGAAATGTTTCCATCCAGCAGCGGTCTGACAAAGAGGGCAGGATTTATTATGTGTTGAAGCTACCCCAGGCAGTGGAGTTAAAGAAGATCCAGTTCGGACTGGCCCGGTACCTGGCAGATGGCAATGTGCCCATCACTGTATCAGAGGTATATTTCTACTATTATGATACCTTGATGGATGAAATCATGGCTCTTTATGCAGATGATCTACATACCACGTTGCGACCTGATGTAACCCAGGTTCATATAGATGCCCTGCGGACGAAGGTGAATACCGTGGATCCTGTCAGCGGGGAATATCACCCTGACAGGGAACTTCTGGAGCAGGAACTTGCCACGGCAGAAGCCATCCTAAAGGATACCAGACTGGGTGGCGCTGTGATCGTTCACAATACCATCAGCACCAGGGAAGCAGGCAGGGGATTCAGCGGACTGAATGCATGGCAGCCATTAGGAGTGACAGTGGCAGCCCAGGAAGAGATCATGGTCTATGTGGGCCATAATACCAGGAAGACAGGGGACGCTACCAATCTTCAGCTGGTGGCTACCCAGTACCATGCAGAATCCGGTACTGTGTCCAAGGAGATTGCATCCCTAAAGGTTGGGCCAAACAAAGTCACTGTGCCCAAGCTATGGTCTGTGTCAGAGTATGAATCCGGTGGTGCACTGTATGTCCAGTATACAGGTGACAACCCGGAAGACCGGTATGCTGTCCGGGTCAGTGGTGGTGTCCAGGTTCCGAGACTGGATCTGTACCAGGTGACAGACGAAGCCCAGAGACTGGCCCTGGCACAAAGCTATATCCAGGAACTGCAGGCTTATGTGGATAATATGGCGTCAAAGCATGAGGAAGTACATGCCAGTGGCAAAAACAGCCAGGTAGATCTTGCATATGATGAGCAGAACTGTATCCTGGGGGCTACGGATATCCTGCTGGATACCATGATGCTTTCCCTGCCTGCCAAGCAGATTCTGGCGGGAACCGGCTCTGGATCCGTGCAGGAGAAGGCAGACAGACTGGTAAGCTCCATGGACGCCATGGAAGATATGATCTATCTGTTCTACCAGCACAAAGGACTGAACAAGAATGCGGAAGCCCAGGTGGATCAGATACCGGGCAGACACCTGAACATCCGTTACCAGAGAATGTTCTCCGGTGCTTTCATGTATGCAGCAGGGAACCACATCGGTATCGAGTGGGGATCTACATCCGGCATGGTGGGGGCTTCCCCGGTGCAGGCTGACAGTGAAGGCAGATATGTGAGCGGGTCCTATTTCGGATGGGGTATTGCCCATGAGATCGGGCACTGCATCAACCAGGGTGCATATGCCATTGCGGAAGTCACCAACAATTATTTTGCCGTATTGGCCCAGGCAAGGGATACCAACGACAGCGTGCGTTTCAAATATGACGATGTCTATCAGAAGGTGGCTTCTGGTACAAAAGGGGCAGCATCCAACGTATTTACCCGTCTTGGTATGTACTGGCAGCTTCATCTGGCTTATGACAGAGGGTATAATTATAAGACTTACGAAGATTACAAGACACAGCTGGATAACCTGTTCTTTGCCAGGGTGGATACCTATGCCAGGACACCAGGGAGGGCACCTGCCCCAGGCGGGGTGGCGCTGGTACTGGAAGGAGATACGGACCAGAAGCTGATGCGTCTTTCCTGCGCAGCTGCAAATAGGAATATCCTGGAGTTCTTTGAACGCTGGGGTATGACACCGGATGCAGGCACAAGGGCTTATGCGGAGCAGTTTGCAGCCGAGACCAGGGCGATCTGTTATGTCAATGATGAAGCCAGGGTCTACAGTCTTACAGGTACAGGCAGTATGCTAGGCACGGCGGGAAATGTGGAAGCAGTTGGGGATATGGTAATATCCCAGATCAACACAGAAGTCATGAACCAGGTGGATATTACGCTTGGCTCTAAAAACATAGCTACAGAAGACATCCTGGGTTACGAGGTGGTCAGATGTACCATCTCGGGAGGACAGACCCAGAAGGAAGCGGTAGGTTTTGTGGACAGGCCGGAGGGAACCTTCTGTGATACTCTTCCTGTCAACAACCGGGTGGTATGGTATGAAATCACACTGATTGACAAATACCTGAACCGATCGGCAGTGAAGAGCCTGGATCCTTTAAAGGTAGAACATGATGGCAGCCTGGAAAAATCCATGTGGACAGCCAGTACAGAAGGGATGATAGCATTGGGAGAGCAGGAGGATGCTTCCGATGCCACGGAAGAATCCCCTTGTGAACCTCCCAGGGAGAATCCGGCAAATCTGCTTATTGACAACAATGTCAGCACGGTCTTCAAAGCAAATGCCATGGAAAACGCTGCATTTACCATGGAGTTCAACAGGACACTGACTATTTCAGGCTTTAAGTATACTCTGGGAGAAAGTGTACCCAAGGGGGGCTATGAGATCCAGGTGCGCACAGAGCAGGGATGGGTTAAGGCCGCAGAAGGGCAGTTCGGACAGGAAGCCGGTATGTCCCATACCATTTATTTTGAAAACGGAAAGAAAGATTATGTGAGTACCTACGCGGCTTCCGCTGTAAGACTGATCCTTACAGGGAAGGGACTGAAGCCGGTTGCCATAGCAGAACTGGATGTACTGGGTGTGATAGGGGACAATGTGGACTTTGCAGGCACACAAGATGGAACAACAGCCATCGGGAAGCTGCAAAGCGACTTTACCTACAGCCAGGATAACCAGTCCCATGTGATCCCTGCCGGTTCCGTTGTATTTACCGGCACTTACAAAGGAAATCCTGCGTACAATGTAGTAGTGCTCTATGACCAGAATGGCAGCATCATAGGTGGTACGGATGAAGAAGGGAACCTGAAGGCCCAGCAGATCATCCTGGCAGATGTGGCAGCAGAAGGCCCTATACAGAATGTGTACAGCGGTACCTGGATATACTGGATCGAACCCGGACAGCAGGCTGCTTTGAAAAACTGTAAGGTGCGGGCAGAACTCTACCGGGTCAATGATGCCATGACCAATGAAGGACAACGGCTGGTAAGCGATTCACTGTCTGTTACAGTACCGGCGACCCTGCCACCCATAAGTATAAACAATTGAGATAAGCTGTAGAAAAATACCGGGGGACAGACCGGTGTCTTAGGGGAACGTAAGAAGGGATGTGAGGATGGATCCATGAGAAAGTTTAAAAAGTATATAACAGTGGCAATGTCCATCTTCATGGCCTTGTTCCTGATGTTTCATATGGTGTCCCGCGTCTTTGCAGAGAGTGGGGATGGTTTTGCGCTGGATGAGGCGGGTAATGTCACATTGCTGTCAGAACATGCTGCCAAGGAAGGGGTATCTTCCTTACAGTTTTCCCTGGTGGTGGATGCACCTGCCACAGCCCAGGTAACATTTGCATTTGCCGATAGCAATGCCAGTGTATGTGAATACAGCTATAATGCCCAAGACAAAGTACTGAATGTGTATATGGCCGGGAGAAATGCCCTGTTTGCGGAAAATGCAGATTCCCTGTCTCTGGGCCGGATCCAGGTGACGGATCCGGCAGGTACAGGAGGAACTGTGACGGTCAGTGTGGCAGGTGACTCCTTGAAATATGTGTATGGCTCTGATCTGAAGACCATGGAAGGGGTGGAACTTCCCGGGGATGTACTGCTGGGCAGCATAAATCCTGAACCCACACAGACACCCAGGCCTACCGATCCGCCAAAACCCCCCGAACAACAGGATACTGGCAATGACAATACCAATACCAATACCAATACCAATACAGACAATGCACCAATATTGCCTTCCGCCACGCCTACTTCTGCACCGGTGGCCACTCCGGGGAGTGGATTTGCAGGTGGTACCAGTCGGCCCACAGGTACCGGTTCTCCCCAGGAGACAGCCCCCGGATCCGGGACGGAACCTGAGGAGCCGTCCCAAGAGGAACAGCCAGAGGAGGGGGAAAGCACCATGTCGCCTTTTCCAGAAGGGAAAGAAGACATGCCAGCACCTGGTGGAGATATCCCGTCTTCCGGACAGAAGGACGGCGGGTGGACAAAACCAGATGAAGTAGAGACCATTGCCATGGTAGTCATGGCGGCTGTAGGCGCTGAATTTACCTTCACTGGCGTGATGGTGAAAAAAGCATTGAAACCCGGCAGGAAACGATATCGCCGCACCACATCCGGATATGGATATGCCGGATCACCGCGCAGAAATTTCTGAAAGGTTCGCATCTTTACGTTTGCCTTTTTACAATAACCGTGCTATAATACTTGAATGAAAGGGTAGGGGACCAGTATGGCTGTCTGGGATACCGGACCGGATGCCCGAAAGAACGAGCAAGGAGATGTGGAGAGAGATGAAAGACAAAAGATTTGGTGGTTTAAATCTGAAGATGTATCTGCTGTCAGTGGTACCTGCCGTGCTGTTGGGAGTGCTTATCTTCGTGGTCAGCAGTGTCCAGCTCAAGGCGAGCCTGCAGTCCATGGTGGAGAACCGGCTGGCAGTGGTCTGTGAGACCGTAAGAAGTGCCTATGACTCCCTTATGGAAGGGGACTGGGCATATGACGAGTCCACTGACAGCTTTACAAAAGGAGGACAGGATCTGTATGCCACATATGGACTGATGGATGATATTGCAGCAAATAACGATATTCACCTCAGTCTCTTTTACGGAGATATCCGTAGGATGACCACCATACTGGAGGATAACGGAGAGCGTCTGGTGGGATCAAAGCCAGTTGCGGAAGCCATCAGCAAGGTGCTGAACCAGGGCGGTGATTATTTCAACACCAATGCCGTGGTAAATGGTGATGCTTATTACAGCTATTTTAAGCCTTTGAAAAATGCAGATGGCAAAGTAGTAGGTATGGTTTTTGCAGGAATTCCCCGGGAGATCGTGACAAAGGTCATCAACCAGTCCATGGGTTCTATTCTGATTGTGACAGTGATTCTGCTGGTGGTGGTAGTTGTCCTGGTGTCATTCCTGATCGGCAACCTGGTGCGTACCATTACCAATTGTGTGGAATCCGTGGTTTCCCTGGAATCCGGTAATCTGAATGTCCGTGCGGCTGTAGGCTACTTTAACAAGAAAGATGAGCTGGGGAAGCTGGCTAATTCCATCAATGGAATGGCAGACAAGCTGAAGCAGGTGATCGGGGAGATCCGTTCCAGCACGGGCGTGATGAAGGAGAATTCCGATGCATTGGCCGGTGTGGCAGAGAATACCAATACATCCATCAATGAGGTGTCCAGGGCAATTGAGGATGTGGCACATGGTGCTACCTCCCAGGCTGGGGATACCCAGGAGGCTGCCATCAGCATCGAGACCATGGGGATGTCCTTAGAGGCCATTGTGGGGGATGTAAATGCACTGGCTTCCGCCGCAGAGCAGTCCCAGAATACCAGTAAGAGGGCTGAGACAGCCATGGGTGAGCTGATCAATATTAATATGCAGACCAAGGAATCTGTGGAGAAAATAGTGAAGCAGGCAGAGACCAATGTGAGTGCGGCTTCCAGGATCCAGGAAGTGGTGAATGTGATCAGTGACATTGCCTCCCAGACCAATCTGCTCAGTCTCAATGCCAGCATAGAGGCAGCCCGGGCAGGAGAGCAGGGCAAGGGATTCGGTGTTGTGGCCCTGGAGGTGGGGAAACTGGCCGAAGACAGTTCCAAGAGTGCCGCTGAGATCGAGAAGATTATCAAGGAACTGGTAGAGAATATATCCGAGACATCCCAGCTGACAGCAGTGCTGGATGACAATACCAAGAATCAGATCGACAAATTGCAGGATACCAGGAAAGACTTTGACAGCGTGCTCATGAATGTGGATAAGATGTTCGAGAATACCATGGCTGTACAGTCAGAAATTGACAAGATTAACGAGATCCGCAAGAAGATCCAGATGGTCACAGAGAACCTGTCTGCCCTTTCCGAGGAGAATGCGGCTGCCAGCGAGGAGACTACGGCATCTGCCAATATGGTGGTGCAGTCCATGGATCAGTTGAACGATGCCACCCAGGAGATCAGTGCCCTGGCGGCCAGGCTGACAGATATCATTTCTTATTTCCGAGATTGATGTCTGTTATAGGAAAAACCGTTTATATGGACGGAAGCATTTGAAAGAAGACCAGCAGTCCCTGTCTGGGACAGGACTGCTGGTCTTCCAAAAACAATTCCTGCGAGCAATGAGTCAAGCGTCCGTTGCCTGTAAAGTCAACAAAGCGTTGACTTGGACAGTTGACGAATGCCGCGAGGGGTGCATAGCGCTGGTGGCGCATGATCAGCGCCGACCGAAGCGAAGACCACATACCCCATTGCTCTGTAGCGCTGCAAGATTGATGGCCGTGTGCTTTAGCACGCTTTACTTCGCAGCGGGGTTGTTGACTTGAAAGACGATATATGGAGCATGTAGAGAAAACGTAGCAAAGAGCAGAAACATAAAGGGGGATCATGATCATATGGACGGACAAAATTACAACAATGAGACTTCACAGGAACAGCAGAATTTTTACCAGGACAATACATCCAGTATGTCTTATTATGCGCCGGTAAACGAGGATGTGCCGCACAACGCCAATGGATTACAGATCGGAGGACTGGTGCTTGGCATCCTGTCTATTGTTTTCATCTGTTGCTATGGATATCCCAGCGTGATTTTCGGCGGCATTGGCTTGATCCTTTCCATTGTGGGGAACAAGAAAGGAAAACATGGGATTGGAACTGCGGGATTTATCTGCTCCATTATCGGGCTGGTACTGGGTATCATTTCCGCGATTTATTACACCATGTATATCGCAGCATTGTTTCAGATGATGCAGACAGGTGATTTCAACATTTATGATCTATATCGGTTCTAAGGGACAGAAGATGGATAAACACATCAATGTGTTTTTTTACAGGGCAGGTTTTATACTACTGGGTTTATATGTTCTGGTGGCTCTTGTGATGCGTTTCTACTGGCCATCGGGGATACAGCTGCCCAAAAGCGGCTGTATCTTCCAGGTTATTCTGGGCATATATTGTCCGGGCTGTGGCGGTACCCGTGCTGTACTGGCTTTTCTACAGGGCCGGATCTTACAGTCCGTCTGGTATCATCCGCTGATTTTGTATGGTGTAGTGTTTTATCTGCTCTTCATGGTTTCCCAGACAGCTGTGAGGATATTTCCCAGATGCAAGGGAATGCGATTCCGGGCATGGTATCTGTATGGTGCTTTGGTGCTGACCGGGATGAATTTTATTTTGAAAAATGTGTTAAAACTGTGTTTTGATATCTATATGATCTGAGCGGGTCTCTTGAGAAAACAGGGAACCCGCTCTTTTACCGGATTACTGAATCTTCAGGTCTTCATCATCCGGCACTTCCCCATGAAGAAATGTAATAATGATCTGAATCCGCTTATAGGCCCTGGAATAATTCTCTTTTGCATATTCGGCGGTGATTTCATTATAGCTGCCATTGCTGTAGGCCTCATGGTAACTGGAGACAGCTTCTGTCATATACTGGCTGGACTCTGCTGACAAGGTCTCCAGATAGTCGAATTCCTCCGGGAAATCCAATGCTGCAAAGGACTGGAATGCAAGGTCAAGCTGGTCCAGATAGGTAAGCAGTTCCGTAGTGGCGTTTTCGGACTGTGGGTCAATGCCGTTGATGGAAGTGTCGATCTCAGATATCTGGGTACAGAATGCATCCACACTGTTCCGGAACTGTGTGAGTTCAGGATCCTTGCCACACGCAGAAAGCAGCCAGACAGCCAGGACCATTGTAAAAAGAGCACGTATCTTTATTTTCACAGGTTATTACCTCCCTGCCTGCATCAGCAGGTATTCGTTTGGAAATTTCATGTTCTTTAAGGGAAAAGCACCTTTAGAATTTAACATATTTTAAGCTTTTTCGCAATACTTATACGAGAAAAGGTTAAATCCTCCCCTTTACGACTAAAACAAGTCTGTGGTATGATATAAGGAACTGTTGCGTAAGCGCGGCGCGCTTTATTTATTGTTTGAGCCGTTTATGTAGCATGACTGGAAGTATGGATGTTAAATACCAGACCGCAGGTCTGGCATCAAAGAGCAGATATTGAAGTCAACAACCCCGCTGCAAGCAACGGGGTATGTGGCTTTCGCTCCGCTTCGGCCAGTGCTGATCATGTGCCACCAGCGCTATGCACCCCTCGTGGCAAGAGCCAAATGGATGTTGCGCATCCGCTTGTCTCATTGCCCGCGGAAATCAGTGTTCACCAAAGGTGGGCATAGCGGTGTAAAATGACTGGCACACACAAAGAGAGGATTGTATGAACAGAGAAGAATTTGCCAGAATGACTCAGGAATACGTATATCTGGATGGTGCCACAGGCTCCAATCTGGTAAAAGCAGGAATGCCTTCCGGCGTCTGCCCGGAACAATGGATCCTGGAACATGGACATGTCCTGGTGGATTTACAGAGGGAATATGTGAAGGCAGGGACAGATATCCTAATGGCACCTACTTTTACCGCCAACCGGGTAAAGCTGGCTGAGTATGGCCTGGAAGGACGACTGCAGGAGATGAACCGGGACCTGGTGGCACTTTCCAGGATAGCGGCAGACACTGCCACAGGTCGCAGGGTATTTGTGGCGGCGGATCTGTCTATGACAGGCGTGCAGTTGGCTCCCATAGGTCCTATGGAACTGGAGACGCTGATCGGTATCTATAAAGAACAGATTCTCGCAGTACAGAAGGCTGGCGTAGACCTGCTGGCTGTGGAGACCATGATGAGTCTGGCGGAAGCCAGGGCAGCGTTGCTTGCAGCAAAGGAAGTATGTGATCTGCCGGTGATGGTGACAATGACATTTGAGCCGGATGGCAGGACCCTGTATGGTACGGATGCCAGGACAGCTGCTATTGTGCTAGAGAGCCTGGGGGCCGCTGCCATCGGGGTGAACTGCTCTACCGGTCCTGGCAAAATGAGACAGGTGATTCAGGACATGGCAGGCGTGACCCGCAAAGTTCCCATAATTGCAAAGCCAAACGCGGGACTGCCTTTTCTGGACAGCCAGGGACATACCTGTTACAATTGTGATGTGGATGTTTTTGTGGAGGAGATGGGTCTGCTGGTGGAAGCAGGCGCTACCATTCTGGGTGGATGCTGTGGTACCACACCAGACTATATCAGCGGGCTATACCGGTCTTTTGGTCGGAAAATAGCAGTAGAGGCAAAGCGATGCCCTCCTTCCCGGTATTTTCTTACTTCGGAACGCCAGTCCCTGTCTTTCGAACCAGGTGATGGACTTCTCGTTGTAGGGGAGAGGATTAATCCCACAGGTAAGAAACAACTGCAGGCCCAGTTGCGGGAAGGTTCCATGGACATGGTTCTGCAATTTGCAGAAGAGCAGGAACAGGATGGTGCCAGGATCCTGGATATCAATATGGGAATGAGTGGTATTGATGAGAAGGCCATGATGCTACAGGCAATAGAAGAAGTAAGCGGTGTTACCAGTCTGCCCCTGTCCCTGGATTCCAGCCATGTGGACGTACTGGAGGCAGCCCTTCGCCGTTATCCGGGCCGGGCCTTGATCAACTCCATCTCCCTGGAGACGGTAAAATGTGAAAAACTGCTTACACTGGCAGAAAAATACGGTGCCATGTTTATCCTGTTGCCTCTCTGGGACAAGGGACTGCCAGGCCATCTGGAGGAGAAGAAGGAGATCATAGAGCAGGTACTGGAACATGCACTTCAACATGGTCTGCACCACTGGGATGTGGTAGTGGATGGGCTGGTGACTACAGTAGGGGCAAACAGACAGGCGGCGCTGGAGACCCTGGAGACCATCCGGTATTGCAGGGAAAGGGGACTGGCCACCGTCTGTGGCCTGTCCAATATCTCCTTTGGGTTGCCGGAGAGAAGCTATGTGAATACTGCATTCCTGGCCCTGGCTATCCGGGAAGGGCTTACCATGGCCATCGCCAATCCTTCCCAGGAACTTCTCATGGCAGGTGCTCTGGCCACTGACCTGTTGCTGGCCAAGGAAGAGGCAGATACCCGCTATATAGCATATGCAGGGAAAATAGCCGGTACTCGCTCCGGGCAGGAAACCAGGTCACAGAAAAAAGATACGGACCAGCATACCGGAAGCCGGGAACAGCAGGAGAAATACTCCGGTGATGCCACTGACATGGTATCCAAAGAGATTTCCCACCAGCCATACGCTGTAAAGGAGCCACTGTCTGACATTGCAGAGGAACTCTACAAGGCGGTACTCAAGGGAAACCGGAAGGGAATCGCCGGGATCACCAGCACTGCCCTTTCTCAGGGAGAAGATCCCGCAGGACTGCTGCATCAGGTGCTGCTGCCTGCGATCAACGAGGTAGGAGATCTTTTCGACAGCGGAAAATATTTCCTACCACAGCTGATCGGCAGCGCAGAATCCATGAAAAATGCCATCCAGATCCTGGAACCGCTGCTGCGAAAAGAACCAGGTGCCAAAGATATGCCGGTGGTGGTCATTGCCACTGTGGAGGGGGACATCCATGACATTGGGAAGAACCTGGTTGCATTGATGTTGAAAAACCATGGTTTCCAGGTCATTGATTTAGGAAAGGATGTGCCCGGTGAAGTGATTGTACAGGCAGCGCTGGAACACAAAGCCAGGATCATTGCCCTGTCGGCCTTGATGACCACCACCATGCAACAGATGCGCAAGGTAGTGGCTCTGGTGAGGGAGGCACACCTTTCGGTGAAAGTCATGATCGGCGGTGCCGTCATTACCCAGGACTATGCGCAGGAGATCGGGGCGGACGGGTATTCCCGGGATGCAGCAGATGCGGTAAAGCTGGCCAGAAGACTTCTTGAGGAGACGGGCGGACAGGACACTGGCGCGGTATAATGCCCAAAATGAAAGTCCCTCTATGGAAACCAGAGGATGCAAAGACAGGACAGAAGAACCACAGGAAAGAGGCGTCCGGCCATGACGGTCATGATGGATGGGGCGCATCAAGAGGAGGAATGGTATGATAGGTGCAGATGCAATGATCAAATGCCTGGAAGCAGAAGGAGTCACCACTGTGTTTGGTTATCCAGGTGTGGCTATATGCCCTTTTTACAACAGTATCCTGGAGTCAGATATCCGGACAATCCTAATCCGCACGGAGCAGAATGCCGCCCACGCGGCCAGCGGCGTCTCCAGGCTCACCGGCAGGCCGGGTGTATGTGCGGTGACTTCCGGTCCAGGTGCAACCAATGTGATCACTGGCATTGCCACGGCCTTTGCGGACAGCATTCCGCTGATCTGCATCACCGGACAGGTGAACAGTGAACTGTTAGGCAGCGATGTGTTCCAGGAAGCGGATATCACCGGAGCAGTGGAATCCTTTGTAAAATACAGCTACCTTGTCAAGAATGTGGAGGAGATTCCCAGGGTATTTAAGGAAGCTTTCCATATAGCCAACACAGGCCGAAAAGGTCCGGTGCTCATTGATGTGCCCATTGACGTCCAGAATGCTGCCATGGGCAGGTTCAAATATCCGGAGGAAGTACATCTGCGTACGTATAAACCCACTGTAAAAGGAAACGCCGTACAGATCAGAAAAGTGATCCGGGAACTGGAGAAGGCGAAGAGACCTTTGATCTGTGCAGGTGGCGGTGTGCTTCTCTCAGAGGCGGAAGCAAATCTGCAGTCTTTTGCTGCTACCCATGGCATCCCGGTCGTTACCACCATGATGGGAAAGGGTGTGATGCCCACGGATCATCCCCTGCATTTCGGCATGGTGGGGAATAATGGACAGCCTCATGCAAATCTGGCCATGAATGAGTCTGACCTGCTGATCATGGTAGGTGCCAGGGTGGCAGACCGTGCCGTGAACCAGCCGGAACTGATCACCAAGAACAAGATCCTGGTCCACATAGACGTGGATCCCGCGGAGATTGGCAAGAATGCAGGTCCTACCATTCCTCTGGTGGGTGATGCCGGACATATTTTTGAGGACATCGCAAAGGAGGATTTTACATGCGATTTCCACGAATGGGTGGATGTCCTGCGGGAGAACCGTGTCAAGATGGCGAAGAAGCGCACGCCCAATCCTGCCTATGTGGATCCGGCAGCGTTTATCTCCAGGCTCACGGAGAAAATGGAGGAAACTGCTGTCTATGTGGCGGATGTGGGACAGAACCAGATCTGGTCCTGCGGTTATTCCAAGGTGAAAAAGGGCAAATTCCTGACCACCGGAGGCATGGGTACCATGGGCTACTCCATTCCCGCCGCCATGGGGGCCAAGGTGGCCGCTCCGGGCAGGCAGGTGGTTGCAGTCTGCGGGGATGGTTCCTTCCAGATGTCCATGATGGAGCTGGCCACCATACGCCAGCATAATATTCCGGTGAAGATCATTGTGCTGAAGAACAATTACCTGGGGATGGTAAGGCAGTTCCAGCATTTTACCTACAAGGACAATTACTCTGTGGTGGATCTGACTGGAAGTCCGGACTTAGAGAAGCTGGCGGCAGCCTATGACATGCCTTTCCTGCGTCTTGCCAATATGGAAAAATGCGATGAGACCATTGAGGCTTTCCTGAAGGAAGATGCCTCCATATTGCTGGAATGTATCATTGACCCCATGGATCTGGTATAAGTGTGAGAAGAATTTCTGCTTGCTTCTGGTTATTTCTGCGCATGCAAAAGGACATACCGCAAAGAAATTCCACGGCGCATAGATGCACCATTCATTGGTTTATGGCATCTTTGATGGCAGGAATGTGAAAACGGCATGACGGTAAAAGGAGATTGGAATGGCGAACAAGATGAAGACAAGGATTTATTCTGTACTGGTGGAGAACCGCTCCGGCGTGCTGTGTAAGGTGGCCGGACTCTTTTCCCGTAGATGTTTTAACATTGACAGCCTGGCCGTGGGGGAGACAGACGATACAGCTGTATCCTGTATGACCATTGTCAGCAGCGGGGACGAACGCACCATAGAGCAGATTGAAAAACAGCTCAACAAGAAGCTGGATGTGATCAAGGTGAAGACCTTTGCGGAGCACCAGTGTATCACCAGGGAACTGATGCTGATCAAGATCAAATACAACAAGAACAACCGCCGGGAAATTATGGAGCTGTGTGAGATCATGAAGGCGGAGATTGTGGATATGTCCAAGCATTTTATGATGATACAGATCTGCAATACCCCGGACAAGATTAAACTGCTCATCAAGATGCTACAGTCTATCAGCATTGTAGAGGTAGCCAGGACAGGGACACTGGCCCTGGCAAAATGCTGTGAGAACGATGAGGGCTGACAGGTTGCAGGTAAACGAGTTCAGGAATGATGCAGATGCTTTACTGTACATTTGATACTGCCGCGAGGTGTTTTCACGCGTTCTTTGCGTGACAAACCCGAGACTGCGTGCGCCAAAATGAGCGTTCTTTGCTCATTTTGTGTGCACCACGTTGCTGTTATGGCGTAGCTGTAACAGCAACGCTGATGCTTTAAAAGTTTAAAAGGCTAAAGCGTTCTGGTTGACAACTGGCCGGGAAATTGATATGATATCGAAAGAGTTCGAGAGGAGAGGAATTCTTATGCAGAAAAAAGTATTTCAGCTTCTTGTAAACAATACCTCCGGTGTCCTAAGCCGCATTGCCGGACTGTATGCCAGAAGAGGTTACAATGTGGAGAGCATCACTGCAGGCACCACCTCCAATCCGGATTATACCAGGATTACCATTGTGGCCTCAGGGGATGATGAGATTCTGGAGCAGATTGAAAAGCAGCTCGCCAAGCTGGTGGATGTGCAGGCTATCAAAGAGCTGGAGCCAGATAAGAGTGTTTACAGGGAGCTTCTCCTGATCAAGGTCCGTGCAGCTGCGGACCAGCGCCAGAGCGTGATCTCCGTGGCAGATATCTTCCGGGCGAAGATCATTGATGTGGCCCCGGAGAGCCTGATCATAGAGCTTACAGGTAACCAGCAGAAGATTGATGCGTTCATCAGCCTGCTGGATGGCTATGAGATCCTGGAGATGGCAAGGACAGGCCTGGCCGGGCTGGGCAGGGGGACGGAACATATCACTTACATAGAGGATTGAACCATCAGGGAAAGGAAGAGTTTCTTAAGAATTCTGATTCGGAATTCCTGTCTTGTGGTGTTTTTGGATACATATGTTAGCTCCAGGTTAAATCCTGTCAGTTATAAATAGATCGCAAACAGATATGGAGGAGAAAAAATGGCAAAGATTTTTTACCAGGAAGATTGTAACCTGTCCCTCTTAGAGGGCAAGACCATCGCCATCATCGGCTATGGCAGCCAGGGACATGCACATGCGCTGAACTTAAAAGAGTCTGGCTGTCATGTGATCATCGGCCTATATGAAGGATCCAGATCCTGGGACAAGGCTGTCAGGCAGGGATTTGAGGTATTCACCGCCGGGGAGGCGGCCAGGCAGGCGGATATCATTATGATCCTGATCAACGATGAGAAGCAGGCTGATCTCTACAAGCAGGACATTGAGCCAAACCTGGAGGCAGGCAATATGCTGATGTTTGCCCATGGTTTTAACATCCATTTCGGATGTATTGTTCCCCCTGCGGATGTGGATGTAACCATGATCGCACCCAAAGGGCCGGGGCACACAGTGAGAAGTGAGTACCAGGAGGGCAAGGGCGTTCCCTGCCTGATCGCCGTGGAGCAGGATGCCACAGGCAAGGCCCAGGACATTGCTCTGGCTTATGCGCTGGGCATTGGCGGTGCCAGGGCAGGGGTGCTGGAGACCACTTTCCGCACAGAGACAGAGACAGACCTTTTCGGCGAGCAGGCTGTGCTCTGCGGTGGCGTATGTGCTCTTATGCAGGCAGGCTTTGAGACGCTGGTGGAAGCGGGATATGATGAGAGGAATGCTTATTTTGAGTGTATCCATGAGATGAAACTGATCGTAGACCTAATCTATCAGAGCGGTTTTGCAGGTATGCGGTATTCCATCTCCAACACGGCAGAGTACGGCGATTACATCACCGGACCCAAGATCATCACCGAGGATACCAAGAAGGCCATGAAAAAGATTTTAAGCGATATCCAGGATGGCAGTTTTGCAAAAGAGTTTCTGCTGGATATGTCCCCGGCGGGCCGTCAGGTACATTTCAAAGCCATGCGTAAGCTGGCCGGTGAGCACCCGGCGGAAAAGGTAGGCGAAGAGATCCGTAAGCTCTATAGCTGGAACAATGAGGATGACAAGCTCATCAACAATTAAATTCCAATGCAGCAGGCTTTCATTATGCGAAAGCCGGGTCTGAAGACCAGGCCGGCAAATGGTCTGAAAGAAGGGCATCCCTGGTGGATGCCCTTTTAGTGTCTTTTTGGGAAATCCCTACAGTCACATTCCTTTTAGCTGTTTTCTTCACATATCTTAAGAAAATCTTGTGAATTCCATGCAGCCTCCATTTATTTTTATTGCATATACTATAGGCAACATCACAGAACAGATGGAAATTTTCTTCTGGATGAAAGACGTGTCAGCCAGGGTACACAAAAGGTGCCTGGCATGGACAGGGAGGTACCACATGGATTTAGCTGCACTTACCTTGTATTTTACAAAATACGGCGCCATAGCCATTTTCGTGATTGTCCTGTTAGAATATCTGAACCTGCCAGGATTCCCGGCAGGTATTATCATGCCCCTGTCCGGGGTCATGGCAGCAAGGGGAAACATCCATTTCCTGTGGGTCATGGTGATCACGGTGACAGCCGGACTGACCGGCAGCCTGCTGCTCTACCTGCTGGGGTATAAGGGTGGGGAGTTGTTCCTGAATGCCTATATCAGACGTTTCCCCAAACAGAAGGAGGGGCTGGAGAAGAATATGGAGTGGCTGCGGAAAAAAGGGCCCATTGGTGTATTTGTGGCAAAGCTGCTTCCAGCCATCCGGACTATCATATCCATTCCTGCGGGGGTGCTGAAAATGCCTTTGAGACAATATATCATAAGTTCTACTCTGGGAATCTGTATCTGGAATTTTGTGTTCGTGGGAGCAGGTTATCTGTTGGGAGACCGGGTATTTCAGATACTGGGAGGGGTATAAATTTGAAAGCAAACTTTCAATTTCTGATTGGTATACCCGCTGAAGCGGGGCGGGGGTATAAATTTGAAAGCAAACTTTCAATTTCTGATTGGTATGCCCGCTGAAGCGGGGCGGGGGTATAAATTTGAAAGCAAACTTTCAAATATTGACTGGTATATGCGCCAAAGCGCAAACGGAGGTAAAGATTGAAAATTGAAAATTTTCAATCCCAAGTTTGTGTCTGCGCGGCATCCACAAACTTGACATGCGCAAAAGGCCGCGCAGAAATGGAGTTAAATATGAAGATTGCACTGATGACAAATAATTACAAGCCCGTGACAGCGGGAGTACCCATTTCCATAGAACGCCTGGCCAGGGGCCTGGAGATCCTGGGACACCAGGTGACCATATTTGCCCCCACCTATGAGGAACAACAGGAAGAGAACAATGTGATCCGCTATGGGACCCTCTTGAAACGTTTTGTTGGCGGTGTTGTCCTGCCGAATCCCTTCGACCTGCGGATCGGGAAAGCATTCCGGAAGGAAACATATGATATTATCCATGTCCACCATCCGATGCTGGTAGGACGTACGGCTGTGCGTCTGTCCCGGAAATACAGGATCCCGCTTGTGTTTACGTATCATACCCGGTATGAGCAGTACCTGGGCTATGCAGGGGTAGTGAAGAAGATGGAACAAAAGGCGGCGGACGGGGATGGCTTTATGGCCAGGGCGGCTGCTTCAAGCCTGCACCTGGTCAAGGACAGGATGGTACCGGCCTATCTGCATACGTTCTTGAAGCATTGTGACTATGTGTTTGCCCCTACGGCAGGCATGGAACAGTATCTGACCCAGGTGTGCAAAGTGGAGCCTGAGAGGCTGGGCGTGCTTCCGACAGGTATAGAGAAAGCAGGTTTTGTGGTAACACCCCAGGAGAAACAGCAGATCAGAAGCCGGTATGGGGCGGAAGATATGCCCCTTCTTTTGACAGTATCCCGGCTGTCTCATGAGAAGAATGTCTCTTTTCTGCTGGAGGGGCTTGCCCGGTTCAAAGCCAGGTACGGCAGCCGTTTCCGGATGCTTATGGTGGGGGATGGGGATGACAGGGTATCTTTGCAGGAAAGATGTGCAGAGCTTGGGCTTTCTGAACAGGTGGTTTTCACGGGAACCGTGGCAAATGGGAAGCTTCCTCCTTATTTTGCAGCGGCAGATGCTTTTCTGTTTGCCTCCAGGACAGAAACCCAGGGCATTGTGGTGCTGGAAGCCCTGGCAGGAGCAACCCCTGTGATCGCGGTGGCAGCTTCCGGGGTGTCAGACCTGGTGCAGGACGGTGTAAACGGGATTCTCACAGGGGAGGATGTGGAAGAATACGCAGACCGGCTGGCCTGGTATCTGTACCAGGATCCCTCAGACCGGCTGGCCATGGAACAGGCTGCTCTGGAAACGGCCCTGGAATATAGCGAAGAAGCAGTTGCACAGAAGGCGTCCTGTTATTATAATAAGGTTGTTGCAATGCAGACATCTACATGGAAGAGTGAGGGGAGACAGACATATGGAAAATGGACAGTATCGTATCCTGGTGGTGGAAGATGACAAGGAGATCCGCGCAGGAATTGAGATATATCTGAAAAACCAGGGATATGAGGTGAGGCAGGCAGCAAATGGGGTGGAAGGCCTAAAGGCCATGGAGCAGGAGGAATTCCATCTGGCTATCGTGGATATCATGATGCCTGTGATGGACGGTGTTACCATGCTGATGAAGCTGCGGGCGGCAAACTATGAATTTCCTGTGATCATGCTCTCCGCCAAGTCGGAGGAAGTTGACAAGATCATGGGACTGAATATGGGGGCAGATGACTATGTGACAAAGCCGTTCACTCCCCTGGAACTATTAGCCCGGGTGAATTCCCACCTGCGCAGATATTCCAAGTACCTGTCCGCAGTCAGTGAGGATGGTGGCAAGGAACATATATATACCATTGGCGGCCTGGAACTGAATGAGGATACGGTGGAAGTGACTGTGGATGGAGAACCGGTGAAGCTGACCCCCATGGAGTTCAAGATCGTACAGCTGCTGATCAAGAATCCCGGCAGGGTCTTCTCCGCAGATGAGATCTATGAGCGGGTCTGGAACGAAAAAGCAGTGAACACAGACACCGTCATGGTACATGTGCGGAATATCCGGGAGAAAATCGAGATAGACCCTAAGAACCCCAAATACCTGAAAGTGGTCTGGGGTGTGGGATATAAGATTGACCGGCAGTGAGGACACAGGAATACCTGGACACAAGAATGTCCGGGCACAGGCAGGGGGCCGGACATGGCTGCAAGCCCGGACAGAGAAACCGGAAGGCAGATAGCGGGCTGGCACAGATAAATACAGGCAGAGCATGGCAGGGCATCATAGATACCCGGAGGAGAGCGTATGGGAGTGTTTGGGAAAAAGCATGCGGAAGAAAAACCTGTGGAAGGGACGCAGGAGTGGAAGGAACAGCACCCTGGAAACGGTCCGGATCCAGGAAAGGGGGTCAGAGGATTGTACCAGAAAAGGCCTTGGATTTTCTGGGGCATGGCAGTCAGCCTTCTGGGGGCGGCGGCCCTTTCCTCCTTTTATGGGCTGTTCCACTCCTATGCCGTAAAAAGTGGCTATCAGGTGATAGAGAATGCCAACAACATTGGCTGGCTCTACCAGAATACCTTTCTGCTCTACCGGGATCTGTATAATCTGAAGACCCAGTCTGCCGGTGGCTACAGTGAGATCTTCCTGGAGACGGAGGAAGGATATGGATGGCTTACAGACATGGAACTTTTGTACCAGTATGAGGACAGCGAATCCTTCTGTAATGAGGAGGAAGAGGATCTGGAAGACAATCCTGGCCCGGCAGAGGCAACCGGAGAGGAGGATCCTGCCAGCCAGGATGCTTCCGCAAAGGAGGAGTATCTTCCAGGGCAGGAAAATCCCTATAAAAAAGGCATGTCCCAGGATATGTATTATGATGTAAGGGAGGAAATCTCCAATCTGAATGGCTATTTTCAGTCCCTGGAAAATGATTTTCCCGGACTCAACAACAATTACGGCTATGTGATCCGGGATGACCTTACCGGGGAGTATGTCACCAATATGTCTGAGAAAGATCTGAAGGACGATTCCCTGCAGGACCAATATTTCCTGCTGAGTTTTGTGTTTGACGGGGCAGGCCAGGTCTCCATAGGGGAAGAAATCCATGGAAATGATGTGGAGCAGATCCGGAAGATGGCCTATGAAGTGATCCGGGAAAACACATTAATACAACATATGGAAAACAATATGGCCTGTTTTCAGCAGTATGGCACCATAAAAGGTCCCAGGGACTGTACCGTGATATATGCGATTTCCCGGCAGGCGTGGGAGAAACGTATGTCCGGTAATACCTATCCCATCCAGAAATGGATTACCATGGATTATAGATCAGGGACTGGCTACCTGGCGTTTGAGGAACAGCGTGCCTATGGGGAAAATGTCTATTCTGCATTGATTCAGGATGAGCTGGCGGGGATTCTGGTATTGTGTATCCTGGCAGCCTTTCTGCTGGGCAGTTTCCTGCCGGTACTGGGTTCCACGAAGCCCTGGCAGAATGAGAAAATGTGTAGATTCAGCTTTGAAGTTCTCTTTGGGGCAGGTGTGTTTGTGTTTGCCGGTTGCTTTGCTGTGATCCGCATGGCTACCGCAGTGATCAGCGGTAGTATGCGGGAAGCCATGGTGAACTATATGGGGGCGCCATATGGGGTTGCAGCATTGCTGGTAATGGTTCTGAACCTGTCGGTACTTACGCTGTTTTTTTTCTGCTGGTGGTATTTTGGGGTCTGTGCCAGGGCTATCTGGGATATGGGGATCAAAGAGTATATCCGGCAGCGCAGTCTGGTCTACCGGTTCTTCCCCTATGCCAAGAGTAAGTGTCAGCAGGTATACCACGCAGCGGAACACATGGATCTGACCCGGAATGCTCATAGGATCATCTTGAAGACGGTGATTCTGAATGCCTGTGTGCTGTTTGTGATCAGTATCCTGTGGTTCGGAGGTGTTGGCATAACGGTGGCCTATTCGGCAGTCTTGTACCTGGTTCTGCGCAAGTACGTCAGCGATCTCCAGAAAAAGTATGGTCTGCTGCTCAAGGCAGTGGATGCTATGGCAGAGGGCAACCTGAATGTATCCCTTCATGAGGATCTGGGGATATTTGAGCCTTTCAAACCCCAGGTATACAAGATTCAGAACGGTTTTAAAAAAGCTGTGGAAGATGAGGTGAAAAGCCAGCGTATGAAAGCAGAACTGATTACAAATGTGTCCCATGACTTAAAGACGCCACTTACTGCTATTATCACCTATGTGAATCTGCTCAAGGACGAGAGCATTACACCGGAACAGAGACGGGAGTACCTGGACACCCTGGAGCGGAAGTCCCTGCGGCTGAAAGTGCTGATTGAAGATCTCTTTGAAGTCAGCAAAGCCACATCCCAGAACATAACACTGAACATTGTGGATGTGGATATCATGAACCTGGTAAAACAGGTGGCCTTTGAACTTAGCGATAAGCTGGAAGCCTCTGCCTTGGATCTTCGCATGAATCTGACGGAGGAGAAGGTGATACTGCCTCTGGACAGCCAGAAGACTTACAGGATCTTTGAGAATCTTTTTGGCAACATTGCGAAATATGCCATGCCGGGAACCAGGGTCTACGTGAATGGCTTCCGGGTTGACGATACGGTGATGATCACACTAAAAAATATTTCCGCCCAGGAGATCACAGTGGACTCCTGTGAACTGACGGAACGCTTTGTGAGGGGGGATTCCTCCCGCAATACAGAAGGCAGCGGCCTTGGTCTGGCTATCGCCAAGAGTTTCACAGAATTGCAAGGGGGGAAACTGGAACTGGAGGTGGATGGTGATCTCTTCAAGGTGACAACCACCTGGCATGTGTAAAGGAGGTGCATATGTATCTGCTACTAATGATCTGCCTGGCTGTCATTGGTGTCCTGCTGTTGGCAGCTACTGCAAAATATAGGAGGAAAAGTGTGGCTACGGCCGGGATCCTGGGCATAGCAGGTACCTTTCTGATCGTGGCAGGGCTGGGGGCCATCTATCTGCTCTTTGCAGGTGATATGACATTGTTCCTTAGCCGGGGTATCCCCTGAGGACACAGGTCACCGTCTGCCGAAAGACATCCGGGCAGTGTGAGCGTAACTTCCAGGGTAAATTCAGTAAGAAAAATCAAGAAGTAATGTTTGAACTAATCAGCCGGGTATGCTATCATGATTGGGAAGATCAGATTATACAGAAAGGCATGGTTGAAGCTATGGGAATGACTATGACACAGAAGATCCTGGCCGCTGCCGCAGGGCTTTCGGAGGTTCGGGCCGGACAGCTCATCGAGGCAGACCTGGATCTGGTGCTGGGCAATGACATCACCAGTCCGGTAGCCATCAAGGAGATGGAGAAGTTCAAGACAGAAGGTGTGTTCCATAAGGATAAGATCGCTCTGGTTCCGGATCATTTTGTACCCAACAAAGATATTAAGTCTGCAGAACACTGCAAATGTGTCCGGGAATTTGCCCGCAGGAATGAGATTACCAATTATTTTGAGGTGGGGGAGATGGGAATTGAACATGCCCTGCTGCCGGAAAAGGGGCTCACTGTGGCTGGTGACGTGATCATTGGGGCAGATTCCCACACCTGTACATACGGCGCCCTGGGTGCTTTCTCCACAGGTGTGGGGAGCACTGACATGGCAGCCGGGATGGCCACTGGCAAGGCCTGGTTCAAAGTGCCGGGAGCCATCCGTTTTGTCCTCACCGGAAAGCCAGGGGACTATGTCAGCGGCAAGGATGTGATTCTGCATATCATTGGCAGAATCGGTGTGGATGGAGCCTTGTACAAGTCCATGGAGTTCGTGGGGGATGGTATCGGCTTTTTGTCCATGGACGATCGCTTCACCATTGCCAATATGGCCATTGAGGCCGGGGGCAAGAACGGGATCTTCCCGGTGGATGCCCTGGCGGTCAGCTATATGGAAGAACATTCCACAAGGCCATACAAGATATATGAGGCGGATCCGGATGCCGTCTATGACGCGGAATATACCATTGATCTCAGTGCGCTGCGCCCTACGGTGGCATTTCCCCATCTGCCGGAGAACACTCATACCATTGATGAGATCGAACAGATGGAACCCATTGCCATAGACCAGGTGGTCATCGGTTCCTGCACCAACGGACGCCTGGATGACCTGCGGTGCGCTGCCAGGATCCTAAAGGACCGGCATGTGGCAAAGGGAATGCGCTGTATCGTGATCCCGGCCACCCAGGCGATCTATATGCAGGCCATGGAGGAGGGACTCTTAAAGACCTTTATCCAGGCGGGAGCCATTGTAAGTACGCCCACCTGTGGTCCCTGTCTGGGCGGATATATGGGGATCCTGGCGGAGGGGGAGCGCTGTGTGTCCACCACCAACCGTAATTTTGTGGGCCGTATGGGACATGTAACAAGCGAGATCTATCTGGCAAGTCCGGCAGTTGCCGCCGCCAGTGCCATAGCGGGAAGGATTGCAGGACCGCACAGAATATTATCATAGAAAGGATCATTATGAACGCAAAAGGAACCGTTTTCAAATATGGGGATAATGTAGATACAGATGTGATCATTCCGGCAAGATATCTGAACACTTCCGATCCGGCAGAACTTGCCGCCCACTGTATGGAGGATATTGACAAGGACTTTATCGGCAAAGTGAAAAAGGGAGACATCATTGTAGCGGATAAGAATTTCGGCTGCGGCTCCTCCAGGGAGCATGCGCCCATCGCCATCAAGGCTGCCGGTGTGAGCTGCGTCATCGCAGAGACCTTCGCCAGGATCTTCTACCGCAATGCCATCAACATCGGGCTGCCCATCATAGAGTGTCCGGAGGCCAGCAGGGGAATCGAAGCCGGAGACCAGGTGGAGATAGATTTTGATTCTGGCATTATCACCAATGTGACAAAGGGCACCTCCTTTCAGGGACAGGCATTTCCGGAGTTCATGCAGAAAATCATTGCGGCAGAGGGACTTGTCAATTATATCAATGGCAAGTCGTGAATGTTCTGAACTGGCATATACCGCAGTCTGTGGGCTGCTGTGGCCCTTGAAACAGGGCCGGGGGCACAGGAGCATCCTTTTGCAAATCTTTTTGCAGAAAGGATGCTTTTGTGTTGCAATTTGTCTGTGGTTGGGATAAAGTGTGAAGGGAATGTTTTTTCAGTGGCAGCAGGCATGTGCAAGAGGGTATTGGTATGGAGAAGAGTATATCGAAAAAATACGAGATCGACATGTGTAATGGTCCCCTTCTGGGGAAAATCCTTATTTTTTATGTGCCGTTGATGCTTTCCGGCATTCTGCAGCTTATGTTCAATGCGGCGGATATTGTGGTAGTGGGACGATTTGCAGGCAATGATGCCCTGGCGGCTGTAGGTTCCACCAGTTCCTTGACCAACTTGATCGTGAATCTCTTCATCGGGCTGTCTGTAGGTGCCAATGTGCTGGTGGCAAGGTTCTACGGGGCAGGACAGAAGCGGGAGTTAAAAGAAATGGTGCAGACGGCTGTTGCAACGTCCGTGGTATGCGGTACCATTCTGGTGCTGGTGGGATTCTTCGTCTCCAAGCCTGCTTTGGGGTGGATGGGGACACCAGAGAATGTGATCGGCCACTCCGTGTTGTATATGCGGATCTACTTTGTGGGGATGCCTTTTATGATGGCCTATAATTTCGGCAGTGCTGTGCTACGGGCAGTGGGGGATACCAGACGGCCTCTGTATTATCTGCTGGTGGCAGGTGTGGTCAATGTGCTGTTGAACCTGGTGTTTGTGATTGCATTTTCCATGGGCGTGGCAGGCGTGGCCATTGCCACAGTAGTCTCCCAGGCCATCTCCGCAGCCCTGGTACTCCGCTGTCTGGTCTGTACGGACAGTGTCTACCGGCTGGAGCTTGCAGGGATGCGCATAGCGCCGGACAAACTGGTGAAAATGTTCCGGATCGGAATGCCTGCGGGACTCCAGGGTGCTCTGTTCTCCATCTCCAACGTGCTGATCCAGTCCTCAGTGAACAGCTTCGGCTCCATTGCCATGGCGGGCAATACCGCATCGGCTAACCTGGAAAGCTTTGTCTATACAGCCATGAATGCATTCCACCAGGCTACCATCAGCTTCTGCGGACAGAACTATGGTGCCCGGAAATTCAAGCGAGTGGGAAAAGTATTGCTGATCTGTGAGGTGGCTGTGGTGGTAGTAGGCTTGACCATGGGGAGCCTGTTTTACCTGTTGGGCGGTCATCTGCTGAAGCTCTATTCCACCGATCCGGAAGTCATCCAATATGGTGTTCTGCGAATGTTCTATATCTGTCTGCCCTATTTCCTGTGTGGTATGATGGATGTGATTGTAGGGGCTTTGCGGGGCATAGGATATGCCGTTATGCCCATGCTGGTATCCCTGACAGGAGCCTGCCTGCTCAGGATGGTGTGGATCTATACCATTTTCCAGCAGTACCGCAGTCTGGAGTGCCTGTATCTGTCTTACCCCATAAGCTGGGGGCTGACCTTCCTAGTGCATCTGGTCTGCTTTGGCGTGGTATACCGGAGATTACTCAGGACCCGGACAGAAGGGGCAGGGGCTGCAGCATAATATGCACCATATGCTTGAAACATATGTTCTGCTGTGGTAGAATAATGCAGGATAAGACAGGCCGGGCTGGCAGGAGAGGGATTGTATGATTGCATATGTGAAGGGAATCATTGAAGAGATTACAGAAGACAATGTGGTGGTAGAGGCAGGCGGTATCGGTTATAATGTGAAGATTTCGGCAGATACGGCATCCAGGCTGCCAGGGACCGGGGAGCCGGTGAAACTGCATACCTATACCAACGTGAAGGAGGATACCTTCCAGCTCTATGGGTTCCTTGCGAAAAAAGACCTGGATATATTCAGGCAGTGCATTACGGTCAGCGGGATCGGGCCAAAGGGAGGGCTGGCCATTCTCTCGGTGCTTGACGCAGATGCCCTGCGTTATGCCATTATGACAGGAGATGCCAAGGCCATCACCAAGGCGCCCGGGATCGGTGCACGGACGGCAGAGCGCCTGATACTGGATTTGAAGGGGAAGATCCAGATAGAGGATGCCTTGATAGAACGGGAGATTGCGGACTATGGCGCTGCCCATACACTTTCCGTGGATACGCCGCAGAAGAAAGAGGCCGTGGAAGCCTTGATGTCCCTTGGATATGCACAGGCAGAGGCCATGAAGGCGGTGAATGCCATTGAAGGGATAGAAGAGATGGATTCCGGTGCTGTGCTGAAGGCAGCTTTGAAGAAAATGTTCTAAAAGAACCGGTGCCCTTACAGGTTTCCTTGCAGGGGAATGGGGTATCCAGGATGGATGGAAAAGCAAGAGGGAAGCATACATGCCCAAGAGAATGATAGAGACAAATCTGACAGAAGAAGATGTGAAGATAGAAGGGAGCCTGCGCCCCCAGAAGCTGGACGACTATATCGGTCAATCCAAGGTAAAGGAAAATCTGAAGATCTATATTGAAGCGGCAAAGCAACGTGGGGACGCCCTGGATCATGTGTTGTTCTACGGGCCTCCTGGTTTGGGGAAGACCACCCTGGCAGGAATCATTGCCAATGAGATGGGGGTACACTTGAAGGTAACCAGTGGTCCGGCGATTGAGAAGCCCGGGGAGATGGCGGCAGTTCTGAATAACCTGGAGGAGGGTGACCTGCTCTTTGTAGATGAGATCCACCGCCTGAACAGGCAGGTGGAGGAGGTATTGTATCCTGCCATGGAGGATTACTGCATAGATATCATGATCGGCAAAGGATCCACGGCCCGCAGTGTGCGCCTGGAGCTTCCCAGGTTTACCCTGGTGGGTGCTACGACCAGGGCCGGCCTGCTGACAGCGCCCCTGCGGGACCGGTTCGGGATGATCTACCACATGGATTTTTACACAGTAGAGGAATTGCAGCTGATTATCCTGCATTCTGCAAGGGTCCTGGAGGTGGGGATAGAGCCGGAAGGTGCCATGGAGATGGCCCGCAGGAGCCGGGGAACACCCAGGCTTGCCAACCGGATCCTAAAGCGGGTACGGGATTTCGCACAGGTAAAATACGATGGGGTGATCACAGAAGATGTAGCCAGGACAGCCCTTGATCTGATGGATGTGGACAGGCTGGGGCTGGATCATATTGACAGGAACATACTGATGACCATGATCCAGAAATTTGACGGGGGACCTGTGGGTCTGGATACCCTGGCGGCGGCCATAGGAGAGGACGCTGGCACCATTGAGGATGTGTATGAGCCATACCTGATCAAGAACGGTTTCCTCAACCGTACACCCAGAGGGCGGATGGTCACAGAGTTTGCCTATCATCATCTGGGTTCTGTCAGAACGTGATAATTCTGCTTGCCTGTATGTGGATTTTGATATATAATGACAGTATTCTCGAAACGCAGGAATCACAGCAGAAAGGTGTGGCGGCATGTCATCCAAAACAGATACAGAGGTTATTATAGGCGGGAAGGTATATACATTGAGCGGATATGAGAGTGAGGAATATCTGCAGAAGGTAGCCTCCTATATCAACAACAAGGTCAATGAATACAGCAAGGTAGACAGCTTCCGCAGACAGCCCATGGACACCCAGGGAGTGCTGCTTCAGTTGAATATTGCGGATGATTATTTCAAGGCCAAGAAGCAGATCGCCGTCCTGGAGGACGAATTACAGTCCAGGGAAAAGGAGATGTACGACTTGAAGCATGAACTGATTTCAGCCCAGATGAAACTGGAGAGCGCCGAGGCACAGGCGAAGGATTTCCAGAAAGAGCTGAATGAAAATGCAAAGAAGATTGTGCGATTGGAAACAGAGTTAAAGAAAAAATGAAATTGGCTGTCCGGGTTCGGGCAGCCTTTTGGCATCCTTAGAAGGGATTGGAAATGAGAACAGACAAAAAGGTGGAATTGCTGTCTCCTGCCGGCAATCCGGAAGGATTTTACGGGGCGGTACATGCAGGGGCTGATGCGGTTTATCTGGCTGGCAGCCGTTTTGGTGCCAGGGCCTATGCGCAGAATTTTACAACGGAGGAACTGGTATCCTGCATCAGGTATGCCCATTTATTTGGCGTGAAAGTATATCTGACAGTGAATACCCTGGTGAAGGAAACAGAGAGGATAGGGCTGGATGCCTACCTGGATCCTTTCTATGAGGCAGGGCTGGATGCAGTCATTGTACAGGATCTGGGGGCACTGGCCAGGATTAAGAGACTGTTTCCCGGGCTTGGCCTTCATGCCAGCACCCAGATGACCTTGTGCAGTTCCTACGGAGCCAGGCTGCTAAAGGATATGGGGGTCAGCCGTATCGTACCTGCCAGGGAACTGGACCTGGAGGAACTGACAGCCTTAAAGCATTCCACCGGTCTGGAAGTGGAAAGTTTTATCCATGGCGCAATGTGTTACTGTTATTCCGGGCAGTGCCTGTTCAGCAGTATTCTGGGGGGACGCAGCGGCAACCGTGGCAGATGCGCCCAGCCCTGTAGGCTGCCCTACACAGTAAAGGGAACCAAAACAGCAGCAGATATGGAGAACTATCCTTTGAGCCTGAAGGATATGTGTACCATAGAACATATTCCGGCACTGATCCAGGCGGGAATTGACTCCTTTAAGATAGAAGGCCGTATGAAGAAGCCGGAATATGCTGCAGGAGTCACTGCCATATACCGCCGATATGTGGATATGTATTATGCCTTACAGGAGGAAAAGGGAGATGAGGCAGCCGCCGCAGATTTCGAGGTAGCCGCCTCAGACATAGAGGCGCTTTCCTCTCTTTACGTCAGAAGTGCTCTTCAGGACGGTTACTATTTTAAACGAAATGGCAGGGATATGGTAACCCTGCAGAATCCGGCCTACAGCGGCACCCAGGAGATTTTGCTTGAAGAAATCCGGCGAAAGTACCTGACTGACCGGGTCAGAATCCCCCTGTCTGTAGAAGCCAGCTTCCGAACCGGTGAGCGGGCCAGGGTTACCCTACAGGCAGAAGGATGCCAGGTGTCCCTGCAGGGAGAGGTGGTAGCCATGGCCCAAAGGCAGCCCATTACCCGGCAGAACGTGGAGAAGCAGCTTGGAAAGCTGGGAGACAGTGTCTTCTATGCAGAACGCATCACCGTGCAGGTATCCCGGGACGCTTTCTATTCCTTGAAACAGATCAATGAACTTAGGCGGACGGCCCTGGCAGAGCTGGAAGAACATATCCGCAGGGCGAAGGGGTACAGCCCTGCAGGGGGACATGCCATGGGTGTCCCAACCGGTGCCGTATCTGCACCGATGCAGGATGTGGGAATGTCTCCGGAAATGCCTGGCTGGGCGATACTGGTAAGCACCCTGGAACAGTTGCGCATGCTGATTCAAGTGTCATGCCAGTACCCGGAAGCACCTGTGCGGCGGGTCTATGTGGAAGGTGATCTGCTGGTGGCACAGACAGAAGAAGTGCTGGCCCTGCGCCGGAACCTGCCGGAAGACATCCAGTGTATGGCAGCCCTCCCCCACATTGTCAGGAAGGGGGAGGAAGGATATCTCCGACAGCTTCTGCACATCCTAAAGAGAGGAGAAGGCTTTGAGGGCTGCCTGGCCCGTTCCCTGGACGGCCTGGGATTCCTGAAAGAGGAAATGCACGCCTGCAGGGCAGGTTATCCTGTGCGCACAGATGCCGGCGTCTATTGCTGGAACCAGGAGACCGCAGACTGGTTGGGAAATGAGACCGCAGGTTTCTGCCTTCCCTATGAATTAAATGCCAGAGAGCGGCAGGTACTTTCCCTGGCGGGGCTGCCTTGTGAGCGGATCGTCTATGGCAGGATCCCTATGATGGTGACGGCGAACTGCCTGCGAAAGACAATGGGATCCTGTGGGAAAGGCGAAAGGCCGATGCGGGACAACGCCGGGGAAAGTGGCATACTATGCCTGCAGGACCGGTACCATAAGGAATTCCCTGTGGTATATCGTTGCAGACATTGTCTGAATATCATCTACAACAGTGTGCCGCTTTTGCTGAAGGAATCCCGGCCGGGAAAAGCGGGGGATCCGGCAGACCTGCGACTTGATTTTACGCTGGAGAGCGGGGAGGAAATGAGAAGGATCCTCTGCTTTTTCCTAACAGGGAAAGGGGAAGACTTCCTTCCGGGATCCTATACCACCGGGCATGAAAGGCGCGGCGTAGAGTAAGGCACAAAAGGCAGGATTGCACAGGCCGGTCAGTCTGTCTGACCTGGTCAGTTGGCGGTATCCCGGAGATGTTTGAGATGGTTTGGGAAGGAATGGTTTCATGCAGGAGTATGTGACAGAATTGTCCCGGTATGGGATTGCAGCCTGTGGGGTATGTTATGTCCTGGCTGGCTTAATAGCCCTGTTCAGAGAGAAGATGGGAGGGATCTATGTACTCCAGAATCTTCTCCTGTTTCTGATGCAATTGCTGTTCTTCGGGAACCTGCTTCTGGTAAGCGGAAACCTGCAATATGTATTGTACTATGTGTTTGTACAGATTTTTCTACTGGTGGCGGTTCTGGTGGTGCCCATGATCTATGAGCATGTGGACCGGTTGCTTCTGCAGCATATGTGTATGCTTATCGGGTGCGGGTTCTGTATCTTGTCCCGGCTTTTTTTTGAAAAGGCTGTGCGGCAGTATCTCTATGTACTGGTGACCTTAAGCATATCCCTGGTGATTCCGTATCTGTTAAACCGGTTCCGCTTCTGGAAGAAACTGACCTGGATCTACGGGGCGGTGGGGATTCTGTTGTTGGGAACCGTACTGGTGGCAGGGGAGCAGACCTACGGCTCCAGGCTCTCTTTTTCCATTGGGGATATAACCTTCCAGCCATCGGAATTCGTGAAGATCCTGTTTGTTCTTTTTGTGGCAGGCGCCCTGTGGGAGAAACGTACTTTCCACAGGGTGGCGTTGACGGGAGTGGTGGCCGGGATCCACGTGGGCATACTGGTGCTGTCGAAGGATCTGGGCAGTGCACTGGTCTTCTTTGTGGGGTATGTATTCCTGGTATTTGTGGCCACTGGTAATCCTCTTTATCTTCTGGCAGGTGCCGCCGGAGGAAGTGTTGCGTCTTATGGGGCTTTCCGGGTATTCGGCCATGTCCAGTCCAGGGTACTGGCCTGGATGGATCCCTGGACATACATTGACGGCAAAGGATATGCCCTCACCCAGTCCCTGTTCGCCATAGGCAGCGGAAGCTGGTTCGGCATGGGACTGATGCAGGGGAATCCCACAGCCATTCCTTTTGTGGAATCCGATTTCATCTTTTCGGCCCTCTGCGAAGAGCTGGGGGTGCTGTTCGGAATCTGTATGCTCCTGGTGATGCTGGTGAGCTTTCTGGATATGATGAAGATGGCGGCAAAGATCCGTGACAGGTTCTACCAGTTGGTGGTGTATGGATTTGGAATCCTGTATATCTTCCAGATCTTTCTGACCGTGGGCGGTGGTATCCGGCTGATTCCACTGACCGGGGTTACGCTTCCTTTTGTCAGCTACGGCGGGAGCAGTGTCATGGCTACCATGTTTATGTTCTTCTTTGTACAGGGAATTTACATCAGGCTGCAGCAGGAAGGAGGCCGGTATGCGGAGAAGAGAAAAAGAACCTTTGCGGGCGACGGCGCCGGGAGAAAGGGGCCAGGGTACGGCCAGCCGGGACAAAAGGAACCGGGGAAGGGAGGATCAGACCCAAAAGAAGCAAGGCCAGGAGAACCGGGACAAAAAGAGCCGGGAGAGAAAAGACCAGGCCCAAAAGAAGCAAGGCCAGGAGAGCCAGGACAAAAAGAGCCGGGAGACAGGAACCAGAGCCAAAGAGGATAACCGGATCCAGATTGCGGTTTCCGGCGGTGTGTTTGTGTTACTATTTGTGGTTCTCATAGGCTTCCTGGGGTATTTCGTGGCTACCAGGGAGCAGGATATGATCAACAACAGCTACAACTCCCGCCAGAAGATACTGCTGTCCCGCAACTACAGGGGCCCGATCTATGACCGGGACGGCCAGGTACTGGCACAAACAGTGCTGGATGCATCCCAGGAGGAGACCCGGGTCTATCCTTTCGGGAAATTGTTTTCCCATATTGTGGGGTATTCCACCCAGGGACGTATGGGGGTAGAGTCCTTGGCAAACTATTACTTGATCAACACCAATACGCCCCTGCGTAGCAAGGTGGCCAATGCCATGGCAGGGGTGAAGAATCCGGGGGACAGCGTTTTTACCACCCTGGATGTACAGATCCAGCAGGTGGCGGATGCCCAGCTGAATGTATACAAAGGAGCTATCCTTGTAACGGAGGTGAAGACAGGAAAGATCCTGGCCCTGGTATCCCATCCGGATTTTGATCCGGGTGAGATTGCTGCCATCTGGGAGGATCTTGTGGAGGATGAGAACAGTTCCGTCCTGGTGAACAGAGCTACACAGGGGCTGTATCCGCCGGGATCCACGTTCAAGATTGTCACAGCCCTGGCATATATGCGCCAGCAGGAAGATACGAAGTCATACACCTTCCAATGTAAAGGTGCATTCAAGTCCGGAGACAGCCGTATCCGCTGTTACCGGGGTACCCGCCACGGCAAGGTTGATTTCTGTGGTTCTTTTGCCAGATCCTGCAATTCTTCTTTTGCCAGCATGGGACTGGAACTTGACCGGGCGCTGCTGCTGGATGTCCTGGAGGATCTGCTGTTTGACCAGGATCTGCCTCTTTCCCTGGGATATTCCAGAAGCAGTGTAAGGATCACCGAGGAAAGCAGTACAGAGGAAATGATGCAGACTGCCATCGGCCAGGGCAGGACCCAGATTACCCCCATGCATCTGAACATGATCACCAGTGCCATCGCAAACAGGGGTGTGCTTATGCAACCCTATGTGATAGACCATGTGGAGAATGACCAGGGGGATGTGGTGAAGACATTCGGACCAAAAGCGTATGGACGCCTTATGCAAGAAGAGGAGGCAGCCCTGCTGGTGGATCTGATGCAGGCCGTGGTAGAGACAGGAACAGCCACGAAGCTGTCCGGCCAGGCCTATACCGCCGCAGGCAAGACAGGTTCTGCGGAGTACAATGCGGCAGGGGAGAGCCATGCCTGGTTCACTGGCTTTGCCCCTGTGGAAGACCCTGAGGTGTGTGTCACCATTCTTGTGGAAGGGGCAGGCAGCGGCGGAGACTATGCTGTCCCCATTGCAAGAAGGCTCTTTGACGTATATTTTAAGGAGAAGCAGGAAGTCAATTACCCCGCAGCAAGCCGGCGGGGCATCAATCTTCCAACGCAGCAAGCTGCGGGGTATTGACACTCGCGGCATTCGCCAAATGCTCGTGCCAGCAACGGCACAAAGTCAACCTTGTTGACTTGGCTCATTGCTCGCGGGAATAAAATAATGGTTGCGCTTCTGGAAATATTAGACTATACTAGTCCTTAGTTGGTCTAATGGCACACCAGTCAGGAGGGATTGCAATGATAGAGGCAACAAGCTGTGGCGGTGTGGTAATATTTCGTGGAAAGATACTTCTCTTGTATAAAAATTATAAAAACAAATACGAGGGCTGGGTCTTGCCAAAAGGCACAGTGGAGCAGGGAGAAGAATACAAAGATACTGCACTGCGGGAGGTGCTTGAGGAATCCGGAGCGAAAGCTACCATTGTCAAGTACATCGGCACCAGCGAATATAGCTTTACGGTACCCGAGGATACCGTGGAGAAAGAAGTTCACTGGTACCTGATGATGGCGGACAGCTATTACAGCAAGCCACAAAGAGAGGAGTTCTTCGTGGATTCCGGCTTCTATAAATATCATGAAGCCTATCATCTGCTGAAGTTCTCCAATGAGAAACAGATCTTGGAGAAAGCCTATAATGAATATCTGGAACTGAAGAAGAACAATCTGTGGGGTAGCCGGAAATATTTTTAAAGAATTACACGGCATAGCGGGATTACGAATATGGCAATCGCACTTACCTATCACCCGGAATTGTACCTGGGGGAGAGTATCAGTGAGAAAAATCTGAGAAGAATCAAAAAAAAGCTGGAAAACAGTCCCTGTCTTTCCAGGGTTTATTTGCTTACCATTTCCCGTAACCCTTTCGATCTGCTGGAAATCTATGAAGCAAGACAGCTGTCCTGGAAATACTATAAGGACAACCCCCCATTTGTGGTGGGGCTTGCTGGCAGCCACGAGGAGGCTGTGGGGCTGGTGGAACAGATCACAAGGGAGTGTTTGCACAAGAGAGGGGACTGTTGCCTGAAGGAGTATTTGCTATGTGGAGTGTGATCTTACAAATCCTGGCTGTAACAGGCATCCTGATCCTGGTTATACTGGGGCTTGTACTGGTATTTCTGCTGCTGGTCCTGTTCTTCCCTGTCCGCTACCGGGTCTTTGGAAAAAGGGAAGGGGAAGATACCATCTTTAAGCTGCGGGCAGACTGGCTTCTAGGGGTTCTGCGGGCAAAGGGCGACTATCCCCAGCCGGGCAGGTTCACCGTAAAACTGCTGTGGCTTCCTCTTTTTGACTCTGCCGGTAAGCCTGCGAAAAAGCAGAAAAAGAGCAAAAAAGCTTCTGACAGGATACCGCCGGAAAAAAATGCAGGAGAAAAGGATCCCTCCAAAGAAGAGCGAGCTGCTGTTGCCGACAGACAGCAGGAATCCTGTACCAGTGTACCAAAACAGGAAGATCCCTCCTGCCCGGACAGCTCCGGGCAGGAGGCTTATGGGGAAGAAGCCGGGATCCTGGCAAAAATTACAAAGTTGAAGTACACAATACAGAACTTATATGATAAAATAAAGGAAATCTGGGAAAATATATCCTATTATGTGGAGTTGTTACAGGCAGAATCCACCAGCCAGTGCCTGTCCCGGGCAAAGCATCGTTTCGGGAAGATCCTGCATCATCTGCACCCCAGGAAATGCAAGGCAGATATTGTCTTTGGGACAGGCTCCCCGGATACCACAGGGTATCTCTATGGTGCTTTTTGCATGATAGCCCCGCAACCTGGAAGGAATGTGGCAGTGACGCCTGACTTTGCGGATGCAGTGCTGTCCGGCCAGGTCAGGTTAGCGGGACGTATCACCCTTGCCGTTCTGGTCTGGAACGGACTGCAGATGTTCCTGGATGAAGACTTGAAGACATTGATCAAAAAATGTAAAAACGGGAGGAAAGAAAATGGCAGATAAAGAGAATCAGTTCCAAGGTGTAGTGGAATCCCTGCTTAAGGGCATGGATACAGTCCTTTCCACGAAGACGGTAGTGGGAGAGGCCACTCAGGTGGGAGACACCATCATCCTGCCTCTGGTGGATGTAAGCTTTGGTGTAGGAGCGGGAAGTGGCAGCAATGGCCAGAAAAATGCCGCCTCCGGTGCAGGCGGCATGGGAGGAAAGATGACTCCCAGCGCTGTTCTGGTGATCCGGGACGGTTACACGAAGCTTGTGAATATCAAAAACCAGGATGCTGTCACCAAGGTTCTGGATATGATTCCTGACCTTGTGGAAAAATTTACCAAGCCAAAGCCCAAGGAAGTGGATGATATGTCGGATGCCCAGGTGGTTGACATTGCGTTTCCTGAGGAGGAAGACCAGAAATAAGTCCATATCACGCCATATTATGCATATAATAGAGTAAGATAAAACGGGCATCTGTGCAGGAGGGTTCTATGCCTGGCCAGGATGCAGAAACCATGAAGAAAATAATTGGATTCATTGCTTTTTTTATCGCCATTGGGATGCTGATCATGCTGATCACCAGGAACCGGCTGGTGGGCCTGATCCTCATTGCACTATTACTATTTTTGGGGTACAATTGCTTTTGCAGCGATTGAGAGGTTGTTCATAATGATAGACTGGGACGAGATAAACAAGGCGGAAGATACCAGTCCGCTCAAGGAAGCCAAGCTATGGCTTTTTCGGGAAAATATCCGTCTGGAAAATGAGAAAAAGGAACTGGCCGCTTCCCAGGAAAAATTTCTGAAGGAGCGGGTGCGCTTCCAGCGGGAACTGGAAGACCTGAACCGCAGGACGGTGATGGAACGGAAGCGGCTGAAGGAAGAAAGCCTGTTCATTGAAAAGAAGCTGGCGATCCTGCAGAATGGCTTTAAGCAGTTGGAAGAGGACAGGCGCAGCTTCGAACGTCAGCGGAAAGAACTTGCCCAGAGGCGGACAGGCAGTCTTTTCCCGGAGCCGGAAATCGGCAGGGACTGTGAGGACTCCGTTAAGCTCCTGTTTCGTGGGACATCCAATCCCCTGGCCCTGCGCAAGCGCTACAAGGATCTGATGAAGATCTTCCATCCGGACAACCTGTCCGGAGACGGGGAACTGGTACAGTTGATCAACAGGGAATATCTTAGAAGGAAAAAACATTTTGAACAGGCCGCCCTGGCAGAGAGAAACAGAGGGCAGGAATAAAAACGACAGCTTATAGAGAACAGGAAAATGGACATAAAAAGAGCAGATACAAGATCTGCTCTTTTTAGCAACAATAAATTGTTAGGAGTTATGCTCTTTCCACGTTACCGGACTTCAAGCAGCTGGTGCATACATGCATTCTTTTGGCGCTGCCGTTCACGATACACTTAACGCGCTTCACGTTAGCGTGCCATATTGCTTTGGTTTTTCTATTAGAATGGCTTACATTATTACCAAAATGAACTCCCTTGCCACAAATATCACATTTGGCCATTTTGACACCTCCTCGACACCTACAAATGTAGCAGATTTAGTGAGATAAACTCACAACAGTGTTATCTTACCAGAAATATACAAGAAAAGCAAGCAAAAAAAAATCTTTTTTTATTTTTATATTTATTATTTCCTTTTTTAGGGAAAGCTGTTAAAATAAAGTATATGTATGTTTGCAAGATTGAGGGAACAGTAATAAAATATCTGTTGCCATTATTTTAGGAACTGCTGGTGGAACAGTCCCAGAGTAGCAGAAAGGAAGGGTTTAGAGATGAAAGGTTCTTCTATGAATACCCATATGGGTAATATCTTCATCGACAATGAAGTGATCGCCCATTACGCAGGAAGTGTGGCAGTGGAATGCTTCGGAATCGTGGGAATGGCTGGTGTCAATATGAAGGACGGCCTGGTACGGCTGTTGAAGATGGACAGTATCACCAGGGGGATCAGCGTGACGCTCAACCGCAATAAGCTGATTCTTGACTTTCATGTAATTGTGTCTTATGGCGTGAGTATCCTGGCCGTGGCAGATAATCTGATCAGCAATGTAAAGTATAAGGTGGAAGAGTTTACCGGCATTGAAATCGAGAAAATCAACATCTATGTAGATGGTGTCAGAGTAATTGATTAAGGAGGAGATACCGTGAGTTTACAACAAATCGATGCCGGACTGCTATCTAAAATGTTCTTGGCCGGTGCAAAGAATCTGGAAAACAAAAAGGAATGGATCAATGAACTGAATGTATTCCCGGTACCCGATGGGGATACAGGAACCAATATGACGATGACCATTATGTCTGCTGCAAGAGAACTATCTGCCCTGCCAGAGGGTGCGGACATGAGTGCCATCTGCAAGGCTATTTCCAGTGGTTCCCTGCGGGGGGCCAGGGGGAATTCCGGTGTGATTCTATCCCAGCTGTTCAGGGGATTCACCAAGCGGATCAAGGAGGAAGCGTTCCTGACCATACCTGTGCTGGCGGATGCCTTTGACAAGGCGGTGGAGACGGCCTATAAGGCAGTGATGAAGCCCAAGGAGGGTACGATCCTTACAGTGGCCAGGGGCGGTGCAGAGAAGGCCAGGGAACTGGCGGCAGACGGTGTGGAGGATATGGAGACTTTCCTGCTTGCAGTGATTGAGCATGCCAGGTATGTACTGACCCAGACCCCGGAGATGCTGCCTGTGCTGAAACAGGCTGGTGTAGTGGATTCCGGTGGACAGGGACTGGTGGAGGTGCTCTCCGGTGCCATTGACGCTTACCTGGGTAAAGAGATTGACCTGAGCCTGGAAAGTGTTTCGGAAGCCAGGCCTGTTGGCATGGGACGTCCCTCCATGGAAGCCCAGGCCCAGGCAGAGATTAAGTTCGGATATTGTACGGAATTTATCATCATGCTGAACAAGAGCTTCAATATCAAGGCAGAGATGGATTTCAAGGCATATCTGGAATCTATCGGGGATTCAATTGTATGTGTGGCCGATGAGGATGTGGTGAAGGTGCATGTACATACCAATGACCCTGGACTTGCGATCCAGAAGGCATTGAAGTATGGGGCACTTTCCAATATGAAGATCGACAACATGCGTCTGGAGCACCAGGAGAAGCTCTTTCGTATGACAGAAAAGGAAACGGCAGAATCCCAGAAGGCAGTAGCTGCAGAACCATCCAAAGATTTCGGCTTTATCGCCGTATCTGCAGGGGAGGGAATGGGAGAGATCTTTAAAAGCCTTGGAGTGGACTATATCATCGAGGGCGGTCAGACCATGAATCCCAGCACCGCAGATATCCTGGATGCAGTGGAAAAGGTGAATGCCAGGACAGTGTTCATCCTGCCCAACAATAAGAATATCATCCTGGCGGCGAACCAGGCTTCTGAACTTACCACAGAGAAGGACCTGCTGGTGATCCCCACCAAAACCATCCCCCAGGGAATCACGGCGGTGATCAATTTCGTGCCGGAGCTGTCTGCAGACGAGAATGAGCAGAATATGATCCAGGAGATCGGCAATGTGAGCACCGGACAAGTGACTTACGCTGTCCGGGACACTGTGATTGACGACAAAGAGATCAAGAAAGATGACTATATGGGCATCGGAGACGATGGCATCCTGTCTGTAGGCGGAAGCCTGGAGCAGGTAGCCCAGGAAACAGTGGCTCAGATGATGACAGAGGATTCCGAACTGATCAGTATTTATTTTGGCAGTGACGTGGCAGAGTCGGATGCAGAGCGGTTCCGGACGCAGATTGCGGGACGTTTCCCTTCCTGTGATGTAGAACTGCAATATGGGGGACAGCCCATTTACTACTATGTGATGTCCGTGGAATAAGAGCTGCAATTGTAAGGGGAGACAGTAAAGCACTGTCTCCTTTTTCTTTCAAAACGCCGCACATTCTTATGCTTCACCATAAGCGAAAGCAGGGCATTTGGAAGATACACACAAACTGGATATTGGTTTTTATGGTAACATGCAGGAAGGAGGGCGGAATGTGAACAGGGATACTTTGGTGACGGAACTGAAAGGCATTGGGGAGAAGACAGGAAAGTTGTTTGAAAAGCTGGGTATCCGGACAGTGGAAGATCTGTTGCAGAATTATCCCAAAGACTATGATGATTTCCGGGAACCGATGCCCATTTCCCAGGTGGTTCCGGGAGAAGTCTGTGCCGTCTATGGGGTGGTGGCCGGGATCCCCAATGAGAAAAAAGTACGTAGCCTTCACATTCTCAATATGACTGTTATGGATGCTTCCGGAAGCATGCAATTGACCTTCTTCAATATGCCCTTCTTGAAAAAGGTGCTCAAACGGGGCGGTTATTATGTGTTCCGCGGAACGGTACAGGCCAGAGGGGCATCCCGGATCATGGAACAGGCCAGGTTTTATGCCCTGGATGAGTACCGGAAGCTCACTGGGTATATGAGTCCCAGGTATTCCCTGACCAGGGGGTTGACCAGTCAGGCCATCCAGAAGGCGTTACGGCAGGTCTTTGCCACCTATGCATATGAGCCGGAATGGTATGGGGAAGATTTCCTGTGCCGTTATGATCTGCTGCCTTACAGGGATGCGATTAACCGGATCCATTTTCCAAAGGACAGGGAAGAGATGACACAGGCCAGGAGACGGCTGGTGTTTGATGAATTCTTCACCTTCCTGTATCTGATGCGGCAGAATAAAGACTTCAGCCAGGGACTAAAGAACCGGTACCAGATGTTTGAGACTGCGGACACAGTACGTTTCCTGGAACAATTGCCCTTTCCGCTTACCAGGGCCCAGAAAAAGGTATGGCAGGAGATAAAGGATGACCTGGGAAGCAGCCACTGTATGAACCGCCTGGTCCAGGGGGATGTGGGATCCGGGAAAACCATCCTTGCAGTGCTGGCCCTGTTGATGGCAGCCGCCAATGGCTACCAGGGCGCTATGATGGCTCCCACAGAGGTGCTGGCCATGCAGCATTATGAAACCATATCTGCCTATACAAAGCGATATGGTCTGGTCTTCCGGCCGGTGCTGCTGGTAGGTTCCCTGTCTGCCAGTGAAAAGCGGGAAGCTTATGCCAGAATGGCATCCGGGAAAGCCAACCTGGTGATCGGCACCCAGGCCTTGATCCAGGAAAAGGCAATTTACCACAGTCTGGCCCTGGTGGTGACGGACGAGCAACATCGTTTTGGCGTGAAGCAGCGGGAGCACCTGTCGGGAAAAGGGGAAAGTCCCCATATTCTGGTCATGAGTGCCACTCCCATTCCCCGCACCCTGGCCATCATCCTATATGGGGACCTGCATATTTCCGTGGTGGACGAACTGCCGTCAGGACGCCTTCCCATCAAAAACTGCGTGGTGAATACCGCCTACCGTCCCAAGGCTTACCGGTTCATTGCCGGACAGGTGGCCCAGGGACGACAGGTCTATGTGATCTGTCCCCAGGTGGAGGAAGGGGATCTGGAGGACCTGGAAAATGTGACCGACTATACAGACAAGCTGCGAAGTGCCCTTCCGGAACAGATCCAGGTGGCTTATCTCCACGGAAAGATGCGGCCCGGGGAGAAGAACCGGATCATGGAGGAATTTGCTGCACATTCTATTGATGTACTGGTATCTACCACTGTCATAGAGGTAGGGATCAATGTACCCAATGCCACCGTGATGATGGTGGAGAATGCCGAGCGCTTTGGCCTGGCCCAGCTCCATCAGCTGCGGGGCCGGGTGGGACGGGGGCAACACCAGAGCTACTGTATCTTCGTTGACACCAGGGACAATCCCGATACCAGGAAACGACTGGAGATCCTAAACCATTCCAACGATGGATTCCACATTGCATCAGAGGATCTGAAGCTGCGTGGACCGGGGGACCTGTTCGGCATCCGGCAGAGCGGTGCGTTTTCTTTCCGGATGGGGGATGTGTACACGGATGCAGGACTGCTGAAGCTGGCAGCGGACGCTGCTGAGACACTTTTCAGGGAAGATCCGGCGCTTTTGCTGCCCCAGAACCAGCCACTTCGCAAATATCTGGAATCGAAAGCAGCAAATCAGGTTGACTTTCGCTCCATATAACAGTAAAATGGATTCAAGTAATAAGCCGGTGCAAGACCAGAAGAATCGAGGAAACTATGTCAAGAGTAGCAATTGTAACAGACAGCAACAGCGGCATCACCCAGGCTGCTGCAAAAGAATATGGTATCTATGTACTGCCTATGCCTTTTATGATCAATGAGGAGACCTTTTTCGAGGATATCGATCTGACCCAGGACCAGTTCTATGAGAAGCTGCAGTCTGGTGCCAACATTGCCACCAGCCAGCCTTCCCCGGAATCCGTGACCCGGCTGTGGGACCAGGTCCTGGAGGAATATGATGAACTGGTTCATATCCCCATGAGCAGCGGTCTGTCCGGTTCCTGCCAGAGCGCCATGGTGCTGGCAGGTGACTATGAGGGCAGGGTCCAGGTGGTGAACAACCAGCGGATCTCCGTGACACAGCGCCAGTCCTGCCTGGATGCAAAGCTTCTGGCCGATAAAGGGAAAAGCGCACGCCAGATCCGGGATATCCTGGAGGAGGACAAGTTCAACAGCAGCATCTATATTATGCTGGATACGCTCTATTATCTGAAAAAGGGAGGCAGGATTACCCCGGCTGCCGCTGCCATCGGTACCATGCTGCGCCTAAAGCCGGTATTGCAGATCCAGGGGGAGAAGCTGGATGCTTTCGCCAAGGCCAGGACTATTACCCAGGGCAAAGGCATCATGACAAATGCCGTCCGCAATGATATGGAAAAACGGTTCGGTGGCGCCCCGGATCCCGCAAAGCACTGGATCTCCATGGCCTACACCTACGACAGGGAGGCAGGAGAACAGTTCAGGGAAGAGGTGAAGGAGTTGTTCCCCGGTTTTGAGATCCATATGGATCCGCTGTCCTTAAGTGTGGCCTGCCACATCGGACCAGGGGCTTTGGCAGTGACCTGTTCTAAAAAGCTGGTGATCTGAAAAGGAGGATTTCTCAAGAGGACGGACATATAAGCCGTCCTTTTTTGGTTATGGTCCGGTGCATGATACGGACTGTAATTTTTTTGTCCTGTTTTTCATCGACAACACAGGAAATTTCTGCTATAATTGGAAAACGAACAGACATTCTCCCTGGGAGCCAGTGCAGGGAGCATATCTGACTGTAAGACAGCAAGGAGTATTTTGGGAAATGGTGAAGACGAATAACAACTATGACGCTTCCAGCATTACCGTTCTGGAAGGACTGGAGGCTGTGCGGAAGCGTCCGGGCATGTATATCGGCAGTGTGTCCACCAAGGGACTGAACCACTTGATCTACGAGATCGTGGACAATGCGGTGGATGAACACCTGGCCGGTTTCTGCGATACCATAACCGTCACCCTGGAGGCGGATGGCTCTGCCACAGTGGTAGATAACGGGCGTGGCATACCCGTGGGTATGCATGAAAAAGGAATCAGTGCGGAACGACTGGTGTTTACCACACTCCATGCAGGAGGGAAATTTGATAATACGGCCTACAAGACCAGCGGCGGACTCCACGGAGTGGGATCCTCGGTGGTCAATGCCCTGTCCACCAGGATGACCGTGACAGTCAAGACAGACGGCTACATTTATGAAGACCGCTACGAACGGGGGAATCCCGTGATCGACCTGGTAGGTGGACTGCTTCCGGTAAAGGGGCGTACAAAGGAGAGCGGCACTACCATCAATTTTCTGCCAGATGAGACCATCTTTGACAAGACCCGTTTTAAGGAGGATGAAGTCAAGAGCCGTCTCCATGAGACAGCCTATCTGAACCCATCCCTTACCATTGTGTTCCGGGACATGCGCAGGAAGGAGCCGGAGAGCGTTACCTATCATGAGCCGGAAGGCATAACAGGCTTTATCAAGGACATGAACAAAAGCCAGGAACCGGTGCATGATGTGATCGCCTTTTCGGGTGAGAGCGAGGGTATCTCCGTGGAGGTGGCTTTCCAGTATATCAACGAATTCCATGAGAATGTGCTGGGCTTCTGCAACAATATCTACAATTCCGAGGGCGGCACCCATCTGACCGGGTTCAAGACCATGTTTACCAATGTGATCAACACCTATGCCAGGGACTTGGGGATCCTGAAGGAGAAGGACGTGAATTTCACAGGTGCGGATGTGCGCAACGGCATGACAGCTGTGGTGTCCATCAAGCATCCGGATCCCAGATTTGAAGGGCAGACCAAGACCAAACTGGACAACCAGGATGCGGCCAAGGTAGTCAGCAAGATCACCGGGGAGGAGATCGTCCGGTTTTTCGACCGGAACCTGGAGGTGCTGAAGAATATCATCTCCTGTGCAGAGAAGGCGGCCAAGATCCGCAAGTCCGAGGAGCGGGCCAAGACCAACATGCTGACAAAGCAGAAGTTTTCTTTTGACTCCAATGGCAAACTGGCAAACTGCGAATCCAAAGATCCTGGGAAATGCGAGATCTTTATCGTGGAGGGAGATTCCGCAGGAGGCAGCGCCAAGATGGCCAGAAACCGGATGTTCCAGGCCATCCTGCCCATCCGCGGCAAGATCCTGAATGTGGAGAAGGCCAGCATCGACAAGGTTTTGGCCAATGCGGAGATCAAGACCATGATCAATGCCTTCGGCTGCGGTTTTTCCGAAGGATATGGCAATGACTTCGACATCAGCAAACTGCGCTATGACAAGATTGTGATCATGACCGATGCGGATGTGGACGGCTCCCATATCTCCAATTTGCTGCTGACGCTCTTTTACCGATTTATGCCGGAACTGATCTTCGAGGGCCATGTCTATATCGCCATGCCCCCTCTCTATAAAGTTATGCCTTCCAAAGGAGCGGAGGAATATCTCTACGATGACAAGGCTCTGGAAAAATACCGCAGGACCCACAAAAGTCCTTTTACCCTGCAACGCTACAAGGGCCTGGGGGAGATGGATGCCGACCAGCTCTGGGAGACCACGCTGAACCCGGAGACCAGGCGGATGAAGCTGGTGGAGATCGAGGATGCCAGGATGGCCTCGGAGGTGACGGAGTTACTCATGGGCACGGAGGTGCCCCCCAGGAAGGCGTTTATCTATGACCATGCCACAGATGCGGAGCTGGATATTTGAGGATATGAGGTAAAATAATAAATGGACGACAATCGAATTATTAAAACGGAATATGCACAGGAGATGCAGAAATCCTTCATCGACTATGCCATGAGTGTCATCATTGCCAGGGCGCTGCCAGATGTGCGGGACGGACTCAAGCCCGTACAGCGCAGGACGCTTTACGATATGTATGAGCTGGGGATCCGCTACGACAGGCCTTACCGGAAAAGTGCCCGTATCGTGGGGGACACCATGGGTAAATACCACCCCCACGGGGACAGCTCCATCTATGATTCCCTGGTTGTTATGAGCCAGGATTTCAAGAAAGGGATGCCTCTCATAGACGGGCACGGGAACTTTGGCAATATTGAGGGGGACGGTGCCGCTGCCATGCGTTACACCGAGGCCAGGCTCCAGAAAGTGACCCAGGAAGCTTTTCTGGGGGATCTGGACAAGGATGTGGTGGATTTTGTGTCCAATTTTGACGAGACAGAGAAGGAGCCTGCTGTACTCCCGGTGAAGATCCCCAATTTCCTGGTGAATGGTTCCGAAGGCATCGCCGTAGGCATGGCCACCAGCACGCCGCCCCACAACCTGGCGGAAGTGATTGATGCTACCAAAGCCTATATGCAAAACAGTGAGATCTCCACGGAGGAGCTGATGCGCTACCTAAAGGGGCCGGATTTCCCCACTGGAGGTATCGTGACCAACAAGGACGAGCTTCTGGAAATCTATGAGACTGGTACCGGGAAGATCAGGATCCGGGGTAAAGTGGAATATGAGAAGCTGAAGGGTGGAAAGACCAATGTGGTAATCACCCAGATCCCTTATACCATGATCGGACTGGGTATCTCCAAGTTCCTGTCCGATGTGGCGGCCCTGGCAGAGACGAAGAAGACCCAGGACATTGTGGATATCTCCAACCAGTCTTCCAAGGAGGGCATCCGGATTGTCATAGAGCTGAAAAAGGATGCGGATCCGGAAAATTTTGTAAACCTGCTCTACAAGAAGACCCGCCTGGAGGATACCTTCGGGGTGAATATGCTGGCCATTGCCGGGGGCAGGCCTGAGACCATGGGGCTGAAGGCTATTTTGAAGGCCAATGTGGATTTCCAGTTTGAAATCGCCACCAGGAAGTATACCAATCTGCTGGCCAAGGAGCGCGAAAGAAAGGAAGTCCAGGAGGGTCTGATCAAAGCCTGCAATGTAATTGACCTGATCATTGAGATCCTGCGCGGTTCCAAGGACCGGGCCATGGCGAAAGCCTGTCTGGTGGAAGGCAAGACCACCGGTATCAAGTTCCGCTCCAAAGAGTCCAAAGTAATGGCGTCCCAGCTTATGTTCACGGAACGGCAGGCCAACGCAATTCTGGAAATGCGTCTCTACAAACTGATCGGCCTGGAAATCGAAGCACTGATCAATGAGCACGAGGAGACCATGGCCAATATCTACCGATACGAGGATATCTTAGAGCGCAGGGACTCCATGGCCCAGGTGATCATCAATGAACTGGAGGGGTACAAGAAGGAGTTCGGCAGGAAGCGGCGTACTTCCATAGAGAATGCCCAGGAGGCTGTATACCGGGAAAAGGAAGTGGAGGAGATGGAAGTGGTATTCCTTATGGATCGCTTCGGGTATGCTAAGGTCATCGATGTGGCTACCTACGAGCGGAACAGGGAAGCCGCCGATGGGGAGAACAGATATGTGTTCACCTGCAAAAATACGGGAAAAGTCTGTCTGTTCACCGATACCGGACAACTCCATACCATCAAGGTATCCGATATCCCCTACGGGAGATTCAGGGACAAGGGTACGCCCATTGACAATATCAGCAATTACAATTCCGAGAAGGAATCCATCGTATACCTTACCAGCCAGACCCAGTTGAACCTGCGGCAGGTAATCTTCGTTACGGCACAGTCCATGATGAAACTGGTGGACGGAGGGGAGTTTGACGTATCCAAGCGTACAGTGGCTGCCACAAAACTAGGTGAAGGAGACAGGGTGGTCAATGTGATGTCCCTTATGGATCAGAGGAATATTGTGCTTCAGACAAAGGAGGGATATTTCCTGCGTTTTCCCATGGAAGAAATCCCGGAGAAGAAAAAGGGAGCCGTGGGTGTCCGGGGCATGAAGCTTGGGGACAAGGATGAGGTGGAACATGTATATTATCTTACAAACGGGGTGGAAACATCCATCGAATACAAAGGGAAACATGTCCTGCTGAACAATCTCAAGCCTGGTAAGCGGGACGCCAGAGGGACCAGGATAAGGGTGTAGGGAATGCCACAAAATATAGGACGGAGGAGAACTTTATGAGAGTAATTGCAGGAAGTGCCAGAAGCCTTCCGCTGAAATGTCCGGAGGGACTGGATGTGAGACCTACCACCGACAGGATCAAGGAGACCCTGTTCAATATGCTACAGGCGGATGTGCCCGGCAGTATTTTCCTGGATCTGTTCAGTGGAAGCGGCGCCATTGGCATAGAAGCTTTGAGCCGGGGTGCCGAAAAAGCGTATTTCCTGGAGAATTCTGTAAAGGCATTCTCCTGTATTTCGCAAAATCTGGCATTTACGAAACTGGAGAACCGTGCTATAGTAATAAAGCAGGATGTGTGCAGCGCACTTGGAAGCATCCGGGAGAGGGAAGTGGATCTGGTATTTCTGGATCCGCCTTACCAAAGCGGCTATGAGCAGGATGTGCTGCGGGTTCTTGGAACCATGCCCTATGTGACAGCACAGACATTGATCATAGTGGAAGCCTCCCTGGAGGCAGCCTTTCCTTATCTGGGAGAACTTGGTTTTTTCCTGGACCGGGAGAAGCGTTACAAGACGAACAAGCATGTATTTATCCGCAAAACCCGGCCTGTCTGAAACCTGGCAGCAGACCAGGAAAGTACAGTTTGTACAGCCCCCGGGCCTGGGGAAAGTTGTTGCAGATTTGTTCCAGGCCAGGTAGGGCAGATAGAAACAGGAATAGAATACAGAGGCGGAAGTTGCAATGAAGAGAGCAGTTTATCCGGGGAGCTTTGACCCGGTTACATATGGCCATCTGGATGTGATCAGACGGGCTGCTGAGATATTTGATGTGCTGATTGTCAGTGTTTTGAATAATCAGGTAAAGACACCGTTGTTTTCTGTAGAAGAACGTGTTAAGATATTGAAGGAAGCCACAAAAGATATGCCCAATGTGGAGGTGGACAGCTTCAGCGGTTTGCTGATCAACTATGCGGCAGCGCACAATCTGCATGTGGCTGTCAGGGGACTGAGGGCTATTACGGACTTCGAATACGAATTACAGATTGCCCAGACGAACCGCAAGCTTTCCCATGGGAAACTGGATACCATGTTCCTCACCACCAGTCTGGAATATGCCTATCTGAGTTCCTCCAGTGTGAAAGAAATTGCCAGCTTTGGGGGTGACATCAGCCAATGTGTCCCTGACTTTGTGGCAAAGCTGATTTATGAAAAGTATCATATCCGGCAGTAAGAAAGTGCATGAAACAGTCTTCTGTAATGATTTCATGTGGGATCCGAACACGCCTGGGATATCGTGAAAAGGAGCAAGCCCATGAGCAGCAGGATAGAACAGTTAATAGATGAATTAGAAGATTATATCGAGAGCTGTAAGCCAAAATTCATGTCCAACTCGGAGATCATTGTCAACAAGGATGAGATTGACGAACTGCTCCGGGAGCTTCGTATGAAAACCCCAGATGAGATCAAGCGTTACCAGAAGATCATCAGCAACAAGGAAGCGATCCTGAATGATGCCAGGGCCAAGGCGGATGCCTTGATCAATGAAGCCACGGAGCGCACCAATGAGCTTACCAGTGAACATGAGATCATGCAGCAGGCCTATGCACAGGCCAATGAAGTGGTAACACAGGCGGCCAGACAAGCCCAGGAGATTCTGGACAAGGCCACCATGGAAGCCAATGAACTCCGCATGCAGGCAGCCCGGTACACAGAGGAGCGGCTTGCAGAGATAGAGTCTATCATCTTGTCTGCCATACAGGCCAGCAATTCCAATTATGGCAGCCTGATCGGATCCTTGAACCAGTATAAAGAGCTGATCCAATCCAACCGCAGTGCATTGCATCCCATTGAGGAAGAGAACCCAGCCGGACAGACGGCCGGAGACGGGCTTGACATCATTTAAGTCCTGCCATAGCCCGCAATTTGGAAGGCAGCATAAGACCGAAGAACCGGTTTTCCACGGGAAGCCGGTTCTTTCCTTAAGATCACCATGTTTTGGAATGGTACATGTGCGCTTAAAGCGCACACAGGGTATAGTATATGCAGAATAGATTTCTTGAAAAAAGCCTCTGGGGATTCCTGTTGCCCGCCTTGTTATGCACCCTGCTTTTCCCTTTGCCGTCACAGGCAGCTCCCAGACTGCAGGATGTGGGAGAGGAGCTTGTCATTGTCATTGATCCAGGGCATGGCGGAGAGAACCAGGGCACCATTGAGAACAATCATGAAGAGAAGACCATGACGCTTGTCACAGCCATGGCTATGTACCAGGAGCTCCAGCTCTATGAGAATGTCCAGGTCTATCTCACCAGAACCACGGACCAGGAGCTGTCCCTGAAGGAACGGGCAGAATATGCGGCCAGCGTGAATGCGGATTTTCTGTTCAGTATCCACTACAATGCCTCTGAGAACCATGAGCTGTTCGGCTCTGAAGTCTGGGTATCCTCCCTTTCCCCATACAATGGCTACGGGTATCAGTTTGGCTATGAGTTCCTTACGGATATGCGGGATAAGGGATTGTTCCTCCGAGGCGTGAAGACCCGCCTAAACAGTGCCGGGATCGACTATTATGGCATTATCCGGGAATCTGTGGCACTTCAGGTTCCCGCGCTGATCATTGAACATTGCCATGTGGACGAACAGCGGGATGCGGGATACTGTGACAGCAACGAGAAGCTGGAGGCATTTGGCAGGGCTGATGCCACCGCAGTAGCCAGATATTTTGGCCTTAAAAGCAGTGCCCTGCAGGTGGATTACTCGGATTATTCCCTGGCAGAGGTACCCTTAGGAGGAATTGTACCTAAGACACTTCCGGATACCACGGCGCCGGATGTGTGTGAAATTGCATTTTCTTCTGCGGATTATGAGGCAGGGGTTCTGTCTTTGGAAGTGGCTGCTGCAGACTACGATTCCCCCCTGCTGTACTATTCCTATAGCTGTGACGGCGGGCGCACCTTCCAACCCAGGGAACCCTGGCCCGGAAGTGATACCCTGACAGGAAACTACTCTGACACCTTTACCTTGCAGCTAAAGGTGGAGTCCGGTATCTGTCCGGAAGTGATTGTCCGGGCCTATAACCTTTATGACCTCTATACGGAAAGCAACCTTTACGTCAGCCCGGAGACTTTTCTGTATGGTCAAAAGGAGCCGGAGGATGCAGACCAGGAGGAATCTTCCCTTACAGGTCCTGAGGAGCCCAAGGCATCCCTGGAGGCCGCTTCCGGTCAGGTAACGCTGTCCCGGGAGGTTAGTTTTCTGGCTTTTCTGAAGATCAGTCTGGGAATTGTGGTGTTCTTGATGCTGTTGCTCGTCATTTCCCAGGCAATTGTCTATACAAAACGCAAAAAGCGCAGGCGACAGCGAAACCAGCAGTATCAGCAGAGAAACGACTGGGGAGAAACGAAGAACCAGCACAAGTAGTAAGCTGCTGTGAGTACAGTCAGCGCACATTTGTGAGAGACATATGCAGATATGGAGAGTCCGGTGTCCCTGATAGAGCTGTAAGTCTGGGCGATGCAGCTAAGGCCACCGAAGGAAAGGGCCAGAAGACTGTACAGGGGCAGGGTATCCTGTAGCATGGCCAGCCCGCCTGTAATCTCAAGCAGAGGGGCCAGGATGGGAACCGGCCTGCCAGCCAGCACATGTGGCGCCAGGTTCATCAGATTGAACAGAATCATATATCCCCCAAGCATAAGGATACTCCTTAGGGAGGACAGGATAGAGGTATCCAGCTCTTCCAGCAGCCGCTCCCAGAAGATGGGATGGGATCCTGCTTTCCTGGCAGGCTTCCGAAAAGAAGCCATATGTAAATCGGCCTGGGCCGCCAAGGCAGGAACGCCGGGTTGTTTTCCGGCAACTGTATCCTGGACTGCAAGGGCTATCTCATCCGGTGTAGTATGTCTGTTTCCAAGATCCCTATAGACAGTATAACGAAGCACCAGACCATAGAGCAAGGGGATCCCATACATGCCAAACAGATAGGGCAGTACCAGCCGTCTGCCCAGAAGCGGCAGTACAAAGCTGCAGAAATAGACCGGGCCGATATTGTTGGTAAAAGCCAGGAGGTATCCGGCTTCCCTGTGCGTAATCAGCCCTTGTCTGCGCAGGTCCGCTGTGACCCTGGCCCCCATGGGAAAGCCGCAGAGAAAGCCAATCAGCATACAGTAGCAGACGTTTTTCCGAATTCGGTAGAGGGGACCTGCCAGTGGATAGAGGATCAGGGAGATTTTCTCCGATAGCCGTAACCGGATCATGACACCGGACAGAATCATAAACGGGAGCAGGGAAGGAATCATCTTCCTAAACCACAGATCCAGTCCGGACAGGGCATAGGCAAGGCTTTCCTGGGAATGCAGCAGGATACAGCCTGCCAGGAACAGAAACACAAGGGTGAGAAACGGCATGGGTGTATTACCTCCTTTTCCCCAATATATGAACCGGGAGTCGGATTATGCGTCTTGATAAATTTTTATGTGAAATGAATCTTGGCACCAGGAGCCAGGTAAAGGACTATGTGCGGCAGGGGCATGTGACAGTGAATGGCTTGCCGGAAAAAGCAGCAGAACGCAAAATAGACATCAACCATGACCTGGTCTGCTTCCAGGGGCGTCTGCTTTCATACAGGCAATATGTGTATTATATGCTCAACAAGCCCATAGGTGTAGTGTCTGCCACCAGGGACAATCACACAGAGACGGTGGTGGATCTTCTTGGAACCGGCCATCGGGCAGATATCTTTCCGGTAGGTCGTCTGGACAAAGACACGGAAGGGTTTCTGCTGCTGACCAATGACGGGGAGCTGGCCCACAGGCTGCTTGCACCGGGAAGGCATGTGGATAAGGTCTACCAGGTGAAGGTGGCACATCCTCTTTCCAGCCAGGATGTGACTTGTCTGGAACAAGGTGTGGACATTGGAGAGGAGACATACACATTGCCTGCCAGGGTAGAAGTCGTTGACAGGGACCAGATCCTGCTTACCATCCAGGAGGGCAGATTCCATCAGGTAAAGAGGATGCTGCAAGCGGTGGATAACCAGGTCATGGCCTTGAAGCGGGTCTCCTTCGGCGGGCTTGTCCTGGATCCGGGGCTGGAACCAGGGGCATACCGGGAACTGACACCGGGGGAAGTGGAGCTCTTGCAGAAGGCCGGTTCCAAAAAAGGATGAACAAAGGGAAAACGCGAAGGACAGGAGGCGGACAGGATACATGAGCAAAGAAATGTTCCGGAACATAGATGCAGTGATTTTTGATATGGATGGCACACTGGTGGACTCCATGTGGATGTGGAGAGCCATAGATATTGAGTATCTGGGCAGGTTCCGGATTCCCCTGCCGGAAGGGCTCCAGTCCAGGATTGAGGGAATGAGCTTTCATGAGACAGCAGTATATTTCAAGGAACACTTTCCCATTCCGGACTCCCTGGAGGAGATCAAAGACCAGTGGAACCGGATGGCCTGGGACAAGTATGCCAATGAGGTGCCCTTAAAACCAGGAATCCCGGAATTCCTGGCTGAATGTACAAACCGGGGAATCCTGCTGGGGATTGCCACCAGCAATTCCAGGGAACTGGTGGAAAACATTGCCAGCGTACATGATCTGCGGGCGCATTTTAGCTGTATCATGACCGGTAGTGATGTGGAGCGGGGGAAACCGGCACCTGACATTTACCTGGCAGTGGCCAGGGAACTTGGCGTGAAACCTGACCGCTGTCTGGTATTCGAGGACATTGTACCCGGTATCCAGGCAGGGAAGAATGCAGGGATGAAGGTCTGTGCTGTGGAGGACGCCTATTCTGCAGGACAGTCAGACCGGAAACGAAAACTGGCAGATTATTATATTCCTGATTATTATGGGATCTTCGACTGATTTATGAGCCAGGAACCATTGGAAATTTAACTGACAGACCCCAAAAAGCGGGTGAAGGAGCCGTATGGAAGAAGGATTTCTGCCTATATCCAGGGAGGATATGAAGGCCCTTGGAATCGAACAACTTGATTTTGTATATGTGATCGGGGATGCCTATGTGGACCATCCCTCTTTTGGTCACGCGATTATCAGCAGGGTATTACAGTCCCATGGCTATACGGTGGGGATTCTCTCCCAGCCAGACTGGAAGGTGGATGAGAGCATCTGCGCCCTGGGACGTCCCCGTCTGGGTTTTCTGGTGTCTGCAGGTAATATGGACAGTTGTGTGAACCATTATTCGGTGTCTAAAAAGCCCAGGCCCGCAGATGCTTACACCCCAGGCGGAAAAACCGGGAAAAGACCAGACCATGCTGTGGCAGTCTATGGCAACCTGATCCGCCGCACTTACCGGGATGTGCCCATTATCTTAGGCGGTATCGAAGCCAGCCTGCGGCGTATGGCCCACTATGACTACTGGACGGACAGCTTCAAACGTTCCGTGCTGCTGGACAGCCAGGCAGACTTGATTTCCTATGGCATGGGAGAGCGTTCTATTGTAGAGATTGCAGATGCCCTGGCAAGTGGCATTGCTGTGCGCGATATTACATTTATCCCTGGCACGGTCTACCGCACCAAGGATATCTCCGGGATCTTTGAACCTGTGTGTCTGCCTTCTTATGAAGAGATGAAGCGGGAAAAGGCCCAATATGCCAGAAGTTTTCTCCTCCAGAGCCAGAATACAGATGCCTGTACGGGGAAACCCTTGGTTGAAGGCTATCCGGGTGGTGTCTATGTGGTACAGAATCCCCCTGCGCCGCCCCTGACGACAGAGGAAATGGACGCGGTCTACAGGCTGCCCTACATGCGTACGTACCATCCCTCCTACGCATCCCAGGGCGGTGTACCTGCTATTTCGGAGGTAAAATTCTCTCTGATCAGCAACCGGGGATGTTTTGGAGGTTGTAATTTCTGTGCACTGACCTTCCACCAGGGCCGGACGGTCCAGACCAGAAGCCATGCCTCCATTCTGGAAGAAGCCCACCTCCTGTTACAGGATCCGGATTTCAAAGGGTATATCCATGATGTGGGAGGTCCTACCGCCAATTTCAGGCATCCCTCCTGTGAAAAACAGCTTTCCGTGGGAGTCTGCAAAAACAGACAGTGCCTGTTTCCAACGCCCTGCAAGAACCTGCACGTGGATCACAGGGACTATCTGGAACTGCTGCGGGCGCTTAGGAGCCTGCCGGGAGTGAAAAAAGTATTTATCCGTTCCGGGATCCGGTTCGATTATCTGCTGGCAGATAAAGAGGATGTTTTTTTCCGGGAGCTGGTGGAACACCATGTAAGCGGGCAGCTGAAGGTGGCTCCGGAGCATATCTCCGACAAGGTGCTGCAGTATATGGGCAAACCGGCCAATGCTGTTTACAGACAGTTTGTGGAAAAATACAACTATCTGAACAAAGTGCTTTCCAAGAAGCAGTTCCTGGTGCCTTATCTGATGAGTTCCCATCCTGGCTCTACCTTGAAGGAGGCGGTGGAGCTGGCAGAATATCTAAGGGATCTGGGCTACATGCCGGAACAGGTACAGGATTTTTATCCCACACCCTCCACCCTGTCCACGGTTATGTATTACACCGGTCTGGATCCAAGGGACATGCAGCCGGTATATGTGTGCAGGAACCCCCATGAGAAGGCCATGCAGCGGGCCTTGATCCAGTACCGGAATCCCAGAAACTATGACCTGGTGCGGGAAGCCCTGGTGCAGGCCGGCAGGGAAGACCTGATCGGCTATGGGAAAAAATGTCTGATCGGCCCGAACCGGCCTGGGGAAAGACCCTGCGTGGACAAAGGCCGGCAAAAGCCACAAAAGCAGCAGAAACCTATACGGAAAAAAACCATCCGTAATGTCCACAAAAAAAAGAGCTGATACAGCCAGGCTGCTGCACAAGTGGTATGGAGATGCATTGCCATCCTGAACGGACCAATGAAAGGAGATTCCATGAAAAACCTGATTATCATCACCGGGGCATCCTCCGGGATCGGGAGGGAGTTCGCCCTCCAGATGGATGATTACTTCAGCAATATAGATGAATTCTGGCTGGTTGCCAGACGGCGGGAGGAACTGGATAAGCTGGCAAAATGCCTGGTTCACAAGACCAGGATCCTGGTGATGGATATCACAAAGGATGCACAGCTGGACAGGCTGGAGGATACCTTAATGGATCACCATGGTATCGTGAGAATGCTGGTCAACTGTGCAGGGTTTGGGCTTCTGGGCGATTTCGCTTCCCAGGACAGGGCCAAAGCCCTGGGGATGATCCGCACCAACTGCCTGGCCCTTACAGAACTGACACACCGCATGATCCCCTATATGCGTCCGGGCAGCCGCATCCTGCAGATGGCCTCCAGCGCCGCCTTCCTGCCCCAGCCGGGTTTTGCTGTCTATGCCGCCACCAAAGCGTATGTACTCAGTTTTTCCAGGGCACTGGGCCAGGAACTGGAAAAAGCAGGCATCTATGTGACCAGTGTCTGCCCCGGCCCCGTGGATACCCCCTTCTTTGAAATTGCGGAACAGACCGGCGCTTCCCTGGCAGTGAAAAAATATGCCATGGTTTCGCCGGACAAAGTGGTAGCCCTGGCCCTTAAGGATTCCTATTACAAAAGACCAGTATCAGTCTGCGGCCTTCCCATGAAAATCTTCCGGATGATTGCAAAGCTATGGCCATGTAGTGTCCTGCTCCGGATGCTGGACCTGATAAAACAGGTGGAATCGGAAAGGACAGAAAGAAAGCGGAAGGAAAGAAAAGGAAAGGAAACAGAAAGGATCCGGTAAAATGCAATTGTTGCGAATGTTTAGCACCGATAAAGCAAAGGGAAACAGAGGATATCTGGATTCCCAGAAAAAATATGAGATACTGCGCACCATCCTTTATTTTGCCATATCCATCTCCCTGTTTGTGGCTGGCTATATCCAGACAGGCAGACGGGGCAATCTGCTGGGGGTGGTAGCTGTGCTGGGCTGTCTTCCGGCCAGCAAGAGCGCTGTGGGAGCCATTATGTTCCTGCGCTACAAGAGCTGTAGTGCTTCTGCCGCGGAGAGGATCCTGGCCTGTTGTGGGAACCTGGAAGGACTTTTCGACTGTGTGTTCACCTCGGAGAAAAAGAATTTCATGGTAAGCCACCTGGCCGTAAGGCGCAGCACCATATGCGGCTATACGGAGAGCGGGAAATTTGAGGAAAATGCCTTTTACCAGCATCTGGGAGGGCATCTGAAGCTGGACGGTTATAAGGACGTAACCGTGAAAATTTTCACGGATCTGGACAAATACACGGAACGGTTAAAACAGATGGCGCAGATGGATGCAGATCCGGACCGAACAGAAGGTATCCTGTCTACCTTGAAAAATGTCATGCTTTAGGAGGGGTTATGCAGTCTGTTACCATTGGCAGCAACCAGGCAGGACAGCGTCTGGACAAATTCCTGCACAAGTACCTGCCCCTGGCAGGAAACGGCTTCCTGTATAAAATGCTGCGCAAGAAAAACATCACCTTGAATGGCAGGAAAGCAGAAGGGGCTGAAATGCTGTCCCTTGGGGACCAGGTATGCTTCTTCTTTTCAGAGGAGACCTTTTTGAAATTTGCAGGAAGGGAAATTCCTTCCAACGTCCCAAAAGAGGGGGCCTGTAGCAAAAATGTCCTGAAAGGAACCGTAGATATCCAGCCCTTCCGGAAAGCCTATCGGACGCTTGCCGGGGTCACGGTTCTCTATGAGGACCAGGATATCCTGATCCTTGGAAAACCGGCCGGAATGCTGACCCAGAAGGCATCCCCTGAGGACTTGAGCCTGAATGAGTGGATGATCGGCTACCTGCTGCAACAGAATCCTTCTTTTCAGAAAGAACTGGTATCTTTCCACCCTTCCGTTTGCAACCGGCTGGACCGAAACACCAGCGGAATCGTCCTGTGCGGAAAAACACTGGCAGGCATCCAGTACCTGAGCTGCTGCATCCGGGAACACCGTATCAGGAAATATTACCGGACCATCTGTGTGGGAGAAGTAAAGAAAGCGTCCCACATCCAGGGGTATCTGGAGAAGGATACCGCCAGGAATAAGGTTAAAGTGACAGATTCCCATAGATGGACACCGGAACAGGATTTTGCCGGGGCTGCCGCCAGGCCGGAAAAAGACAGTCAGAAAAGCAATTACATTCATACAAGATATGTGCCCCTGTGTACGGCAGGTGGATATACCCTGCTGGAGGTAGAACTTTTCACCGGAAAATCCCATCAGATCCGCGCCCACCTGGCTGAGGAAGGCTATCCACTGGCAGGGGATCCCAAGTACGGAAAGTGGCAGGCCAACCAGAAATTGAAACAGGCTTATGGCCTGGACTGCCAGCTTCTCCACGCCTGCCGGGTGGAATTTGACGGAAAAGTGATCCAGGCACCCTGTCCGGCGCTTTTCATGGAAGTGCAGAAAGGACTGGGACTGGAGTTCCCGGAAACTGCAGGCGGGAACCTGCCTACAGCCAGACAGATGTCATGATGTCGGGAGCAAAAGATCTTTTGACCCTGGAAAAAACGGACAGGAAGTGAGGGATGACTGGGGAAATGGCTACCTGGAATTCAAGGGGACTGCGGGGTTCCACACTGGAAGACATGATCAACCGGACAAATGAAAAATATGCGGAGGCAGGCCTGGCGCTGATCCAGAAGATTCCCACTCCTATCACCCCCATCCAGATGGACAAGGAACACAGGCAGATTACCCTGGCCTACTTTGAGCAGAAGAGTACCGTGGACTATATCGGGGCCGTCCAGGGCATCCCTGTGTGCTTCGATGCCAAGGAATGTGCCACGGACACGTTTCCCCTTCAGCACATCCATGCACACCAGGTCCGATTCATGGAAAGGTTCGAGAGACAGGGAGGGATCGCCTTTTTCTTGATCTATTATACACATAAAGATCTCTTGTATTATCTTCCCCTGGAGATGCTTCTGTACTTCTGGAACCGTTCCCTGGAAGGTGGCCGGAAAAGTTTCCGGTATGAAGAGCTGAATCCCGCCTATGTTCTGCCTAAGAAGCATGGCATCCTGGTTCCTTACCTGGATGTGCTGAAGAAGGATCTGGAGGATCGGGAGTAAAGTGTGAACGGAATGAACCGATTGTTTGTGCAAGCTTTGCCGGCATGTCTGGAAAAACGCAAAAGCGACTTTTTTCATAGATTGGAGAGGATTGGAAGTATGGAAATCTGGGATGCATACAACGAAAAAATGGACAAGATTGATGGCGTGTCATTAGTTCGCGGAGAGCCAATAAGAGAGGGATATTATCACCTTGTCAGTGAAATTATCGTTGAGAACAAGGATGAAAGCTATTTGTTAATGCAGAGAGATGCAAGAAAACACTTGGGCGGAATGTGGGAAGCAAGTGCAGGAGGTTCTGCGCTACAAGGTGAGGACTCTCTTGCCTGTGCAATTAGGGAACTGTATGAAGAAACGGGCATAATATCAAATGAACTGACAGAAATTGGTCGTATATTGCATTACGGACACAAGACAATCCATGTGGAATACTTATGTAATACAGATGTTGATAAAGACAGAATTGTCTTACAGGATGGAGAAACTTCTTCTTACAAATGGGTCACAGGCAATGAACTTCGTCTAATGTCCAGAGAAGAATTGGCAACTCAAAGAATTCAGAATTTCATAGAAGAACTGAAGTGACAAGTTTGTACAAATTCAATCTTGACAGTTTCTCAATTTTTTTATATACTACACTATAACTTTTGCTTTCTTATGGTAGCACGGCAGCGCGATAAAGTGCAGGGAGCTACTGAGAAACTGTTAGGAAGAAAGCATCCAGACAAGCAGAAAGGCATTAGGTATTATTGAGACAGAATGAACAGGCATTTGCTACATACTCCGGAAGGGGTAAGGGATCTCTATGGAATAGAATACAAGAAAAAGCGCAAGGTGGAAGAACTTCTCCACCAGAGCCTGGTATTATATGGGTATGAGGACATCCAGACACCTACCTTTGAATATTTTGATGTGTTTTCCAGGGAAATCGGAACCACGCCAAGCAGGGAACTGTATAAGTTTTTTGACAAGGAAGGGAACACCCTGGTGCTTCGCCCCGATTTTACGCCCTCCATTGCACGGTGTGCGGCGAAGTATTTCCAGGAGGAACACAGGCCCCTACGTTTCAGTTACCTGGGAAGTGCCTTCACCAATACCTCCAACCTGCAGGGCAAGCTGAAGGAATGCACCCAGTTAGGTGCCGAGCTGGTGGGGGATTCTTCCGTGGAAGCTGACGGGGAGATGATCAGCCTGGTGGTGCATGCCCTGCTGGGCATTGGCTGCAAGAGATTCCAGGTCAGCATCGGGGATGTGGAATTTTTCAAAGGGCTGTGCGAGGAAGCGGGGCTGGACGAGGAGACGGAGCTGGAGCTTCGGGCCTGTATCTCAGGAAAGAATTATTTTGCTGCACAGGAACTGTTAAAGGAACGACAGGTGGAGGAACCTTACCTGGGACGGTTGCTGAAAGTGGCTGACCTGTTCGGCAATGTCTGTGCGGCAGCAGGGCATGGTATGACAGATGATGGACAGGAGAAGGCAGTCTGTCCCCTGGCTGCCGCCAGGGAAATGGCACACAATACCCGGTCCCTGAGTGCCATCCGCAGGCTTGAGAAATTGTATGAGATTCTGAAACTGTATCAGGTAGAGGATTATGTTTCCTTTGACCTGGGGCTTCTGAGCAAATATAAATACTACACCGGTATGGTTTTCAAGGCTTATACCTATGGTGTGGGGGAAGCGGTGGCAAAGGGCGGCAGATATGACCACCTGCTGGCACAATTTGGAAAAGAAGCACCTGCAGTGGGTTTTGTGATGGTCATAGACAGCATCCTGGAAGCCCTGTCCAGGCAGCAGGTGGAGATTCCGGTGCCTGGACCTTCCACGGAACTGGTATACACTCCTGAGAAATATTCTGAATGCCTGCAGGAAGTCATGAGAATGCGCAGACAGGGGATTCCGGTTTGCTTCAATCCAGGAGAAAGGGCGGGGGGAAAGCCATGCATGAAGACGGATATCTGACTTTTGCCCTGGGAAAAGGGCGGCTGGCCAGACAGACCATGAAACTGCTGGAGGAAATCGGCATTACCTGCCGGGAGATGGGAGAGGATTCCCGCAAGCTGATTTTCCAGAACGAGGAACATAAGCTGAGATTTTTTCTGGCCAAAGGCCCGGATGTGCCAACCTATGTAGAATACGGTGCTGCAGACATTGGTGTAGTGGGACGGGACACGGTGCTGGAGGAGAACCGCAATGTATATGAGGTTCTGGATCTGGGTTTTGGCAAGTGCCGTATGTGTGTCTGCGGCCCCAAAAGTGCCAGGGAACTGTTGCTGCACCATCAGAGAATCCGGGTGGCCAGCAAGTATCCGAATATTGCCAAGGACTATTTTTACAATAAGAAGCATCAGACAGTGGACATCATTAAACTGAACGGTTCTGTGGAACTGGGTCCCCTGGTGGAACTGTCCGATGTGATTGTGGATATTGTGGAGACTGGCTCTACCCTCCATGAGAATGGACTTGAGGTGCTGGAGGAGATCTGTTCCCTGTCTGCCAGGATGATTGTGAACCCGGTCAGCGTACAGATGGAAGGGGAGAGGATCGGACAGATCGTACATGCCATACGGGGACATCTGTGATACCGTTCAGACACCCTTCCCGTGAAGTCAAAATTACAGTCCTGTAAAATTTTGTGAGAATTGCAGGCGTCAAAATGCATTTTCTTTGCGTTTATTTCCAGGAAAGCCCCTGGCAATTTCCTTTATTGCCTTACTTTTCATGCGTGGTGAAGCAGCCGGGATGCAAGGGGGTTACTGTCTGTGCCAGCTGCGCTTACAGTGCGAAAGGAGAACCTGAATTTGAAAATCATAACCTTAAACGAGGATTCCAGGCAGGATGTCCTGACGAACCTGCTGAAGAGAAGTACGGATAATTATTCTGCCTATGAGGAGACTGTCAACGAGATCATCCGCCGCGTGCGGCAGGAGGGAGACCAGGCTGTATTTTCCTACACCCTGGAGTTCGATAAATTTGCCCTGTCTGGCCAGAATATCCGGGTTTCCAGGGAGGAGATGAAGGAAGCCTATGGAAAGCTGGATCCCAAACTGGTGGAAGTGATCCGGAAATCTGCCGGAAATATCCGGGATTTTCATGCAAAACAGTTGCGGAACAGCTGGTTTGACACCAGGGAGGATGGAACCATTTTGGGGATGCGGATTACCCCCATTGCAAGAACCGGTGTCTATGTGCCCGGGGGGAAGGCCGCCTATCCTTCCAGTGTGCTCATGAATGTGATTCCGGCGAAAGTGGCAGGGGTGAAGGAGATTCTCATGGCTACGCCTCCCGGTGCTGATGGCAGTGTCAATCCCGGAACCCTGGTCGCTGCCGATATCGCAGGGGTTGATACCATTTATAAGGTGGGCGGCGCCCAGGCCATTGCCGCCATGGCATTCGGCACCCGGTCCATCCCTAAGGTGGACAAGATCACCGGACCTGGCAACATCTTTGTGGCCCTGGCCAAAAAGGCCGTGTATGGCCATGTAAGCATTGATTCCATTGCCGGACCCAGCGAGATCCTGGTGCTGGCAGATGAAACCGCCAATCCCCGCTATGTGGCGGCAGATCTGCTCTCCCAGGCAGAGCATGACGAACTGGCCAGCGCCATCCTGGTCACCACATCGGAAGAGCTGGCCCGTCAGGTTTCCGAACAGGTGGATCAGCTTGTGAAGGAACTGTCCCGGGCAGAGATCATCCAGAAGTCCCTGGACAATTATGGGTATATTCTGGTGGCAGACAACATGCAGGATGCCTGTGATACGGTCAATGAGATTGCCTCGGAACACCTGGAAATCCTTACGGCCAATCCCTTTGAGGTGATGACAAAGATCCGTAATGCAGGTGCCATCTTCCTGGGAGAGCATTCGTCAGAACCTCTGGGAGACTATTTTGCAGGCCCGAACCATATCCTGCCTACCAATGGCACGGCCAAGTTCTTCTCCCCGGTGAATGTGGATGATTTCCTCAAGAAATCCAGCATCATATCCTATTCCAGGGAAGCCCTTGGGAAGGTTTATGAGGACATTGCGCTATTTGCGGAAAGCGAGGGGTTGACAGCCCACGCAAACAGCATTAAAGTAAGATTTGGACCATAAGGAACAACGGGGATCAGACAGGAGGAAAGGTGTCCTGCATTCCCGGGTGGTTCCCTGTGTGTGGAGAGAAGGGAAGAACACAAAGATGGGACGGGTTGCATCCATAAACAGGAAGACAAAAGAGACTACTATCGCGATGACTTTGTGCCTGGATGGCAGCGGAAGTTCAGATATCTCCACTGGCATTGGCTTCTTTGACCATATGCTGGAGGGATTTTCCAGACATGGTTTCTTTGACCTGGACTGCCATATAGATGGCGACCTGCAGGTGGACGGCCACCACACAGTGGAAGATGCCGGTATTGTGCTGGGGGAAGCCATCAGACAGGCCCTGGGGGACAAGCGGGGCATAAGCAGGTATGGTTCCTGCATCCTGCCCATGGACGACTGTCTGATACTCTGTGCTATAGATCTCAGCGGCAGGCCTTATTTTCGGTTTGACGGGACTTTTCCCGTGGAGCGGATCGGGGGCCTGGATACGGAGCTGATTCGGGAATTTTTCTATGCGGTATCTTACAGTGGAGGTATGAACCTGCACTTGAAACTGTTAGACGGCAGCAATGCCCACCATATGGCAGAAGCCATGTTCAAAGCCTTTGCCAAGGCCCTTGACCAGGCAGTTTCCCTGGATCCCAGGGTGGTGGATGTGCTGAGTACAAAGGGAAGCCTGTAAAGCATGGATGGGGAATGGCCGTGGCTGTCACAAAGACCTGACGCCAGGGCGTTGCCACCTTTGCCGGAATCACATGTAGTATGAATCTAGGAGAGAAACACATATGATAGTCAAAAAATTCGTGCCATGCATCTATCTGTATCATAGCCATGCCGTTAGGACAATGACAGACCATTCCGTGGTGGAGACGGATCCATGTCGTCTGGTTCAACTTTACAATGAGCACGGCGCTGACGGACTGATTGTGTTTGACCTGTCCGAAAATGATACTGACCATGAAGCGGCACTGGATCTGATTAGGGAAATCTGCGCAATGGCCCAGATGGATGTGATCGGTGCCGGTCCTGTGAGGCGCATGGAGGATGTAAAAAAACTTCTGTATGCAGGTTGCAGGCAGGTGATCCTGGACTATGAACAGGCAGATACGATTGCCATCACAGAAGAAGTAGCATTGAAATTCGGCAGGGAGAAGCTTCTGGCCTCTTACAACGATCCAGCCCTGCTGGAAGCCCATAAAGTCCTGCTGGAAACATACATATCCGGGCTGTTGCTTATGAATCCCCACCAGGTCCGGGAGACCCAGGCAGTCACAGACCTGCCTTTCTATGTGCAGGTGAACCAGATTGCCTTGAATAAGCTGATAGAAATCTTCGCCTATGACAATGTATGCGGGGTTACAGGTAATACCATCAACGACAACTACCGGGAGATCTTAACCTTGAAAAATCTATGTAAAGAAAGCGGCATCCAGGTGGAAACCTTTGAAGCTGCCTATGGCTGGACAGCATTCAGACAGAACAGCGAAGGGCTGGTTCCGGTTGTGGTGCAGGATTACCGTACCCTGGAAGTCCTCATGGTGGCCTACATGAACCAGGAAGCCTATGAACAGACCCTGTATACGGGCAAGATGACTTACTACAGCAGAAGCAGGCAGGAGCTGTGGCTGAAGGGGGCAACCAGTGGACATTACCAGTATGTGAAAAGCCTCACTGCAGACTGTGATATGGATACCATACTGGCCAAGGTCTCCCAGGTAGGAGCAGCCTGCCATACAGGGTCCAGAAGCTGCTTCTTCCAGGAGATTACCAAAAAAGACTACCAGGAGACAGATAATCCCCTACAGGTATTTGAGGAAGTCCTGGATGTGATCAAGGACCGGAAAATACATCCCAAAGAAGGATCTTACACCAATTACCTTTTTGACAAAGGATTGGACAAGATCCTGAAAAAGCTGGGAGAGGAGGCAACGGAGATTGTGATTGCCGCCAAGAATCCTGGTGCCAATGAAGTAAAATATGAGATCAGTGATTTCCTTTACCATATGATGGTACTTATGGTAGAGAAAGACGTGGGCTGGGAGGAGATTACCAGGGAACTGGCAGACAGGTCCTAGGAGGTGTTTTAGGATTGCAAGAGCACGTAGTGCGGAGCAATCCGTGGTATCATAGGGGGCAAAATACCTTTTGCCCCCGACATCACGTATATGCCAGGGCCAAAAGGAAAAGGAGTAGGATGGAAAAGGCGATAGAAGAGGTATTAGAAAACTTAATACGCAGGTGTGGCCTGGGAATAATCATGGCAGATGTGGAACCTGTAACCGGCGGCCTCATGCACAGGATATACAAAGTCACAACCGACAGCGGCGTGTACGCAGTGAAGCATTTAAATGCAGAGATTATGAAAAGGCCAGATGTACATGCGAACTTCGCAAGGGCAGAAAAAATTGAGGGAATTCTGGAGAGCAGCGATATTCCCATTGTGCCAGCCATGGTATTTTGCGGCAATAAGATGCAAGAGATAGATGGCCAGTTTTTCTATGTATTCCGATGGCAGAAGGGAAAAATTGCCGATTGGAATCATATTTCAAGAAAGATGTGCTTTCAAGCCGGAAATATCCTTGGAAGAATCCATGCAATTGCACCAAAAAACATAGAACACCTGGAGGTCGAAATAAGTCATATAGACTGGCGGTCTTATGTGGCGAAGGCAAAAGGGAAAAACTCTGGGATTGCCTCTTTATTAGAAGAGAAGGAAGGATTTCTTGTATCTGCTGAAAGAGAATTAAACAAAGCAAGGGCCTCATTGCCCCCTGTGCAATGTTTATCCAATGAAGACATGGATCCGAAGAACATCATGTGGGACAATGGCATCCCATGGATGATCGATTTGGAATGCCTGGACTACGGAAATCCCGTATCCCACGTGATACAGTTGGCATTGCAGTGGTCAGGGATTGTCACAGGTCAGCTGGATCTTGACAAAATGATTGCCTTCTTTGACGGTTATCTGGAGGCATATGACAATTGCTTCCGGGGGTATGGCAATGTCCTGGGTGTGGCTTATACCTGGGTGGAGTGGCTGGAGTATAATGTCCAACGGGCTTTGGGAACATGTGCGGATGAAGCAGAAAGAGAATTAGGCATTTCTGAGGTGCGAAACACAATAGACAGAATGCAGTACATCCATAAAGAAATACCCCGGATCAGGGAAGCTCTGGATACACGTCTGCCCATAAGAGACTAGAACGGAGTACTAGTCTGTAATCTGATATTCTGAATGTTCGAGAATGCTCAATACACTTTTATAATATTCTTTTTTAGTCATAACATAATCTGTATTATAAGTAGATACTACGAAAATCGGGATACTGCTATCTGCCAGAATTGTTGAAATCTTAGATACTATTCCAATCAGAGAGAAGTCTAAAGTGCCTTGAATCCGAAACCCCTCCCAGCCATCGTCACGGCGAATCACATTGGTCTGCCTCTAAATCTACAAGAGAATAATCCTCTACAATACATACTGAAAAATCTGTATGGAGTTTCTTTAATTCCATATTGTTACCTCACATAATTCCAAAAAGGGAATGAAACGATAAATGATATAGAGAATAATATTCTTCACTTTACAGATATTTATTTTATCCCACAAGATATTATTTATGATACCAGAATGAAAAAGAAAAGTCTAGTATTTTTTTTATTTTTTGATATACTGGGGTAACAGTTCAGCTAGTCAACCATCTGGCCAATGTTCTACGGCCACCCAGAAAGGAGCGTAAGAATGAAACTCGAAGGAGACAGGCACGTCCAGGGAACCTCCAGACCGGAAGAGGAGAAGCACCTGGAAGAGACACTCGCTGTAATCCACGCCAATGTGGATAGCTATGGACGACAGGTCCGGGAGATGCGGGAGAGCATTGATGAGATGCTGGAACACTACCACGATGACAACCCGGAACTGGATCTTCTCCTCAACAACACCATCACCCTCCACGACCACATGGCACGGGCACTGACGCGGAATGAGAAGGCCCTGGATAAGCCCTATTTCGGAAGGATCTGTTTCTGCGATCCGGGACTGATGCGGGAGGAATCCCTCTACATTGGGCGGGGAGGCATCTCCCGGGATACCACCCACCAGGAAGTCATAGACTGGCGTGCCCCGGTAGCCACAACCTATTATGAGAACGGGCTGGGAAAGTGCAGTTACCGCTCCCCGGCCGGCAATGAAATCGAAATCGACCTGCTGCTGAAGCGTACTTTTGAGATTGAGAAAGGCAGGCTCCTGGATTTCTATGACAGCGAGGTGATCTCCAATGACGATCTGCTCACAAAGTACCTGGCCCGGAACAAGCAGGCCGTCCTGGGAGAAATCGTGGCTACCATCCAGAAGGAACAGAATGAGATCATCCGCAAGTCCCCTTACCATAATATCATTGTCCAGGGGGTGGCAGGCTCCGGGAAGACCACGGTAGCGATGCATCGAATCTCTTTTATCCTGTACAACTATCAGGATCGTTTCAAGCCGGATGATTTCTATATTGTGGGCAGCAACCAGATCCTGCTGAATTACATCACCGGTGTACTGCCGGACCTGGATGTGAACGGAGTGCGCCAGATGACCATGGAACAGCTTTTTGTGAGACTGCTCTATGAGGACTGGGACGGGAAAAAGTACCGTATCAGGAAACAGGCTGACCTGTCAAGGGAGGGCAGCCACAAGGGAAGTGATGCCTGGTTTCGTTCCCTGAAAGAGTATTGTGACAACCTGGAGTGGAAGCTGATCTCCACCCAGTCCATCTATCTGGATCCCATGCAATTTGTGGAAGGATTTGAGGACGGTCATACGGGAGTATTCGACAGAAGCGGCGGCAGGCAGGACCCGGCCCGCCAGATCCTGCTGGTGGACGGCCAGGCAGTGGAACGGTATATCACCCAGAATCCCAAGGTATCCATCCAGGCCAAGATCAATATGCTGAATGAGAGACTGACTATCCGAATCAAGGATGAGTTCCTGGGAAAAGGCGTAAAATACACGGAGGCGGAACGGAAAGCCATTCTGAAGGCATACAGGAACTGGTATGGGGACAAGGTCTGGAGGCTTTCCACCTATGACCTGTATGAGGAGTTCCTTGCAGCCCAGTCTGCCCGGGGATTCCAGATTCCTTCCCCGGGCCGGGAATTTGATGTCTATGACCTGGCGGCCCTGGCCTACCTGTACAAACGGACCAAGGAGACAGAGGTGATCAGTGAAGCCCATCACATGGTGATCGATGAAGCCCAGGATTTCGGGATGATGGTCTATGACTGCCTGGACTTCTGCGTGGGGGGCTGTACCTATACCATTATGGGGGATGTATCCCAGAACATCCATTTTGGCTTTGGATTGAATGACTGGGAAGCCCTGCGCAGGCTTCTTCTGCCTAATCCTATGGACAGCTTCGGCATTCTGAAAAAGAGTTACCGCAACACCGTGGAAATATCGGACTTTGCCACACGTATCCTGCACCATGGCAGCTTTGTGAGCTATCCGGTGGAACCCATCATACGGCATGGGGATCCGGTGGAGGTGATCCAGGAGACAAGGGGGAAGGCCCTGTGGGAACGTGGGGCCCGCATCTGCAAAAACTGGCAGGAAAAAGGGCTTCCCACCATAGCTGTGGTATGCCGCAGCCAGGAGGAAGCCCTGGCCGCAGCCAGGGAACTATCTGTCTACCTGGATCTGGGAGACAGTCTGGCTGCCCTGGAACAGGACATGGAGGGTGCCCAGTTCGAGAACGGGGTTATGGTGCTTCCGGTAGACTATACCAAGGGACTGGAATTCGATGCCGTGCTGATCCTGGATCCTACACGGGAAGCCTACCCGGTAGATGACGGGCATGCCAGGCTGTTGTATGTGGCAGCTACCCGCGCCCTGCATGAACTATGTGTGCTGCACACCGGGAATCTCACCGGGCTGATTGCAGATCCACCCAGAGACACTGTATCTACAGGGAAATACAGCCAGGCACAACACCAGATGAAGGACGGTGACTGTCTTGCGGCGGCCCCCTCTGTGGAAGAAGCCGGTTTTGCGGTACCCAAAGCTACCCTGTCACATCCGGCAAAGAAACCTTCTGCCAGACCCAAAGCCGCCATTCCTCCGGTATCCGCCCCGGGTTCCCCTGCAAAGCCCGGTATCCACCCCAAGGCCAGGGTAAAAGTGGTAAGAACCCCTTTTTCCAAAGCCGCCGGGGCAGAGACAGGACGCTCCACCCACCCGGTTTCCAGTACAACACATCCTTCCCAGACAGGACACCGGGCAGCCAGCCCTTCCATGCCAGCTTTTGGAGATATGCCTCCTACGGAAAAGCTGCGGATCCCTGGACATCCAAAGACAGATCTGGCTGTGCGCTGGGTATCCAGGCAGGAGGACGGACTCTATCTACAGAGCCGGTATGGCATCCTGCGTCTGGCCCCCATATCAGGTGGCATTGTACGGGTGACCTTTGCAAAAGGCGGGAAACTGGCAGACACCATCCACCCGCTGATCCAGGCAAAAAAACTGGACCGGTTCTGGACATACCGGGAGGCAGGGCCTGCCATAACCCTGTCCACGGAGGAACTGGTCCTCCAGGCAGACAAGGCCACTGGTGCCATCTGCTATAGGACCAGGGACAAAAGACTACTTCTGGCAGAGCGAAGCCAGGAATGCAGACTGGCGGAAGCCAGACCTGGTGGCAACAGCCGGTGCTTTCTCTTTCTGGAACCAGATAAGAAGGAACAGCTTTTTGCCATTTCCCCAGACAGCCAGAAATCTCTTCCCCTGCGGGGAGGTGCCAGGTACATTTCCTATGGGAAGGGCCTTCCTTTTCTGTTTTCTGACCAGGGATATGGCATACTGGTAGCTTCCTCCAGTCCTGTGTTTAGCTGCGATCTGGCCTCATATGGCACATATCTTCACACAGAGGGAGATGCACAGATGGATTATTACTTTATCGCAGGAAAAAACATTCATACCTTATTGAGCGCCTGCCGCTTTTTGCTGGGGAAGCTGTGATATGTCATAACGATTCTGTAGAAGCCTATTTCCCGCTGACAGACATGGTTTCTATCCACTGGTTCAGCGTATCCTCATAGTCGGCAGAGATGGCTTCCAGGATCCTGTCAGCGGTAAGGCCAGCGATCTGGAAGCCACCCATGTCCATGGCCACTACCAGGCCAAACAGAAGCAGGGCCATGAGCAGCCGCACCCGGAAGAGAGAAGAGGGGTGCGGCTGCTCCAGCTCCGGTTCAGGATACAGGGAACCGGGCTGGACAGCTCCGGTCCTGCCATACAGGATCTTCTCCCGGTTGGACAGATCATACTGGTTCTCATGGTATCTGGAACGGATCTGCTGCACCAGTTGTAATTTTTGCTCCATTGTCACGTTTTCTATCTGTGATCACTCCCATTCCGCGGTCTGGCCAAACCCGTACAGGAAGCAAGGCTGCGCTGGCCTTCTGCGCTTCCCTGGGTCGTACCACCGTCCCAAAAGCTTATTACAGGATATTGTCCCGCAACACAGATTAGAACTTTTTTGTTACTGTTCACTGGATACTGCCGCCAGGCATTTTCATGCGTTCTTTGCGTAACAGACCCAAGACTGCATGTGCATCACGTTGCTGAAAGCGGCGTAGCCACGAACAGGAACCTCTTTTCCCTGTTACAGAAGCCCTATTTGCAAAGCATTCCATCTTGTGTTAGAATAGAGAAAACAGGGCAGGAGGCGTTTCATGGAAACAGACGGCAGGCTCTTTGGTGGGAAAATCGTACAAAACATTGCAAAGGTCATTGTGGGAAAGACGCAGACCATAAAGCTTCTTCTGACAGCACTTCTGGCAGACGGCCATGTATTGCTTGAAGATGTACCTGGTACCGGCAAGACGAAGCTGGCCAGGGCACTGGCAAAGACCGTCCGGGCAGAGTATGCCCGGATCCAGTTTACCCCTGACCTGCTTCCCAGTGATATCACCGGGCTGAATATCTTCCACAGGCAGCAGAATGCCTTTGTGCTGCGGAAAGGGCCTGTGTTCACCAATATCCTGCTGGCAGACGAGATCAATCGTGCTACCCCCAGAACCCAGGCCGGGCTTCTGGAATGCATGGAGGAGCGCCAGGTCACCATTGACGGGGAGACCTATACGCCAGGGAGTCCTTTTTTTGTCATTGCTACCCAGAACCCGGTGGAGACAGCCGGGACATTTCCGTTGCCGGAAGCCCAGCTTGACAGATTTATGATGAAGCTGTCCATGGGGTTGCCGGACAGGGAAGAAGAGCTGTCCATTCTGGAAAGGTATATGGAAAAGGAGCCGTTGTCGGAGCTTGAAAGTGTCATTACCCTGGAGGAGCTTTTCACAGCCAGGAACCATGCCGCCAGCGTCTATGTACATTCCTGCATCCGGGAATATATGGTGGATCTGGTGTCTGCCACCAGGACAGGGGCGGATATCCTCATGGGTGTAAGCACAAGGGGAAGCTTAAATCTGCTCCGCAGTGCCAGGGCTTATGCCTACCTGGAGGGCCGAAGTTATGTGATTCCGGACGATGTGAAGGCGCTGGCTGTTCCTGTGCTGGCCCACCGGATTGTTATGGGATATGGAACCGGAGGCAGTGAAAGTCCCAGGGAACTGGTGGAACGGATCGTGGCATCGGTTCCTGTTCCCACTGAGGATTTTACAGTATGATAAGATTGTTGGAGATAGGCCTGCTTTTTTTTCTTTTATTTGTCCTGCAGAACAAATTATATGCACGGCTATGGCGCCTGCATTTATCCGTCTCCGTGATGTTTACCAGGGATCATATTTACCAGGGGGAGTGGGGAGAGCTGGTAGAGGTCATTGAGAACCGGAAACGGCTGCCTCTTGCCATGTTGAAAGTAAAGTTTAAAACGGACAGACACCTGCTGTTCGGGGACAGGAAAGGATCCCGCACCACGGATCAGTTCTACCGCAATGATGTGTTCCGGGTGGGGAGCCGGGAGAAGGTGACACGTACCTTGAAATTCCAGGGGGGAAGGAGAGGGTATTACACCATAGACCAGGTGAACCTGGTAGCTTCCGACTTGTTTTTCAGTCACCAGATGACAGCGGAACAGCATGTCCAGGCCAGACTTTATGTCTACCCCAGGCCTTATGAGAGCCAGGAAATGCGTCTGTCCTTGATATGGCTCAACGGAGAAGTGCTCTCCAGACGGCATCTTCTGGAGGATCCCTTTGAATACCGGGGAATACGGGAATATCAGCCTTATGATGACATGCGTAGCATCAACTGGAAGGCAACAGCGAAAACAGGGGCGTTCAAGGTGAACCAAAAGAACTATACCGCCTTGAAAAGTGTCCGGATTTTCCTCAATGTACAGGATGACGGCATCTTGAAAAAAGAGGACTGTGTGGAAATGTCCCTGCGGATTGCAGTGGGGCTGGGATTTTTTTTCCTCAAGCAGGGGATCCAGGTATCCTGCCATGGAAACGGGGTGGATCTTCTTACAGGGAAACCTTTGTCCATAGCCCTAAGGGCTGGGGATGGCCAGGCAGATGCCATATGCAGAGGACTGGCCAGGCTGGATCTGACCCGTCCAGCCCTGCCTTTTGGGGAACTGTTTGAGGAAATGCTTTTTACCCAGGACACAGGAACAGTGACATGTTTTGTGGCGCCTAATCCATATGAGGATTTCGTGACGCTGGTTGAAAAATACCAGGATACAGGGAAGGCATTTACCTGGTTTTATCCTGTGTCCGGCAGGGAGAATCCGCCTCTGCCTCCTAAATTGGAAAAACAGATCCGGCTGATCCATTTTGATGCATCGTAGAAACAGCCAGCCCTTTTCCTGTCTTTTGCGGATCATCTGGCCCGGTCTTAAGGCCGGTATATTCTGCGGGAGATGACACAAACAGACCGATGCCGGAAAGAGCAAGAAGAAAGAGAACCATGTATGAAACAGCGGGCACTTGAGACAATAAAAGATATCATTCTGATTGAACGGAACCACTGGACATTCCTTCCGGTGGTTCTCACAATCACCTGCTTTTGGCAAAGTATTGCAGCAAAAGAAACCTATGGTCTCCTGTTGTGGGTTATCTGTAGTTTTTTTCCTGTGGTTTTTTATCTGTTGCGCAGGAAGAACCTAAGGTTTGCAGCTTTTCTTCTTTCCCATGCCCTTTTTGCAGCCCTGGCTTTTCTATTGCCCGGGTCTGCCCTGGTCAAGGTGATCGCCCTGGGAACGGTTCTGTTCTATACTTGTCACTCGTTTTACCTGCGTCTGAAGGAGGGGAGTTTCCTAAGTCCTGTCCATCCTGCTGTGACATTGGGTTTGTGCATATGCTGCACCTACCTGCAGCATTATCTGGGCGTCACGCGCTGGGATACCATCCAGCTTCTGGGAATGACCATAGGAATGATTCTTTATTTTCTCCAATATTATATGGAGCATTATCTGGAATTCCTATCTTTTAACGAGAGCAGTGCCGGTTATCTGCCGGCTGCGGAAATATTCCGTTCCGGGCTGGGGCTTATGCTGGCCTATACCCTGGTGGGAACCTTCCTGTTACTTCTTAGCACCAATGTGGCATGGTTGCAGGTGATCCTGCAAGCGATAAGAAGATTCCTGACAGCTGGCCTTCGGTTTCTCTTCTCCTTTATCCCTGAAGCAGAGCCAACTGTGATTATCCCCCAAGAAGAAATCCCCCGTAAAGAGAGCGGGCCTGGGGGGCTTTTTCCGGAAACAGGCCAGTCGTCCCTGTTCTGGGAGCTTCTGGAGGTGGTGGTGCTCCTTGTCCTGTTCTGCGGGCTTCTGTATCTGGGTATCCGCCTTCTGGTAAAGCTGGTACGGTTTCTGCGCAGCCGTTTTTCCTCTGTGCATTTCCAGGAGGAGCATTCATTTGAAAACGCCCGGGACCAGAGGGAAAGATGTGAACCGGCAAAAGAGAAGCGCACTGGCAGACAGAAAGCCTGGGCCTTCCTTGGCCCCAGCCAGAGGATCCGCAGGCGGTATAAGAAGAAACTATTATCCCATGCAGATATCCTGTCTCCAGGATATGAACCCGGCCTGGGACTATTCACAGCCAGGGAATGCGCAGAGCGGCTGTCCTGCCTTGACATGTCTGCCCTATATGAAAAAACGCGCTACACCGGGGAACCTGTGACCGAAGAGATGGTGCGGGCCATGCGGCGGGCCTGCCGGGAACAGCCCCATCCGTCCGTGCCAGGACGGGGACGGCAGCCGGACGGCCAGTAAAATGTAGGAGGAGAATGAAGCCTTGAATAAGCCAGTAAGACAATTAGCATTAAGTGATGAAATTCTGATGCGTGTAGAGAAACCTGCCCGCTATATTGGGGGGGAGTATAATTCTGTCTGGAAAGATTCCGCCAAAGTGGATGTCCGGTTTGCCTTCTGCTTTCCGGATGTATATGAGATTGGCATGTCCCACCTAGGTATCCAGATTCTGTACGATATGCTCAATGCAATGGAAGATGTGTGGTGCGAGAGGGTGTATTCTCCCTGGACCGACCTGGATGCCATCCTGCGCAGGGAACAAATTCCCCTTTTCGCGCTGGAGTCCCAGGAACCTGTGAAGATATTTGATTTTCTGGGTATCACACTGCAATATGAGATGTGCTATACCAATATCCTACAGGTGCTGGATCTCTCCCAGATCCCTCTGTATGCCCAGGACAGAGCGGAAGACTGTCCCATTGTCATAGGCGGCGGCCCCTGTGCCTACAATCCGGAACCGCTGGCTGCCTTTTTTGATCTCTTTTATATCGGGGAAGGGGAGACACAATACCGGAACCTGATAGATCTGTACAAAACCTGTAGGGCAGAACGGCTTGGACGGAAGGAGTTCCTGCGCAGGGCTGCAAGGCTTCCAGGCATTTATGCACCTGGGTTCTATGAGGTATCCTACAAAGAGGATGGTACCATTGCTTCTTTCCGGCCTATAGAAGAAGGAATTCCAGATAAAGTGCGTAAGGAGATTGTGACCGATCTTTCGGATACCTATTATCCCCGGCGGCCCATTGTCCCCTTTATGAAGGTGACCCAGGACAGGGTAGTGCTGGAGATCCAGCGGGGCTGTATACGGGGATGTAGGTTCTGCCAGGCAGGCCAGGTTTACCGGCCTGTGCGGGAACGCAGCCTGGAAACACTGCAGGAGCTTGCCCTGGAAATGCTACAGAATACCGGTCATGAAGAGATTTCCTTAAGTTCCTTAAGCTCCAGCGATTATTCCAGACTGCCAGAGCTGGTAAGCTTTCTGATGGAAACATGTAGCAGGAACCATATCAACATTTCCCTGCCATCCCTGCGCATAGATGCGTTCTCTCTGGATGTAATGGGTAAGGTACAGGACGTGAAGAAGTCCAGTCTGACTTTTGCCCCGGAGGCAGGCAGTCAACGCCTGAGAAATGTGATTAACAAAGGATTGACTGAAGAAGTCATCCTTCAAGGGGCTGCCCAGGCATTTGCAGGCGGATGGACGCGGGTGAAATTGTATTTCATGCTGGGACTCCCCACAGAGACCGAAGAAGATATCCGTGGCATTGCAGAACTGTCCAACCACATTGCCGCCACTTTTTTTGAGACGGTTCCCAAAGATAAGCGCACAAACGGGAAAGTCCAGATTGTGGCCAGCACTTCCTTTTTTGTGCCAAAGCCCTTTACGCCATTCCAATGGGCCAGCCAGTGTACCCGGGAGGAATTCCTGGAAAAAGCTTATTTTACCAGAAAAGCCATATCGGAGCAGCTTAACCAGAAAAGCATCAAATATAACTGGCATGAAGCGGATGCCAGTGTCATGGAGGGGATCCTGGCCAGAGGAGACAGAAGGCTGGGGCAGGTGATCCGAAAAGTATATGAAAAGGGCTGCTTCTACGATGCCTGGGGAGAATATTACCAGAACGAGAGATGGCTGGAAGCTATAGAGGAATGCGGCCTGTCTGTGGATTTCTATGCTCACAGGGAACGTCCCCTGGACGAGATTCTGCCATGGGATTTCATTGACTGTGGTGTCACGAAGGAATACCTGATACAGGAATGGGAGAAGGCCAGACGGGAAGAACCTTCCGATAACTGTAAGGTCCGGTGTCAGAACTGTGGTGTTGCCAGTTTCGGAACTGGAATCTGCCGGGAGCCGCGGGTGACGAAGTCCCCGTGTCCCAGCAAAGAGGGAATGCCAGCCAGGTCGGAAGAGGGAACTGTTTACGGGCCAGAAGAGGAATCTGCCAGGTCGGAAGAAAAAACCTGCCAGGCAGGAACAGGGGAGGAAAGAACATGAATTTGCGTGTGAAATTTAGAAAATTGGGGTCTGTCAGGTTTATCGGCCATCTGGATGTCATGCGCTTTTTCCAGAAGGCCATCCGCAGGGCTGGGATTGATGTTGCATACACTACAGGATTCAGTCCCCACCAGATTATGACATTTGCCGCGCCTCTGGGAGTGGGATTAGAAAGCAATGGGGAGTATATGGACATTGAAGTTCATTCCATCTCTTCCTGCCAGGATATCATGGATCGCTTGAACCGGGCCAGTGTACCTGGAATAGAAATCACCTCCGTAAAAATTCTCCCTGAAAATGCCGGCAATGCCATGGCCAGTGTGGCTGCCGCTGCCTATACTGTCCGTTTCCGGGAGGGAAAAATACCCCAGGCTGATCTTGCCTCCCATCTACCCGTTTTTTTGTCCAGGCAGGAAATATGGATTACCAAAGAAACCAAAAAAGGAACCCGGGAAGTAGACATAAGGCCCGGTATTCTGGATCTAACCTTTTCAGATGGTGTTTTCCATATGCTGGTGGATGCTTCCAGCGCCGGGAATATTAAACCAGAACAGGTAATCGGAGCACTTCTGGCACAGAGCCAGGAAGCCTGTAGGGAAGATGATACAGAATCTCTACAGGAAAATGCCCTCTGGATTACCAGGGAAGATGTATATACCAGACAGGAATGTGGGTTGTTGTCCCTTGGAGATGTAGGCAGCGCCACAGTGTCCTGATCCAAAACACAGGAAACAGAAACATATGGGAAAAATGGAGTGGGATTTGAACCACACCACAAGGGGACTTCACTCCCCTAAAAAAGACCAGAGAGGGAGTACCAACCATGAGCCGTGCAATCATGCCTCCAAATTCCAGTCCTCTTAGCCAGGAAGAGTGGGCGCTTAGGGACACCGGTCCGGGAAAACTGCTGTTTACCATGTACAGGGAGCAGCTCTGTTTTCTGCTGTTGCAGGATGGGAGAATCACTGCAGCCAGTTTCCTGCCCGGTGAATCCGGCCGGGTGGGAGCTGTCTATATTGGAAAAGTTAAAAAAGTACGTACCAATATCAATGCCTGTTTTGTGGAAATTGCAGACAGGGAAATCTGCTTTTTATCCTTGTACAAAGCAAAAACTCCCTGTCTGCTGAACCGTTCGTTTGATGGCCGTATCCTAGAGGGAGATGAACTGCTGGTACAGATAGAGCAGGAAGCGCAGAAGACGAAACAGGCAGCCGTTACAGCACACATTTCCATCCACAATGCCTATTTTGTCCTTGCACTTGGAAATACAAGGTTACATTATTCCACAAAACTGTCTTCTGAGAGAAAGGAGGCTATTTCCAGCCTGTTGACAGAGAATGCCCTGCTTCAAGATGGTTGTCTGGTGCAGGATATCCATGTGCTTGCCCCCAGTCTGGAATACCAGGATCAGCCCCTGCCTCCCATAGGTGTGGTGGCCCGTACAAAGTTGGAGCATCTGACAGAGAAGAGGATCCAGGACAATGTCCTGGAACAGTTTTTCTGTCTGGCAGAAGAGTTCTGTAGCCTTCTGTGCCTGGCAAGATACCGCAGCTGTTTCAGCCTTGTGAGAAAAGCTCCGGAAAACAGGGAGGCAGCCATGACATCCATAGTATCCTCTCTGGATATAGATACCAGATGCCAGGAGATCATTACCGACCAGCCGGAACAATATACCTGGCTGCTGGAATATTGCCAGGAGCATATGCCTGGCACACAGGTGCGGCTTTACCAGGACAGCAGGCTTTCCTTGAAAACCCTGTATGCGCTGGATACCAGGTTAGATGCTGCCTTAAGTTCCCATGTGTGGCTTAAGTCCGGTGCCTATCTGGTGATAGAACCTACTGAAGCCATGACCGTCATTGATGTCAATTCAGGAAAATGTGAGGTGAAGGCAGATGCAGAAGAGGCCTATTTCCGAATCAATATGGAGGCCGCTACAGAAGTGGCCCTGCAACTTCGTCTTCGCAATCTGTCAGGTATCATAGTTGTGGATTTTATAAATATGACAGGCGATAATCACATAAATAAAATGATGAGTCATTTGCGGACTCTTGTCAAAAGGGATCCGGTCATTACTAAGGTGGTGGATCTGACACCTCTTGGGCTGGTAGAAATCACCCGGAAAAAAGTGAACAAGCCGCTGCATGAACAGATAAATAGAAGGAGAGGATAACGCATATGAAATTGATCAAATTTGAAAAGGTAAGGGATGGCAAATATCTGAAAAACTATGAACTGACCTATCTGAACAAACTCGGAAAAGAAAAGAAATATGAGATCATCAGCAGAAGGAACTTAAATGACATTGTGGATATAGGGGGAAAACCCAGCGGTGTCTCTATCGTAGCTACTTGCCAGGACAGGTTGCTTTTGCTGCATGAGTTCCGTATGGGAGTAAACCAGATGGTTTACAATCTATGCGCCGGTATGATCGAACCAAATGAGACAATTGAAGATTGTATATCCAGGGAGTTGTATGAAGAAACTGGTCTAAAAGTCAGCCGGATCAGAAAAATCCTGCCGCCTTCCTTTGCTGCCGTAGCTATCTCTGATACTACCACACACATTGCCCTGGTTGAAGTGGAAGGTGAATTCTGTGACCATACCTCCGAAAATGAAGAAATCCAGGCCCGTTTTTATACCCGCAAGGAAGTCCGGAATTTGCTTGAAACCGAACCTTTTAGTTCAAGAGCGCAGTTGGCAGCATATTTTTTTGCAGAACGGCCGTGGAGTGAAATGTAGAAGGGGTTCAACTATTCGCAAAAGACAAGTTTAACGAATAGTTGGGTGCGTTTTCCGCAGGGTGTGTGCAGGCGCCTTTTGTCTCCCAACTATTCGTTAAACTTGGGGCAGCTTCTATATGGATCTTATTCTATATAGCGAGGTACATTTATAAGCAAATGGAATATTATGCAAACACATGCACCATAAATTCTATCACTTTTATTATAACTGTAACTTCATTTTTCGTTGGGATTTAGACAATTTGGATATCATAACGATTGATAGTTAAACCAGATTCCATGCCATGAATTGTATCAACATAAATGCCGCCGTTAGCAAGAATGGTTTTATTGCTGCCGATGTTTATATCACGACATATTATTCGCACTTGTTTAAGCCCGGATGCTTTTGCTTTCTGTAAGCCAAGGCGAAGCTGCTCTTTTGCATATCCTTTTCTACGTTCACTGGGACGAACTGAATAGCCGAAGTTTGAAGAAAATTCTTTATCATCATCATCATATTCAAGTTTGTGCCGAAAAATAAGAAAACCAACAATTTTACTATCACTTTCACGAATTGACATATACCAAGTTAATTTATCTGACATATTCTCACAAAACTTAAGCCAGTCGAGTATATTTTTGTATTTTAGCCCATCTCCGTACTTTTCAAGATAATCCATACCCGGAATTCTGGCAGGATTATAGGTGAGCCTCATTCGGTCATTAGGAAATTCGGCTCGATATTTCCAAATTTTCTCTGCATACTCGGTGGATACTCTGATTAGTTTAATTGGATCCATTTTTTATTTCTCCTCTAAATTGTTGGTTTATCGAATTGTAACATAGCACAAAACCAACCAGCGTTCCACCCTCATTGTAGAGCTTTTGCCTAACTGGCGAGCAGTGCATTGTTCCCACAAATGTTCAGCACAGACTTTCGGCTGATACGCTGAAAGTCTGTGCTGCCCTCTATATGTTTCCTCTTGTTTTTCTATGTTTTATATTTTGGCTAACTACGACTGTTCTTTTTCGGAAGAACCAGATGATGCCACTTTGCCGCCCAGGAATCCGGACAGGACGGCCTGCAGGTCAACGCCGGTGGCTTCCTTTAAGCCGTCTGTTACCTGGACGACCGTGCCCATGACGTCCTTCATCAGTTTGGCTGAATTTCCATCGCCGTACATGGTGATCTTATCTACATTAGAAAGAGGTTCCGCAGCGTTCTTAACCACTTCCGGCAATGCCTTAAAGTACATTTCGAGGACGGCAGCTTCTCCCATCTTGGTCATGGCTTCAGCCTTTTTCTCAATACCTTCTGCTTCTGCCACTGCCTTGGCGCGGATGGCTTCTGCCTCAGCCAGGCCTTTTGTGCGGATACCTTCCGCTTCCTGTTCCATGGTATATTTCTTGGCCTCTGCCTGAGCCTTCATGGCTTCGGCTTCTTTTTCCGTCTCAAATTTCCTGGCCTCTGCTTCCCGCTGACGCTCATATAATTGTGCATCTGCAAGCTGCTGTTTGGCAAATTTGTCTGCTTCTGCCTTCTTTTTCACCTGGGCATCCAGGGACTGTTCCATGACTTCCGCTTCCCGCTGCTTTAGGAGGATTTCCTTCTCCTGTTTGGCAATATTAGCGTTGGCAGTGGTGATTTCCACAGTCTTACGCTGCTCTTCCTCCTGGATGCGGTAGGCGGCATCTGCTTCAGCCTTTTTGATATCCGATTCCCGTTTCAGTTCGGCTCTTTGGATGGAGAGTTCATTCTGTTTCTTGGCAATCTCGGATTCTGCATTCACTTCTGCTTCATTGGCTTCGCGTTTGGCGTTAGCCTGGGCTTTTGCAATTTCCTTCTCGCTCTCTGCCCTGGATATGGCAGCGTTTTTCTGGATCTTGACAATATTGTCCACACCCAGGTTCTCAATGACGCCGTTGCCGTCCACAAAGTTCTGTACATTAAAACTGATGATATCCAGGCCCATGGCGGCCAGATCCGGCTCTGCGTTCTCTTTTACCAGCATGGCGAATTTCTGGCGGTCAGACACCATCTCTTCCAGGGCCATTTTCCCTACAATTTCACGCACATTGCCTTCCAGCACTTCGCGGGCCACACGTCCGATGTATTCTGCATTCTTGTTCAGAAAATTCTGAGCGGCCAGCTTCAGTCGTTCTTCGTTGTCGCTGATCTTCACATTCACAGTAGCGTCTACATTGATATTTATGTAGTCTGCTGTGGGAACTGCATTTGAGGTCTTAACATCAATGGGGATCAGCTGTAAGTTTAATTCATCCTTTCGCTCAAAGAAGGGGATCTTTACCCCGGCCTTTCCGATCAGCACCTTGGGATCCTTTCTCAAGCCGGAAATGATAATAGCAGTGTCAGGGGACGCCTTTACATATCCTGAGATAAGGATCAGCAGGATAAGCACTGCCACAAAGCCTACAATAATGGGACCTAACATTTGACCTAACATAATGTACCCTCCTCTTTCTTGTGTGATAATTGCTAATTTGATCTGACCAAACATTTGGTGGTTTCTGTTGTCAGATGGTTTGCATAGATTTAGTTTAACATATGAAACACTGTCTATGAAATATGTAACCAGGACACGTTAAAATATCCATTGTGTCAGATACTGCACATTTCAGACATTATTCCGGCAGATCTGGTCAGAATCCAGAAGAACTGTAAAAGGTCCTTCATTTACCAGGGCCACCTCCATAGAGGCTCCAAAACTACCTTCCTCTACCACTGCAATCTCCTGCCGGACTTTATCCACAATATACCGGTAAAGGGCATTTGCCATCTGGGGTGCACCTGCATCTGTAAAAGAAGGCCTATTTCCCCTGCGGCAATCTGCATAAAGGGTAAACTGGGAAATCAAGAGGATCTGGGCATCCACGGCCTTCATGTCCAGATTGGTTTTTCCGTCTTCATCTTCAAAAATCCGCAGTCCAATCAGCTTTTTGACCATTTTATCCGCTATGGCCTGTGTATCTTGTGCACTGATTCCCACAAATACCAGGAACCCTTTTCCGATCCTGCCAAGGATCTGCCCATTCGATTTCACACTGGCTTCGTGCACCCTTTGTACCAGAAAACGCATATTAAAACCTCCCTGTCCACTTAACAGCTAGGTACTCTCTTTGTATAAGCGGACATACCCTTCCAGATTAGAATTTACTTCCTACTCTTCCCGCTAAGACGATTCTAAGACACGGGGCCTCATTCCATTTCACACTTTCAGACATCCTGCTTCAGCGGCACTAACATTGAACGAAGGCTATATTACAAAATATGGCATCATGTCGCTTTGTAGCATTCAGACAAAATCCAAATTATGCATCTGTCTTCGTTTTGCTTGAAACAGGCTTGCCGGAGGTCTCCTCCTGGAAGTTTGCTCCATCAGAAACAACCTCTGCAGGTTCACTGACAACCTCTGTTTTCTTTCGGGTGAGGTTCCGAATACTCAGATGGCCGCCGTTTCCTTCCTCTGAAGAAAACAACCAGCCCTTTTTGTTGGTAAAGGTCCATGTATGCTTTTCCTTCGCCTTGCTCCGGGAAGAGGTGCTGGATACCGGCTGTTTGTGGAGGCCTTCCGCATCCACATAGTCCAGGTCTACATATGTTTTGGACTCCACAGGCAGGTTCTTCTTCAAGAGCATGGTATCAATCACTGCCTTAGCCGCAGCATAAATGACTGCAAAGATGGGAACCCCTACGATCATCCCCACGACTCCGAACAAACCGCCAAACAGTGTGATGGCGAAGATTACCCAGAATCCGGTCAATCCAGTGGAACTGCCCAGAATCTTTGGTCCAAGCACATTGCCATCAAATTGCTGCAGAGCCAGAATGAACAGCAGGAAGTACACAAAATTCAGCGGATGCTGGGGATCCACTATGAAGATCAGGATACTGCTTGGAATAGCGCCCAGAAATGGGCCAAAAAACGGGATGATATTGGTCACCCCAATCACTACGCTCACCAATGCAGCATATGGCATCTGCATCAAAGATGTACCGATAAAGCACAAGATACCGATTATAATGGAATCTATGATCTTACCACCCAGAAAACCAATGAAAGTCTGATGGGTAAATCGCAGGTTCCTTACCAGGGTATTGGCTGTGTCCTGTTCAAATATGGCATAGAGCAGTTTTTTCCCCTGGCCCGCAAATTTTTCCTTGCTGGCCAATACATAGATGGATATCACAAAGCCTATGATGAAATCCCACAATACACCAAGCACATTGATGACACTGATGGACACCGTCTTGATCAATACAGCTGTGTTTGACAAAAGACCAGAAAGCCAGTTGTCCAGTTCACCAGAATATTTATCCACTGTCTGTACCACATACTCTCCAAGTTCCGGGTTGTCATCCAGCATCTTATTCAGCCATGCTATGAAGTTGGTGGTATAAGAGTCAAAGTTCAGTACAATATTTTCTACACTTGGGACAATCTGGGATACCATCATGGCAATCAGGATATAGATCAGTGCCATGAACAGAAAGGCAGTAACCAGGATCCCCAGTCCCCTGACAATAGAATTACGCTTCTTGAACTCTTTTATCTTACAGATTTTGCACAGCGGAAATAATACTTTTTCTTCCACAAAATTGAGAATCGGGGTGAGCAGATAAGCCGTAGCCAGTCCAAATACCACAGGCATCAGGATATGGATAATGGTACGGATGCCTGTGGTGATGTTCTGACTGTGGAACACAAAATTATAAAAGATAATACTGGCCGCTATCACCAGAAAAGCTGTGATTCCCCAACGGAAATAGTGATTGTTTCTATTAAATTTCATAACAGTATCCCTTCTTTGGTAATTAGGATTACTCTTATCATACTCTTTCTTTCCTAGGATAACAAGTAGGTTTCCCAAAAAAACGGAAAAAGTATTTATACGGTTGTGGTTCACTTAATATTGAATTCCAATGAGCGGCGTAGCGTGAATAGTGATTTTATATGGTCTGTAGTCCATTATCTTGCAATGCTTTCATAAGGGGAGAATTCGAAACGGATGAAGTATCCCCGTTCATGTCGGCAAACAGGACAAATGGCGGGCGCACTGGTTCCTTTGTACACATAACCACAATTTAGGCACATCCACTCCACAGATACATCTGATACAAAGAGCTTTCCTTCTTTCAGCCATTTCCCATATCGGCCAAACCTGTCCCCATGTATCTTTTCGATCTCCGCAATCTGGAAAAAGGAAGCTGCAATCCGCTCAAAACCTTCCTTCTTCGCCATTTCCCCGAATGCCTGGTATACATTGTCATGTTCTTCATACTCGTTGTGCTGTGCCATATCCAGAAGGCTGCCGATATCTTCGGAGATATCTATGGGATATCCTCCGTCAATGAAGATGGTCTCCCCAGCCATCTCCTTGAGATGATTGTAGAAAATCTCTGCGTGCTCTTTTTCCTGGGATGCTGTGTAGGCGAAAATGGCACTGATCACAGGTAGTCCGTCTTTTTTGGCCTGGGATGCTGCAAAGGTATATCGGTTCCTGGCCTGGCTCTCACCGGCAAATGCACGCATTAAGTTGTCTTTTGTCTTGCTTTTCTTAAAATTTGAATCCATGATATACTCCTTTTCCTGGTTTTTGTGAATGAAAGTTTTATCTCCTCTCCATTAGGACACCTCGAGGCGTTACGTGCTCTTTTGCACGAAATCCCGAGACTACTATGCGCCAAAATGATTTTCCACTGGTGAGGCAGACTTGTTCTTTCATAGTATTCCCCATCTACACAAAATTATCATTCTGCTATTGTTTTTGTTTCCCAAAAATAATAAAATAGAGGCAAGGCTTTCAAAATAAAAGTCTATGTAAGAGGGAATGAAAATGAAATTACAACAGGTTCTGAGTTATGTACGAAAAGCAGTAGATGATTATCACATGATAGAAGCCGGGGACAGGATTGCTGTGGGGATCTCCGGTGGAAAAGACAGCCTTACACTGCTATATGCCTTACACGGGCTGAAACGGTTTTATCCTCAGCAGTTTGACATCCATGCCGTCACGGTAGATCTGGGCTTTGAGAATCTGAAGCTGGACGAGATAAAGGCGTTATGCAGGAAACTAGAAGTGGAATATACCATTGTAAGAACCGATATCGCCCAGATTGTTTTTCGGGACCGGAAAGAGGAGAATCCTTGTTCCCTTTGTGCAAAAATGCGAAAGGGTGCACTGAATCAGGCAATCAAGGAAGCTGGCTGCAATAAAGTTGCGTATGCCCACCACCAGGACGATGTGATAGAGACCATGCTTATGTCCCTGATCTTCGAAGGCAGGTTCCATACATTCAGCCCTGTTACCTATCTGGACAGGACCGGACTTACTGTGATACGGCCTCTTATGTACATGAAGGAAGCGGATGTAATCGGATTTGTCAACAAGTATGAGGTTCCTGTAGTCAAAAGCCCTTGTCCTGCTGACGGCCATACAAAACGAGAATACGTGAAAGCTCTTTTAAAGCAATTGAACACAGAGAATCCTGGTGTGAAAGAACGCATGTTTACGGCGATTCAAAACGGGACAATGAAAGGATGGGACAAATACCTTGGCAGTCATGAATCCAGATAATTACCACGAAGAACAGAACCGGAAAAATATTTTGAAAATGCGGGCAGTGCTGGAAACACTTCCTCCGTTCTGCCGCATGTTTTTCCGGGGAATAGAACAATTTACGTCCCCAAGAACCAGGCTTGCCTATGCATATGACCTGCGTCTTTTTTTCGAATTTCTCCATGAAAAAAATGCAGTTTGTGCCAAGTCTGAGATTACCTCTTATGAGGTATCTCTGCTGGACCAGCTTACCAGGCTGGATATTGAAGAATACCTGGAATACATGTCACTATACCAGAAGGACGGAAAAGATATTACCAATGAGGAGCGCGGTAAGTCAAGAAAGCTGGCGGCCCTGCGCAGTTTTTACAACTATTTCTACCAGAATGAAATCATACAGAACAACCCTGCCGCCCTGGTACGGCTTCCCAAGCTTCATGACAAAGAAATTATTCGTCTGGAGCCAAATGAAGTGGCTATTCTGCTGGACCAGGTGGAGGACGGCACGAAACTTACCAGAAAGGAGCTGGAATACCACAAGAAAACAAAGCTGCGTGATGTTGCACTCCTAACACTTCTGCTGGGTACTGGTATCCGGGTATCCGAGTGCGTGGGGCTTAATATACAAGATGTAGACTTTGAGACAGGCGGCATCAAAATACGCCGGAAAGGCGGCTATGAAGCAGTGGTTTATTTTGGTGAGGAAGTGGAAACTGCCCTTCTGGACTATCTGGAACAACGGGAACAGATCCTCCCGGTGGAGGGACATGAAAATGCCCTGTTCCTTTCCCTGCAGAACCGTAGAATGGCAGTCCGCTCTGTAGAAAACCTGGTTAAGAAATATACATCCAGGGTTACCACTTTAAAGAAAATCACTCCCCACAAGCTAAGAAGTACCTATGGAACTACCCTCTACCAGGAATCCGGGGATATCTACCTGGTGGCTGATGTACTGGGTCACAAGGATGTAAATACCACCAGGAAGCACTATGCCGCCCAGGCAGATGAACGCAGGCGAAAAGCAGCCGGATATGTCCGTCTGCGGGAAAAGCCCAACTAAACCTGCCAGCAGACCCAAAGACTTAGACCAAAGATGCAGACCAGGACTTAGATTAAGCTTAGCCTAGGATTTAATCTAAAGGTTTAACCTAAAGACTTCTTCCAGGGACTTCATGGTATCTATCCTCTGTGGGCACCTGTAGTTTCAGAAATACTCAGCGGAATAATAAGGAACCACTAGAAACTGCCCTGCATACAAGTCTTCATTTTCCTCCAGATGGTTCATACGCTTTATCTCAGAAATATAGGCATGTTTATCCTTGTAATAATTATAATCTATATATTTGTCTGCCAGATTCCACAGTGTATCGCCACTCTCCACTATGATCCCTGTGTAATACTTGAAGCCGCTGCCTGCATTGGAACAGATGGCATCGTAAGAGATGGTTCCCAGCAGAATAATACAGCATGTTGCCATCACGGACAGGCATGTGATCAGATATCTCTTCCGCTGTTCCCTGCGGCTACGGATCTCCCTTTTACAGTATCTCAGTTCCCGGTCACTCATCTCCTGTATCTTCCTGCTACCCCTCATTTCCTCTGCCTCCCATACCATATCCGCATTACAGCTGACATGGTTCCTAATCCGATAGCTCCCTGCAACCAATCGTCTATATCTTAATCTGCATGTAAATCTGCCGACTGTATGTTCGAGAACATTCGTTCTATACATGGATTATAAGACAGGAACACTTGTTTGTCAAGAGCAAATCGAACATATTTTTGGAATATATGTTTGCTTTTTCCGCGAGAATGTGATAGAATAAGAATACAATGAAATTTGAGGATTTGAGCAGTATAAAATCAACAATATGTCTCATTTCCAATTATAGGAAGATGACTGGAAATCTAGAAAAGAGAGGTACAGATATGGGATTTGGTAAAATTACCCCTAAGCAACAGGAGATTCTCGATTATATTAAGGAAGAGATCTTGAAAAAGGGCTATCCGCCCACTGTTAGGGAGATCTGTGAAACGGTTCACTTAAAGTCAACCTCTTCTGTCCACTCCCATCTGGAGACCCTGGAAAAGAACGGATATATCCGCCGTGATCCTACGAAGCCCAGGGCCATTGAGATCTGTGATGACAATTTTCAGATGGTTCGCACAGAGATGGTGAGCATTCCCATTGTAGGAAATGTTGCTGCCGGGCAGCCTATATTTGCAGAAGAGAATATACAGGACTATTTTCCTGTTCCCGCAGATGTAGTTCCTAAGGGAGAGTCTTTCATTTTAAACGTGCGGGGGGATTCCATGATCAACGTGGGAATCTTCAATGGGGATAAGGTCTTTGTCCATTGCTGTGATTCTGCCCATAATGGAGACATTGTTGTGGCGTTGATTGAGGATTCTGCCACAGTTAAGACTTTTTATAAAGAAGAGGATCATATCCGGCTTCAGCCTGAGAATGATTCCATGGATCCTATTATTGTGGATGACTGTCAGATCCTTGGAAGGGTTTTCGGTATTTTCCGTTTTTACAAATAGCGTGGAAAATTCCCAATTTCTGTTACTGGCCTGTTACCGGAATAAAAAAAATGTATGTAGGCACAATAATACAGCCGGTAGTAAAAAGCCGTGCAGAAATGAGGGAAAATATGGGAAACAAATTTTTAGACGGTACAGCTCTTACCATTGTTATCATCGGCGCTATCAACTGGGCTTTGATCGGCCTGTTCCGTTTTGACCTGGTTGCCTATATTTTTGGCAATATGTCTTGGCTGTCCAGAATCGTCTATGCCCTTGTTGGTATCTGTGGCCTTTACCTGATTAGTTTTTATCTTCATCTGGGTCACAGGAGAGGCGATCCTGCCTGATAAAAGCTCTGCGTCATGAAACTATCGCAAATGAAAAGCCCCTGCTAATAAGCGGGGCCGTAAACAGCATCTTCAAGAAAAGAAAATCTAATGTTTTCAAGGGACAGCGTGGCATTTGTCACGCCGTTTCCTCTTTTAGCAGTTTATCCAGAAAAATAAACTCCAGACGGCTATACGGAATGGCTGTACTGCTGTGCCTGCCGCCAGGTTTATCAAGGTCTCCACATAGATGGCTCAAGCCAGGCTGGCTTCCACATCACTTGACCTTCCTAAGGTTAATATTCAAGTCTCCCACTACAAAATATACCGGATCGCATGAACTCCTTCTCTATGTAGGAATAGGTCCAAATGCGAAGAAAAAATGAAATTTTCTATCTTCTATCTGTTCCTGCTTACCTTACATCTGTAAATCTGCCGGATCAATCTGACGCCCATCTGCCCAGATGCGTTCCAGATCATAGAGCAGGCGGTTCTCCTTATCGAATATGTGCACAATTAAGTCACCGAAATCCATCAGAACCCAATTTGCAGTGTCAAAGCCTTCTATCTGGCGCACCATATGTCCGGCCCTTCCCAGCATCTCTTCTACACTGTCGCACAATGCCTGGATCTGATTGCGATTGCTCCCTCCTGCAATGAGGAAGTAATCAGCCAGTACAGATACCTGGCTGATGTCAATCAGACGGATATCCTCTCCTTTTTTTTCTTCCAGGGCCTTGATGGCCAGTTTTGTCATCTCCAATGATTTGGTTTGTTCCATAGAATATCCCTTCCTTTTCTTCTTTTCTTCTTTCCCTCTGTCCTACATCCTGCTTTGCTCCATTGTGATGTCTAATGTCCTATACACCTCTTCCAAGGAATCCTTTTTGCGCTGTATACGGCCTGCCTGTCCCGTAAGGAACAAGACCAAAGGATTCCATACCCAACGTGCACGGAGGTAAGTCTCTCATTTTGCTGCGTTTTCACAGTAATAGGCATATGTCACTTCTGTAATGGTATCTATTTCCTTGCCGGAGGTTCTTAAGTATTCCAAAGTGCCTTTCAGAATCCGTCTGACAGCCTGGTCCAGGTCCACAAAGGCCAGACGGCGTATCTCTTTCAGATCTGCGACTGGTGCCGTGGTTCTGTTTGGCTCTATATAATCTGCAACAAACAGGATTTTTTCCAATAGGCTCATTTGGGGTCTGCCAGTGGTATGATGACGAATGGCATTTATGATCTCATTGTTCTGGATGCCATATTTCTCTGTGGCTATACAGGCTCCTGTCTTCGCATGGAGCAGAAATGGATTCCTGCGTTCTGTCTCCGTGATGGATATGGCATGTTTTTTACAGTATGTGAGCTGTTTTTCCTCTGACAGACATTTGGTGCAATCATGGAGCAGCCCTGCCAGCCGGGCTTCCCGAATGGAAGCTCCATACCGCATGGCCAGAGATGCGGCAGTGAATTCTACGCCCAGGGTATGCTCATAGCGTTTTTGGCTTTGCAGTTTTTTTATGGCCTTCCGCAGCCTGGCAATTTCCTCTTTTTCCTTCATGGCGTCTTTCTGGACATCCTTTCTTTTCTCTTTCTACCTTTTCATACCGTTCCCCATGTTTATGCAATGTCTCATCAGTCCGAGGCGTTTCGTACCTCTGTGGCATTGGCCATGGTCATGTATCCAGATACCACCTTTTTTCTTCTATATAGGATAATACCTTATCTGGAACCATATACCGAACGCTGAGTCCGTTTTGGATCCGTTCCCGGATTATGCTGGAGGAAATGGGGAGTGGGAGGAAGGGCAACAGCTGGATCTCACCGCCATAACGTTGCAAAAGTTCCTGGCGTTTGTCCCTAAGACGGTCCATGGACACATCCCCCCGTGCTGCAGCCAGAAGAATGGCATTCTGAAATATTTTCTCCGGGTATTTCCATCTCTCCATGGAATACAGGCAGTCTGCACCCATAATAAAGTAAAAAGTGCAGTCCGGAAAGGATAGTCTAAGCTGTTCCAAGGTCTCATAGCTATACGTATAGCCTTCCCTGCTTACTTCCACATCCAGGCAGCGGAACTTCTCATTGCCTTCTACAGCCAGTTCTGCCATACGGAGCCTCTCCTGGCCAGGCAGTACATTCCTGCCTGCTTTCTGATAGGAAATCCCTGTGGGAACAATCCATGTCTCGTCCAGCCCGGCAGCACCAGCAGCCCATTCTGCCAGCATCAGATGTCCTATATGAATGGGATCAAATGTCCCTCCCATTATGCCGATTTTCCTCATTTTCCTCTATTTCCTTCTATGCCAGACTTCCTCAAGTGTCCAGTTAGGCTTTTGGCATCAATGCCATGAAAGATGCATGCCTAGTCTTTTCTATATAGCTAAGTCTTTTCCATATAGCTAAGCCTTTTCATAAAATTAAGTCTTTCCATATAGTCCGGACTCTGCCTCAGACAATGCAGTTTGGCACAATACAACCAGATCCCTGAAGCCGTGTTTGAAAATTCAGTCCCACCATCTGCACGCCTCACTTTGCTGTATATTTGGCCCTCATTCGATCAACATAGCTCACTACATCTCCCTCATTTGGGTCAAATCTCCCATAAATTGTGATGCACATCTGCCAGAAAGCATTTTTCAAACACACTCTAAAAGAGACGGCTTCTATGGCAAGATGATTCCTGGCTTATCCTTATTTGGCCTGTATAGCACAAATCGTTTGCCAATGACCTGTACCACCTCCGAGTGAGTCCGCTCTGCCATGATCTGCGCTATCTCTCCGGGATCATCCAGGCAGTTTTTTAATATGGCAATTTTTACCAGTTCATTTTTCTGTAGGGATTCGCCTACCGCTTCCGTCAGTTCCGGTGTCAGACTCGACTTTCCCACTTGAAAGGTTGCATGCATCGTGCTGGCAAGTCCCTTTAAATATGCTCTTTGCTTACTTGTCATTTTTACACCCCGTGCCCGTTTCAGCGGGCGTACCAATCAATATTTGCTCTTTGATGCCAGACCGCAGGCCTGGCATAGGAAGTTTACTTCCAAGCTTACACCTCCATATGCCCGCCTTTGACAAGCACCGATTTCAATAATCCTCATGTGCGCTTTGGCGCACATATCAAACTTTTTCCACCCGGCTAAACGGGCTTATCTATTTATAATAGTCAAAACTCAGACCATAAATGCGAACCGTGTCCCCATCCTGGATTCCCAGTGCTTCCAACTGCCCCAGAATGCCGCTGGTCTTTAGGAAATTCTGGAAGAAGGCAAATCCTTTCTCACTGTCCAGATTGGTATAGCCCAGCATTTTCTCCACTTTGGATCCTTCCACCACATATTCATCTGCCTCCTTGTCATATGTCACAGACAAAGTCTCCTCCCCATCTGACGCGGTATGCTGCTCCGGGAAGTATTCCTGCTCATACACAGAGACTTGTTCCCCCAATTCCTGCAATTGGTTACTCACATGGTACAGAAGATCCCTTACCCCCTCACCGCTGACGGCAGATATGGGATACACAGGGATGCCTTTGGGCTCAAATTCCCTCTTGATCTCTTCCACAGGGCTGTGTTCCCTGTCGAATATGGCATCTATCTTGTTAGCCGCTATGACCTGGGGACGTCTGGCAATGGCAGGATTATAATTTTCCAGTTCCCGGTTGATGGCATAAATATCTGCAATGGGATCCCGGCCCTCTGTACCTGCAGCATCCACAATGTGGATAATGACCTTGGTTCTTTCAATGTGGCGCAGGAATTCGTACCCCAGTCCCACACCTTCTGAGGCACCCTCGATCAGTCCAGGGATATCCGCTATGACAAAGCCTCCTGTGCCATCTAAGTCCACTACGCCCAGGTTGGGATTCAAGGTAGTAAAATGGTAATTCGCAATCTTGGGCTTTGCATTTGTGACTCTGGCAAGGAACGTGGATTTGCCTACATTGGGAAATCCCACCAGACCCACATCGGCAATCACCTTCAGCTCCAGCTCCAGCTCCAGCTCCTGAGCAGGTTGTCCTGGCTGGGCGTACTTAGGTGCCTGCATGGTACTGGTTGCATAGTGCTGGTTCCCATTGCCACCCCGGCCTCCTTTCAGCAGGACTACCTTTTTGTTCTCACCGGACATGTCTGTGATCACTTTTCCGCTTGAGGCTTCCTTGATTACAGTGCCCTGAGGGACCTTGAGGATGATGTCGTCACCGTCTTTTCCCCTGCAGTTTTTCTTATCCCCACGTTCGCCATCCCCGGCCTTATATTTGCGGGAATTCCGATAGTCCACCAGTGTGTTTAATCCCTCATCCACCTGAAAGATCACATCGCCACCCCGGCCGCCATCTCCGCCGTCAGGACCGCCTGCCGGCACATATTTTTCCCGCCGGAAAGACACATGACCATCTCCGCCTTTACCGCTTCTCACATAGATTCTCGCCCTGTCTACAAACATCTCTTTACCCCTGTGTGCGCTTTCTGACGCCTATCACAACTCAATACCCCTACTGTCTGGCAGCCGGGTATTCCTTTTGTCTGCAACATTTTCCCGGTAGGAAAATGGCCTTCAAACCAGAGGTTTGAAGGCCGCCTGTGTAATATTTATTCCTCTACAGGGTATACAGAAGCCTGCTTCTTGTCCCTGCCCTTTCTCTCGAAACGCAGGATCCCGTCAACCAATGCGAACAGGGTATCATCTCCGCCCCTTCCCACATTCACGCCGGGATGAATCTTCGTGCCGCGCTGTCTGTAAAGAATGTTCCCAGCCTTCACAAACTGCCCGTCAGCCCGCTTCGCACCTAACCTCTTGGACTCGGAATCCCTGCCGTTCTTAGTGGAACCGACTCCTTTCTTATGAGCGAAAAACTGAAGGTTCATATGCAACATGGTCTACACCTCCTCGAATTTAACTTGTAAATATTTACTGCCATATTTCCTGCTGAGATTCTCCAGGGAAAACACCATGGAATCCACCAGAAAACTGGAACGATCCTGCAGAATATCCTCGAAATCACATTTGATGAAACCTGTCTGCTCATTGCTTTTCAGACAAAGCCTCTCTCCGGCCAGTTCCTCCAGCGAATTGACTGTACCGATCACCAGTGCAGAGATAGCAGCACATAAAATGTCTGCCTTTCCCTTTCTGGCATATCCTGCATGCCCCATACAGGTAAAACCCCTGTAAGAGCCGGTCCGGTCCTTACATACCACCACAGTTGTCATAACGTGTTATGCGTTAATCTTGTCGATCTTAACCTGGGTATATGCCTGTCTGTGACCCTGCTTCTTGTGGTAGCCGGTTTTTCTCTTGTATTTGTATACAATAACCTTCTTACCCCTGCCTTGCTCCATAACGGTAGCGGATACAGTAGCATCAGCCACATCATTTCCCACTTTCAAGCTTCCGTCACTTACTGCGATCACCTGGTCAAATGTAACAGTATTCCCAGCTTCCACATCCAGCTTCTCCACCTTGATGACATCGCCTTCGGAAACTTTATACTGCTTACCACCTGTTGCAATAATTGCGTACATAATTAAGGCACCTCCTATCATGGACTTACCATCCATTTACTCGCTGACTTTGGTGGTGAACTTGCCTGTCTTCCTGTTATGCTTTTCATAGCAATACAAACACCGGGAATCTTCATTCTGTTCACACTTGTACCTAGCCATGCGGCATACCATAGGATAGTAACATGAGGTGCCTTTGTTTGTCAATAGATTTAGCTGTTTTTCTTCTCAAAATCTTCCACATACTGGATAATCAGCTTCACAGTTCCCTCTACCCCCAGAACACTGCTGTTGATACACAGGCCATAACTGTCCGCACGGCCCCATTTCTTAGAAGAATAATAGTTGTAATAACTCTGGCGCTGTCTGTCCTTCTTGATGATCATGTCCTTGGCCTTGGATTCTGTCAGATTGTATTTCTCCATGATCCGCCTTGTCTTGGTCTCTTCGTCTGCGAAGATAAAGAGGTTCACCACATTCTTATAGTCGGTCAGCGCATAATCGGCACACCGTCCCACGATCACACAGGGACCTTCCTCCGCGATCTTTTTGATGGTGTCAAACTGGGCCAGGAACACTTTGTGGCTGATGGGCATATCCACAAAGGAAGATGCATTATAGCCAAAGGAATAGGTATCCATTACCAGATTGTACAGGAAGGAATTGGTAGGTCTCTCATCATGGTTCTGTATCATCTCCTCGCAGAATCCGCTCTCCTTGGCGGCCCTGGTCAGAAGCTCTTTGTCATAGCACTTGATCCCGAAATACTCTGCTACCTTCTCTCCAATCTCCCGGCCGGCGGAACCAAACTGACGTCCTATCGTAATAATTGTATTCATACCCATACCCCTTTTCTGCTTAGAGTATAAAAGCAAAAATGCCACAACAATCAAAAGAATTTTTGCTTTTATCTGATTATATTATACATCATCCCGAAGTATTAGACAACAATATTTGTGTCAGATGCTTAAAATATTCCGGCAGGGGCGCATCCACTTCCACATATTCCCCTGTGGAGGGATGCAGGAATCCCAATGTCTTGGCATGCAGTGTCTGTCCTTCCAGTTTATAGGGGGATTTCCTGTCCCCATACACTACATCTCCCAGCAGCGGATGGCCGATACTGGCCATATGTACCCGGATCTGATGGGTTCTTCCAGTCTCCAGCACACATTGAAGCAATGTATACTGGCAGTACCGGGCAAGTACCTGGTAATGTGTCACAGCATGTTTTCCGTTCTTTACGTCTGCCGCCATCTTCTTCCTGTCATTGGGATGCCTGCCAATAGACTTGTCAATGACGCCGGAATCCTCCTTTAAGACACCGTGGCAGATGGCCAGGTAGCGCCGGGTAATGGCATGTTCCTTAAGCTGTCTGGCAATGGCCTGGTGGGCCAGGTCGTTCTTGCAGGCGATCACGGACCCGGTGGTATCCTTGTCAATCCGATGCACAATCCCGGGGCGGAGCACCCCGTTGATACCAGACAGCTCATGGCCACAGTGGTAGAGAAGCGCATTCACCAGGGTACCTGTGTAATGGCCAGCAGCAGGATGCACCACCATGCCCTTTGGCTTGTTCACCACGATCACATCTTTGTCTTCATAGAGGATATCCAGTGGAATGTCTTCTGGCAGGATATCCGGTGTCACCGCCTCTGGCAGGGAAAAAGAGACCTGGTCTTGTGCCTTCACCTGATAGCTTCCCTTCACCGGTCTGTTGTTCACCAGCACTGATCCCTCCCGGATCAGCTTCTGGATAAAAGAACGCGACAAAGAATCCATAAGTCCAGCCAGGCACTTATCGATCCTTTCTTCTTCCATTTCTTCGGTTATCTCATATATCAATTCACTCATAGCTCTATCTGCCATCCCAGGTCCCTGTAGGAATCATCCTACAGTCAGACGGAATCCTTCTGCTTTCTGTCATGGACAGTCCCGGGAGAAAACCGGATAAATGCCAGATCCTCCTCCCGATACACAAACAAAAACAACAGAAACAGCGCAATAGTGGATACTACAATATAACAGTCTGCCACGTTGAAGATGGGATAATGGATCAGCACAAAGGAAAAGAAGTCCACCACATAGTCAAACCGGAACCTGTCAATCATATTGCCCAATCCCCCGGCTACAATGGCTGTCAGACAGATGTGCAGGGGCAGGAATTTCTTCCTGGCAGGCAGTCTGAAGAGCAGGTACAGAAGCAATGCCATAAACAGAAGTCCCACAGCCAGCAAGAATACTTTCCTGCCTTGTAGAAAACCGAAGGCAGAACCCCTGTTCTCCAGATACTGTAATTCAAACACTCCTTCCACTAGCACCAGAGGGGCACGGTCTTTTAAATGTACAATGGCAAGGTATTTAGTCATCTGGTCTGCAAAAAGCAGTAATGCAAACAGACACAGATCTGTTGCATATATCCATTTCCGTTTATTCTCATTATGCATGGGCATCCTCATCACTAAAATATATTTCCTGGATGGCAGCCAGGATCTCCTGATCCGTGACGGTGTTGTCTATCACCGCCCTGCCAATTTTTTTGAGCAGCACGAACCGGATATTCCCGGACTCCCGTTTTTTGTCTGACCGGGTCAGTCCCAGGATCTCTACAGGGTCAACCCCGTCTATGCTGATCGGCAGATAAAAGGGGACAAACATATCCCGGATCTCATAGTACTCCTCCATGGAGAGCAGTTCCCGCTTCCAGGAAATGAAAGCAGCAGCCACGGCTCCCAGGGCCACACATTCCCCATGATACCATTCAAATTTCTTGGCCTTTTCTATGGCATGGCCAATGGTATGACCGAAATTCAGCAGAGCACGTTCCCCATGTTCCAGAGGATCCTTCTCCACCACCAGTTTTTTTACAGTGCAGCTTCTGACCAGCATTTCCTGCAGCACATCCATATCCCGTTCGCAGATCTCATACATATTTTCAATCAGCCACTCATATAGGGCGGCATCCCTGATCAGGCCATGTTTCATCACTTCCGCAAATCCGGAAAAATACTGCCGATCCTCCAGGGTCTGTAGTACTTCCAGGTTCATATATACCAGCCGGGGCATCTTAAAGGCCCCCACCATATTCTTATACCCGTCAAAGTCCACCCCTGTCTTGCCACCGATGCTGCTGTCTGCCTGTGCCAGCAATGTGGTAGGCACCTGTACAAAGTCCACACCCCTTAGGTAGGTTGCTGCCGCATATCCGGTCACATCCCCCACCACACCGCCACCTAAAGCCAGCAGGAGATCCTTCCTGTCAAATTCCTCCGCAATCAGATACCTGTAAAGTTCCCTTACGGTATCCAGGGTCTTGTGGGATTCTCCCTCTGGAAAGACATATTTCACGGCTTTTTTACATTGGCCGGACAAGCGTTCCAGCATTTCCTCGCCATACAGCCCATCCACCCTGGAGTCGGTGACAATACAGATCTTATGTTCATCGAAGCCCATGGCTTTTAGTTCCGGGGCAAGCTCCTGGAAGGATCTGGTAAACACAATATCATAGCATGGTTTCCTGTTGTATAATATTTGTAATCTTTCTGTCATACGCTCTATGTACCTCTTCCCTTAGACGCTGCACTTTCTGCCTGTCTGTTTTAGTCTTCCTCTGCCTGTTCTCAAGAATTGATGGGCATGTCAAAGGAACCGCCGAAGATATCCTGGAAATCGCCGGATATATCCACACTGGCAGGTGTGATGATAAAAATGTAATGGGAAATCTTCTGCAGGTTTCCGGCTATGGCAAAACAGGAGCCGCTGGTAAAATCAATAATACGCTGTGCAATGTCCACATCCAGACCCTCCAGATTCAGCACTACAGTCCGGTTAGCCAGCAGGGTTTCTGTGATCTCCCTGGCATCCTCCACGGAAGTAGGCTTGATTACACATACTTCCATGCCGTTACCGGCAACACTCCTTCTGGAGGAAGGCTTGTTAATAGGTGTGATCTTGCTGGAAGCCGCCTTCTTCACAGGACGATCCTCATACTCCGGCTCTTCCTCCTTCTGGCGGGAGACAGTCTTCCGGACAGGGGGAGCATCCATCTCCTCCTCATCGTCCAGATAGTCCTCGTCATAGTATTCATCATCACCGTCATTCAGTCTCATATAATTCAAAAATTTATCCATAACACTCATTCTTGCACCTCCGTGTGCGCTTCAGCGCACCTATCAGTCAAAATTTGAAAGTTTACTTTCAAACCTGCAGCCCGCTGAAGCAGGCATGACTATCCTATTTGAAAGTTCATTTTCCGATTTCCCGTCATGCCGCTTAATTTCTGGAACCGAAAATACCAGTACCAACCCTTACACAAGTAGCTCCCTCTTGTATGGCTGTACGATAGTCTCCCGTCATCCCCATTGACAAAACATTCATATTCACATTATCAATGTTTTTCTGTGCAATGTCAACTGACAATTGCCTTAGGAACCGAAAATAAGTACGATTGTCCTCTTCCTGGTCCGTATATGGTGCAATTGTCATCAAGCCTTTGATGTGTAGTCCCGGCAAAAGAGAGATGTGTTGCACCAGCGTAAGGGCTTCCTCCAGACTGGTGCCGAATTTGCTCTGTTCGCCTGCTACATTTACCTGTACCAGGATATCCGTCTCCACATTCTGCTTTGTGGCTTCCCTGCTGATCTCCTGGGCCAGGGGCAGGGAATCAACACTATGGATCAAGGAAACCTTTCCCACAAGATACTTCACCTTGTTCCGCTGCAGGTGCCCGATCATATGCCAGCGTACATCCCCGGGCATCCGGGGGATCTTGTCCATCAGTTCCTGTACTTTATTCTCCCCAAAATCCCGGATCCCTGCCCGGTATGCTTCCTGTAGATCCTCCAGAGGCTTGGTCTTGCTCACTGCAATCAGAGTAACCTCCTCCTTACGCCGGCCGTACCGGGCGCAGGTCATTTCTATTTCTTTTCGTACCATTTCCAGATTTTCCTGTATCAAATGCATGTCCTCCTGGCAGTTATCCTTTTCCACACCGCTATTCTCTCTGGTTGATAAACTGGTCATCCTTTACTGTGTCCGCATTCAGCACAATATAGTCATACACGTTCAGCCCATACTTGGTGTTGGACTTTACAATGGCATATTCCTCATTCTGATACAAGATATTGATCTGTTTAAAATCGGCATAGCCTTTGTTCATATTGTAGACACCTGTCAATGTGGCCCGTTTGCTCACGGTAAAAGTTTCCTGGCTATCTAACTTATATAATATGTTCCCTACATCCAAGATAGAACTATCCAGGTAATACTCCTTGGATTCATTGTCAAAATTATAGATATCTATCTCCAGCATCTCGCTTGAGATGCTTCCATCCTCCAGGAAACATTGTCGCATGATGCTGCCCCTCCCGTTATTCCCCTCCACCACGATATAGTCCTCAGGGATAAGGAAGAACTCCTTCTGTACAATGGAAGAGACCGGGATCTTCAATCCTCTTTCGCCCTCCACGATCAGCTCCACGTCCAGGAAACGGTCCGAAAGGAATGTCACCATGGAATTGTTGAAGGAGAGCTGCAGGTATGTCTCCCCGTCAGCTCCGGTCACCAGCTTTACATAGGCCCAGGACTCATATTGGTTCTTCAGGAACCGGACCTTTACGGTACCTTTCTCCTGAAGGGTAGCGCCCCTTTGTGCCTCTATAGGGATCACCAGGGACCATTCCTCCCGGGTGCACATCTTATATACGGCATCTCCTGCCGCCGCAAGGGTATTCCCCAGCATCTGCTTCTTCTCGTAATCTTTCTCCTCAAAATGCGCTTTGGTCACTTCCTGGGCTGTCAGCCCCTCATATCCATCTGTCCAGTATGTCACCAGGCCGGAATCAGGGGCATAGGCATAGTTGATGATATTCACACCAAGATCGCTTCCCAGGCCGCCTATACTCTCCAGCATATTGGCATTTGCAAGTTTTAGGACAGTATTCTTTAGGGAATACTTGAAATCGTATGCCCTGGCAAAATTGATATTGTCAAATCCATGTATAAATCCTACAATCTCGCTGCGGAATTCTGCCAGTTCCCGGTTGCTCAGGGAATTCTCCCCAAGTGCTGCACTTTCCAGGCTTTCATTGAGCCTGCCAGTCTCATCTACCACATATACCAGGTCGCTTTTCGCCACACGCTCTCCCTCTCTGGCGTAATAGTTCACATACCCGGCCACAGTGGTATACTCCACAGTCTCGTCCCGGAGGATAATCCCCCTGTATATGTTCTCCGTGGCCAGGGAACCTTCCTGCACCTCGTAGCGGACAATATGGCTGGTCTGGAAGTACATGATGACACAGACCACCACATAGAAAAACACTACACCGAAGATAATCATGCCGATATTCAGATTCAATGGTTTCCGATACTTTCTTATCTTCCCCTTTTTTGCCAACGGAATCTGCCTCCATACAAAAGCCCCGGTGATACCGAGGCTTTTGTAAAACAACGAATCAATTCTGTGCGGTAACGGGTATGCCTTCCGGCATTTCCTTAAAGTGCAATAAGTACCTTTTCCTTCAGTTCTACAGGAAGTTCTGCTTCGTCCATGGAAATACTAAGTATAAAATCGACCTCAAAACGCTGGCTGAGCTTTTCCAATTTTCCAATTGTTGCCGTCATATCCTTGCCTTCCAGGCAGGCAATCTTCAAAAAACTATCAAAATACATCTGCTGCAGATCATGATCCTGGGAGATCACCCCGCTGATAAAACCGATAAATTCCTGGCTATTTTCCACCATAAACTGGGATACATCGATCAAGCGAACCTTGTTGTTCAGTTCATACATATGCTTGGTGCTCTTGTCCAGATAGACGATACTGCCCGGGATCTCTTTGACCTGGTTATTTACCCTGTCTAATAACTGCTTTGTCTTGCCCTTACCTTTTCTGCCTACAATTAATTGAACCATTGGAAACCCTCCTATAGTAATCGTTATCGTACTGATTGTATTTCCTGTTTTTATTATAATTTATAAGGCGTTAAAAAACAACCTCTATTTCTGAATCTCGTCCAGTAAATCGATCATTTCCCGGTAAAGTGCATCCGGGGATGCGCTCCCCATAACCACAGATACATAAGGCGCACCGTTTATATCCCTTGCCAGCAGAATCAGGCAGCGGCCAGCCGCATTGGTAGTCCCGGTCTTACCGCCGATGACGGTCACATTGGCAGGCGGACTGTAGTCTCCCCGCAGGAAGAGGTTGGATGTCTGTTTGTTGAATTCCTTGGGCTTCCCGCTGCCGTCATAATAAGTGGTCTGGTAGCTGGTCATCTGTATGATTTCCGTGAAGGTATCATATTTGATGGCCTCATTGAAAATCAGATACAGATCATAAGCCGTAGTGTAGTGGTTGGTATCAGTCAAGCCGTGGGGATTGGTAAAATTCGTCCTGGTAGCCCCCAGCCTGTGCGCTTCCTCGTTCATCATGGCCACAAACTGTTCCACGGAACCGCCTACATTTTCTGCAATCAGCAGTCCTACATCATTGGCAGAATAAAGCAACAGGATGCGAAGTGCCTGATCCATGGTCATGGTATCCCCTGGCTTCAGCCCTCCCAGCACAGCACCTGCTTCCGTGATGGTCACGGCGTTTGTGGCAGTCAGCGTCTGGTTCAGACTTCCATACTTCAAGGCTACCAGCGCGGTCATTACCTTGGTGAGGCTGGCCGGATTCCGGATCTCATGGGCATTCTTCGCATAGATTACCTGGTTATTGTTCAAGTCAAAGAGTGCTGCCGCAGCAGCTTCCATATTTACATCTGTGTTCTCCGTCACATCGCCAGTCACCACGCACAGGTGACTGGCAAAAGGTTCCGCCATATTGCCTGTCTGGCCAGAGATCACATTGAAGCTGCTTCTGTCAGCATTGGCACTATATGGCATGCTCAAGGGTGTCTGTCCACAGCCGGAAAGCAGACAGGCCAGGGCCATTCCCGGCAGAACCATCTTCCGTATTTTACTTATACATTTCACGCCACTCCAAATCCCCTCTGTCCAGAGACTTAATCAACAGTTCCGCACTGGCCAGATTGGTAGCCAGTGGTATATTATGCATGTCACAGAGTCTGACCACATTGTTCACGTCAGGCTCATGGGATTTGGGCGTCAGGGGATCCCTGAGAAAGATCACCAGATCCATCTGGTTGTGCTCTATCTGTGCCCCGATCTGCTGTTCCCCGCCCAAATGTCCAGCCAGGAACTTGTGGATGCTCAGATTCGTAACTTCCTCGATCAGACGCCCTGTCGTCCCTGTGGCATATAGCTGGTTCTTACTTAGAATCCCCCGGTAGGCAATGCAGAAATTCTGCATGAGTTTCTTTTTGGCATCATGTGCAATCAATGCAATGTTCATTTTAAACACCTTCTCTCACTTGGATTTTTGGGCCTGAAGCCTCACGTTTAATACAAACCCCATCCCCATAAAGAGGCTCATCACGGAGGTAAGCCCATAACTTACAAAAGGAAGCGGAAGCCCCGTATTGGGCATGATACAGATGGCCACACCGATATTGAAGAAGCCCTGGACGGCTACAAGCCCCCCCATGCCGGCTGCAATGACCCTGCCTCCCACATCCTTTGCCTTTCGCGCCACCGACACACATTCCAATGCTACCCCCATCATCAGAACGATTACGGTCACACTTCCCTTGAAACCAAACTCTTCCCCGATCACTGCGAAGATAAAGTCTGTCTGGGCTTCGGAGATAAAATTACCGTTTTTCACGGAAGTGATCTCATTGTTCCGGTATCCCTTCCCATCTAACTGCCCTGAAGCGATGGCCGTCACGGAATTCATCTGCTGGTAGGCCTCCGTCATGGCATACTCTTCCGGATTGATAAAGGCCAGGATACGCTTCCGCTGGTAATCTTTGAGCAGCTCATTGTCCGGCTGAAGGGCTATGGAGACCACCAGGGCAATGGCGGGAATGGCTACGGCTATCACCCCGGCCACCAGCTTCATACTGATCCCGCCTGCGAACATTACCACACAGAACACGGCCAGTATGACCAGGCTGGTGGAAAGATCCTGGTCATACACGAACCACCAGGGAAGGAGCACCAGTACCACGCATGCGCCGATGACTCTGACGGTATTCAACTTCTCCTTATATTTCATAATAAACTGTGCAAAGAATAAAATCAACAAAATTTTAGCAGTTTCGGAAGGTTGGAACCGAAGGCCACCGATCTCCAGCCAGCGCTGTGCCCCGTTGGAGTCATCCCCCGCAGGGGAAAGCTTGACCAGTGCCAGCAGTGCGATGTTGGCCACATACATGAGCCAGTAGAACTTCAGGACCCATGTATAGTTGAAAAAGGATATTACCACCATCAGAAATGCCCCGGCCACCACCCCGGCCACCTGTTTTACCTGGTTGGATTCCTGGGCACTTCCAATGGCAAAGATACCGATTACGGCCAGGGCCGTCACCATCAGCACTAGTTTGAAGTCATAGTCCCTGATTCTGTAGTTTCTAAACATAGTTACGTATATCTCCGTTTATCTGTTGGCGGCAAGATCCGAGGAAACATCCACAATGGGAATATTTGCATACAGGCTTGGCTTATTACCACCCCGCCCCTTGCTGCCCTTGGTATTGATCTGGATTTCCATATTGTCCGCATCAATTTTCATGTACTTGGAAATTACTTTGGCAATATCACTCTTTATCATCTCCATCACTTCAGGCGAACAGTTGACCCTGTCCGATATCAGCAGGATTTTCAGCCTGTCCTTGGCGACCTGGCAGGAGCTTTTTCTGCGAAAAAAATGTCTCATTGATCTGCTCCTTCCTATGCTTTGTGAAAGATTCCTGTGACACGCGTCCAAAAAGAGATTCCCTTCTCAAAATTCATATAGGGTACTTCCCGTCCCTCCACCCTGAGCACCACATTGGAATAGGCTTTCCCTGCCGGGGAATCACTGCCTACAAGGGGTTCTCCCTGGTTGGTGGCTATGACCACATTCTCATCATCCGGAACAATACCGATCAAGGGAATGGCCAGAATGTCCACCACATCCTGGGCAGACATCATATCTCCCCGCCGCACCATGTCCATCCGGAGCCGGTTGATCACCAGGTCAATCTGCTTGAACCCGTTCGCCTCCAGCAGACCAATGATCCTGTCTGCATCCCGGATGGCGGAGACTTCCGGGGTTGTCACCACCAGGGCACGGTTGGCCCCGGCAATGGCATTCTGGAAGCCCTGTTCGATTCCGGCAGGACAGTCCAGGATAATGTAGTCAAACTGTTCCTTCAGATGCTCAATGACCTTTACCATCTGTCCCGGCGTCACCGCGGATTTATCCCTGGTCTGGGCCGAGGGCATCAGATAAAGTCCCGGATGGCGTTTGTCCCGTATCAGAGCCTGCTTGATCCGGCAGCTTCCCTCAATCACATCCACCAGATTGTAGACAATCCTGTTCTCCAGCCCCATGACCACATCCAGATTGCGAAGTCCGATATCTGTGTCTATGAGACATACCTTTTTGCCCAGCTTTGCCAGGCCTGTACCTACGTTTGCAGATGTGGTGGTCTTGCCCACACCGCCTTTACCTGAAGTGACGACAATGACTTGGGAGCTTTTTGGCTCCTGGGAAAACTGCTTGTCCATTTTCCTGATCCTCCATTTCTTTTTTGTCGTCCTGCAGATTACACCGTGCGGAACCAGATCCGCTAGAAGGTGCTCAGCAAATCTTTCGTAAGCATCTCAAAGGTAATCTTATTGTTTTTCACGTATGCAATTTTAGGCTGTATCTTCGGGCGGATTCCCCACTTATGTTTCTCTGGTTTATATTTGAAATCGCCGATCTTGATTCTCTCCGGCTCCATTTCAAGCGCTGCCACAAAAGCCTCCCCGGCGCCACCTCCTCCGGCATATGCCTCCCCGTAAAGGCCTCCCAGTACAATGATGTTCCGGGCACTGATGATGGCACTCCCGGGATTCACATCCCCCAGCACAATGATACTGTTGTCTGTCTCTAAGACTTCCCGGTTCTTCAGGGAACCTTTGAAGAACTGGCCATCCCTGTCCCCGTCCAGCTTCTTCTCCATATGGGTCAGTGCCCTTAGGAAACTCTGGTTGGTATCATCGTCCCTGCCCACAATGCAGAGCACATGCAGGTTGCTGTTCGTATGGATGGTATCCAGTATGGCCATCTCTTCCTGGTCTGTCACCTGCCTGCCTTCAATAGACAGGGCGGTGGACGCCTTGCCGAAGAAGGACCTGGCCTCCGAGAATTTGTAGGCAATCTCGGCCAGGATCTGTTCAAAAGATGCCTCTGCATCCAGTCTCAGCAGGATACCATTGGGATAACTTTTTATCAATACGATATCTTTCATACATTTGCACCTCAAACTTTACGTCTGTTTCCGGTACCGTTACAGTTCGTTGCTGATTCCCTCAACCGGGGCATTTGCCGTACCTGTGATCAGATCTTCTTCCTCGGCCAGTCCATAGTAATACTTTACGATATCCCTGGTGACCTGTGCGGCATAGTCAGAGGAATAGCCAAATGGAATCCTGGTGACAATGGCAATCTCCGGCTGCTCGTAAGGCGCATACCCCACGAACAAGGCATGGTTCGGTCTCCTGGCAATCTGTTCTGCTGTACCTGTCTTCCCTGCCACATGCACTGCAAGGCCATCAAAATATTTCTTGTTCTGTACCACCTGACGCATACCTGTATGGACGGCATTCCAATATTCTTCCGGGAATTCTATCACATTGCGCACATCCGGTTCAAACTCCTCCAGGACAGTCCCGTCTGCATCTGTGATCTTGTCTAACAGTGTAAGGTTGTAGCAGGTACCACCATTGACCACTGTGGCCAGGTATCTGGCAAGCCCAACCGTGGTATAGCTGTTGGTGCCCTGGCCAATGGAGGAACGGACGGCATCCTCCGTGGATACATTGGGAAGGGCCTCCGCGATCTCAATCCCGGACTTCTCGGTAAGCCCGAACATTTCCGCATATTTCTCCAGAACCGATAGTCCTTCCGCGTCATTATATACCCCGGACCGGGTGGCCAGCTGATACCCCACATTGTAAAAATAGTAGTTGCAGGAATCCCGGATGGCAGTGGACAATATCTCGTTGCCATGGCCGGACCTGCGCCAGCATCTGGGAGACTGGGGTGTGATCTCCGTAAAAGTTCCGGTACAATTGGTTCTGCTGTTTGTGGTGATTACCCCTTCCATCAGCCCTGCCGCAGCAGAAACCATCTTGAAGGTAGAACCGGGTGCCGCCGTAGACTGGGTGGCATAATTGTACTGGGGGTTGGACTTATCCGCATTGAGCTTTGCAAAGTATTCTGCATCCACGGAATTGGCCATTTTGTTGTTGTCATACCCCGGATAGGATACCATGGCCAGCACATCTCCATTGTTGGGATCCACAATGACCACCGAGGCATTGCAGGGATCCAGGGCCAGCTGTGCCGGTGTGATATCCAGGTTCACAATACGGTTCATCATAAACTGGTAAGCGGTAATTTTCCCATCGGCAAGATCTGATCTGTCCTCGGGGGATATCTCCACACTGCCCTGTTCACATAAGATCTGGCACACATGCTTTCCGCTGATGACATCGGACAGAAGCATGTATTTGTAAAGCCTTTTCTGGAATTCCGTATTGCTGTCCACAGCAGCAATGATATATTCCAGGACTTTCTGGTATATCTCGCTGGAGTCTGAATATTTGTCACTGAGATCCAGCTTGCTTACATCAATCCAGTTCTGGGCGATGCAGTAATTCAGATATTCGTTCAGGCTGATCACTTCATCTGTAGCCCAGGCAATCTGGGTGGGGTCCGTGTTGTCCACAGCCTCCGTGAGTATCACGCCGTTCTTCCGCAACAGCTCTACGATGTTGGTCTCGTACACCTGGTATTCCCTGGACAGGTTCTTGTAAGGTGTCTTTGCCTCTGTCAGTTCATGTGTCAGTTTTCCATATACAGATTCCCTGTATTCCAGATATTGCCCGTAGACAAATTGTTCTGTCTCCGCTGCGTCTTCCCCTGCCATATGGTCCATATCAATGATCGAGTTATTGAACATGGCAAAATACACATCATAGATGGGAATCTTGATATCGGAGTTGCTGGAAGTGGCAGTGGGCACATATTCCTTGGCATTGATGATCTTGCTGGACACCAGACCCGCCAGGGCCTGTTCCACCAGATTATAGCAGGCCTTGGTCAGTTCGCTGTCGATGGTCAGATACACATCCTGCCCTGCCCTGGCTTCCTCCCGCTCTATGATGGCATTCACACGGCCCATATTGTCCACGATCACCTTCTCATAGCCTTTCTCCCCGTGAAGCGTGGTCTCCAGGTAGGACTCTATGCCGCTTTTGCCTACCACATCGTTGATATTGTAGGCATCCTCCACCCCCATGGCCGCCATTTCTTCATTGAGCTGTGTAAGCTCCTCTGAGGAAACCTTGCCCGTATATCCCAGCACATGGGCAAAATATTTACTGTCCACATATCTGCGTACCGTATCCTCCACAATGGTGACACCGGGAAGGACTTCTGAATTCTCCATGAGCACCGCAACTGTCTTCTCACTGACATTGGTGGCCACAGTGGTACCAATGTATTTTCGGAAGGAGGTTAAATTCATGGCATAGCGTATGGTAACCATCTGTAACCATTCTTTTTTCGTATAGCCCTTCCCTGGAACAAAGGGGCTGTTCTTGTCCTCCGGATCTTCCAGCTCCCCGATGGCAAATCCCTTACTGCGGCTCAGGTATTCCATTACCTGGTCCGGGGTAGCCATCCTCTCTTCATCTGTCAGGCCATCCTCCCCGTTGATGGAGGCATGTCCATATACATCTGCCAGGAATCTGAGCCGGCTGTTACCTTCCGTACTGTAGGCGAATTCATTGTCCTGGTTCACCACTATCTTAAAATCTGTGATGACACTGTCCCCGTTTTTCTCGATCAGCTTGATAAGGCGGAAGACCAGATCATTCAGGTTCCTGTTCTTATAACGGTTGGACTCAAAGACATCCTCCACCTTCACGGCATAGGCCAGTTCATTGTAAGCCAGTACATTCCCATTCCTGTCATAGATGCTGCCCCGGGAGCTTGCAATGTCCCTGGTCTTCTCGATCTGCAGCACAAAATCTTCCAGATATTCCTCCCCATGTACAATCTGCAGGTCAAAACACCGATAGATCAGGATAGCGCCCAGCCCTATGAAACACAATGTGAGAATGGTCAGCCTGCTGGTGACAATTCCTATAATTTTATCTCTCAATTCATCAAACAAATTTCTGTGCTCTCCTTTTTTCGTACGCTTCCAGCTTTCCATTGACTTTGAGGACCAGCGGATAGAGGAAGATGGTGACTACAGTGGTGTACAATACTTCCGGCAGGATCACACGGGTAAGGTAATAGCCAAACTGGAACCTGCTCCGGAGCATGAACAGCAACACATAACAGAGGAGTCCCTGGGACAGGTCACTGGTGATGATCAGTGCAATGGGAAGCTTGATATCCTCCGGGTAGAAAATCCTGCTGAATTTTCCGTTCAGATATCCTATGTACATCAGCAGCATGGCATAAAATCCCAGAAAACTGCCGAAAAAGATGTCGGTAAGCAATCCGCAGAAGAAGCCGATGACCAGCCCCTCCTTCTCCCCCCGCATGAATCCGAAAGAGGAAGTGAGTATGATCAGCAGATTGGGGATGATGCCGCCGAAAGCCAGGCTTCCGAATACACTGCACTGGAGTATAAAGCAGAGTAATATGAAGATGGTGACAATCAATTTCCTAAGCATGCAACGCCTCTCTTTTTGCCCTATTCCACCACCACCTGTTTCCTGTCTGTGATGACCAGAACCTCGCTGAGATGTTCAAAATCCACTGCCGGGGTAATCTGTCCGGATTTCGTCAGGTTATTGGAATCCCTGTTGATACTCTTCACATATCCCACCAGGATATTGGGCAGAAATTTTTCGCTGATATCGGATGTAACAATCTTATCCCCCTCGGCCACCAGGTTCTGGCTGTCCACCAGCTGTTTGAAGGTAATACACCCTTCGGACATAAGTCTGAGATCCCCTGACACAATCAGTTTATCTCCGGTGGCCAGGGCCATGCCGCTTAAATTGCTGCTGTCAGATATGATGGATGTGACCCGGGACCAGTTTGGCCCTACGGAGGTGATCCGGCCTACAAGGCCACCTCCGGCTATCACATTCATGTCAATTTCCAGGCCGTCCTCCGTTCCCTTGTCGATCAGGAAAGAGGAATACCAGTTGCCGGCATCCCGGCCGATGATCCTGGCTCCCACCTTGTTATACGCACCATACTGTTCGCTTAAGTCAAGCAGCTTTCTGAGCTCATTCAGTTCATATTTATCCTGCTGAAGCAGGGTATTCTCCTCGGTCAGGGCTGCCACCTGGGCCTTCAGGCTGGCATTTTCCTCCAGCAGATCCCGGATCTGGCCCAGCTCATCCGAACGTTGGGCCAGCCATTCCCCTACCCTGCCGATTCCCTGCTGGAACGGCACGATTACATATCCCACTACCACATTTAAGGGCCTGTTGAACACATCCGTGCCAAAGGTAATCAGCATCATCAGCGTACACAGAATCGTTAAAATCAAAAGGAGATATTTACTCGGCAAAGTAAACCTCTCCCCTCTTTTTTTTATAACCGGGCTCATTTACTCATCCCTTCGATCGCATATGCTACAGATTTATAATTGTCATCCTTGATAATTTTGGCCAGTCCCAGAACCACGCTGGATACAGGATTCTCACTCATATTCACCCGCAGGCCTGTACCGGCGGCCAGGCGTTCTGTCAAATGGCTCACCTGGGAGGCACCTCCCGTCAGATAGATACCATGGCGGTAAATGTCAGCGGCCAGTTCCGGCGGGGTCCGCTCCAAGATCACCTTTACATTGTCGATAATGGTGTTAAAATGTTCTTCCAGGGACTCGTCCACCAGCTTTGTGGGTATCTCCCGCTCTACAGGAAGTCCGGTGACAATATCCCGTCCGTAGACCACAGCCCCCTTACTCTCCTGTTCCAGTTCCTTCAGGGACATCTTCACATTTTCTGCAGTCTTGCCGCCAATGATCAGACTGAATTCCTTCCGCACTGCCGCCCGGATGGCCTCGTCAAATTTCAGGCCTCCTGTCTTGATCAGGCGGCTCAGCACAATGCCTCCCAGGGACAGGATGGAGATCTCTGTGGTCTCATAGCCTACATTCACCACCAGTACCCCCTGGGAATTCTTCACATCAATGTCCAGGCCCAGGCCGTCTGCCACGGCTTTTTCCACTACCATGATCTTCTTGGCTTTCACACCGGCATCCCGGACCAGGTCATAGAAGGCACGCTTCTCCACCTCTGTCACATCCGTGGGAACAGCGATGAAGAAATCTGCCTGCCGCATATTCCCTTTCTGGAGATCCCCGATAAAATACCGCACCAGGGTCTCCATATTCTTGATGTCCGCAATCACACCATTGGAAACCGGATAAGAAATATGAATATTCCCAGGCGCTTTCTCATACATTTCAAAAGCAGAGTTCCCATACGCAAACAGGGTATTCTTGTTCTCGATGGCGATCATGTTCTTCTCCACCATCACATGATCATCGCTCCTGCTATAGATTTTGATGTTGTTGGTACCGAGATCGATACCGAATGCATTGTTTGCCAAAATGACAGCCCCTTTCTCATTGTAAAATAATGTGTCAGACAGAGGGATCCTCCTGCGGCCAGAGGGACTCCTTGAAGCTCACATACCGGTTATCCCCGATCACAATGTGATCCAGAAGCGGGATGTCCAGCTTCTGGCCGATCTCCCGGATACTTTCTGTCAGATCCCTGTCAGCCCTGCTGGGAGTGGGATCGCCGCTGGGGTGGTTATGCACCAGCAGAATGTTCACAGCCCTGCAGGAGAGCGCCTCCAGGAAAACTTCCCTGGGCGGAATCAGTGCCATACGTACACTTCCCTCAGACAACTTCTTTTCACAGAGCATTTGTCCCTTTGCGTCCAGGCAGACCAGGATCACACATTCCGTCTGGCGGTGCCTTAGCCTTTCCATGAAATATCCGGCCACCTGCGCGGAACTGGTGATGCACAGCCCCTCCTTGGCAGTGGCCGCACTCATGCGCATGGACAGTTCCGCCAGACACTTGAGCTTTACAGCCTTCACTTCCCCGATGCCCTTGACCGCCTGTAGCTCTTCCAGGGTTACATGGTACAACCCAAGCAGTCCTTCCCGGGGATATCTGGCCAGCTTCATTACCTGTTCCGCCAGCTCCAGGGCACTGTGTTCCCTGGTACCTGTACGGATAATGATAGCCAGCAGTTCTGCCTCCGTCAGGTTCTCCGGCCCAAACCGCAGAAATCTCTCATAAGGCATCTCCTGCGGCTTCTCTTTTGCTTTTTCCTTCATGCGTCTCCTGTTCCGCTTCTCCAACGCATTCTGCAATTCCCTACTTGATAAAACGATAGATCACCAATGCAATCACTACGCCGATGACGCTGGCAATGGTGATCTGGATCGTCAGTCCAAAGGTCAGCACAAAAAATCCAAGATCCAGTACAACAGGGGAACTTAACCCAAAGGACTGTCCATAGTTCAGGAAACTTCCCTCAAAATATGTGCCGATGAATCTGCCGATCACAAATCCTACCAGTACTAGCAGTACCAGTGCCCAGTTTACTTTCTTCAAATCCATTCCTCTTTCATTCGTACTTGCCACATATAACCACTGTGGCAGCAGACTGCCATGCACACTACCTGTGGGGCAGCTTTATACGTCTTTCTATAGTACCACAAAATACCAGGTCTGTACATAAAAATCATAGATTTAATTTTGACCTTTTTCAACAGCAAGCTACAGCCATGAGCTGGCAGGATTGCCAGAGACCCGGAAGATTCCCATCCTGATCAAGGCGTTTTACCCTTCTGTAGCATCCCGGCTGTGACAATCCCCTGGTCCACCAGGGACTGCAGGGAACGCAGGATCCCGTATTTTGCGTGCTGCCATGTGAGTCCTCCCTGGAAATACACTGCATAGGGAGGCTTGATGGGGGCATCTGCGGACAGTTCAATGGAAGAGCCTGACACGAAAGCCCCTGCCGCCATGATCACCGGCGCATCATACCCAGGCATATCCCAGGGTTCAGGTGTCACATGGCTGTCCACAGGTGCTGCTGCCTGAATGCCCTGACAGAAGGCGGTTACGCCTTCCGGGGTTCCAAATGTCACAGCCTGGATAATGTCATGACGGTCTTCCCGGCCGTCAGGTATTACAGGAAAGCCCAGTCCCTCATAAAGGCTGGCTGCAAAGACAGCACCTTTCAGTGCCCCTGCTGTCACCGTAGGCGCCAGGAACAGTCCCTGGTAAAAGTCCTTGAGCACCCCCAGGGAAGCCCCCACCTCCTTGGCAAGGCCCGGGGAGGTCAGTCTGCAGGCGGCGTTTTCCACACAGTCCCTCTTCCCGGCAATATAGCCGCCGATAGGAGCCAGGCCTCCTCCGGGATTCTTGATCAGGGAACCCACTACCATGTCCGCTCCCACATCACCAGGTTCCATCTTCTCCACAAATTCCCCATAACAGTTATCCACCATACATAGGATATCAGGCCGGATCCCTTTTATGAAGGCGATCAGTTCCCCGATCCGGGCCACGGACAAACTGGGTCTGGTCTGGTAGCCCTTGGAACGCTGTATGGTCACCAGACGGGTCTGTTCCCGGATATTGGCCCGGATCCCTTCATAATCGAAACTGCCGTCCGGAAGCAGATCCACCTGCCTGTACATGATGCCATACTCTGCCAGGGATCCCCTGGATGGCCGGATCCCAATGACCTCTTCCAGGGTGTCGTAAGGCTTCCCCACCGGGGAGAGCAGTTCATCCCCAGGTCGCAGATTGCTCATCAGGGCCAGGGCCAGGGCATGGGTACCACAGGTGATCTGGGGACGCACCAGGGCATCCTGCGTGTGGAATATCTTTGCATATACCTGTTCCAGGGTATCCCGGCCAAGGTCATTGTATCCATAGCCTGTGGTGCCAAACAGACAGGCCTCGCTGACCTGGCAGTCCTGCATGGCACGGAGTACTTTGAGCTGGTTGTACTCGGCGGTACTGTCAATCAATGTGAACCTGTCTGCCAGTTTTTCCAGGACCGTACTGCCGTAGGCATAGACCTCTTCGGCAATCCCCATGGCGGCATACATCTGGTCCAGGGTCATCCGGGTGTGCCTGGCAGAGTGTTCCTTAAATGTCTTTTCTGTATGTTCCTTTTCTGGATGCTCCATTTCGGAATTGGTGGCTGTCATGTGATACCTCCCCGTATGTTTTGTGATATTTTTATGGATTTCTTTTGTGCAAAATCCTTGCACCGGGTGTCCGTAATACCCTTGGCGGCAAGGACTCCCAGCATATACGAAAGGATCCTGTCTTCATCATCCTGGAATGTATTCCGGTCTACCCAGATCACATCCCGTTCCCTGCGGAACCACGTGAGTTGTCTCTTGGCAAAATGTCTGGTGTCCCGTTTGATGGTTTCCACAGCCGCCTCATAAGACAGTTCCCCATCCAGATAGGCCAGGATCTCTTTATAGCCCAAAGCCTGCATGGACACCATGCCCCGGTGGCAGCCCCATTCCCGCAGCTTTTCCACTTCCTCCACCAGTCCCTGGGCAAGCATCTGGTCCACCCGGCTGTCAATGCGATCATAGAGCCTCTCCCGCAGATCAGTGAGCACAAAATAGCAGGAGTGGTAGGCGCTTTCCTTCTCCCACTCCTGTTCATTGTGCCGGGAAATCTGCTCCCCGGTGAGATGAAAGTATTCCAATGCCCGGATGGTGCGCCGGATATTGTTGGCATGGATGGCTTCTGCTGCTGCGGGATCCACCTGCCGCAGCAGGTCATGGAGATACCCTGCCCCCTTCTCCCGTGCCAGGCACTCCAGTTCCTGCCGGTAGGCTGTCTCTTCCTGGTTCTCTGTAAAATCAATATCCCTGAGCAGGGCCTGGATATAAAAGCCGGTCCCTCCGGCTACAATGGGAATCCGGTTCCTTTCATAGATCCCGGTCAGGCATTCCTTGCATTTCTGCTGGAAGACCACCACGTTGAATGGCTCCCATGGATCCAGGATATCAATCATATGATGGGGAATCCCCTGCATCTCTTGCCTTGTGATCTTGGCAGACCCGATATCCATATGGCGGTAGACCTGACAGGAATCCGCAGACACGATTTCCCCCTTGATGGCTTCCGCCAGGGCAATGGACAGCTTTGTCTTTCCCACCGCCGTGGGACCTGCCAGGATCACAAGGGGCGGAAGGGAAGATCTTATGTCCTTTCCCGGATCTGTTGTTTTGCTCCTGCTATTTTCCATTTTGCTCCCACTCCTATTTACCAGCCTATCCTACAATCCTTTTGAATTTCCTGTCCATCTCCTGCTTTGACATGGCAACAATAGTGGGCCGTCCATGGGGACAGTTGTAAGGATTCTCCAGGGTCAGAAGTTCATCGATGAGTTCCTGTGCCTCTGCAGTGGTAAGCAGGTTATTTCCTTTTACTGCGGCCTTACATGCCATGGAGGCAATTTTTTCTTCGATGACTTTTATGCTGCCAAAATCCCCTCCGCTTCCCAGCTGGTCCAGCACTTCCAGGAACATTTCCCTTTCCCCGCAGCCATACAGATCTACCGGTACGCTGCGCAGGGCATATTCGCTGCCTCCAAAAGGCTCCACCTCAAAGCCAAGCAGCCCGAAAGTGGCCATATACTCCTTCAGAGTGGTTTCCTCCTGGCTGGAAAGACTTACAATCACGGGAGGCAGCAGGCCCTGGGAGATTATGCTTTTCTCCTTGTACTGCTGCATCAGCCGCTCATAATGGACTTTCTCGTGGGCAGCATGCTGGTCGATCATCAGAAGTCTGTCCTCAAACTGTACCAGCCAGTAGGTCTCGAATACCTGCCCGATGATACAAAACCGGCGGCGGTTCTCGTGGGTGAGGATCTTCTCTTCAAATAGATTCAACTGGGTGGGAACAGGAGTTTCCCGGATAGCCTCCTCTCCAGGACCCTGGGAAGGTGCAGGCACAGGTATGGTTCCATCCTCCCGGGAATCCTCTTTTGTCAGTTCCGTGGTCTCTGTGAAGAAATCTTCCGATGCCATTTCCGGAACGGGTTCCTGTTCCCGTCCAGCAGGCGGTATTTCCAGACCTGGTTTCCGGCCCAGGACAGCAGACAGCCCATCCGGCTTTGGCTGGTCATCCTGTCTGATATCCGGGCCGGAGGGTTCCCCTGTCTTTTCCGCAAAAGTGTCTTTGTCCCTGGCCCATACAAGGTCGGACTGGAAATCCTTCTGCCGGTGTTCTTCCCCGCTTCCGGCATCTGGGGCTGTATACCGGGATGCCTCCATCACCAGATACCGGGCGGTGCGGTTCTTCTCAAACGGTTCCGGCGCAGACAGCTTTTCCCTGTTGCGATGCTCCTGCCGTACCTGCATCTTCTGCTCCCGGTCATCCGCCAGGGAAGCTTCGGGGATCATTTCCCTGTTTGCCAGGGTGTTACGGACAGATTCTGCCAGAAAGTGGACAAAGTCCGGCCCGTTGGCAAACCGCACATCCATTTTGGTGGGATGCACATTCACATCCACCAGGCCGGTGTCCATGCACAGATGCAGCACACAGAAGGGAAACTTATGCTGCATCAGGTATTCCTTATACCCCTCCTCCACAGCCTTTGCCACCAGGCTGCTGCGGATAAATCGTCCGTTGATAAAAGCAATCTCAAAATTGCGGTTAGACCGTACCAGAACCGGCTTTCCCAGGTATCCCTGGATGTGGATGCCCTCCTGTATCTTCTCTATGGGAACCATAGCGCCGGCCACCTCCCTGCCATAAATCCGGTAGATCACTTCCCGCAGGTCCCCGTTGCCGGAGGTGTGAAACTTCATCTGGCCATTGAGAATCAGTTTGAAGGAGATATCCGGACGGGAAAGCGCCAGATGTTCCATGAGACCAGCAATATAGCCACCTTCTGTGGCCGGCTGTTTTAGGAATCTGCGCCGCACCGGGGTGTTGTAGAAAAGATTCCGAACCAGAAAGGTGGTGCCATCCGGTGCGCCAATCTCTTCAAACCCTTTCTCCACAGCTCCTTCCAGCAGATAGCGGCTGCCTGTGATGTCCTCCCTGGTCTTGGTGATCACCTCCACTTTTGACACAGCAGCAATACTGGAAAGAGCCTCCCCCCTGAATCCCAGACTGGAAATGCGGGACAGATCTTCGGCGCTTCCCAGCTTGCTGGTGGCATGACGCAGGAACGCCATCCGTATCTGCTCCCGCTCCATCCCGCCGCCGTTGTCCGTGACGCGGATCATCTCTGTGCCGCCTGCCCTGGTTTCTACGGTGATGGCTGTGGCTCCTGCATCAATGGCATTTTCCACCAGTTCTTTCACCACACTGCAAGGGCGTTCCACCACCTCCCCGGCAGCAATCTTGTCAATTGTCTCAGAATCCAGAATGTGTATCTGTGCCATATCATCTGCCTCTCCTGCGCTTTTTACACTTCTTGATATGCCGCTTCAATGTCAGTGCCATCAAAGATGGCACAAACAATCCGTGAACTGGTGCAAGTAACACGTAACATCGCGCCGGGAAGAATCCGCATGCAGATTCTCCGGGGAATGACATAGATTTTTCTTAGGCAGGTTCTTTCTGGCCTTAGAAAATCTTCATTCCCTTCACACTTTCCAACGGTTTTTCAGCTTATTCTGTAGCCTGTAGAGCACATTAAGGGCATCAATAGGAGCAAGGGTATTCACTTCCACTTCCATCAGCTCCTTCAGCACATCTTCATCTGTCACTGTGTCAAACAGACTCATCTGGGCCAGCTCCAGTTCATCTGGCTTAGGCGGCTTCCTGCCTTTTCCTTCCGATTTGACGTCCACGACAATGCTCTGGATCTTCTCTGTGATATCATTGTCTGTGAGCTGTTCCACGATTTCCTTGGCACGGTCGATGACCATGTCCGGTACCCCGGCCAGCTTGGCCACCTGGATGCCATAACTCTTGTCGGCACCGCCTTTGATGATCTTGCGCAGGAAGACAATATCATCCCCGCATTCCTTCACAGCGATACAATAATTGTTCACATTGTGCATCTTGCCTTCCAGCTCCGTCAGCTCATGGTAGTGGGTGGCAAACAGGGTCTTTGCCCCCAGAAGCTTGCGGTTGCTGATATGCTCGATCACAGCCCAGGCAATGCTCAGTCCATCGAAAGTGGATGTGCCTCTGCCGATCTCATCCAGGATCAGCAGACTGTCCGATGTGGCGTTGCGCAGGATATTGGACACCTCATTCATCTCCACCATGAAAGTGGACTGGCCGCTGGCCAGGTCATCGGAAGCGCCTACCCTGGTAAAAATCCTGTCCACAATGCCAATATTGGCACTTTGTGCCGGCACAAAACACCCGATTTGGGCCATGAGCACAATCAGCGCCGTCTGACGCATATAGGTGGATTTCCCAGCCATGTTGGGTCCTGTGATGATACTGATACAGTTGCTGCCATTGTTTAAATAAGTATCATTGGCAATGAACATATCCCCTTCGATCATCTGCTCCACCACAGGATGTCTGCCATCCTTGATGTCAATGAGACCCTTCTGGTTGAGTTTCGGACGCACATAGCGGTTCCGTTCCGCTACCAGGGAAAGGGCTGCATAGACATCCAGGCGCGCCACCGCTTTGGCCGTCTGCTGGATCCGTTCCAGCTCTGCCGCTACAGAATCCCGGATCCTGCAGAATAATTCATACTCCAGGGAAGTGAGCTTGTCCTCCGCATTCAGGATGGTATCCTCCAGTTCCTTCAGCCGGGGTGTGGTATAACGCTCCGCATTTGCCAGGGTCTGCTTGCGGATATAGTCCTGTGGCACCTGGTCCCGGTAGGAATTGGTCACTTCAAAATAGTACCCGAATACTTTGTTGTATTTGATCCGCAGGTTTTTGATCCCTGTGCGCTCCCGGTCTGTCTCCTCCAGCTGGGCCAGCCACTGTTTGCCATCCCGCCTGGCACTGCGCAGCAGGTCAATGGTCTCATCGAAACCGTCCCTGATCATGCCTCCTTCCCGTATGGTCACAGGAGGATCCTCCTCAATGGCAGCCCCGATCAGCTGGCAGATGTCCTCCAGGGAATCTATGTCATGGGCTATCTTTGTCAGCTCCTGTTTCTGGAATTCCAGAAGCACTGTCTTGATGGCTGGCAACATTTCCAGGGAACTGCGCAGGGCAATGAAATCCCTGGGGTTGGCCGTCTTGTATGTAACCTTGCTCAACAGCCGTTCCAGGTCGTATACGGGATTCAGGTATTCCCGGATCTCATCCCTGGACACGCTGTTTCCATTCAGCTCTTCGATGGCATCCAGCCGCCTTTCCATCTCCGCCTGCTCCACCAGTGGCTGCTCCAGCATATTCCTGAGAAGTCGTCCCCCCATAGCTGTCTTGGTCTTGTCTAACACCCACAGCAGGGATCCCCGCTTCTGTTTCTCGCGAAGCGTCTCCGTCAGCTCCAGATTCCTTCTGGTGGAGCTGTCCAACAGCATGTATTTGCTGGTAAGGTAGGGGCTGATGTGGGTGAAATGCACCAGATCCGTCTTCTGGGTCTCATACAGATACTGGAGCAGCGCCCCTGCTGCCGTCTGTCCTACAGGAAAGGTCTCAATTCCCAGGGCTTTCAGGGTCTGCACCTTAAAATGGGTAAGCAGTACGCGCCTGCAGCCCTCATCATCAAACATATGGGACTCCAGCGCATTTACGGAGATGCGAAGCCGTCCCCGCAGGTCATCCACATCAAATCCACTGACCAGAAAGGCTTCATTGCAGATGATCTCCGAAGGCTCGTATTTTATCATCTCATCGTTCAGCTTCTTTAAGTCCTCCACCTCTGTCAGGTAGTAGTCCCCTGTGGTCACATCCGCCACGGAGATACCGATCCTGGTGGGGGTATAGGTAATGCACATAAGGAAATTATTCCTGGAGGCATCCAGTGTCTGGACGTTCAGATTGGTCCCGGGAGTCACAATGCGGGTCACATCCCGCTTCACCAGCCCCTTTGCCAGCTTTGGGTCCTCTATCTGCTCGCAGATGGCCACCTTGTATCCTCTGCTGACCAGTTTGGTCAGATAACTCTCCACCGCATGGTAAGGTACCCCGCACATGGGAGCCCGCTCTTCCAGCCCACAGGCTTTCCCTGTAAGGGTCAGCTCCAGCTCTCTGGATACCACATGGGCATCCTCAAAAAACATCTCATAGAAATCTCCCAGCCGGTAGAAAAGGATACAGTCCGCGTATTGTTTTTTTGTCTCCATGTACTGCTGCATCATGGGGGTCAGTTCTTCTACAGGTATCTCCTGTGGCATATATCTCTTACTCCTGTTCTAAGGAACCGATCCGGGAGAAAATCTCTGGCCATCCCAGACTCCTGGCAGTCCCTCAAAGTATAAGGCGAATGCACAACAGCCTGTACATTCGCCTGTATTGTAACACAAAATATGGTTATTGTAAATCTTTGCAGATCCGTCCCAGGTAATAAAATCCATGGCATTCCTCCAGGGATACATTTACCAGTTTCCCTATCAGGGAGGCATCTCCCGGCAGGTGTACCACAGTGTTGTTGGAGAGTCTGCCTGTGACAAGGGAAGGGTCGCTCTCATTTACCTCTTCCACCAGCACCTCCAGGATTTTTCCGGCGGATCTGGCCACCTGCTCCCTGGCCGTGTCCTGGACCACTTTCAGCAGCCTGTCAAACCCTTCCTTCACCTGGGCGGGCGGCACCTGGTTTTCCATGGCTGCTGCCGGAGTACCGGTGCGTTTCGAGTAGATAAAGGTGAACGCATTGTCAAACTTAACCTGGCGCACCACATCTATGGTCTCCTCTAAATCTGCTGCGGTCTCCCCAGGGAATCCCACAATGATATCCGTGGTGATGGCAATGTCCGGAATCTCTCTGCGGATGTGCATTGCCAGTTCCAGGTACTGCTCTTTGGTGTAGCGCCGGTTCATCTGCTCCAGGATCCGGGTGGAGCCTGACTGCAAGGGCAAATGTAGATGGCGGCAGATTTTCTTTGATGTCTTCATGACCTGGATCAGCTCTTTTGAGAGATCCTTGGGGTGGGAGGTCATAAAGCGGATGCGCTGTAAACCTTCGATCTTCTCCACTTCCTTCAGAAGCCAGGCAAAGGAAACGGGACGGGCCAGGTTCTTTCCATAGGAATTTACATTCTGGCCCAGAAGCATCACTTCCACCACACCGTCCGCCACCAGACGCCGGATCTCTTCCAGGATATCCTCCGGCTTTCTGCTGCGCTCCCTGCCCCGCACATAGGGCACAATACAATAGCTGCAGAAATTGTTACAGCCAAACATGATATTGATACCAGACTTGAAAGGATATTTGCGCTCCACGGGCAGATCCTCCACGATCTGGTCCGTATCCTCCCAGATATCTATGACCATGCCTTTTTCGGCAGACAGGGTGGTCCACAGAAGCTCTGCAAATTTGAAGAGATTGTGGGTGCCGAAGACCAGATCCACGAAAGGATAACTCTTGCGCAGCTTTTGTACCACGGCAGCCTCCTGTGTCATGCAGCCGCAGAGGGCGATTTTCATATGGGGATTGCGCCGTTTGTAGCCGTTTAGCTCCCCCAGCCTGCCATAGACCTTCTGGTTGGCATTGTCCCGGACCGTGCATGTATTGAAAATCACGAAATCTGCATTCTCGTTCTCTGTCAGCATAAAACCTGCACATTCCAGAATGCCGGAGAGCTTCTCGGAGTCCCTGGCATTCATCTGACAGCCGAAATTGACCACGCAGGCCTGGGGCAGACGTCCGTTCTTTTCTGCAAATGCCACGGTCCATTTGCGGCATTTGGCCATAAAATAATGCTGACGGGCAGGTTCTTCTGTCGGAGGGTCTGCATTTATATTGATCTGATCTAACGCAATTTCATTGTACATTTCTCTTGCCCTTCTCCCTTATTCGTTCCGTCATCTGTTCTCCTCCAGCCAGAACTTGTACATCCATCTGTGCCTTTGTACACAGAAGCGCCCTTGAAAATGCCACTCTCCACACAGTCAGGCTTGTATAAGGGCATCTTTCTCGGCATACCGCGCCGCCAGTCCCACCAGCAGCTTTGTCACTTTCTCCATGGACTGCACACAGGCGTACTCATAACGGCTGTGGTAGTTCTCCCCGCCTGTACACAGGTTGGGGCAGGGCAGTCCCATGAAGGAGAGCCTGGAGCCGTCAGTACCGCCCCTTACCGGGGTCACTTTAGGCTCCACGCCCAGTTCCCTAATGATCCTGGAGGCATTTCTGATCAGATGGCTGTGGTCCCTCAGCACTTCCTTCATGTTATAATAAGAATCCGCAATATCCACTGTGACACACTCTTCTTTGTATTTCTGGTTCAGGAAGGCAGCGCACTGGCGGAAGATCTCCTTCTTCTGGTTGAACAGTTCCATGCTGTGATCACGGATAATGTATTCCGCAACCGTCTTTTCCACGTCCCCCTGGATACGTTCCAGGTGAAAAAAGCCCTCATAGCCTTCTGTGTACATAGGATTGTCAAACACGGGAAGCAGCCCCTGAAATTCCTGGGCCACCAGGATGGCATTGATCATCCGGCCCTTGGCACTGCCCGGATGGACGCTGCGTCCCCGGACAGTGATCCTGGCGGCTGCTGCATTGAAGGTCTCATCCTCCAGGCCACCGAAGGTGCCCCCGTCTACGGTGTAAGCAAAATCCGCCCCGAAGCATTTTACATCAAAATGATCCGCTCCACGGCCGATCTCCTCATCCGGGGTAAAGCCGATCCGTATTTTGCCGTGCTTCACTTCCCTGTGGGTCAGCAGATACTCTGCCATGGCCATGATCTCGGCAATACCGGCCTTGTCATCCGCCCCCAGAAGGGTTGTACCGTCCGTGACCACCAGATCCTGTCCTGCAAATTCCCTGATCTCCGGGAAATCACTGACCTTCAGCACGATTGCCTGCTCTTTGTTCAACACAATGTCCCGGCCGTCATAGCCGGTTATCACCCGGGGCGTCACCCTGGCACCGGACACCACCGGCGCCGTGTCCATATGGGCCACAAAGCCCAGCACCGGCCCGTCTTCACACCCTTCTGAGGCAGGTACTGAGGCATATACATAACAGTGCTCCTTGTCATAGGTGATCTCGTCACATCCCATAGCCAAAAGCTGTTCTACCAGCAGGGCTGCCAGCACATGTTGCTTTCCGGTGCTGGGTGTGGCCGTTGAATCTTCGTCTGACTGGGTATCAATCTTTACATACTGTAGAAAATTTTCAAGTGTTTTTGACATGGAATGCCTCTCTTTCTCTTCCCTTTATCCCTGAACCCTTCCTGCCTGCTATTCCAGGCAGCATGGGCAGGCAGTTTTCTGTTTCTATTTTCCACAGTATGAAAGGGTTTGTCAAGCTGTAAAAGAACCACCCGGGATGTTTTTCTATCTGCCCTGGGTTAAGCCCGGTATTCCTTGATCTCCCTGCACACACGACCTGACAGGACCAGCACACAGATCAAGTTGGGCACAGCCATCAGTCCGTTGCAGATATCCGAAAAACACCACACCGCATCCAGGGGGAACACACATCCCAGGAATGCAGTCAAGGCATATACAAAGCGGTACCACACATTGTATCGGGTCCGTCCTCCCATCAGGAATTCAAAAGCCCGCTCTCCCTGGTAGGCCCATCCCACAATGGTGGCAAAGGCGAACAATGTAATGCAAATACTCACAAACGCATCCGTTCCCTTTCCGAAGGTACTGCGGAAGATGGCCAGCACAAGCTCCGTTCCCTCTGGCAGCTTTGAAGGGGCATATTCCCCCAGCACCCCGGAAGTCACCAGGGCCAGCCCCATGATAGAGCACATGACCACCGTATCCAGGAACACCCCTGTCATGCTGATGTAGCCCTGTTTCACATAATCTTCTGTATCCGCCGCAGCGGCAGTGATCCCGGAAGCCCCAAGCCCTGCTTCATTGGAAAAGATCCCTCTGGATACACCCCAGCGCAGGGACTGGAAGGCACTTACCGTAACGCTGCCCAGGATTCCCCCGGACACCGCCTGTGGGCAGAACGCTGCTCCCAGGATCCCTGCCAGGGCAGCCGGTACATTCCGCCAGTGGACAAGAATCACGGCCAATGTGCCAAGCAGGTAGAAAACTCCCATGAAAGGCACCAGCAGCCTGGTCACTTTGGAGATACTGGAAATGCCTCCCAGCACCACCAGAATGGTGCACAAGGTCACAAACAGCCCGATCTTTGCCTTGGGCAGACTAAAGGACAGGGACAATGCATCCGCAATGGAGTTGGACTGGGTCATGTTCCCCATGCCAAAGGAGGCGAATACCGCCAGAAGCGCAAAGCAGCTTCCCAGCAGCTTTCCGGCCATTTTGTTGCCCAGGGCATTCACACAGGTATACATGGGACCGCCTGCCCGTTCCCCCTTCTCGTTGACACTTCTGTATTTCACTGACAGGGTACTCTCCGCCAGCTTGGTGGCCATGCCGATGATACTGGTGAGCACCATCCAGAACAAGGCACCAGGCCCTCCCAGCACCATGGCTGTGGTCACGCCCAGGATATTGCCGGTACCGATTGTCACGGCCAGTTCCGTGGTCAAGGCAGAAAAAGAAGAGATTCCCCCTTTCTGCTTTTTTGTGCGGTTTCCTTTTTCCCGGCCTAAAATGCACCGAAAGGCAAACCCCAGGTTATGTATGGGCAGGAAATCCATGCGGATCATCAGATAGGTGCCGGTAAAAAGCAAAAGGACCAGCAGCCAGGGACCCCACACCAAGTCGTCTGCCCGTTCCATCCATTTTAACAGATTCAAAAAAATACCCCTTATACCATTTTCTTCAATATACTGGTACAAGGGGATTTTTATGCATTTTCACGGAGTTTTTTCTTATATTCCGTAGGGGTATAGCCGGTGTATTTCTTGAAGGTGCTGGCAAAATATCCGGGATTGTTTCCAAACCCTATGGCTGCAGCCACATCTGCCACCAGAGGATCCGCCCTTCCGGCTAACATATGCATGGCCAGCAGCATTCTCCTCTCCAGCAGATAAGCAGAAAATTTCTGCTTCACCTCTTTCTGGAAGATCTTTCCAAGATAGTTCTCATTTAGGAAAAGCTTCTGCTGGGAGATCCATTTCAGGTTCAGGTTTTCGTTGGCAATCTCCTCCTCCACAATGGCTATGATATGGTTTACCGTGTTGGAAAACCTGCGTTGCCCTCCCTTTCGGGCAATGTCCGCCTCCGGCTCTTCCCTGCCGTGAAGGATCTGGATCTGGTCCAGGAACTGATGTCTTAATTTCTCCTCCCGGCACTTCAGCACGGCTTCCACCAGCGCGGCCTCCTCCAGGGGTTTTAAGAGATAATCCCTGGCCCCGAAACGCATGGCTTCCTGGGCATAGGAGAAATCTGCATAGCCGCTTAGGATGATACAGGCTGTCTCCCGGCCTGCCGCCCGCACCCGGCCCAGCAGCTCGATGCCGTCCATCACAGGCATCCGGATGTCCACCAGCATCAGATCCACGGTATGTTTCTCCAGGTATTCCAGGGCCTCCACGGCATTGGCCGCCACCTTCTCTACCAGGATGCCATATGTCTCCCATGCTATCTGGGATGCAATAGACTCTCTGACGATCCGCTCGTCATCCACAATCATAATTTTGTATACATCACTCATCCATAAAACCTCACCTGTCTGTCACCTGGATATTTCTTGATTCCCAGGTGGTTCACCGGGATCTGCTTTTTTTGCATTTTCCTCGTATTCCTCCAGGGTCATACACCGCAGCCTGACCTGGGCCACTGTCCATTCCCCTTCCCGGAACAGATCAACGCCATATGATTCCCCATACACAGTCTTGATCCTGCTGTCAATATTCAGAAGGCCGATGCCATTGCCACTGGGTTTCAGAGTGCCTTCCCGCAGACGCCCGATCAGGTCCGGTTCCGGGGCAGGTCCCTGATTCCGTACCTGGCAAATGCAGTCCTGGCCTTCGCAGATGATCCTGATCTCAATGGTGCATGGCTCTATCCTGCATTCCAGGCCATAACAGATGGCGTTCTCTGCCAGGGGCTGTAAGATGAACTTGGGAATGACCAGATGGCTGCATTCTGCGGTCACATCGAACCGGACCTCCAGCCGCTCCTCATACCGATGCTTCTGTATAATGAAATAATGGCACACCATATCCAGCTCCTTATCCATGGCCACCACAAATTCCTTGTGGCTGACAGCTTCCCTGAGAAGCAGACCCAGACTACTGATCATGTCTGCAGCCCCGTTCATTTTGGCGGCCTTTGCCATCCAGTAGACACTGTTCAAGGTATTGTACAGAAAGTGGGGGTTCATCTGGGACTGCATGGCCTGGAGCTGTGTTTCTTTGATCAGAAGCTGTTTCATGTAATTGTCCCGGACCAGTTCATTGATGCGGGTGGACATGCTGTTATATGCCACCTGCAGGTCATACACATCCTGGTCCCGCACATCCTGTTTCTCATAGAGGGGCATCTGGGTAAAGGATTCCCCGGGTACCCTCCGGATATGCTGGATAAAGGTACGGATATCCCCTGTGATCCGGTGGGCCAGGAGAACTGCCAGCACCATGGCACAGGCTCCGCACAAAGCCAGAAGACCGGCATACCGCCAGAAGGCCTGCACAACATCCCCAAACAGATGGGTGTAGGGCTCCAGAAGCGTATAGGAAAACATCTGCCCCGGCCTGCTGAAATGTACCACAAAATAACGGTCCCGGCCTATGTGCCGGATTGCATACCCGTTTCCCCCAAAATCAAGCATGTATTGTGCCAGGATGTCCTGGCTGTCATTTAAGATATACCGAAGTGTGCTGTTCTGTCCGGACAGCACCAGCATCCCATTGTGAACATCTGTCAGGGGTCTGCATACCTGTTCCATATCCACATACAGGATAATCACACCGATGTGTTCCAGGGACAGATCCTTTTTCTCACGGACTTCCTTGGCCAGGATCAGGATATTGGTGTCCCCGGTAGCCTCCCATCCGTCCAAAAGAAGGGTCTTTCCCTGTTCCTGTGTGGCCAGGGAGCCGATCTGCATCACCACCTCCTCCGATGGCCGGTAATACCTGGTGGAAGCGATCACACGCATCTGACCTGTCATATCCAGGAAATTGGCGCACACAATGGTGTGGTCTGACACAATACCCTGCTGGATCCGGGAAGTGATCACATTCATGCTGGAAGAGTACTTCATGGTGGATACAGCACCGGCGGCACTTTCTGCCAGGATGGTGCTGCCCGCCTCCTGCACCTGTGGCGACACCACAATATCATATAGTATATCCTGGATCCCGGCCATCTGGTCCTCCATCTTCAGGATGGACGCATGGGACAGTTCCCCGGTAAGCTGATAGATATAATTGGTATTGGCCTTCTCCAGTTCATAGAGTACCACACACCCTCCTGCAAAATGCAGTATTAGTACCACTGCCAGAATGGCTATGACTCTCTGTGCGATACTCTTCCTCTTTCTCATGTGCACCTTTCCTTTCCGTAGTCCTGTCTGTCCTGTTTTCTGACCCTGGTATCATCATATACCTTGTCAGGATTTCAGTCCAGACATGGAGATACCTTCCACAATATATTTCTGGGTAAATAGGAACAGCACGATCACCGGAAGCAGGGACAGCACACACATGGCGAACATGGCGCCATAGTCCGATACACTGGTAGGGTCACAGAACAATTTCAAGGCGATGGACACCGTATAATTCTCCGGTGCATTCAAGTACAGCAAGGAACCCATGAAATCATCCCATTTCCAGTAAAAGGCAAAGATGGCAGAAGTAGCCAGGGCCGGCTTGATCAGTGGCAGCATAATATTCAGGAACAGCCGTATCCTGCCACAGCCATCGATCTCGGCAGCCTCATCCAGTTCCTTGGGAATCCCTGCGATGAACTGCATGATCAGGAAGATGAAAAACGCCCTGCCTCCCCATTCCGGTATCACCAGGGGCAGAAAGGTATCCACCCAGTTTAACTTGTTGAAGATAATATACTGGGGTACCACCAGCACCTGGCTGGGCACCATCATGGTAATCATCATGAAAAGAAAGAGAATCCCCCTGCCCCTGAACCTGACCCGGGAAAAGGCATAGGCTGCCATGGCAGAGGCGATCACATTGCCTACCACAGACAGAGTGGTCACAACAATGGAATTCTTGAAAAAGACAGTGAAAGTAGTCCCGCCAAATCCGGACCAGCCCTTCACATAATTGTCGAACCGCCATGTACTGGGAAATAGCTGTTCCACTGTGGAGAGCACCAGACTGCTCTCCTTGAAGGAACTGAAGAACATCCAGATCAGGGGGTATATCATCACAATGCCAATGGCGCATACAATTACATGGAACAGCACCGTATGGATGGCTTTTTTCGTCCTTGTCACTTTCGTCCCCTCCTTTTCTTCTTGTTCCCACCGCCGAACAATTCATTCTCATAGAATACCCATGCGCTGGAAGATTTAAATACCAGGGCTGTAAAAAAGCCGATGATCACCAGAAGGATCCAGGCCATGGCACACCCGTATCCCATCTTGTAATAGGCAAAACTCTGCCTGTACAGATATAGGGCATAGACCAGGGTCTTGTTCATGGGTCCCCCGTCCGTAATAATCATGGCCTGGGAGAACACCATGAAACCGCCGATCATCTGCATCACCAGGTTGAAGAAAATGATAGGACTTAACAAGGGCAGCGTAATCTTGAAGAATTTCTTCACAGGCCCTGCGCCGTCCACCACAGCCGCCTCATAATAGCTTGTAGGGATCTGCTTCAGGCCGGAAAGGAAGATCAGCATGGGGGAACCGAACTGCCAGATGAACAGCAGCACAATACTCCAAAGTGCGGTGTCCTTGTTGGAGATCCAACTGATGTCGCAGGGAATCCCCAGGCTTTGCAGGAAAGTGTTAAATACCCCTGTCTTGGAGAAGCAGTATTTCCACATGACGGACACAGCCACACTGCCCCCCAGTATGGATGGCAGGTAATACACCACCCTGTAGAAAGGCACCGCCTTGGAATCCCGATTCAGGATCATGGCCACCAGCAGGGCAAATACCAGGCGCAGGGGAATGGAGAGGAACACGAACCGGAAAGTGACACCCAGGGACGTGAGGAACAGCTTATCCTGGGTAAACAGTTTCACATAGTTGGCCAGTCCTATGAAAGTGGGACTGGAGAGCATATTGTATTCTGTGAAGGACAGGACAAAGGAAGCCAGGAAGGGAATTGCCGTAAAGGCCAGGAAACAGACCAGCCAGGGTCCCACAAACAGGTATCCCACCAGATTGTCATATTTTCCCTTTCCGGGCTTCCTGCGTCTGCCGGATGAAAGTTCTTTCATTTGGAATCCTTTCTGCGCATATATCCATGCGCCATATAAAAATAACCGCCCTATTGCCGGCTTTCATGGAAAAGGACCCGCAGGCAGGATATGTGCGGGTCCTTTTCCATACAGATACCGGGGGCTGCTGCCCCGGTATCCTGATCTGAAGCACTAAGGCAGGATGGCAGCGGACTGTTCCAGGAAATCCTTCACACAGTCTTCTGCGGACATTTCGCCGTACATAACCGCCGTGTAATTATTCTTCAGTACACTGATGGCCTCTGCGGAATTGGCAGGATCTGCGGGATTGGTCTTTTGCACCACCGCGGATACCCGGTCCACATACTCCAGGGTGTTGCTGGTGAGCTGGTCCGTATCCTGGGAAGTCTTCAGCATATCACGTATGGCGCTGGACAGGGAGATGCCCCTGTCTGTGCCGATGGTCCTGGCTGCCGTCTCGTCATTGATCAAATAGTTCAGTACCCTGGCTGCTGCCGCAGGATCCTGGCAGTTGGCAGAGATACACCAGTACATATTGGAATTCAGGTACATGCCGCTGCTGTTTCCACCGTCCATCTTCGGCAGCATCACCATACCCATCTCCTTGCCAAGGGCCTGGCTGTACATGGTGTAGTAATTGCTAAGCATGAAACTCATGGCCGATTTGCCCTGGGAGATGTAAGCATCCTCCGTGGTGGACCAGGCCACCTGTACCTCTGGATCCACAAAATAGCCTTCCTTCACCCCGTCATACACATCCTGGATGGCTCCTGTGACTGCTGCCACCACAGCCTCGTCTCCCGCCCATGGAAGGGATTTCCCATCCTCCGAGAAGAAATCATAACCATAGCTGCGCACCATGGTCTCCACCACCCACCTTGCCTCTGACAGGAAAGGAATCTCTGTCTGTATGCCAGTGGCATCGTAAACGGCCTTGGCCGTGGTGATGAAGTCGCTCCAGGTCCAGTCATCTTCCGGGTATGCCACCTTGGCCTGGTCGAAGATCTCCTTGTTGTAAGCAACTGTCACTGTATTGTACCCTGAGGTGAAACCAGCCAGCTTCCCGTCCACCATACCGCCGCCCAGGGCCTCCCTGCCGATGTTGCTGATATCAATGGTGCCATCGTCCACATAGGGCTGCAGGTCAATGATCTGCCCATTCCTGGAATAATTGATGATATCCGTGGTGGACATCTGGATCACATCCGGCAGGTTGCTTCCCACTGCCTGGGTTGCCAGGTTCTCAAAATAGCTGGACCAGCTTGTGTATTCATAGGAAAACTCTATTCCCTGGGCTTCCCCGTAACTGTCCAGGGCGGCAATGGTGGCATTGTGCCGCTCCTGGCCGCCCCACCAGGCCACACGCATGGAGGATGGCTCCTGGGATCCCTCCCCGGAAGAAGAAGTGCTCCCCTCTTCCGGAGCCTGGGAACTTTCCTTTCCGCTGCCCTCGCTGCTCACACTGTCTTCACTTCCCCCTGATGACACCTGTCCGTCCCCGCCCTGTCCGCAGGCTGCCAGGGACAACACCATGGCGCCCGCACAGATCACAGACCATACTTTCTTACGCTTCATTCTTCTTAACCTCCTGATTCATCCGCTTGCTATCCAGCGGTATGTTTTGTGTACAATATTATTGTAGTGCATCCTTTTTCCTGCAACAATCAAAAAAAGTGGACAAAATTTTCAAAAAACGGTGTATTTATACTTAAAAGTTCAGCTATAAAATATTTCTTTTTATTGAAATGAGAATAATAGATTGACATTTTCATATTTTTATGATATTATAAAAAAACATGAAAGGAGAATACAGATATGGTATAATTTAAAAAAATATCGCAATAGTTTTTATTCAACAAAAGGAGAAAATGATATGAAGAAAATGATATTAGCAACAGCTTTGGTTTTATTAGACTGTCAATATATTCAATTATGCCAGCGGAAGTAGAAGCGGTTCATACAATGCTTCTGAGCAGGCATATTATTTGGCCACACGAGGAACGACCAATTTATGTTCCGGTTATTTTGACACAAGTTTTTATTCTACAAGTAACTTGTCAGACACAACAGGTTCGCAATTTAGACTGATGATAACAACAAAAGATTCCAGCGGGAATAAAGTTGAACTGAATTTCTTTACTAGTATATTCGACTAAATATTATTGGGGCCATAGCGATAATGTATCCGTCATTCTTGATATTTGTCCCGCACTTTACATAGGCATAAAGAAGGGAGGCAAATTATATGAACCCTACAACAAAGACAAATATACCAGATATTCCATCCAGAAAACCAGTGAAAATAGGGAAGCTGCTATTCCTCATTGCAGGAGAAATCGCACTGTTGCTATTCCTGTTCCTTGTAACAAGATTTCATGACAGGGGATTACAGATGAACTGGTTCCATAATGCGGTCAGCGAATGGGTAGTGGCAGGTTCCGTATTCATTGCCCTGTTGGTTGCAGGATTATTTCCCGACTTCCTGCGTTCTTTTGTATATATGCTAAAAGAAAAGGAAACCATTACCACGATACAAGTACAGAAATCTTTGATGGCTGTCAAACTGGCTATGGCTGTTGCAATTGTTTCAAATCTGTTCGTACTGGTATTCCTTTTCGTGTCCATGGCAGAGAGCTTTACCATATATGCGGATCAATTGGAAACACTATTTCCATACAGCCTGGAAGCACTAGGAGGAAATGCTATATACGGCCTTCTGGCCGTTATGCTCCTGCTCCCTGTGTATGCACGGCTTAAAATAAGGTTGCTGGCCATGGGAAGTTCCATGGAATAGGCTTTTAGTCTGTGTATTGACCATATAGCATCTGAATGAGGGGTCTGCCGTGGCAAAATCGGAAAATTATCGCCATGGCAGACCCTGTTTTGCATAGTCTCACTACTCTTTTGTACTCCACACCCTATTCTGACTCTTCCAGTACGAACTCCGGGATCAGTCCATACACATCGGACAGCCCTATGATAAATCCCGGATAGGTTTCATATAACTGGACTTCCCCGTTGGTCCATGCCAGCTTTTCCACGTCAACTGTCTGGATATCCAGGCGCAGGGGATATTCCTCATAATACAGCATGATATACAGCGTGTTCCCACCATCCTCTATTCTGCACAGGCCATCTTCCTGGATGAGCTTTTCCAGAAACTGCCTGTCGGCAGCACTTATTTCTTCCAGATTTTCCAGATAAGGAATGTCTTCCATAATGGTCGTATAGACGGCATCCAGGAGATAGCTGTTCATGGATTCGAACTGGTAGCTGAGTTCATACCACAATCCCCACCGGCTTTCCACTCCCCATTTGTTTGTGGCATTCCAGATTTCTGCCCAGTAAGCGGTGTCCCCATATTTTTCCCTCATGATCTGGTTATTTTCCGTCTCCCTTACGGAGACCGTAGATGCAGCAGTACCTGCAGACTTGACGGCATACAGGTTCCCATATTCCGCATCCATCAGCAGTTCATATCCAATACCTTCTGTATCATAGAGCTTCAAGTACCAGAGTATGAAATTGACCCCCTGAGCATAATCCTCGCTATAGATCACATACTGTTTCCACTGCTCCACAGAGAAACCATCCGTGATGGTATAGGGAAGGTAACTTAGATCCAGAAAGGTATAGAGCAGGCCCTGGTAGATCCCAATGTCATTGTCCGTCAGACGGTCATAGAGATCCTTTGTCACCTCAAACTCCTGACTGGTCACATAATACTGGGTACCAGCCGCCAGCCCCTGTGCGTAGTCTGTCAGCCGCCTGCCCAGGGATGGCTCGTAGGAGGTGGTCATCACGGAGATATCCAGGTTCTCCCGCATGGAAAGCTCCGTATCCTGGCACAGGTACCTATCCTGGGCCTTGAACACCAGTTCCGGTCCCAGGAAAGCTCCACACAGAAGTCCCAGGAGCACTACGGCCACCAGGATATAACGCAGGGTATGGTATCTGTCTCCGCTCCTGCGCCTGCCAGTGTATTTTCTATGTCTGGCCGGGGCAGCCTGTCTTTGTTTTGTTTTCCCCCTGTCCCTTCTGTCACCTTCCATCCGTCAGCCTTTCCCTGCTTCCTTTCCTGCCTGTGTACCTGCCTTTGCCACCTTTCCCAGGACAGGGGGCCGGTTTTCCCTGCCCTGCACCCCGGTTCCAGACACGGCACCAGGCGGTCTGTTCCCGGCCTGCATGGGAAAGATCACTTTCATCACTGTGCCCTCCCCCAGTCTGCTGTCAATCTTCAAGGTAGCACCATGGAGCAGGATGATCTTCTGGCACAATGCCATACCGATGCCTGCACCACCCTCCTTGCGGGAACGGGATTTGTCCACCATATAGAAGGCCTCTGTGACACGGCTGATCTCCTCCTTGGGGATCCCCCTGCCGTTGTCCACTACCTTCACCTCGTAACCGCCTTCCCGGACTGTTCCCTTCAGCAGGATGAAGCCATCCTCTCCTTTGTCCATGGCCTTCACGGCATTGTCTAACAGGTTGTAGAACAGGGAGAGCAGCAGTTCCATATCCCCGTGCAGGGTACCCTTATCCATGCTGATCTTGCCCTTGATCCCCCTCTGCCGGAAAATAGGCCGCATGGTGGTGCGGATGTTCTCCTCAAGCTGCCTGGTCTGGATGGGGCGCAGGGCCAGGGGATTCTTGTCCATGCCCACCAGGTCCAGCAGCTTATGGGAAAGGCTTTCCAGCCGTTTGCCCTGGCTGTAGATATAGAAGTATGCCTCGCTGCGTTCCTCCTCGGACAGCTTCATGGAATTCAGCATGTCTGCGTAGCCGATGATGGAAGTCAGCGGTGTCTTCAGTTCATGGGCAAAAGCTGCCGTAAAATCTTCCTTCTGCCTGGCCTCCTTCACCTTTTCCTCCATCTGCTCCACCAGCCTGTCTGCCATGCGGTTAAAATTCCGGGCCAGGGTACCGATCTCATCCCGGCTCTTATTGTGGGAGCGCAGTTCATAACTCCCCTCTGCAATCCGGCCCGCCAGTTTGTTCAGGCTGCTGATGGGACGGGTGATATACCGGGACAGGGCATAGACACAGACACTTCCCACCAGAAGCAAAATAACCAGGGCCAGACGGTACTGGTTCATCAGTCCCTGCCTGTCCCTGTATACAGGTGTCAGATCCATACACATTCCCAGGATCACCGGCTCCTTTGTCACATCAGAGATAGCTGCCGTGAACATGTAATAGCTGCCCCCGATGTCCCGGATACAATAACCATAGGTCTCTTCACCCAGGGCACCTGTCAGCGCCTCTGTCACCTCCTGGAATCCCACAGCTTCCAGGTATTCCCCACCATAGTAATAGGTTCCGTCCATCTTCCCTATAAAACAATGTGCCCCATCCCGTTCCACATTGTCCACAATGCTGTCAATGGTCCTGGGTACGGCATAGTCATCGCCGAATTCCTCCATGGAACGGCAGCCCATCTCAAACAGGTAATGGAACATCCGGCTCTGACTGTTAGCACGGTCGATCTCCCGGTTCAGCATCTGGGAAAAATTGGAGGAAAGCATCCAGATGCCGAAGGCAGTGAAGATCAAGGTGAGAAGGGCAATGGTCGCAAAGAAAAGTTTGTCTGCAAATTTCATGGATTAACGTTCGCCTTCCAGGCGGTATCCCACCTTATAAACTGCAGCAATCTCATTGTCCCAGTTCAGTTTCTTCTTCAGGCGCTGGATGTGGAGATCCACTGTCCTGCTCTGGCCCATATATTCCCCTCCCCAGACACTCTCATAGATAGTCTCCCGGTACAGGGCGATATTCCGGTTCCGGGCCAGCAGAAGGAGCAGGTCAAATTCTTTCATGGTGAGGGGAATCTGCTCACCGTTCCTGGTCACAGACCTGGACGCAGTGTCTATCACCACATCGAAGACCTCCATCAAGGTCTCTGTCTTGTGGTATCGTCTGAGCACCGCTTCCACCCGGGCCAGCAGTTCCACGATCTCAAAGGGCTTGGTCAGGTAATCATCTGCCCCCATCTTCAGCCCCTTCACCTTATTCTCCGTGCTGCCTAAGGCCGTCAGGAAGATCACCGGCATCTCCAGTGTCCTGGCATACTCCATCAGTTCATAGCCATTGATCCCTGGCAGCATCACATCCAGCAGCACCAGGTCAAACTTCTCCTGATCCATCAGGTCTGCCGCCTGCTCCCCGTCCGGCGCCCAGGTACAGGCGTAACCTGCCCTGCGCAGGTTCATCCGGATCAGGTTCGCAATGGGTTCCTCATCCTCCGCTATCAGTATCTTAATCATTGTCTCTTCTGCCCTTCCTGTGATGTCGCAAGCCAGCTGCAGATTGTCTTGCATGGATCCCGTGAGCCGGCTATAGTGCCTATTGTGTCATTTTCCTATCTGTTTTTTGATCCATATTCCATTGTACATCCAGTTGCATCTTTTTTGTATCTTAAAATATTTTTGTCATGTTCCGATATTCTCCCATGTCGTTATCCCTGGTACTTCTAGTATCCTATTTTAGCATACCATCCTGCAATTTGCCATGGGGAAAAGCCAATCTTAAGATTTCTCCCACCCATTCCCCTTTGATCCGGATTCCCATTTTCACTCAAAATATCAGGCATCCCCATCCTGCCCATGTTATAATGGGGTCACGGACAGGAAAGGGGGTTCCTTATGCAGAGACTGGAATTGCTGGCTTGCAGCCTGGACTTTATAGAGAGACATATGAATGAAACTGTAAGGGCAGAGGATATCGCAGCAGCCTGTTACTGTTCAAAATCAACCCTTGAGAAACTGTTCCACTATGTGTACCATACCTCCGTCCACAGATACATCACCTGCCGGAAAATGATGGCGGCCGCCCGGCTTCTGGCAGAGGCACCAGACGCTTCCATCCTGTCTGTGGCCCTGGAATACGGATATGGCTCACATGAAGCATTCACCCGGGCGTTCAAGGATGTCTGGAACTGTACGCCGTCTGCATTCCGCAGTCGGGAGAAATTCACGGAGACCTATCCGAGATTTGTAAATCCGTTACAGGATCCCCTGCAGGATCCTTCCCAGAAAGGAGATATTTGTTTTATGCAGAAAAGAGATATCAGCCAGCTCTATGAACTGATCCAGAAAAGAAAAAACTGTTATTTTGTGTGCTGTGACATTGAATCCCTGATGGTGATCAACCAGATGTCCAGAAAGGCCGGGGATCTGGCCATCCTGGAGACCATACGGCGGATGGATGAGGCCGCCGGGGAGGAAGATATCGTATTCCGGATCGGCGGGGATGAGTTCTGTCTCCTCACAAACAGCCCCCAGGAGGAATATGCTGGTAACCTGGCAGAAGCCATCCGTAGCCATAACACGGAGACTTTCCTTTTTGAAGGCAGGCAGTTCCCACTGTCCCTGCATATCACAGTCACGAGATTCGAGGGAAACAGTCTCCGGTATGGGGATCTGTTTTCCAGCCTGTACACAGCCCTGCAGCATACCAAGGCTTAAGATATCCCACAAAAAGGTGCCCGGACAGCATGCTGTCCGGGTATTCTCCCCAGTGTCTCCTGCCTCTAACCTCTGGCTCCTATGCTTTCCCTGGGATATGCAGGTCATCCTGCCCCGGTACCTGTAGGATGGTCTGTAGAAGTTCCATCAGCCTTGGCACGTCAATGGGTTTGGGAATATGTCCGTTCATGCCGGCCTTTAGGGCAGCCTTCCGGTCTTCCTCAAAGGCATTTGCCGTCATGGCAATGATGGGAAGATCCGATATCCCGGCCCGTCCCAGTGCCCGGATCCGCCTGGTAGCTTCGAAGCCATTCATAATGGGCATCTGGATATCCATTAGGATCAGGTCATACTGTCCCGGTGTGGCATGCTCCATTTTCTCCACAGCCACCTCGCCGTCATCTGCCACATCCATAACAAAACCTGCCTCCCGCAGGATCTCAATGGCAATCTCCTGGTTCAGTGCATTGTCTTCCACCAGCAGGATCCTCTTCCCCTCAAAGGAAATGGTCTCTCCTGCCCCTGGCTGGCACTCTCTTGTAATCCCGAAGGGAGACTCCAGGACCTCACGCAGTTCTGACAGGAAGATGGGCTTGGAACAGAATGCCGTGACCCCGGCCTTCCGGGCTTCCTCCTCAATATCTGACCAGTCATAAGCGGTCAGGATGATAATAGGGGTCTCCTCCCCGATCAGTGCCCGGATCCGCCGCACCACTTCAACCCCGTTCATATCCGGCATAAGCCAGTCAATGATATAGACGGCATATGTATCCTCCTGCTCCTCTGCCAGCCGGGTACGCAGCACCGCCTCCTTGCCGGAAGTGGTCCAGTCCGGCCTCATGCCGATGGTGGACAACATCTTGGTGACACTGGAACAGGTGTTGAAATCATCATCTGCCACAAGTGCCCTAAGTCCCTGTAGCTGGGGAATCACTTCCTGGCGCACCGGGCCAGTGCAGGTTCGGAAACGCAGGGATACCGTAAAAGTAGTTCCCTTCCCCTCCCTGCTGTCCACAGATATCTGTCCGCCCATCATATCCACAATATTCTTGGTGATGGCCATCCCCAGGCCGGTTCCCTGGATCCCGCTGACTGTGCTGGTACGCTCTCTCTCAAAAGGTTCAAAGACATGCTCCACAAATTCCTGACTCATGCCGATTCCCGTGTCCTTCACCCGGAATTCATAGGAAGCCCACCCGTCTGCCACATTTCCCTTCTGCAGGATGCGGACACTGACAATACCTCCTGGCTTTGTGAACTTCATGGCATTGCTAAGGAGGTTCAGCAGCACCTGGTTCAGTCTCAGTTTGTCACATAGCACATGTTCGTTCACCACATCTGCCGTATCGATGAAGAATTCCAACTGTTTTGATGCAATATCTGACTGTACGATAGTCTTCAGGTCGTGCATGATTTCCGGCAGGGAAGTCTCCTTCTCCTCAATCTTTACCTTTCCGCTTTCGATGCGGCTCATATCCAGCACATCATTGATCAGGCTCAGCAAGTGGTTGCTGGATGTGGTAATCTTGGCCAGGTAGTCCTGGACCTGTTCGGTGTTGTCTATATGGGCCGCCGCCAGGGATGTGAACCCGATGATGGCATTCATGGGTGTCCGTATGTCATGGGACATATTGTTGAGGAAGGTAGTCTTGGCCTTGTTGGCATGCTGGGCGGCCGCCAGTGCATCCTCCAGATTGCGCTTCTGCTGCTCCAGTTGCGCCTTGAGCCGCTTTTCCTCATCAATGTCCACGAACAGGCCTACAAAGGTAATGGGTGACCCATCTTCCCTTCTGGACAGCCGGCCTGCGGCATGGAACCAACGCCAGCCGGCATGTCTGGTCAGCAGCCGGTATTCCACATCGTAATTCTTCTCCCCGGTATAATCATTTACCGTTTCCCAGTATTCTGCAAGCACCTGTTCCTTGTCGTCTGCGTGCAGCAGGTCTGACCAGGATTCCAGGCGGTTGGGAAAATCCTCTTCCCCCTCATAACCCAGCATATGCCGGAAAGTCGTACTCCAGGTACAGGATACCATCGCGCCCTTCTCATCAAATTCCATGCCCCACCGGCCGGACCCCATGGCCACATGGATATTCTCCATGGCAGTCTGTTCCCGCTCAGCCTGGGCATACGCCGCCCTGATCCTGTCAGCATCCGCCTTCTCCTGTGCTATTAGGATACCCACACTCTTCCTGGACTGGTGGATCAGCACGAGGAAGACTCCCAACATAGAGAGTACGGTAATGATAATCTGGAGGGTACTGCGTGACAGCATCCTGGAACTGACCGAACTGATCTGGTCATCAATCACATTATCCTGGACAAGGATCGTCAGCATCCAGTTTGTTCCTTCTACCGGAATATAGCAGAGATCCTCAACGGTTCCCATGTAGTTGAAGGATATCTTTCCCTGTCTGCCACTTGCAAAGTCATTCAAGATCCGTTCATAGCCGTCTGCCTCTTCCATGACCGCATCCCCAAGTGCCTGGAGGATATTCTTCCCTGCAGTGAGATATCCGAAATCATCATTCGTAAGGCTCTCCCCGTTCTGGTAATACAGGTTGAAAAATGTATTATTGTTGTCATCCTGGGTCAAGAATCCCAGCATTTCATTCATATTGATCTGGCTGAAACACACCTTGATCCTGGCACCCTGGAAGGAAATTCCCTCCACGGGAATGGCAAGGATCACCTGCTTCCTGGCCCCATAGAGATTTGTGGTGACAATCAAGGGTTCTGTGAGTTCCCCGGATAAAAAGCCATACCGGCTTAATCCGGAAGTGGTGCTGTGTTCTGCATAGACAATCCCATTCTCATCTACCAGGACAAACTTATCCATGTCATAAAGTTTTTTCACCTTGCCCAGGAAACTGCGCAAGGCCTCCTGGGATTCCAGGTAAGATGCATCCAGGATAGCAAGGGCATTCTCCATAAACCGGAATCTGTCAGCCAGTTCCTTGGAGAGCACCTCTGCCCTCTTCCCGGCCAGTTCCTCCAGATAGAAATCACTGACCCTGGCCACAGCCTGGTCTGCACCCCTCCTGGCACTGTTCATTGCCCAGATGGAGGTGAGGAGGAGGATCACGGCAATTACGACTCCGCCCCACACAGCGAAGGTGATGGTACGCCTCTTCTGTTTCCTGTTCATGTCTGTTGCTGGTCTGTCCATGGTATCCTGCTCCTGCCTTAATCTATTTCACCGTACAATGTCCGTAACATGGCGGCGGCACCATCCTGGTAGATAATCGTGGTCCGCTCCTGGGTTTTCTCCGGATACAGTTCCCCGGGGAGCACCCCGTCTGCAATTTTCACAGCCACCTGTAAGGTATCAAAACCAATGGAATAGCAGTCCTGTACCCCCAGGGCATAGATAACGCCTTCCTTCAGGTACTGCAGGGCTTCCTGGTCGTGGTCCATCCCTACGATCAAGGTCTTGCCCTCCCGGCCGGCTTCCACCACAGCCCTGGCTGCCCCCACCGGATTGCTCATGTTGCAGCAGATAATTCCAGCCAGATCCTCATGACGGGACAGGAATGCCTTGGCAAGCTCATAGGCATTGTCCACGGAATCCCCATCGTAGGCAGTCTCCACAATCTCCATGTCAGGGTACAGTGCCACCATCTCCCTGGCACCCCTGGCCCTGTCCTCATGGCAGGGAGCACCCTCGTTTCCTACCAGGATAGCAATCCTGCCAATGCCGCCAAGCTTCTCACACAAAGCCAGGGCAAGGTCAGCGCCATCCTCATAATTGTGGGTGTTGCCCACATAGGCAATGCGGCTACAGCCATCTTCCCTGGAAGCATCGGAGCTGGAAAATGTCATGACCTTTTGCCCATCTGCCATCAGTTCATTGATCACAGGTGTGATAATGTCCACATCTGCCACATCCACCCCGATAACATCAAATCCCCGTCTGGATGCATCCCTCAGACGCCCTGCCTGGTCCTGGGCAGAGGCAGTATTGGGAGCCAGGTACTCATAATTGATGATGATCCCAAGGCTCTCATACTGCTTCGCCGCATCTTCGATCCCCAGGGCAACGGCATCCCACCAGGGATGAACCAGCTTATAGGTAAAATAGAAATTGTACTCCTTCTTACATGGCACATACCCGTCCAGAACATGGTCAAGCTCAACGGCTTCCACCATGTTCTGTGCGGCATCGCCGTCCCCTGGATCCCCTACGGCTGGTACATCAGACTGGAAAAGTGCCTCCTGTGGACTGTCCCCACACCCTGCCAGTCCCAGGCTTCCCCCACAGAAAAATGCCGCCAGGACCAGCACCTTCTCAAGTTTGCCTGGCAGTTCTTTTTTCTGTTCCTTTCCTGTGTGTTTTTTTATTGTAGCCACTGCTTTCCCCTTCCCCTTTTTATGGGGCTGGCCAAACAGACCAGCCCATCTGTTTCCTTATTCCCGCCAGCAATGGACAAAGAAGGACGATCTTGATGCCCTGTCAGCCTGCTGCGGGGTATATGACTGAAACAAGGCTATTATAGCAAACATGAAATTTGTTTACAATAAAAAGCGAATGGATCTGAAGTATCTGTGACTTCACATAATATGAGATTTCTGTCAGTCGCTGATATACCTCTATAGAAGAAAGTGCATATTTGTAATTCCCACCATCTTCGTCCATTATCGTCATTTCCGAATACAGCCTGTCCATTTCCTTTTTCATGAGAAGTATGACAGCTGCATGGAAGCCGTCTGCCTGGAAGGGTTCGATCTGTTCAGATTGAAGGAATCCGCCAGTGTTGATCGGCTGTACTTCCTTTTTCTTGTCATCCCCTTTTTGCTCCTGTAACATTTCTTCTGAAGATCATTCTAACATAAACGCAAACGCAATACAATCTGTACCATTTAAAACAGTTCAGACAAATTCTGAAACAGGCAATACAACAGGCAGCCTTCTTTGACAGAAAGCTGCCCATCTTAAACCTGTTATCTTTCGTGGATATCTATCCCCTATTTGTCACAGCCGCAGTCCTCACACCTGTCAAAAGCCGGGTTGAAGGCATAGAAATTCTTGCTATCCAGCTTATCCTGGGTGATGCGCAGGGCTTCGCCAAACCGCTGGAAATGCACCACCTCCCGCATGCGCAGGAATTTGATGGGTTCGCACACATCAGGCTCCTTGATCAGACGCAGGATATTGTCATAGGTGGTGCGGGCCTTCTGCTCAGCAGCCAGGTCTTCTGTCAAGTCTGTGACCGGATCTCCTGTCACCTGGAACTGGGCAGCCGTGAACGGGAAACCACTTGCAGCCTGGGGCCATACCCCTACAGTATGATCCACATAATAAGGCGCAAACCCGCTTTTCTCAATCTCCTCCATGGACAGGTTGCGTGTGAGCTGGTGTACAATAGCCGCCACGATCTCCAGGTGGGCCAGTTCTTCCGTACCGGTATCGGTATCGAAATTGCATATCTGATATGTATTATAAATAGGTACACCACCAAAGTTATTAACTTGTATATAGAAGCAAGCTTTTTTCGTATTGCAAACTCGTAATAAGATATAATGCAGAATACCATTGTTTGACAAAATGATATTGTTCATGATATAGTTAAACCAATCACTTTTAAACACTTTTCAATATAGATGGAGGTATCAGAAAATGTGTAAAAAAAATAGTGCTTTTAAACCTTTTGTTATGTAAATAGCTGTAAAATACGCAAGCCATGATTTTCCAAGGAGATAGGAAGACTATCTCTATGTGTTGTGCAATTTTACAGCTATTTTTATGCCTAAAAGTTACGTTCAGCAGCGCCCATTCGCAAAAATCGTGCCTTCCGGCACTCCTCTGCTGCTTCCACAGCTCTTTTTGCTCATTAACGGGGCGCTCCCTCAGTGGAAACCGATGGATGAAAATTCGTGCAAGCACGATTTTCATCCATACGCTTCCCACTGGCTGAACTTTTATAGCAAAATTCATAACATGGAGGAAAACATAATATGTTTAAAGGAATCGTATTTTTTATAAAAAACGGCTGGAAATATGACAAGAAATATATTCTCTGGAGAGTACTTTATCAGTTTATCAACTCGCTGATACCGATTGTCGCCACAATAATGCCCAAATTGATCATTGATGAATTAATGGGAAACCAGGATACAGATAAGCTGCTTGTGTATGTTTCCATTCTGATTGTCTATACTGCTGTAGCGACTATATTCTCTGAATATCTGAATTGGGACGGATTTAGCAGACGATGTAAAGTAAACGCAGAGTTTGACAGTGACCTGCATAAACATCTGGTGGAGGCTGATTTTGAGAGATTAGAAGATCCGAACTTCTTGGATATGCAGAAAAAGGCCAGTAAATTCTTATACTGTGACTGGCATGGATTTGGTTATTTGCTTGACTGTTCCTTGAATGCACTTGGTCAGATTTTTACTTTAACAGGAATAGCTGCTATTATAGCCACAATTGATTTCAGAATATTGATCTTGTTTATTGTATTGATTATTTTAGGAGCATTGATAGAAAAAAAGGCTAAACAAAATGCGATCAGATTGTCGGAAAGTATAATCAAAGAGCAAAGGGGCTGGATGTATTATGCAAGTCTGTTTGAAGACCATGGTTATGCAAAGGAAATCCGCTTAAATTCTCTTGGAAAGTGGCTGCTTTGCAGAGAGAGGAAATACTTTACAGAAGTAAACGAGAACCAAAAGAAACAAAATGACGGATTTATTATCTCCGGATTTTTTGGTGCGGTTTTCACATTGGTTCAGCAGAGCGCAGCGTATGCATATCTCATACATTGCGTGATGAGTGGCTCCATTTCAATTGGGTCATTTACCATGTATGCAGGTGCCGTTACAACATTTTCTATTGCATTCCGTAAGGTGCTTGATAGCCTGATAGAAATTCAGACGTATGACACTTATTACGACAAACTTGATGATTACCTGAATCTACCAAAGACATTGCGGGAGGGCAAGGAATTGCTTGATACAGACAGAGCTCATTTGATCGAATTCAGAAATGTCAGCTTCAAATATTCCGGCAGCAATGTATATGCTCTGAAAAATATCAATGTCACAATTCCCTTTGGCCAAAAACTATCCATTGTTGGGGAAAACGGTGCCGGAAAGACAACATTTGTGAAATTGATGACCAGAATGTATGATCCGACAGAAGGCGAAATCCTTTTAGATGGAGTCAATATCAAAAAGATAGACTATGAACAGTATATGAGCTTTTTTTCATCCGTATTTCAGGATTACAAGCTATTTTCATTTTCTATCAAGGATAATGTTGCATTGGCACAACCCATGAACGAAGAAAAAGTAAAAGATATTCTGGCGTATGTAGGGTTTGGTGAAAAATTACGCAAGTTGCATCATGGTATTGATACTTCTGTTTTTAAGAATTTTGACGAAGAGGGATTTGAACCATCGGGAGGGGAAGGACAGAAACTTGCCTTGGCGCGTGCTTTGTATAAAGATGCTCCTATTGTACTTTTAGACGAACCGACTGCAGCCATGGATCCGAAAGCTGAATACGAGCTTTATCAAAGGTTTAATGAAATGGTACAGGGGAAAACCGCCGTATATATTTCGCACAGACTATCAAGCGCTAAATTTTGTGATGTAATAGCGGTGTTTCGCAATGGGGAGATAATTGAATATGGAACACATGACGAATTATACAATAAAGGTGGATTATATACGGAGTTATTTTCAATGCAATCTCAGTTTTACTGTTAGTGCTTCTGGTAGCAAGTTATTATAAATCGTATTTTTATTCATTGAATAATGTAAAGCACAAAGGATATGCTGTTTCAAAAGCGGCATATCCTTTGTGCCTGGAATCATTCCACTCATTTGAGCATCTGTAATCTAAGCCTTCAGCAGTCCCTGCATCTTTTCATCAGATCCGGTCGGCCCAGAATAAAGAACTGGCTGAAAAATTCCTGTTAGAGCATGGTTTATTGGATTATTTCAGATAAGCATTCATACATTCTAGTAACTGGGATATATAAGAGGTATGTTGTGCCAGAAACTGAATCAGAACACTTTGGAAGCAAGAAGGATAAGGAAATGGATTTGCTGTTTACAAATGCACAAAAACTGGATATAAAAAGAGTTCTCAAAAGGGGCATTTATCAAGAATTGCATGATAGGGATTATCTTTCAGATACGCAACTGAATGAACTGATTGGGAGAAATGCATAAAGGGTTTATCTGTCATTATCACCTGCCAGATTATACTATAACTGGAGATATGCCCTTGCAAGAAGGAGGACCTTATGAATGATAATAAACTTAGAGTTGCCGCATATTGCAGAGTATCAACAGACAAGGATGACCAGACAAATTCTTTAACCAGCCAACGCCGTTATTTTGCTGATTACATCAATCAGCATGAAGACTGGGTATTAAATGATGTGTATTATGACGAAGGTATCAGTGGAACGCAGACAAAAAAGCGTGCCGGATTCAATGCAATGATTGAAGAAGCAATGCAGGGCGGCATAGACTTGATTTTGACAAAAGAAGTATGCCGATTCGCAAGAAACACTGTTGATACACTTTCATACACCAGAAAACTCAAGGATAGGGGAATCGGTGTTGTTTTCACCATTGACAACATAGATACCAGAGATGCGGACGGAGAACTGCGGTTGACCATAATGGCAAGCATCGCGCAGGAAGAAAGCCGAAAAACTTCTGAACGTGTGAAATGGGGACAAAGACGCCGCATGGAGCAAGGTGTGGTTTTCGGACGCGATCTGTTGGGCTATACCGTTCAAAATGGCGCATTGTCTGTCAACGAGGATGAAGTGCCCATTGTTCGCACAATTTTCCATAAATTTACGAATGAAGGAAAAGGCACTCATGTGATTGCAAGAGAACTGCTGGAAGAAGGAATGCGTCCCACGCGGGTTAAATTGTGGTCAAACGTAGCCATTCTAAGGATTCTAAGAAACGAAAAATATGTAGGTGACTTGTGCCAGAAAAAGACTTACACGCCGAATTATCTTACACACGCAAAAAAATGCAATCGAGGTAATGAAGAAATAATTTATCTGAAAGACCACCATGAACCGGTCATTGACAGAGAATTATGGAATCGGACACAGGCGGAGCTTCTCAGGCGTTCTCCATCAGAAGATGTAAAATCAAAGCATAGTAATCGCTACTGGTGCAGTGGAAAGCTCTACTGTGGTCTGTGCGGTCAGCGCTATGTCAGCAGAACCAAAAAGCGGAAAAACGGAACCATCTATAAAGCATGGAGATGCTATGCTGCGGCCAATCATGGGTCAAAAAAGATTTCTTCTTTCGGGGAACAAATCGGCTGCGATAATGGTTCTATTCATGAAAAGATATTACTTACCTGTATGCACCATTGTATTTGTAAACTTCAGATGAACCAGAAAGAACTGAAAAGGGAAATAGTGCAGGAAATTAAGGAAATCAAAGGTATAACAGAGAAAAAGCCGGACACAAAACGCATTCAGGAGAAAATGGATGCGCTTGTCACCAAGAAAAGGAAAGCGATTGACCTAATGCTGGATGGACTGATTACCAAAGATGACTTACAGGAGCAGACAAAATGGTATGACGAGCAGCTTGCAGGGCTTGCAGAATCATTACACACAGCAAGAAAACAAGATAAAGCAAATGAGACAGAATTTCACGAATATGAAAACTATCTGCGTGCACTGGACGAGATCATGTCTTTTGCAGAGAGTAATGAACGTCTTTATCGGGAAATTCTTGATAAAATGGTGATCTATCACAATAAGACCATTGAGGTATGGCTGAAATGTGTTCCGTTCGGCATAAAACTCAACATCCGCTCTTCTGGCAAGAATGATGATTATCATGCTGATATTCTCTCTATGGAAATTGTTGGAAAATGATAGAACTCCGGAAAGTTCGTCTTTCCGGAGCACATTTAAAATTCAGGATGCGCAATTTTGATACCGATACACCTATATCTGTCAACAATCCTGCCACCTCACGGTAAGGCATGGAGTAGCGCTGGGACAGGTAACGCATGCTTGCACCCATCTCTCCGTCTGGCCCGCCGTACTGGGAGATAATCACCTGTGCCAGTTTTGCATTGGGTTCTTTGATGTTTACGGGAAACTCCAGTCTCTTCTCATAACTCCACATTTAGCCGCACTCTCCTTCCCAAGGCAGGGGAGCCATGCCCCAGCGCCATTCCTTGTTGCTCTCCGCAAAGTTCGTGTTCAAGGGGAAATATTTCTGGGAAAATTCCCGCACCATCTGCTGTTTGATCCTGTTGTAATGATTGAAATACTCCATTGCATTGCGGTCCTGGGGATGTGTGTCCAGGTATAAGGTCAGCTCTGTGAGCACAAAGTCCACAATGCCAATATCATTTAAAAGCTGTTCTTTGTTGCCCATTATACACATCTCCTTCCCGTGAAGGGTTTGTTCAGCTCAGGGAATACTGTGCCGATGCAATATGCCTTCTCTAAATCATCATACATCTTCTCAAATTTCTGCCAGGGCACATAAGCCATGGCCACAGGGAATTTGTCAATCTGGTTATCAGATACATGATCCTGCATTTTGATTCCTCTCCTCGGATCCATCTTATTTGCTATTATGATATGAATGGCCAGAGAATCTGTGCATGTAATAGCGACTGGAGCAGGACTGGATCCGGGGATACGTCATCCCTGTAGCCCTCTGGCCTGTCTGTCCATATCCTCCACTACAATATCATGGATCTCTCCCAGAGAAGCACAATATTCCAGCACCTTCCATGGTTCGTTGGTATGAAAATGGATCTTGATCAGTTCCTCATCTCCCACTGCAAGCAGACAGTCTCCCTTGAGATGACTCATAAAATAGTCGCTGATCACATCTTCATCCAGGCCGGATCCCTCAATCAGCAGTTGTGTATCATATCTAAATTCCAGCATTTTAATAATCCTCTCTCATACTTCCGGTGTCATCCTGGATGGCACCGGACATCCTTAGGGAGAAACCAGGCAGTGGTCAGCGGGATTCCCCCATGAAAAACAGTGCAATTGTCCCCGGACCAGAATGAGCGCCAATGGTAGGGCCAATATGGCTGATCAGGAAATTCCGGATCCCAAACCGTTCCTTGATCTGGTCACGCACATATTCGGCATCCTCCAGGGCATCCCCATGGCTGATGAACACATAGTCATCCAGGTTCTCCTGCTTCCAGGAACCCATCTTCTCCTCCATATAGTCTACCAGGGCATTTAAGGACTTCTTCCTACCCCGGATCTTGCCGATCACGATCAAGTGTCCTTCGCTGTCCACATGAAGCTTGGGCTTGATTCCGGCCAGGGTACCGATCACTGCGGCAGTCTTGCTGACACGGCCGCCCCGGTAGAGATGGAACAGATCATCTACCGTGAATACATGGACAAAGTTCTGTACATTGGCGTTTAACCACTGTGCCGTCTCCTCCAGGGATTTGCCTGCGTCCCGCATCTTCACTGCCTTATGTACGAAGAGTCCCTCTCCCATGGAAGCACAGAGGCTGTCCACCACCACGATCTTCACATCCGGATGTTCCGCCATGATTTCCTGGGCTGCCATGCGTACATTACTACAGGTACCACTTAGGCCCGAAGAAAATGCCAGATGCAGGATCTCTTTGTCTGTCTGGATATATTCCTCATAATACTCCCTGGCCTCAACAGGATTGATCTGGGAGGTGGTGGGCATCTTGCCCTCATTGCGCATCATGGCATAGAACTCCTTCCAGTCAAGCTCTTTCTCCCGGCCATAGGTTACGCCGTCTAAAATATAGCTGATGGGTATACAGCCAATGTTATGCTCCTGCAGATATTCCTTCGGCAGATCCGCTGTGCTATCTGTAATAATTTTAAACATATATCAAGCTCCTTTCTTCCTAAAGGTTACCTGTGCATCCCTCTAATACAGTTTTTCAGGATAAAATCCCTTTGCAATCAAGGTCTGCAGGGAATCCACCACCGACTGCTTATCTTCCTTGTAAGTGACACCAAACCATTTGTCCGGTGTCTCCAGCACTTTCACAGTGGCCCTTCCTTGAACCAGAAGCTGGTTGATCACCATTGGCAACAGGTATTCGGATTTTACATCCCCTTCCTTGATCCCGGCCAGGAATTCTGGGAAACCCTCCTCCAGCACATTCATGAAAGATGCCGGGAACCCCCACATATTCATGGATGCATGGCATCCTGCCTGGACAGCTACAGGATGTCCCTGCTCGTCTGCGGCATGCAGTTTCCCGTCCTCCAGACGGATGTCATAGGTCTCCACCACTGTCTGTAACAGGTTGTCCCTGTCCACCTGGCAGATTCCCCTGGTCACACCACCATTCTCACTTAAGGTATTCTCCAGCAGGAACCCCCCCATACACAGGTCATAGACAGAACAGTCTTCCTGCATCTGATGGATCATATAGTCATGGATCTTCCGAAACCCTTCCTTGCCATAATAGTCATCCGCATTGATCACCATAAAGGGACCCTCCACCAGATCCCTGGCGCTGAGTACTGCCTGGCCGGTTCCCCAGGGCTTGGTCCGTCTTGACGGCTTTGTAAAACCTTCTGGCAGGGCATCAATCTCCTGGAAAGCATAAGCTACATTTGCCACCTTCTCGATCCGGTTGCCGATCACTTCCCGGAAATCCTTCTCCAGGTCCCGGCGGATCACAAATACAATCTTGTCAAAGCCTGCCTGGAGGGCATCATAGATAGAATAATCCATGATGATTTCGCCGCCAGGGCCTACCGGTTCCAGTTGCTTGATCCCTCCGCCGAAACGGCTTCCGATTCCGGCTGCCATAATTACCAATGTGGTGTTTTTCATATGCATTCTCCCTTGCCTAAGTTTCTTTACTTGACGCCTATTATAGCACAGTTTTTCCAAAACACAAAGGGAAATATGCTGTTTACGGCGTAGCCATGAACCGTAACACCATTCTGTCCACAGGCAGAATATCATTCTTTCCCAGAATGCCCCTCCTGTACCAGTGCCCCAGGCAGACGTCTGCGGACCAGCCGGTTCTTCAGGTTCTTCCAGTCGAAGGGAACCAGGGGATACAGGTAACTTCTGTTGGATACAGTACGGTTACAGCCTATGGCAAGAAGCGCCACTCCCAGCCCCCCGATATATCCGGCAAGGCCAAACCACTGGGTCAGCAGCAGGCTGATCATCCGCAGGAATTTCAAGGCATATCCCATCTCATAGTTGGCCTGCGTGTAATTGGCAATCGCTACAAACGCCATATAGAGCATGACCTCCGGGGAAAACCAACCGCTGTTTACCGAGAATTCCCCCAGCACCAGCGCAGCCATCACACTCAAAGGGGTACTGAGCATGTTGGGGGTGTTCACTGCCGCAAGCTTCAGTCCGTCAATGGCCAGCTCCAGGATCAGAAACTGCCAGATCAAGGGAACATTAGGATCTTCCTTCAGCAGAATGAAGGAAAAGCTGTCCGGTATCCACGCTTCATGATTTACCAGCAGAAGAAAGGTGGGGGTGAGCAGGTAAGTGAGAAGGCTGATCAGGAAGCGGGTAACACGCAGATAGGTTCCTGTGATCGGCGGAAAATAATAATCGTCTGCTTCCTCCACCACATCAAAGATGGTGGTAGGCAGGATCATGGCAGAAGGGGAATTGTCTACCAAGATCACAATATTCCCCTCCAGCACCTGGGCTGCCGCCGCATCCGGCCTCTCTGTATACATGAATTTGGGGAAGGGATTGTACCACCTTCTCTGATAGAGACATTCCGCCAGGGACTCCTGGTTCATGCTCAAGGCATCCACCTGGATATTCTGGATCTTACGCCGGATTGCTTCCAGGAACTGTCTGTCCACCCGGTCTGCCATGTAGCAGATCACAATATCCGTCTTGGAACTTTTGCCTGCGGATAGCATCTCCATATGCAGGTCTGTACTGCGGATTCGTCTGCGGATCAATGCCGTGTTGAAGACCACTGTCTCCACAAATCCGTCCTTGGACCCACGTAACACCTTATCCTTCTCCGGCTCTTCCACGCCTCTGGAAGGATACGTCCTGGAATCGATCAACAGGGCTTTCTCGTAACCATCCACCAGGAGCACAAACATGCCGGACAAAAGGGAGTCGATCAGTACCTGGCAGCGGCCTTCGATATCCACCTCCACATAGGGGGTACATTTCTTGGAAAGACCATGCATGTCTTTTGGCATTTCCTCCGGGGACAGATCCATAAAATACTGTAATAGCTTCTGTACCAGATCATCCTTGCAGAAGCCATCTACCAGGTACATGCAGGCCTCCCTGCCTCCAAACGAAATGACACGGTAAATCACATCAAAATTCTGCTCTACTGCCAGCACCTGGTTCAGATAACGCATGTCCTGGGCCAGACAGCCTGTAAGTTCCGATTTGCTTTCCTGTTTATCCAAAATATAATCTCCCTTTCCACAAATGCTTTTGTCTTAGCATTTACCAAAGGGAGATTTTTATTCTTATGTTGGTTCCCGCTGACAAACCCATGCATGCGGAAGCCGGAATGACAGCTGTCAAACTCCTGTAGTACTTCCCAGGCCTCCGTTGCGGATCCCTACAGTATCGTCATCCACCGTAATGCCATATTCCAGGAAAATACCCTGGGCAAATCCTGTTCCTTGGGGAATCTCCACGGTCTTGTCTTCCCTGGTGTCATTCGTCATTTTGATGAAGATATGTCCTTCATTGTCAGAATTATAATAATCACTGTCAATAATACCCACCGTATTGTTCATCTGCAGACGGTATTTGAATCCCAGGCCGCTTCTGGGGTATAGCTTCAACACCCAGTCCTCGTCTATCCGCACCCGGATTCCGGTAGGAATCTTGATGGTCTGCCCTGGATCCAGTGTAAAGGAAAAGGGAGCATGGAAATCATACCCTGCACTGCCTCTGGTAGCCCGTGCAGGCAGACGGAGTCCGTCATACATTTCCCGGATCTGATCCGGTGTATACTGTGGGAAATCGGCCTGTACCGCTTCCAGGAAACAGTCCGGACTCACCTTGAAAAATTGTGCCACTCTCTTCATTCGTCCCCTCCCTCAGTCGCAGCAGCCGCATATGTGATCCGGCCTTTTTGTCTCCATGTAAAGCTGTTCATAGTCACCACAATGCAGCACGGGCACAGAAGGATCCGGCTGCTGCAGAGTACCCTTCACATCAATGACCCGCTGGTTTTTGCTTCCCTTCCACAGCAGCTTTTCGTCCTTCTCCGCAATATGGAATTCGCCGTCTACTACCACGTCCACATATTCCATCACAGCATCATCCCATATTTTCTCCCAGCTGTCTCCGGTGTACATCCAGATGGTCTTGTCCGGATACTGTTCCCGGATCCTGGCCATCAGCTCCCGTACATCCGTCCTGTTGGCCGGATGCATGGGATCCCCGCCAGAGAAGGTGATTCCGGAGATATAATCCTTCTGAAGCTGCTCAAACACTTCCTGCCTGGCCGCCTCGTCAAACAACAGGCCACCATTTGGATCCCAGGTGACTGGATTATGGCATTCCTTACAGCAATGATTACAGCCTGCCAGCCACAAGACCACCCGAAGGCCATCACCATTGAGCATATCGTCCTTTGTTATGTTATGATATCTCATCTCAAACCCTCGTTCCCTCATTCATATGTCAACCACCCCGCTACATGCTCTTCCGCTCTGCAATCTCCGCCATCTTGGCATCATTGAGCCTGGTGTCCCCATGAACCCTGGAGTAGGACAGGTACCCGTTCATCCTGTCAATTTTCGTCAGGTTCCGGCTGCCACATTTGGGACATACATCCATCTCCAGCTCCTGGTGGCCACAGTCATCACAATATGCCAGGGAGAGGTTGACTCCTTCATAGAACCCCAGGTCCATGGCCCTGCGGATCAGCGTCTTGATAGCCTGGATGTTGTAATCAATAGGATATTTCACATACTGAATCTTTCCCCCATTGCTCAGGTCCCAGAACCGGTCCTCCAGATCCTGTTTCTGGATAGGCGTAATGTCCTCTGTCACATGGCAATGGAAGCTGTTACTCACATACTCCCTGTCAGACACCCCTTCCACAATACCATATTTGTTGCGGAACTGCTTTACCTGCAGACCGCAGAGGTTCTCCGCAGGCGTACCGTAAATGGCGTACAGATGACCGTCTTTCTCTTTGAATTCATTGATCCGTTTGTTGATATACTCCAGCACTTCCAGGGCAAACTGGCCATCCTCCACCAGGGATTTCCCATTGTAAAGCTCCTGTAGCTCATTCAAAGCAGTGATACCAAAGCTGGCTGTGGCAGACTTTAACAATGGCTTGATCTTTTCCGTAAGTTTCAAGTGCCCACCCAGAAAACCGCCCTCACAGTATGCCAGCGGATTGGTGGAAGCCCGCATCTCTCCCAGATACGCATAAGTACGGATATGGAGCTGCCGGATCAAGTTCAGGTAATAGTCCAGTACCTCATAGAAATCCCGGCTTTCCTTTCTGGACTTTGCCAGGATCATGGGCAGATGCAGGGATACAGCACCGATGTTGAACCGGCCCACAAATACAGGCTTGTCATCTTTATCTGCAGGATGCATTCCTCCGCGCTCATACCAGGGAGACAGGAAAGCACGGCATCCCATAGGGGATATGATCCTCCCATACTGCTTGTACATGCTGGCCACATATCCCTTTCCTGTAAGACTCAGCCAGTCAGGATACATGGTCTTGGCGGAACACCGCACCCCCGCCTCAAAGACATCCTCCAGAGGCTTTCCCGGTCCATGGAGATTCTCATCATATAAAAACACAATCTTCGGGAACAGAACCGGCTTCTTGTGGCCCTCCCGTCCCTGGCCGTTGTGCCTTACTTCCAGCATAGTGATGGTGGCCAGCTTTGCAAACCTGCCAGTGCCCGTACCAGCAGTGACCGTGATAAAAGGATAGTCCCCCCTGCTGCTGCCCACAGTGTTGAATTTGTATTCCCACCCCTGGAATCCCTGCTCATACTCCCGTGCTACATCCGCATCAGCTTCCCGTTCGGCGTCTTCCTGTCCGATCCCCATGCGCAGGTACTTCTCTATGTAGCGCTGATAGGACTTCTCCGCATAAGGCTCCAGGATCAAGTCCACACTGGGCACCGTAAATCCGCCGTACTGCTGGCTTGCGGCACTGAGTACAATGTCTCCTATCACATCAAAGGCCACATCCAGGGATTTTGGTTCATTGTACCACACATTTCCCATCTCAAAGCCACCGCTCAATACATTCTGCACATCAAACAGGCAGCAGTTCATGGTATCCCGCCTGGCAGACATGTCATGGACATAGATATAACCATCCCGACAGGCCTGGATTTCCTCAGTGGTCATGAAAAATTTCTGGTAAAGCTCCTTGTTGAGCTGGTTGAAAATCAAGCTGCGCTTGGTAGCCACCAGGGCAGAGTCCGTATTGGCATTCTCCTTATCCCCGATATACATGATGGACTGGCTCTTCTTATAGACATCATCCAGCATCCGCACAAAGTCCTGTTTATAATTGCGGTAGTCCCTGTAACTCTTGGCCACCACAGGCTTCACCTGCTCCAGGGCGCTCTCCACAATGTTGTGCATAATGGGAATGGGGATTTCATCCTGTTGCAACTCATCCACCTTATCCACCACATACTGGCAGATATGGCATTCTTCTTCATGCGTGAATTTAGTGAGTGCCCTGTAAGCACTTTTCCCAACGGCATTCACCACCTTCTGCACATTGAAGATTTCCCTGCTTCCATCCTTTTTGATCACATAGATCTTCCTGGCAGGCTTGAAATCCTCTCCATAATCCACATTACCCATCATTGCCTGATCGAAATTACTACTCATCCAATCCATCCCTTTCCTGTCATATATAGGTCATCTTTCAAGGACATACACAAAATATAGTACCCAATTAATCTTGCCCCCCATATATTGTGCAAGTATCTACTAGTATAAATACAAAACACATTCTTTGTCAATATGCCTATATACACAAAAAGGCCGCCGAAATTTCTATGAAATTTCGGCGGCTTTTTTCAGGAACCCAGGATCCGTTTCATTCCGTTGTGTTCTCTCCCATGGCATCCACAATACCCACAAGCCATTGCCGGTATCTCTCCTGCACCCTGGCAGGCCCTATGATCCTGGCCTCCCTGCCGATTCCTGCCAGCCAGCCAAAAAACTGGCCACTGATGATTATCCTGGCCCTGACCCGGAACCTGCCCTCCTCCACGGGCCGGATCTCCACCTCCCTGCCAAAACGGTCGATTACAACTCCCACCAAACGGTTGGGAAACAGCAATGTCACCATCTCTTCCTCCCCGCCGAACATACCAAATGTCTGGTTGGCATATACAGCAGGATCTGTCCCGGCCAGCTGTTCCATGCCTTCCCTGGCCTCAGATAGTACCGTCACCTGCCCCATCTTGTCCACCCGGTAGTGTTTGATCATCTGGTCCGCGCTGTCATAAGCCGCCAGATAATAGTTCTCCTCCCGCCAGATCAGTGCCCAGGGACTCACCTGTCTCTTGCCTCCCAGCCTGGGCAGCAATTCCTTTTTCAGATTCCAGTCCAGATACTGGAATCCGATCTGATGGTTCTCCTGGATGGCCCTGTGGATACAATCTATGCTATAATAGATACTTTCGTTCTCTGTCTTGATACGTCCTGCCACATACACCTGCCTCTGGAGTTTGCCAGCGTCATACCTGCCTGCCAGCAGCTCCAGCTTGCGGATCAGGCTTCTGGATTTCCTGGTGGTGATAAAGCGGGAAGACTGTACTGCATCCACCAGCAGCTTTAACTCTGGCAGCTCAAACTCCCGTCCTGCCAGATAGTAGCCCCCTCCCAGCCTGCTGTGCACCTGTACGATGTCACATCCGAATTCCTGAAGTTTCTCTATATCGTCATAGATGGTTTTGCGCTGGGAAGGAATGTCATTGGATGCAAGGTAAGAGATAATCTCCGCCGTACTCACAGGATGGTTCTCATCGGAATTCTCCTGCAGGTATTTCCATATGTACAATATCTTCAGCTTCTGCCCCATTGATTTTGCCATATCCGGATCCTCTACCTGTCTTCTCCGGACAGTATCCCCAGAATCTCATGCAGGTCACTGATCTCATAATCCGGCTGATACGGCGTATCATTGACAGTCCCTTCCTTCCTGTACCAACAGGTGGACAGACCTGCCTGCAGACCTCCTTTGATATCACTGGATAAGGAATCCCCCACTACAAGGATCCTTCCAGGATCTTTCTCTTCAATCTGCTCCAGACAACACGCAAAAAAAGCCGGCTGGGGCTTCGGGGCACCGATTTCCTCCGACACAAAGATTCCATCCATCAAGTCTGCCAGTCCTGACAATTGCAGCTTCCTCCTCTGGGAAGAAGACACACCATTGGTAATCACATACTGGGACACCATTCCCTGCAAGGCCTTACATATTCCCAGGGAATCATCCAGGTATGCATAGATATTTCCCAGTCCCTCCTGGTACTCCCGGAGGAACTGTTCCAGATTGATGTCCTCATAACCGTATTCCCGGAAAAACTGTTCAAACCGTCCGGTAAGCAGCTGGCCTTTGGTAATCTCCCCCAGTTCCAGCCGCTTCCAGAAAACTTCATTGATCTGGGAATAACGCTCCAGCTGGGCCGCTGTGATCTTGCGCCCAACAGAGCGGAAGCACTTTTCCAGAGACTGCTTCTGGGAGTATGCAAAATCAAGCAGGGTGCCATCCACATCCCACAATATGGTGCTGAACCGATTCATACTGCCTCCCCCTGCCCTACCGGCATTCTCTTTCCGGACAGCCACCGTCTACCCGCTGATTCCGTGCCGCGGTCAGTCTGCCCGTCTTTTCTGCCATCCAGGCCGGTCAGCCATTCACGGAATCTACAGCTTCTTCTCCTACGGCCTTTGCATTCTTTTTCTTTGCCAGTGTGAGTCCGATGGCGATCGCCGCCCCGCCCACCACTGCAATCACAAGCAGCAGCATAATATACGACAAAAACGAATTCAAAAAGCTGATTAAATTCTCCATAGCGATACCTCCCTGCCCGCTTCAACGGGTATACCAGTCCATGCAGATATTTCCTGCCGCTGGCATTCTTCCTTCTATTCTGGATCTTCACGGAACAGATGCTTCCTGTCTATGAATGGATCCGGCCTGGATCCCTGTCTATATCTTCTCTAAGATGGATCCGGCCTTCTGCCCTATGGGCAGCTTCAGACGATTGGTTCTCTCTGCTCCTGTCTCTTAGTATACCGTTACATGCCGCTTCCGTCAAGCCCACTTCCCATTTTCCCGTAGACACAAAATGCTCTGCCTGGGCGGTTGCCTTCTCTATGATGGCCGGTTCATATCCCATCAGCTCCAGCAGGCGTATGGCGTTGCGTGTGGTGGCACGCCCTGGAAGAAGTCTGTAGTTAAAATGGATATCTCCCTCTGAAACCTCTTCCTCAAAATGGTAATTGGTGAACTGCCCGTTCAGCAGTTCTGTCAGTTCAATGTCGTGGGTGGCAGCAAAACACAGGATTCCTGCCCCTGCCAGGGACTTTAAGATCTGGGTGGAAGCAGCGATCCGTTCCACCGTGTTGGTTCCCCGCAGAACCTCATCTACGAAACAGAGCACCGGCCTGGAAACATCTCCTCCGCTGTCCAGGATACGTTTTAAGGATTTGATCTCCACAATATAATAGCTCTCCCCGCTTTCCAGGTCATCCCGCAGGGCCATGGAAGAATAGATCCTGAAAGTGGTTCCCCGGTAGCTGCCTGCCGTACATGTATGGATTGTCTGGGCCAGCACGGCATTCAGGGCCACCGTCTTCAGAAATGTGGATTTCCCGGAAGCATTGGAGCCTGTCAGCAGCACTCCCTTCTCGGCGGCCACACTGTTTTTCACTGCATGTTCCAGAAGGGGATGGTAAGCATCCTGCAGGTATACTTCCTGCCTGTCCGTAAAACAAGGGATACAGTATCCGTCTTTCAAGGATTCCCTGAAAGTCCAGATGGCGATGGCTGTCTCCAGAAATCCCACCAGACCGATCAAGGCATCCACATCCTCCATGTGTCCCCGCAGGTGTTTCAGCATCCGGTTGAACTTGATGATATCCACATGAAAGATCATACGGATATAATCCATGAAAACATCCAGCAGATTGCCCGATGCATTTCCCCTGCCTGGCGCCATGACCCAGAAAGAATTATGCTTCAGCGCCTTCATGCTCCTGCCACGTGTCTGCATCTCCTCCCATTCTGCTGTACACACGGATACAGGTAATCTGCGCAATGCTTCACAGGTCTCCAGAAGACGCATCACATAGGCAAAGCTGGTGATATAGGGATCTATCAGGGCCTTTTCTTTGAAATAGGTCATTATGTTCCAGATCGTCAGTGTCACCAGTCCAATGACCGCCAGGGACAGATTCACCCAGATCAACCCGATAAGTGGCAGGTAGAGCAGGTCAGCCAGGAGACTCCGCGTATTTTTCCGTTCCCCCAAAGTATCCAGATTGTCCAGATAGTCATAGAGGGAATATTTCCCGGTATATCCCAGTCTGTGCATCTGTAACTGTACTTTTACCCGTTCCTCAGGGTGGGATCCAAAGTACCCTGCCACTTCCTCCAGATGCAAAAGCTGCGTTCCCTCCTGCCTGGGGGTCCGCAGTGTATAGTACAAATACTCCTCTCCGGATGCGGAGAGTGTATAGTTCATTCTCTTAAAGATATGATCCATTCCCAGGTCATTCCAGGTGATGTCATCTATCTGCCCATCCTCCTGGTGTCTGGCATAAAAGCTTCCCATCTTTGCATATCGTTCTAAACTGTACTCCTTCTGGTTCAGTTTACCATATTCCTTGTAAAGAGACTGGATAAACTGCTTCTCTGCCTTCCTGGCTCTGGACACCTCCATCAGGAAGATCACCAGCACAAAGCCTGCCATGGAAAGCAAGGCTATCAGATATTCCATACCATATACTCCTCAAATCCCGGAAAGGACAATCCCTTCCTTTCCTGTATACACCTGTTCCAGGTAAAAACTTTCAGCCAGGGGGCGGGCTTTACGGCCCGCCCCCTGTACCCGTTTTCCTTTCCGGCTTCCCCAGGGCATGGTCTGCAGTTCCACCTGCATCCCCTCCTGGTTCTATGGTTTATAGGAAAACATACTTCAAGATAAACAATACTGTCAACACATACATCAGCACACTGACCTTACCCTTGGCCTTGCCGGCAGCCAGATGCAGGACGGTCCAGGAGATCACACCCATGGCGATGCCTTCTGAGATACTGTACATCAAAGGCATGGAAAGAATGCACAGGAACGCGGGAATAGCTTCCAGCATATTGTCCCAGTTGATCTTGGCCACGGATGCGATCATATAGAATCCCACGATAATCAGTGCGGGAGCCGTGGCAAAGGAAGGAATGGTGAGGAACAGTGGCGAGAAGATCACGGAGAGCAAAAACAGTAATCCTGTGGTGACAGCCGTCAAACCTGTCCGGCCGCCTTCTGTCACGCCCGAAGCGCTCTCCACAAAGGTAGTGGTAGTGGAAGTACCCAGGATGGCACCTGCACTGGTGGCAATGGCATCTGCCAGCAGGGCACCCTTGATCCGGGGCAGTTTGCCATCCTTATCCAGCATGTTCGCTTTGGAAGACACACCGATCAGAGTTCCAAGGGTATCGAAAATATCCACGAACAAGAAGGCAAATACCACAACAATAAATTCTGCAATGTTTTTCAAGGCACCGAAGTCTGCTGTAAACACTTTGCCAAACGTATTGCCCAGGGCCGAGAAATCAAAGGACACGAAAGCGGTGGGAACAACGGAATACATCCCCAGTTCCGGATTGGGCTTATAGAGCCCCACCAGTTCACATACAATGCCCAGCACCCATGTAATCAGGATACCGAACAGGATCCCTCCCTTGACCTTCTTGATCAGCAAAAAGCCTGTTACCAGCACACCGATGATGGCCAGCAGGGCACCCATACCCACGGAATTGAAATCCGTCTTAAAGTTCTGATAGGATACTAGTGTGGAATCGCTGTTCACCACGATTTTTGCATTCTGTAGACCGATGAAAGCGATGAACAGGCCGATACCGGCACTGACTGCAGACTTCAAGGTCATGGGAATGGCGTTGAAGATGGCTTCCCTGACATTGGTCACAGACAGCACAATGAAGACCAGACCTTCCACAAATACTGCCATCAGTGCAATCTGCCAGGAATATCCGTAGAGCCCTACCACCGTAAAGGCAAAGTAGGCGTTGAGTCCCATTCCAGGGGCCAGTGCAAAAGGATAGTTGGCCAGAAGCGCCATCAGTACGGTGCCTAAGAACGAGGCCAGTGCCGTTGCCAGCAGGACTGCATTTGCATCCATTCCTGATGCGGAAAGAATGCTTGGATTCACAGCAAGAATGTAGGCCATGGTCATGAATGTGGTGATACCAGCCATGACCTCTGTTTTCACATTGGTGCTGTTTTCCTTGAGCTTGAAGAATTTCTCTAACATGTTTCTCCCTCCTATGTAGTTTGATTAGAGAATCTATTATAGAAACTGTTTACAGCTTCTATAATCCAAGTTCTATTATAAAAACTGTAAAACAGTTTCTATAATCCAGGTTCTATTATAAAATGCACCATTGCATCTTATAACAAAGCTTAACACCTCCAGTCCCCTATCGGTCTCCCAGAATGCGTTTTACGATATCCCCGCATCTGCGGTAGATTGTGTCCACATCTTCCCCTACATTGTACTCCCCGTTCCGGTACAGGATCTTCCCGCCCACCATGGTCATGCATACGTTGGATTTGCTTCCGCTGTATACCAGATTCTTTGGGATATTGTGGACAGGCTGCATATTGGGCTGATGCAGGTCAATCAGAATCATGTCTGCCAGTTTCCCCTTTGCCAGCACATCTGCTTTGGGAAGACGCATAGCTTTGGCCCCATGAACCGTAGCCATCCGCAATACCCGCATGGCATCCAGGCTGGCTGCATCCTTCTCCCGCAGCTTGCTAAGGCCCGTCACCAGGAACATCTCCCGGAACATATCCAGACAATTGTTGGAGGCCGGGCCATCTGTACCGATGGCAACAGAGATCTTCCGCTTCTCATAGTCCGCAATAGGAGCAATTCCACTGGCCAGCTTCATATTGGAGGCCGGATTGGTAATCACATATAGCCTGCGCCTGCGGAACACATCCATATCCTGTGCTGTCATATGGACACAGTGGTAACCGCCACCACCGTATTCAAACATGCCCAGCGTGTCAAGGAATACCGCCGGTGTCATGCCATACCGCTTCCTGCACGCCTCCACTTCCTGCTCTGTCTCCGCCAGATGGGTATACACTGGCGCACGCAGTTTGTGGGATAGCTGTACTACCTTATAGAGAAGTTCCCTGGAGCAGGTGTACTCCGCGTGGAAACCCAGCTGGTAACTGATCAGGGAGTTTTTCTTATTCCATTTCTGGTACTCCTCCTCCATCTGGCTGACAGAGGAAGAAAAATTGTTCAGGCCACTGGTGAGCACACAGCGCATCCCCATATCCATACAGGCTTCCGCTATGGTATCCGGCGTCAGGTACATCTCGAAGATAGCCGTAATGCCGGATGTGAGATATTCCAGTATTGCCAGTTTTGTCAAATCATATATGTCCTCCCCGGTTAGTTTCGCCTCCAGGGGAAACACCTTCTCGTTCAGCCACACATCCAGTGGCACATCATCTGTGTAGGAGCGCAGGAATGTCATGGCAGAGTGGGTATGTGCATTCTTAAAGCCAGGCATCAGCAGGTTGCCCTTACAGTCCAGCTCAATATCCCAGACAATTCTGGGAAAATCCTGTCCCCATTCGCTGGACAGCTCTTCCTCATCTGCCACATAGGCAATCCTGTCATTCTTAACCCATACTTCCCCGGGAAACACATCCCTGTCCTTCTCCATGGTCAGGATCTTCGCATTGTATAATCGGATGTTCATCTGATGGATCCACCTCCAAATCCACAGGGCAGCAGCTCGTCCAGCGTATATTCCCTGTAATCTTCCTTGCTCCTTGCCACAATCACAGCCAGATCCCCCTTTGCAAACTCTCCCAGCACCTGCCTGCAGATGCCGCAGGGATAGGAATAATCCCCGGGTGCATGTCCTTCAAGCCCTCCGGCAACGGCAATGGCCCTGAACTGACGTCTGCCCTCACTTACCGCCTTGAATATGGCTGTCCGCTCTGCGCAGTTGGTAGCCCCATAGGAAGCGTTCTCAATATTGCCTCCCTGGTAGATCTCTCCTTCCCTTGTAAGCAGGGCGGCTCCCACACAGTAATGGGAATATGGCGCATAAGCCATCTTCCTGGCTTCCAGGGCCGCCTCTATGAGTTTATCCTTCCATGCTGTATCCATCACAACACCATTCCCTTTATCGTCTCTGTAACCAGTTTCTTGAAATGAGGTGCCGCCATATCCGCTGCCTCCTGAACCTCCTTGTGGGACAAGGGATTTCGTGTCATTCCTGCCGCCAGATTGCTGATGCAGGAAATGCCACATACCTGCATTCCACAATGGTTGGCCGTGATAGCCTCCACCACTGTACTCATGCCCACGGCATCACAGCCAAGCAGCCGCAGCATCCTAATCTCCGCAGGGGACTCAAAGGAAGGACCTGTGAGCTGGGTATATACCCCCCTCTGCAGGAATATGCCATGCTCTGTTGCTTTCCTCTGGATCAGATCCTGCAGGTCCTCGTCATATACTGTGCTCATATCCGGGAACCGGGTTCCCAGCTCTTCTATGTTCGCCCCGATCAAGGGATTGGGTGCGAATACGGAGATATGATCCCTTATAAGCATCAGATCCCCGGCATGGAAGGAGGGGTTGACACCTCCGGCGGCATTGGTGAGGAACAGGACTTGTGCCCCCATAAGTTTCATAAGCCGGATAGGCAGCACCACATCTCCCACCGGATACCCCTCATAATAGTGTACCCGGCCCTTCATGCACACCACCGGCACCTGGCCGATGGTGCCAAAAATGAATTTCCCTGCATGACCAGGCACGGTAGATGTGGGAAATCCCTGGATATCCCCGTAGGGAAGCTCATATTCCACCTGGATACTCTGCGCATAATCGCCCAGTCCGGATCCCAGCACAATCGCCACCTTAGGCACAAAGTCCGTCTTCTCCCTCACACAGTCCAGGCAGTGCAAGAGCTTCTCATATTCCTGGTTCATAAGCTTCCCTCCTGTATTTGTCTTTTTGTCTGTTTTTCTTTTTATCTGTTTCTGTCTACGCCGCCTTTTCATGCCAGTGAATCATGTCCTGCTGTTCTCAAAATGCCATTTCCCAAAACCACGACCCGGTCCTGTCCGGACGGCCTGTAAACTATAATTTCTATTATATAGAAAGACTGCCGAAAAAGCAATTCATTTGTGTTCATCCACAGAATATGTTATACTAGTAGAATATGTTATACTGTAAAAGGATTGTAAAGGAGATATTATATGACACAAACCCATACAGGTTCCAAACGGTTTCGGACTGTTTCCATCCTAACTGCCGTCTGTTATTTTGGACTATATGGTATCATAGCCCTTACCCTGCTGCTGTACCAGCCTTTTGGCAACCCGCCGGACGAGTACAATCGCTACCTGATCCCCCGGTTTATTGCCGAAAACGGTACCCTGCCCACCGGCTTCGAGGAGGAGGTGCGTATCGAAGGATACGGCTCTTCCTATGCCTTTCATCCCATTCTGCCCTATATCTTCCAGGGGTATCTCATGCGGCTGGTGGGAATGTTTACACAAGATGCAGGTGCGCTTCTTTTTACCGCCAGGCTGGTGAACTTCTTCTTCGGACTGGTGATGGCTGTGTTTGTATTGCTGCTGGGAAGGAAATGGTTCCAGGATAAGCGTTTTGCATGGCTGTTCGCCTTTCTGGTGACATTCTGGCCCCAGGGTCTCTTCCTGCACACTTATGTGAACACGGACTCCTGCTGCATGATGTCCATTGCCATCATGCTCTACGGACTGACGCTGGGGCTACAGACTGGATTTGACAAGGCTGCCTGTATCTGGCTGTCCCTGGGTATCATTCTCTGCGCCTTGTCCTATTACAATGCCTATGGTTTCATCCTAAGTTGTATTCTGCTCTTTGCCGCCTCCTACCTGTCCCGGGAAAATGGCCGCCTGGTATTTCGTTGGAAGACATTCTTGAAGACAGGCTGCCTTGTGTCCCTGTTTGTACTTCTGGGCATTGGCTGGTGGTTCTTGCGCAATCTTCTGCTGTATGACGGGGATCTGCTGGGGATGGCAGCCCGGGAACGCTTTGCTGCCCTCCATGCCCTGCCCAGGTACCAGCCTGCCCTCAGGCCCAGCTGGCTGAACCTGGGATATTCCGTGTGGGACATGCTGCGGGATTCTGACTTTGTCACCCTCACCAGGCAGAGCTTTATCTGCTCCTATGGCGCCATGAATATTACCACCTCCATATGGATCTACCGGTTTTACCGGGTTCTGGTGGCAGGTGGAATTCTGTGCAGCCTTTTGATTCCCATTGGCTGGACCAGGGATGCCGCCGGGATCCTGGATACACAGGCAAAAACACCGTCCGGTCCCGGGATCCGGATGCGGAAAGGACTAACCCGCTTTTTCCATGGGAATATGGTATTCTGCATTGCCATGCCCTACCTTTTAAGTGTGATCTTTTCCTATACTACGGACTATCAGCCCCAGGGACGCTATGTGCTCCCAGCCCTGGTTCCCCTGTGCTATTATGTAGTCCACGGCCTGGAGAAACTCCTGCTGCTGGAGCCGGGAAAGCTGCCCGGCTTCCTGGGCCGGGCAGGCAGACAGTGGGCCGGTAAGCATACTGTTCCCGCTGGCAGCAGGAAAAAAGAAGGCATACCCACGGCGGTGGTAATCACACTTTCCGCCCTGGTCGCCTTCTTCCTCTTATGGACAGTGTGGGGATATGCACTGCCCTATTACGCCGCCAATCCGGTGGCTCCTTAGCTGGCGCCTGCCCCGTTTCACACCCATGCCATCTACAAGGGATGTGTGAACCGTAGCCATCAGATGATGATACACACCATGCCCCCGTTGCTGTCATTGACGATCTTCTGCATGGTATCCTGGAGCTTGAGCTGGCTCTCCTCACCAATCACAGCCACCTTGGCGGTGATGCCGTCATTGACCAGCTGCTCCACGGTCTTGCCGAAGATATTGGTATTCCAGATGCCCTTCTCCATGTCGGCCTGGTTGATGAAACGGATTAGGTCGTCCGCCTGTTCCTGGGTGCCTACAATGGGAGCGATCTCCGTCTCGATGTTGGCCCGGATCATGTGGATGGAGGGGCTGGAAGCCTTGATCTTCACCCCGAATTTGTTGCCATGCTTGATCAGTTCCGGCTTTTCCAGCACGATCTCCTCCCTGTCCGGCGTCACCACCCCGTAGCCCTTGATGCGCACCATGTTCACCGCATCCAGGACCTTGGTATATTCATGCTTCATGGCCGCAAAACTCTTCAGCTTGCTGATAAGCTGGTATTCATCGGCAATCGTCTCTCCCACCATCTCCGTGAGCATCTCATAGTAGTAGGATTCCTCCACGTCCAGCTGTACCCGGATACAGCCGTCTGACAGGCTGATATTGTCCATCTTGCAGCGTTTTATGTATTCACTGTCCAGGTTCACAGGCTTTAACAGCACATCCCGGATGGTGTTATAATCCTTCATCAGAGCTTTGATGTTGGAGATGATATCCTGTTTCATGCGGTTGTCCCTGGGCAGCAGCTCCACCCATTTAGGGCTATAGAACTCTATGGCCGATATGGGGAATTCATACAGTACTTTCTCCAGGAGCATGTGGATATCTTCCCTCTTCAGCTGCTCACAGTTGACAGGCACGGCAGATACCCCGTATTTCTCACTGATCTCCCCTGCCGTCCTCTTTGCGTCCTCAGAGTATGGTTTCTGGCTGTTCACCAGCACCAGGAAAGGCTTCTTCAGCTTCTTCAGGGCCAGGATGGTCTTCTCCTCTGCCTCCAGGTAGCTGGCCCTGGGGATCTCCCCGAAGCTTCCGTCTGTGGTGATCACCAGCCCGATGGTGGAATGGTCGTTCATGACCTTATCCGTGCCGATCTCTGCCGCCTGGGTGAAGGGGATCTCGTAATCGAACCAGGGCGTCTTCACCATCCGCTCCACATCCTCCTCCATGTGCCCGGCTGCCCCCTCCACCATATACCCCACACAGTCGATGAGCCTGACGGAAACGGGGATATCACCGTTTAGTACCACGTTTGCCGCTTCATTTGGCACGAATTTCGGTTCCGTAGTGGTAATGGTCTTACCCCCGGCCGACTGGGGCAGTTCATCCTGGGCGCGCATCTTCGCATGTTCATCCTCCATGTAAGGCAGTACCATTTCCTCCATAAAACGTTTGATGAAAGTGGACTTTCCGGTGCGTACAGGACCCAGTACCCCGATGTAGATCTCGCCTCCTGTACGGTTCTTGATATCGCTGTACAGGTCGTAGGTGTTTATAGCATAATTTTCCATAGAAAAACCTCCTGCATATACTGTTACATGTATATGTAGGAGGTCTGGAAAGCATACCTTTCCTTCTGAAATCTGTCTCCTTTCACGGCACGCCGTTCCTGGCAACAGATGCACATGCAACCCTGCCCCGGGGTTACGGTTCCATCAGCACCCCCATGAATACAGGCATGCCGCTCTCACAGTCCACAATCATATAGAAGAAAGGTCTGTCCAGGTACACTTCCTTGATCTCCATGGCAGCTCCCCCATCGGCTGGTGCCACCACAGTAGCGGCACCGGCCCTCGTTCCCCTCTCGTTCACGGCAATGTATGTTTTGTGGATGACCCGGCTGATATACAGATTCCCCCGGTCAGAATGCCCCATGTCGGAAAAGTCTGCCCGTTCCTCATCGAAGGCATCCTCCATGCCCATCTGCCGGAGAGTCTGGCCTAATTCCACTGCATATTCGCTTTCAAATTTAGGGATCCTGGCCCACACCTGGGTATCCTGGGCATGGGCCAGGATGTCACACAATTTCTCCCCGGTTAGGGATGCCACATATTCCTTCACGGAAAGGCCTTCCCTTGGCAGCAGGGCTGCGAAGGCATATTTCCCATCCACATAATATTTCAGGAATCCCTCTGCCTGGTCATCAGACAGATAAACAGATTCCTCAGACCACATCATGTCCACCTTCCTGGCAGTCCCGTCCTCCAGGGTAAAGTCCTCTTCCCGCACCTGGAAATCCTTGTAGATCTCCTGCCACTCCCCATCAAAGGCCAGGGCATTTACCAGATACATGACTTCCTCATCGGGAATCTTATCTAAAATGTCCTTCACCATGCCGTCTGTATGATCCTCCACCCAGGAATTGATCTCCTGCAATGTGGTGTCATCAAAGGGCGCCTGGTACAGTCCAGCCCCATAATATTCCCGGTTGATATCCAGGAATGCCTGTTCTACTTGAAAGAAATCCGCATCCCGGAACCAGATGGCATTGGCCATGTCCAGCCTGTATTTCTCCCCTTCCGGGAGTCCCTCCCGCAAATCCCTCAGATAGGAGTTCAGTTCACCTAAGGAAATCCCGAATACCTGCTCCATCTGGGTCAGGGTCCCTCCTCTGGCCCCGTTTGCAGTCATGGCCAGGGCAGACAGCACTGACAGGGGCGACACCAGGACGTTTTCCTTATCCTCCAGGTTGTTGCATAACAGTTTCAATCCAAAATCTGCAAAGGCACCTTCTGCATTCCCTGCGTAAATAAAGTCTTCTGCAGGGGATCTGTCTGCCTTCTGTCCTATGTCCTGGCCTGGTTCCTGACCCGTATCCTGGTCTGCACTACGTGTGCCGGACTCCTGCATCAAGTCCTTTGCCTGCATCCCGGCATCCCCACAGCCTGTAAAAGGCAAGGCCAGCGCAAGGGCCATACAGATACCGATTCCCCGTCTCCAGACTTCCGACGATCTGTTTCCATTTCTTTTCTTTCTCATATGACTCCCTCCTTCTTCTGAAAACCTTATCATAGCATGTCTCCCTCTGGCATTTTGTACCTGTACCTTCCTATGTACCTGGTCCGTCCTGCCTGTTATATAGATAGACGAAAAACCTGGGCAGAAGTTTCAGAAGAAAGAGATTTTATAATATAAAAGTTCAGCCACTAGCAAAGATGGCAAAATCCCTGCTAGTGGCTGAAATCTTATTTTTTCAATGGCTTCCCAAGCTTACCCGTGACAGTCACCCCGTTGGCCGAATTCACATCTGCCAGCCACTGATCCATGAACTGCAGCCATGCCGCTGCGGCCTCCGGCTGTTGGATGTTCACGGGATGGAAGGAATCATCCTTGGTATTGCTGGCAGCTACCATCATGGTGACAATCTCTTCCTTGTCCTTGTCATAGAAGGTCATCCAGATATTTCCCTTCTTGGCATTTACCATCCCCAGGTCACTTTTGTTGATACAGTACGGTGCCCCCTGTCGCAGTTCTTTGTCCACCTTCTGCAGGGGAATCACGTAGAGCCTGTCATCATTGAACCCAATGGCATAATACCAGTACCGGGTAGTGCTGCTGCGCCCGTGGTACTCTGTCATCTCCCAGTGGGCATAGGCGGCCGTGTACGGCTCCCCTGCCGGTACCACATTCTTCACCGCGTCCTCCACAAACCGCTTCTCTTCACTGTCCACGCCCTTCTTGGTGTCAAAGTGCGACTTGACAAGCACAAAAACCACAATGACAGCAATGACGGCCACAGTGATGATAATGGTTCTGGCATCAATGTTGGTTCCACTTAATACAATCATATTACCTCTCCTCCTGGTATACAAAATTCTGTGTTCATTTTAAAACATCCAGAAGGAAAAGGCAAGGAATTTGTATGCTTATTTCTCCTTGTCGTGTTCCCTGTATGCACTTCATTTTTCCGTCACAGATACAGCAGAACCTTCCGGGAAGTAGATCGTCAATACTTCTTCTGCCAATGCCTTTATTTCTTCCGCTTTCCGGGCATCTTCTGAAAAGGTCAGTTCCACCTCCACCTTGCAAATACTATCCTCCAAATGCATAATGGCGATACTGGCCTGTTCCACTTCCTCTGACATATCCAGCAGCATCTCCTGTAAGAACCCTTCCAGATATGCCGTGTATCGCTCTTCTGCATTTATGTACAATGCAGAATCCCTGTCTTCCCTATGATTTTGTTCTGCTGATCCTGTTCTGCCACATCCGCACAACATAATTGCCAGAAGCAAAAAAAGGATACTTCTCTGCATAAGATAGAACTACCTCCCTTCATCCCCACCAAATTCTACCCTTGGTGGATCTGATACAACGTTTAAAATTGCACCAAATCTAATAATATTACGATCAGCACCTTTTACTACTGATAAATCCCACCAGAAGTTGCCTATACTTTGATGTGAATCAATCCATCCATGTGCATGTAAATTTATCACTTTTCACCCGCGCTCCATCCGCAACCGTCAAGTGGAACGTGCCAGGAAGGCAGTAGAGGTAGGCCGCAATAAGATATTCCAAAAAAGGGCATGTAAAGCTAAACCGGCTGAACCAACATAACTATTGACAGCTTCCCCTGCCATGTAGTACGGTAAACCTATCCCAAAAGCAGACTGCGCACCGCGGCAGGCTCGCCACAGGCACAGACACAAAAAGGAGCATACAGATGGACATCCAATTGAAGGACAGAACCCGGGACACAGTCACCACATACCATGAGAAAGTAAAAAACCCGAATATAGGAGCCATGCTGCCCCAGAAAGAACGGACCTTGGAAGAAGCGCTTGCGGACTATGAAAAGTCACAACTGCCAGGTGCCGACAGCTATGGGGAGACTATATGGGTAGACGGCCTCTATGTGGGTGATATCTGGTGTTATCAGATCCATACAGATCAAACACCCAACGCCATGATCAGCTATTGTATCTTTGAAGAGAACTTCTGGTCCAGGGGCATTGCAACCAGGGCTGTCTCTGTTTTCCTGCACAAGATACTTTCCAGATACCATCTGGTGTCGGTTGGCGCCTTTGTTCTCGCGTCCAATCCTGCATCCATCCAGGTCCTGGTAAAGAACCAGTTTTCCATACGGGAAAGATTCCGGGAGGACAGGGTGGAGTCTGTCTACCTGCAATATGAGAAAGAGGTAAGCCCGGTTTCCTCCACCACAGAACCCCTCTCTATCTCTGCCCATGGAGTCACTGTGACCTTATGTCCGGAAACCCTCTGCTATGAAATCCAGGCCGGGGGACGCACCTGGCAACAGGATCCCGGCTGTGCACCCTGCATTGTGCTGGCAGACCCAGACCCTTCCAAGGCCTCCTGCTCTTTTGATGCTGCCGGTTACAATGCCGCCAGGTTCCGCTCCAGTGAAGGAAAGCTGCCCTTCTTTCTGGCATCCTCCATCTCCCACAGATATTATCACAGCGGTGTAGGCACAGGCATCCTCTCCTCCTACAGCGGGTTCCCCTCTCTGGACGGATATGTGTCCATGGACGGATTCGCCTTCGAGACCCTTGTATGGATTGAAACGGCAACCGGGTATGTGCGCTTTGAACTGATCCCCGTCACAGAGGGCGGCCCGTTCACCGCCATACTCTGGCCTGTCCCTTTCCTGTTTGAAGAACCGGATCCGCTGGCCTATACGGTGATGCCCGTGCTACAGGGGCTCTTGATCCCCAACACCTGGGAGACGGAAGTGGAAGACCTCCCCTTCAACGGACAGATGTGCAGTGCAGGAGCCTATATGCCCTGGTTCGGGCAGGCCGACCACAGGCAGGGATACATAGCCATCTGTGAGCAGCCCTGGGATGCCGGCTACCGGATCTGCCACCCCGCAGGAGGGCCGTATTCCCATGTGGGCATGTATTTCCTGCCAAGCCTGGGGAAGCTTGCCTATCGGCGCATCACCCGCTTCGTCTTCCTGGAGGACTGTGACTACAATGACCTGTGCAAGGTCTACCGGGCCTATGCCAGGGAAACCGGCCTGTTCACCACCCTGATAGAGAAGGCCGCCAGGAATCCCCTGGTGGCAAAGCTGGTAGGCGCAGCCATTGTCCACAAGGGGATCAAGACCCACATCTGTCCGGATTCCCGGTTCTATGACAGGAAACACCCTGAGAAGAATGATCTGGTGGTCCCCTTTGCCCAGCGCACCCAGGAGATCCTGCACTACCGCAAAAAGGGCATCTCCAAACTATATCTTCACCTGGACGGCTGGGGAGATCCTGGCTATGACAACAGGCACCCTGATTACCTGCCCGCCTGTGAAGAAGCCGGCGGCTGGGAAGCCATGAAGGAACTGTCTGACGCTATAGCTGAATGCGGCTATATACTGGGGCTTCACGACCAGTACCGGGATTATTATATGGATGCCCCATCTTTTGACCGGGAATTCGCCTGTACGGCCCCTGATGGTTCCATCCTGGATGTGGCCCGCTGGGCCGGGGGACGGCAAAGCTATCTGTGCGCCACCCAGGCCCCCTACTATGTGAAGCGGAATTTCCAGGAGATATTGCGTCATGGCATCCACCTGGAGGCATCCTATCTGGATGTATTCACCTGCAATGAGGGGGACGAGTGCGCCAATCCCCACCACAGGATGACCCGGAAGGAATGTTTCGAATACCGCAACGCCTGTTTTGCCTACCTAAGTTCCCAGGATATCCTGCCAAGCTCCGAGGAATGCGGTGACTGGGCCATGAGGCAGCTGGTGTTCTGTCATTATGGTCCTTATGATTTCATGCTGGCAAAGCCGGGCTCCCCCCGCAGAGGGATCCCAGTACCTCTGTTCAACCTGGTTTACCATGACTGCATCCTGCTGCCCTGGCCCATGGACCGGTTACCGGACACGGAGGACTATATGCTCTATGCCCTGTTAAACGGCGGCGGTGCCTATCTGGACAAAGACGGCGCCTACCCGGACTGCGATGGCGCCTTTGATGAAGCCAGAAAGCGGCAATTGGAGGAATCCATCTCCCGCTACCGCATAGTAGCTTCCCTGCAGGAACAGGTGGCCCCCTATGAGATGCTGCGCCACGAATTCCTGGAAGGAAACAGGAACCGGCAGAGAACCCATTTTGCAGATGGAACTGTGGTGACAGTGGATCTGGAAAACGGAACATATGAAATCAGAAACCGGTAGTGTTTACACGCCCTCTCTGATATTTCTCTGCCTGCATCCGGAACATTGCGGCATACTTCCCGTCCAGTTCCATCAGCTCCCTATGGCTGCCGGACTCAATGATCCTGCCTTTTTCCAGCATATAGATCCGGTCAGCCATCACGGTGCTGGACAACCTGTGGGAGATAAAAATCACCGCCTTGTGTTCTGCGGCCCGCAGCATGGCATGGTTCAGGTTATATTCACTGACCGGGTCCAGGGCGCTGGAGGGTTCGTCCAGGATGATAACCGGACAGTATTTGTAAAAAACCCTGGCGATGGCCACCTTCTGGGCCTCGCCTCCGGAGAGATTGACACCCTCCGGGTCAAATTCCCTGGTAAGCTGGGTATCCACACCCAGCGGCAGGGTATCCAGCCTCTCTCCGAAGCCGCTCTCTAGGAGGGCCTGCCGGATGGCACCTTCCCCGTCTTCTGCGGCACTGTCGGATGCAGGAGATCTCCTGCCGCCAGGAGAGTCTGTTCCTTCCCCCGCCTCCATCCGCACATTGTCTGCCACTGTGGAGGCAAATATCTTGTAATCCTGGAATACCGAAGCGAACAGGCTCCGGTAACTGCCCAGGTCGTATTCCCGGATGTCCCGGCCATTGACCTTCACGGATCCCGCCTTCACATCATAGAGACGCAGCATCAGCTTGATCAAAGTGGACTTCCCCGCCCCATTGTAACCTACGATGGCGATCTTCTCCCCTGCTTTCACAGACATGGTAATATCGTGCAGGGTGTCTGCATCCTCCCCATAGGCGAAGGAAACTCCCTCCAGGGAAAGAGATTTAAAATCTCCAGACGTGATCTTTTCTTGTCCTGATTCCATCGTACTTTCAAAAGCCAGGAAGGTTCGGATCTTCTCCACATACAGGCCATGCTGCTCGAACCTGGGAAATAGCATGGCCAGGTTCATAAGGGCATATTTCAGGGAGGAAGAGGCCTGGAACAGGGCCATGGCACTGCCGTAGCTCAAGGCCTTCTTCACCACGGTCCGATAGACCAGGTATCCCAGGTAAGCTGTGTTGACCAGTATGTCATTGGACAGATACTCTCCCGCAAAGCTGACCCAGAGTTGTTTCCAGCCGTACTTTTTGATCACCGGGTACACCTGGCTGTTGGTTGCGTCAAATTCCTCCCGCAGCCGGTCTGCCAGGGGATTCAGCCTTAGTTCCTTGGCATAGTCGCCCAGGTAGAATACCCGGTTAAAATAACTGCGCTTTCTCTCAATGGGCTTCAACTCCTGATCCCTGGCAAAGCCCAGCCTGCCAGAGATGGAATAGGAAGCCATCATCACCAACAGGGATACTACAACGAACAGGATTCCCAGCCGGTCCAGGGCCAGGAAAAAGATACCGCTTGCCAGGATCCTGGTGATCTGGGCCAGCAGGGAGCCTAAGTCTGACAAGATCTGGTCCATACGGGTGCCGGCTTCATTCACGCTCCATACAAACTCATTGTAATACGCCGGATTGTCGTACCGTTCCAGTTCCAGGGTAACCGCCTTCTCGTACAGTTCCATCCGCAGTTTCATCCGCAGCTTTTCCCTGGCCCTGGGTGCGGTGTAATGATCCATCCAGGCACCCCAGATGAGCTTCACCATGACCAAAAACAGCACCAGGCCCAGGAAACGCAAGGCCTCCCCATAAGAAGCACCTCTGGTGATCAGGTCCAGCAGCACCTTCATGGCAATGGTAAATTCCACGAAAACCTCTGCCGCAGAATACATCTGGAACAGACAATAATTTAGGACAAATCCAGGCGTATGCCGGAATGCGATGCCCAGCATGAAAAAAACATTGGCATAACACCGCCCCAGGCCAATTTCCCTGGTTTTCTTCGTTTTCTTTCGTTTTTCTGGTTTGTGGGATCCCATCACGCCTCACCCCCTTCCGTCTCCGGTGCAGCACCCGGATCTTTTTCCTGGTAATTCTCCGCCTGTTTGCGGAACATATCCGCATATTTCCCATCCAGTTCCATCAGTTCCCTGTGACTGCCCTGTTCTGCAATCTCCCCATTTTCAAACAGGTAGATCCGGTCTGCCAGCACGGCTGTGGACAGCCTGTGGGAGATGAATACCACTGTCCTGTCCCTGCAGGCTTCCAGGATGTTCTCATAGAGCCTGTATTCTGCCACTGGATCCAGGGCACTGGAAGGCTCATCGAATACCGCAATCTCATACTCCCTGGCAAAAGCCCTGGCCACCGCGATCTTCTGCAGTTCCCCACCGGAAAGCACGGCACCGTCCTGGGCAAATTCTTTCGTCAGTATGGTGTCCATGCCATGGGGCAGGGAACAGATCTTCTCCCAGACTCCTGTGCGCCTTAGCACCTCCTCCACCAGTTTATAGTCTGCCTGATCCTGGGGTTTTCTCATAAGCACATTTTCTGCCACTGTCATGGAGAACACCTGGTAATCCTGGAAAGCCGTGCCGAAGAGCTTTCTATATGCCTGTAGGTCCAGTTCCTTCACATTTTCCCCGAAATACAGCACCTGACCCTTGGCCGGATCGTAGAGCCGCAGAAGCAGTTTGACCAGGGTGGTCTTCCCTGCACCGTTGTGACCTACAATGGCAATCTTCTCTCCTCTGCGGATAGACAGACTGATGTGCTTCAAGGTGGGCGCATCCTGCCCCTTATACACAAAGGACACATCCTGGAAGGCTATCTCTGACGCCCCCCGTATACCAGCGTATCTGTCTTCCTGCTCCTTCCGGATGCCCTGCCCGCACACTTCTTCCCTTCCAGCCTCCTGCTTCTTCTGGATATCCTGTCTACAGGCTTCCGGCATCTTCCCTCCCTGCTTCTCATGGATCACAGGCTCATATGCCAGAAATTCCCGCAGGTTTGCAATGTATAAGCTATCCTCAAAGCTTTTCACTACCGCATTGGAACAGCCGATCACCGTCCAGGCCACCGTAACCATGGCAGAGAACAGCACCGTGAAACCGCTGAGGGAAATCTCATGGGTCACCATCGTTCGGTAAAGGGAGTAGATCATCACCCCCTGGAAGATCACCACAAAGGTAAAAATATTCCGGATCAGCGCCAAGGCCGCACGCCTTACCCTGTACTCCTTCAGTTTCCCGGTGACACCACCAAATCCGTCCCTGTACAGCTTTTTCAGCACGGAGAACACATTGGACATGCGCAGTTCCTTGGCATAATCCGCCAGATAGATCACACGGTTCACATAGTCCATCTTTCTGTTGTAGGGCACACATTCCTTGTTCATCCGGAAATTGATCTCATTGCTTATCTTCCCGAACACAAAATTGCCGATAATGGGTCCCGCGATAAATACGATCACAAAAGGATCAATGGTGTACATATAATACAGGGAAAAGATCCCTGCCAGAAGGCTGGTGACAATGACACACAGGTTCTCATTCACCTGGGTAAAACGCGTCTCGCAGTCCTTCATGGCCAGTGTAAACTGGTTGTAGAACTCCGTGTTCTCATAACATTCCAGTTCCACCTGGGTGGCCTTTTCAAAGAGCATGGCGTTCACTTTTCCGAATATATCCGTGTCCGTCTTCGGCCTGTATACATAGCCATACCACTGCCGGAATATGGCTGGCAGCGCAAAACAGGCCACCACCCCCACCAAGAAGGCCATGATCTCGGAAAAAGGCCTTCCTGTCTCCATGGACTCTACCAGAAACCGTAAAAAAATGATATCGAAGAAGATTTCATAGGCACGTCCTATCCCCATGTTCAGAAATTCACAGACCACCCGGCTCTTCTTCAGACGCCAGAGTAGTTTTATCATATAGATATTGTTCTTGAAATAATGTGCTTTCAAAAAACCTCCCCCCACTTTCTGTTTTCTGTATGTATTCGTGACAATTCAGACAGCCCCCGCAAAGTCAAAATTGCAAGCATTCCTTTCCTAAAGCAAGATATCCCGGCCAAACGCCTCACTATGACACCGGTGAACAGTAACCATGCTATTACTTCCCGGCATTCCATGGCGTATCCAGGCACAAAATGTTCCCGCCAGGACATCAATTGTATGTGTCCCGTTGCCAGACGCTTACTCCAGGGCTGGCACCAGAAATTCCGAGGTAAATGCCCCGTCCTCGCTGTTGTATTTGCACCAGCCTCCATGCTCCATCAGGATATGCTCCACCCTGCGCAGGCCGAATCCATGCATCCCCTCTTTCCGGGAAAGGAAGAAGCTGCCCTCCTTTTTTTGTTTCTTTCCGGCTGTATTCAGCATGGAAAAATACAACATCATGATGTGTTGCAAGGAAACCAGATAAGACCTATGTGTACGGAAGAAAGCATCACTGAGTTTTTCCGCAAAGGCAGATATGTTCTCCTTAATCTTGTAACTCCCATCCCCCGTGTGGATCACAATGTAATGGCCGAAGGACTCCATGTACCGAATGTCCTGTTCATACAGCTTTACAGTTTCTCCCTCACAGGTAATGACTATACTTGGTGGTTCTGTCAGAAGCCGTCCCGCCGCCTTGGACAGGACTTCCATCAGCTTCCCCTCCTCCACTGGCTTCACCAGGTAATGCAGGGCATCCACCTCATACCCCTCTCCCGCGAATTCAAAATGTGAGGTGACGAACAGAATCTCTGCCCTGCTTCCATGCTCCCGTACCCGCCTGGCAAGTTGCAGCCCGGAAGTCTCCCCCATCTCCACATCCAACAGCAGAATATCATAAGCCTTGTCATCCTCATAGGCAAAGAGACGCACTTCACAGGTATATCCCCATTGCCTGGCTCATTTGTACACCAGGGCTGCTAAAGCCTGCCGTTCCTGCTCCTGGTCCTCGCAGATTGCAACCAGGAAGGTCCTGTTTGGAAACAGGTTTTCCTGCAATGCGTTCTTTCTGTTTTCCGGATGACCCAGAATTTCCATGTGCGCCACTGCTCTTTCCCTTCTTCCCCCTCCGGGGAATCTGGCTATGAAAAAACGCCCCGAGAAAGGGCGGAAACGGCATGTCGTGCTCTACCCATTGAGCTACTGCCGCCAGGAGCGGCAGACAGGACTCGAACCTGTAACAACGCGATTATCAGTCGAAGTATCCGTTTCCTACGCATCGGGGCGTTTTTACCATTATGACGTAAAAACAGGGATTTGTCAACAAAAAAGGGCGTGAAGTTACCCCGTGAAGTTATCCCATAAATCAATCATCTGCCTGGCAAACATAATCTCCTTTCCCGTCCATCCGTAGAGGATGCAGGTACGGTATGCGTATTCCGGCACACATACATTGTTGTATCCTGCTGTCTGGATGGAAAAGACATTTACCCTGGGGTTTACCTTCTTCCTGTAAGCCAGGATCAAATCATATACATTGATATATTGTCCTTCCCCTCTCTGTCCCTGCCTGCAGCCATACCCAAGAGCCTGATATTTCTCCCGCTGGATACTGGTGCCAAACAGACCGCCATGTCCTGCCTGCTGGTCGGAGTAGATGAAGATCTGGTCCCAGTGCTCCTTTTTCCGGATGGCATTGTCGAAGAATTCCCAGATACCGCCCTCCGTGGAGCCTCCTACATCCTGACTCATCCCTTGAGAGATTTCTCTGGCCTGGCGCAGGATCTGCCCCCTTTTGGAAATGGGATATACCTTCAGGGTATCCCCGAATTTTCCCACATATCCCTCCTCGGAAACCGCAGCGGCAATCACAGAGGAGAGGTTATCAATCTCTGCCACACACACGGTACCATACTCTGAAGGAATCGCACCCCAGGCAGAGCCGGAATTGTCCGACAGGCACATCGTCTTTCCTTGAAACCTTGGCAAATTAGCCATAGACAGATCCACACATTCCTCCAGGGCATCCAGAATCCGGGGCTTGTGGCAGCAGGCGCTCTTCTCCACCGCCCGATATGCACTGTAGTACCGGAACGGAAACTGCCGCCCTCCCGCCACACCGCCTTTCAGCCGTTCCAGATATTCTTCACAGAATTCTGCCTGTTCCACCTTTGCAAACACCCCTCTCAGATTCCGCACAAGGGCCATGTGCCCCATGGGAATCCGATGGAAAATCTCTTCCCATGTCATCCCTGCGGACCGCAGGTTCTCCCAAGTCTCCTTTCGGGGAGGCAGTTCTAACCTGCCTGTCTGCATATACTGGTCAATTACGGCTGAGTGGGCATGGGTGATGCGGACGGCATCCCGAAGGCCCATCTCGGCATATTTATATTTGGACGTCTCATAGGCATCCAGTCTGCCAAGCCTCCTGGCCAGGGAACGCTTTAAGAGGCTTGGCATCTTCTGTTTCCCCTGGTTATGATACAGGTAGTAAGCAAGCTGAGATAAAGCATCATCCCCCCTGGCCATAACTTGGGTCTGGATCTGTTCATATACCCCCGGATGGCTGCCTGTGAATTCCTTTCTCCGTGGATGGATAGCCGCCCGCACCATAATTACCTGGGGATTCAGACGCATGAAAAAATCCCGCCGCAAGGTAACCGCCCACTGCAGAGTACCCTCAAAATCTGCATCCAGTGCCTTGTCCATGGCTTCTTCCATAATCTGTGTGGTGGTCTTCCCGTCCCATTCTTCCGCAAACCAAAGATGTTCCTGCAGCAGGCTACAGGACCGGTAACGGGCATCTGTCCCCTGCCTGTCCAGGCCTCCCTTCCGGTAATAGGAAGGTTCCCCGAATATGGAGGAAGCCGTCACCATCTTCAGGTTCTCCAGAGGGCTGATCTGATAAGATTCCCCTCCCATGAAATTCTCCACAACCGAATGAGCCCTGGCAGATTCCAATGCTTTTTTGAAACGACTCATATGGGAATACCTCCTACGGCATCACTACCCGTTTAAAATTCTTCTTCCCGCGTTTTACCACGATACCGTCACCTGCAAACCGATCCGGTCCGTATACCGCCTTGATGTCCCCTACCTTCTCGCCGTCCACGGTGACACCGCCCTGTTCCACGGCCCGCCTGGCTTCGGAGCGGGATGCGGTAAGGCCGGACTTCACCAGCACAGCCAGGATATCGATCTGCCCGTCTGTGAAGTCGGCCTCCTCCAGCTGGCAGGTAGGCATCTGGGCCATGCCGCCCTGGGTACTTCCGGCAAACAATGCCCTGGCACTTTCCTGGGCCTTCCCGGCTTCTTCTTCCCCGTGTACCATCTTGGTCAGTTCATAAGCCAGGATCTCCTTAGCCTCATTCAACTGGCTGCCTTCCCATTTGTCCATTTCCTCAATCCGCTCCAGGGGCAGGAAGGTCAGCATCCGCATACACTTTAACACATCCGCGTCTGCCACATTCCTCCAGTACTGGAAGAACTCGTAGGGGGAAGTCTTCGCAGGATCAAGCCACACGGCACCTTTCTGGGTCTTGCCCATCTTCTTGCCCTCGGAATTGAGGAGCAGGGTGATGGTCATGGCGTAGGCATCCTTGCCCAGTTTCCTGCGGATCAGTTCCGTGCCGCCCAGCATATTGCTCCACTGGTCATCCCCGCCGAACTGCATGTTACAGCCATATTTCTCGTAGAGTTTCAGGAAGTCATAGCTCTGCATGATCATGTAGTTGAACTCCAGGAAGCTTAATCCCTTCTCCATGCGCTGCTTATAGCACTCCGCGGTAAGCATACGGTTCACGGAGAAATGGACACCGATATCCCGGATGAATTCGATGTAGTTCAGATCCCTAAGCCAGTCCGCATTGTTCACCATCAGCGCTTTGGAGTGGTCGGCATCCCCCTCTTCCCCGAACTGGATAAAGCGGCTCATCTGCTCCTTGAAGCACTCACAGTTATGGTCGATCATCTCCGTTGTCATCATGGTGCGCAGGTCGCTGCGGCCGGAAGGATCCCCGATCATGCCTGTGCCCCCGCCAATCAAGGCAATGGGCTTATTGCCTGCCATCTGCAATCGCTTCATCAGGCACAGTGCCATGAAATGTCCCACATGGAGGCTGTCCGCCGTAGGGTCGAACCCAATGTAGAAAGTGGCCTTCCCGTTGTTGATCAGCTCCTTGATCTCTTCCTCATCCGTGAGCTGGGCCAGAAGTCCCCTGGCCTGTAATTCTTCAAATACTGTCATCTTCCCATTCTCCTTTCCTAATCCGGGCAGGAAATAGTTTCACCCTGCCCGCTGCGCGGACCGCAACCGTACCAGCGGCAAACTTCCCATTGCAGGCTTGCACATAAAAAAACCCCGTCCCATAAAAGGACGAGGCCATTGCCCGTGTTACCACCTTTTTTCCCACAAGGCTCACACCTTGTGGCTTATCAGGTATCCATCAATACCTGTAGCCGATACCGGGGCCTGCCGTCAAAGCCTACTCTGCGCCCTGGGCCGCATTTTGGTTTGCTGCTCCGGGATGTATTCCTGTCAGACTTTATGCGCCTCTCACCATCCGGCTGCTCTCTGTAAAAAGTGATCTGGCAGTACTTCTTCCCTTCCTCGCATTTGCTGTCTTTCCTATAAACATGTTGCCATTATACCGGTCCTGTTGCCAAATGTCAAGCCTTTTTGATGTCTTATTGCATTATTCTGCAACAGTTCAGCCAGTCCATGAAAATGGCAGAAAAACGCGCCCGCTCAGATAATCTTCCCTTAACTCACCGTCACCGGGCTGACATCAGTTCCTGCATGGCCTGGTTCAGTCCGTCCACTGTCAGTTTGTACATGGGGAACAGTTCCTTCACCGCCGTCTCTGCCTCCCGCCAGGGTGCCCGGCCAGGCGCCATCTTGGGGTTCAGCCACACGATCTTCTTGTACTTTTTCTTCAGAAGCTGCAGCCACTCATAGCCGGAAAGTCCCCCGTTTGGTCCCCTGTAATTCCCCGTGTCAGAGTAAAGCTCCTCCGGGGCCATGGCGGCATCCCCCACAATGATTACCTTGTAATCACTGTCCACATTGCGGAACATCCACTCGGTGTCCACCCAGTCCCCGTTCTCGCACTCCGGGGTCTTGTACATCTTGCTATAGATACAGTTGTGGAAATAATAAGTCTTCACATCCTTGTAATGGTTGGACTTATGGATGGCCTGGAACAAATCGTTCAACAGACTGCTGAAGGGAATCATGGTGCCTCCGGAATCCATCAGCAGAAGCAGCTTCACCGCATTTTTCCGGGGTTTCTGCATGACAATCTGCAGGCAGCCGCCATTGTTGCAGGTCTTATCGATGGTGCCATCAATGTCCAGTTCCGTCTCCGGAATATCCAGCCTGCTGGAAAACTGCCTGAGCTTGCGGAATGCCATCTGGAACTGCCTGTTGTCCAGCACCCTGTCATCCCTGAAATCCCGGTACTTCCGGGCACCCACCACGGCAAAGGCAGACTGGTAGCCGGTCTTACCCCCTACCCGTACACCGCCCACATTGCCACCCATGTTGCCAAATGAGGTCTTGCCCATGGTACCGATCCAGAAGCTGCCTCCATTGTGCTCACTGTCCTGATCCTTCAGACGTTGACGGAATTTCTCCTCCACATCCTCCTTATCCACCTGGATCTCCTCCACCTGGTTCAAGTGGTTCCTGGCCTCCTCATGGGCCAGTTCCATCATATCGGACTTGTCCAGCCAGCGGAGCATCTCCCTGCCTACTTCGGTCTCCTTCTGGGCCGCCTTGAAACACTCCTCAAAGGCCATATCAAATTTATCAAAATCTGTCTCACTCTTTACCAGGATCATCCGGGCGGTATAATAGAACCGGGTCAGGGAACTGCCACAGAGTCTCTGGTCCAGGGCCTCCTGAAAGGTCAGCCACTCCCCCAGTGTCACCCGCAGTCCCTTATCCCGCAGGGTTTCAAAGAATTTTATGAACATATCCTGCCCTCTCCTTACTCCTACATAGATTCTACTTGATGCCTTTGTTACAAAGCGTATTGTATATCAACGCAATCAGACGGAAATTCAGACCAGCGAAACATAGGGATAATTTAAGTGGATTATACTAATCTATACCTCTCTGAAGGCAAGGCCCCTCTTTAATGCCTTCACCAGACACAAGGTCAGCTCATCAGAATTCCTGCACCAGGCATCTGTCCCATTCTGCTACCTTTCTGTTCCTTACAGGTTCGGTTCACTGCGCACCAGTTGCAGGTCCTCGTCCTTCTTCACTACCACCCCCACGAAAGGCAGTTCCTTCCGGATCCTGTCCGCAGGGATGCCTCCCACCTGCAGGGCATTGACCCAGTCAATCAATTCCGAGGTACTGGGTTTCTTGCGGATATCCCGGATGGCCCGGATATTGTAGAAGACTTCCATGGCATTTTGCAGCAGGTGTTCTTCCACATCCGGATAGTGGACCCGGACGATCTCCTCCATCAGCTCCCTGTCAGGGAAATCAATATAGTGAAAGATGCAGCGCCGCAGAAAAGCGTCAGGCAGTTCTTTCTCCGCATTGGAGGTAATGATCACAATGGGACGCTGCTTCGCCTGCACCGTGCGTTTGGTCTCATGAATGTAGAATTCCATCTGGTCCAGCTCCCAGAGCAGATCATTGGGGAATTCCAGATCCGCCTTGTCGATCTCATCAATGAGAAGCACTACCTGTTCCTGGCTGTCAAAGGCCTCCCCCAGTTTACCCAGCTTGATATAGCGGGAAATGTCGCTTACCCCTTCTTCTCCAAACTGCCCGTCATAGAGCCTCTGGATGGTGTCATACACATACAATCCCTCCTGGGCCTTGGTGGTGGACTTGATATTCCAGATGATCAGCCGTTTCCCCAGCGCTTTGGCAACAGCCTCTGCCAGCATGGTCTTGCCTGTGCCGGGCTCTCCTTTGATCAGAAGGGGTTTTTTCAGCGCAATGGCAATGTTCACACTGGCCATCAGCTCCGCACTGGCCACATATTCCCCGGTTCCTTGAAATCCCTGTATTTCCATTCAGATTACCTCCTTGCGTCTTCCCGCCTCTTTTCATGTCATATATCCGGTTGGCAACACCTATACAAGGAAAAACTTCCCTTTGGGATAGCAATCCCTGGTGCCCAAGTGTCAGATGCTTTCTGATTATATCATACCGGAACGGATTTTTCCACCGTTGCTGTCTGCAACATCTTGATTTTACATATGGCAAGTGTGAACGATAATGGCAATGCTGCTTCAGCCCCCGGTTCCGCGCACCTGCCGGTTCACTTCTTCTATCATCTCTTCCAGCCCCTGATCCAGGTATTCCTGGATGATCTCCTGCCAGATCTCTTCCACCGGTTCGGTTCCCAGTACGATCCTCTGGAATATGCTGTTGGTGTCTATCGCAATGCAGTCCTCCATCCGGGAAGCCGCTATGGTACATGCATACTGATATTCTGGTATCCTGCATTCCCTGGCCTTTTCCACACGCTCCTGATCCAGGCATACATACTCCTGGGGTATGGTGCTGGGAAAACGGGAAGCATCCTGGTTCCCATAATTCCAACATACCAGGGATGCAAACATACCAATACTGGGGTAGCGGTCCGAAGGTGCTTCCTGGGTAAGTAATATAACCTCTCCATCTGCCCCTAGCCGGTATGATTCCCCTTCTATCCCGAAATTGCCAAGCAGCATCCCTTCTTCCGATAGCAGATAATCATAGAGTGCCAGGATACGCTCCAGCTTCTCATCGCTTACATTCCCATTGATATAGGATTCGCTCCAGGCATAATCCCAGACCGGATAATAGAGCTCACCTGTCACCGATGGCATCAAGTCTAAAAACCGTACATCCTCCAGGAACTCCGTGCCATGCACATCCTTCCAGTACCTCACGATATTCTCATGGTTCCTGGTGTTGGCAATCCCTCCGTCAAAGCAGATGGCAGCGCTTCTGCCCATAAGGAATTTCTCCTCTGCCTGGGAAGTGGTTGCCAGGAAGATATCCTTCTCAATGGTGCCTTCCGCATACATATCCCTGGCCAGCTGCCAGGTGGCCAGGGCGTCCTCCCCCAGATTCTGCCCGGCAAACAACGCGGGCACATACCTGTTTTCTCCCTGGGGCACCCAGTAATAAGCTGTTCCCCCATTGGATGCCAGAGGAATACTATAGGTAAACAGCGGCCCCATCAGCATGTTAAAATTCTTGGCAGTCATACCGCCGATTCCCGTTCCCCGGCTGTCTGCCTGCCTGATAGCCTGTATCATGGCACGGAATTCTTCCCAGTTCTCCGGTTCCCTGGTAATCCCCGCCTCCCTGGCCAGATCCCAGCGGTAGGCGATGGTCCGGTCCTTGATGGTCTCTGCCTGCTCAGAATAGGTCTGGCGGAAAATACAGTAGAGCTTTCCGTCCACCATACAGCCCTCCTTCTCCGGACTGTCCATATACTGCTCCAGGTGGGGGTACGCCGACAGGTCCTGGGGAATCTCATGGAGGATTCCCTCCCTGACCCACTGGTAGTAGTCCCTTCCCTGTCTCCCGGCTCCCACAAACAGGTCTGGAAGCTCCCCTGTCTCGGCCCAGAGCCGGATCTTTCCATAGTAATCATCCCAGGTAATGTTCTGCGGCACGATGGTGATATTGAACTTGTCCTCCAGGGTCTTCAGCACCGCATCCTCTTCCCCCCGGGCCAGGAAATCGTCAATCTGCCAGTAGGCAACTGTCAGTTCCATGTGCTCCGGATACCGGGATGCACTCCCTGCTTCCGTCTGTTCTTGTACCGGTCTGCCACAGCCTGTCCCCATAGCAGCAATTCCCAGGATGACGGCACATACCATGGCCTTTACTGGTATTCCTGCCCTGCTCCTTCTCCCCATAGATACCTCCCCGTCTCCGGACAAGCCCGGCTGTCTCTTACGGTTTTATGCTTTTTCTATTATATCCTGGTTTTTCTACCATGGCAATATCATAAATTGTCCTGTAAACCATTCACAAATCCTAAAACTGCCCAGCCAGGATCCCCGGCCAGGCAGCTGAACATAATTTTTGTAATTAATTTCCATTTTGAACCTGCGCAGTCCATCAGCCGCCGTCCCTGTTATCCTCTGTCTGAAACCAGCCCTGTGTAACAGTTCAGACAGGGCACTGAACTGTTACAGCCCTGTTCCTGCTATCTGGGAAAAGTCCCCCGCAGCCAGGCTGCGGGGGACTTACGGGGGAAACGGTATTACTCTTCTGCTTCTTCCGATTCTCCTTCTCCTTCTTCCTCCTCTGTCTTCAGATATTCCTGCATTTCTGCATCGTAGTCGTGGTTCTCCAGATCCGCCAATGCGGCATCAATCTGGGACTGATAGGTATCCAGTGCCGTCTGAGGTGTCAGCTCACCAGAAGTGATCTTGCCTACCATCTCCCCGATGGCGCTGTTCAGATCACCAAAGCCGTTCACTGCATTCAGTACAGAGAGTTTCTTGTCATTGATGTAAGTTACCAGTTCCACTGTCTTGGCATCATTGGCCCAGCCTTCCAGTACATCTTCCATCATGTCATCCCACTCTTCGTTGGTATCTGCAATATCCGTGATCAAGTCATAGATCTGGGCAGCCTCCTCCGGGTTCTCAATGCCATTCAGGATCACCCTGCAGCCATTTTCCTTGCCATAGCAGGACCAGTCAGTGGCGGAAGGTCCCTTCGGGAAAGGTACCCAGCCCCACTCATCTGCCATAGGGCTGTCTGCTTTGCTTAAATAACTGTAGGATACCCAGAATTCCTCCAGAAGCATCATTGTATTTCCTTCTTTGAAACCAGTGATCATGGCATCCCAGCCCTCAGTGGACCAGTCAATGGCATTCCTGTAATCTACAGTAGTGGTGAAATCCTGCAGGGCATTCAGCGCTTCCACCACAGCCGGATCGCTCAAGTCTATGTCCATACCGGCTTCTGTCTTCTCAGCTACATAGGCACCATTGGAGTACAGATAACACCAGGACAGATTCTCCCTTGCGGCAAAGCCATGGATGTCATTGGTTCCGTCTGCATCTGTATCCTGTCCTGCAGTGGCGGCGATCTCCTTGAATTTCTCCCAGGTCCACTCCCCTTTGTCAACCAGTTCGTACAGATCCGGCAGACCATATTTCTTGAACAGGGACTTGTTCCAGAAGATACCATAACGGATCTCAGGATCCTTCAGCAGGAAGGTGTAGTTCTTTCCCTTGTAGTACCCGGCCTCTGTCACATCGGCACGCCATTTGTAGTCGTTCAGGTCAATGGTACTCAGATCACTGACAGGATACACGATACCGCCCTCGATCAAGGAAGGAAGCACCCTGGAAGTAATATGATAGCCGATGTCCACCACAGGATCCCCGGCCAGAACACTGGTCACATACTCTGTTACATAGTCATCCAGAACAACAAACTCAATCTTGCAGTTGTAGTTTTCCTCCACGAAAGCAATCCGCTCTGCCAGCAGGGCTTCCAGCATGCTGTCTTCCGGATTGGGCGTCATATCGTAATAGGAACCGATACGCAGCACCCTGCCGCCGAAATCATAGGAAGGCTCCTCCTCTGCTTCCTCGGAGGATTCCCCGGATGCCTCTTCGGAATCTGCCCCTGTATCCTGGGGTGCTGTGTCCTGCTGCGTTTCATTGTCAGCGGAGCTGGTGTTGTCACCTGCCTCATTTCCGCAGGCTGCCATGGACAGAACCATTGCAGCGCTCAGTGCTGCCGCCAGCACCTTCCTGGTTAGTAATACTTTCTTTTTCATAGTTTTCCTCTCTTTCTATATTGTCAATGCCGTCTCCGGCATGGACATTCCCTTTTTGAATGTAAAACATTTACACGGACCAGCCAGACTGTCATGTCTATCCAACGATACCAGATCTCTCAATCCCTTCCACAAAGTATTTCTGGCATACCAGATACAGGATAACCAGAGGGAAGACCGTGAGAATCGTACCTGTGTTGTTCATCATGGACACAAAACCAGGACTGATAAAATTCATGGAGCCGCCATTGTTCTCATACGCACTGTAGACCTTCACCGCCAGGGAGCTCAGGGAACTGGAGATCAGCTTCGTATTGCTCAGGTACAGCGAGGTGTAGAAGGAATCCGTCCACTGCCACACAAACCCGAACAGGAACACCGTCACCATCATAGGCACTGCGCTGGGTACCATGATCTGCAAGAAAGTGCGCAGCTTGCCACTTCCATCCACAAAAGCCGCCTCTTCCAGTTCCCGGGGCATTCCCTTGAAGAACTGCCGGAGCATATAGATATAAAGCCCGTTGCGGATCCCCATACAGAAGCAGGCCTGCAGGATAAAGGGTGCAAAGGTGTCAAGCAGGTTCAGCGGAGCACCGGTTGCTGCCTTGAAGATGCCAAAGATATCAAAGAAACGATACTTCATAAACAAAGGCAGCATTATGACCTGGGGCGGCACGATCAGTGTCAGGATCACGCATCCAAACAGAAGCTTCTTGAAGGGGAACCGGAACCTGGCAAAGCCATATGCTGTCAGCAGACAGGTAAAAAGCTGTAACAGCGACACACCGCCGGACAACAGCATTGTCCGCAAAAACACTGTCCCGTAATCCATCCCTTCAATGGCCATTTTGTAATTGTCCAATGTAAAATGCTTTGCAATATATTTTACACTGGAGTCATACAGATCTCTCTCCGCCATGAAGGACACACTCAGCTTGGTAAACAGGGGCTGTAAGATGATAAAGCAGATACCTACGATGATAACCGCCCTGACAAAGTGTCCCACTCCCCTGCCCACCTGCCAGATTGTTATTTTTCTTCCGATTTTTTGTCTATCTCTCATCATAATAGAACACCTTCCTTGATATCAGTCCACCTGCAATCACCAGGATCACAGCGATACAGATAAAATAGATCCATGCCATTGCCGAACCAAGCCCATATTTCACATCGTTGAAAATGGTGGTCTTAATGGTCTTCATCATCTCATTGGTCTCATTGGTAAACAGATCAATGATGGTATAGACGCTGTTCACCAGGATAATAGGGCTTATCATGGGAAACGTAATCTTCCAGAAATTCTCCCAGGCTGTAGCACCTTCCATACTGGAAGCCTCATACAGGGAAGGCGATATGGACTGCAGGCCTGCCAGGAAGATCAGGATCTGTACTCCGGAAGCCGTCACAATACCATAGATCCCATTCACGGCCCCTGCCAGAAAATCCACCACCAGGCCCGGCAGATTCGTATATTTTGACAGGAATATGGCAATGTTGAACATAGACTGGGCCTCATCTGCTGACACACCTGTGTTGCTCAGTGTCTGCACCAGAAGATCCGAATTCTCCAGTCCCAGAATGACACCGCTTGTTAGTATCACCGGGAAGAAGAAGATGCTTCTGGCAATGGCCCTGCCATGGAACTTCTGGTTGATCAGTGTAGCTGCAAAGAAACTGAATATGATCACCAGCGGAACCTGTACCACCATCTGGCCAATTCCTTTTAGCAGATCCAGGTTAAAATCCGGATCAATGGTCAGTGCCCGCAGGTAATGTTCCAGCCCATTGTCTGCAGCCTTGGTCAGTGTGTAGCCCGTGGAGGATACCTCCATATTGCTGAAACTGAAATGGATGGACTCCACAATCATGGGCAGGAAAATACCGAAGAATCCGATGAGAAAAGGCATGATAAACAGGATTCCTGCCATAGCCTCCTTGCCCGTCAGGGACAGATGCCATTTCCCATTTCTCTTTATCCAAAATCCCATTTACTCACTTCCTTTCCTGACCAGGAAGTCCCTGGCATCAATTGTCACCCCATCACAACTTACAGGCTCTGTATGGTAATTGACATAGACTGTGGTGCCATCCTCATAGACCGTCCTTGCCACTTTCTCCTCCAATATGTCATGCCTCAGGATCAGCTGGTTCTCAAGACCATCCAGGGCCTGGGCCACTTTCTGGTAATCCTCTGCTGCCGTCTGTAGCCAGGTACCATAGTGCACAGAGTACAGATAATCATAATCTGTTTCCTTGAGCAGCGAGTTGTCTCCATATATCCATTTATAATACAGTCCTGCTCCGCTCTCCACACTTTTCAGCAGGGTAGTCCGGTAGTCATCTGCCATATTGATGGCCTCACCCGCATAGGGAATGTATCCGTGGAGCACCATCTCATAGAATGGCACATCCTTATCCAGGATCTGGTATCCATTGGAATACAGCGGTACATTGATCATGTAATCCACATAGGGGAAACAGTACGCATTGCCATTGTCCCCCATCATCTTTCCCACACTGCCTTCCAGGGAAGCAAAGCTTTCCCCATAGAGCTGTGTGGCTTTCTGTCTGTCCGTATAGCGGCTCTCCAGGTAATCAGAATACAGGTACCAGCTGGCAGAACCCAGGTTGATTCCATTCCAGTTGTTCCTTTCGGCCGCCTTCCCGATGGTGCCTGCCACCTTCCCCGCATAGTAGGGACTGATCAGCCTGGCCAGCTCCCCCATTGGACTTCCGTCTGCGAAGAGGTACTTCTTGACCGTGATGTCTGAGTGGTCAAAATATCCTGGTCCGTACTGCATGGTAGTATAGCCGTCCAGAAGCTTATCCTGGTACACATACTGCATATCCACTGTCATAAAGGTGTCAATCCCCAGATCCGCCATGTCCTTCTGCAGCTTCTTCACCGATACACCGCCCTTTCCCAGGGCGTCCACCACCTTGACTTTCATGGCTGCCGTGCCGTGGAGACCGCCATTCATCCATCCGGAATAGATCATTTTCTGGTTCTTTATGCCCAGTTCTGTCAGCTTACCTGCAATCTCCTCCGCCTGGGCAAAAGTCGTCAGCGGCTGTACCGCCTTATATTTCACACCCAGAAACGTTTTGTACCGGTCTATTGCACCGATATACTCCGTGTACAGGGGAAGGCTCTCCGCCTCCGTGTGCCTGGCCAGTACCCCTTTTGCCTCCAGATATTCCCTGTAACAGGCAGCCATGCCGGAATAATCAGCTTCGCCCCCTGTCAGGAACTGATACCGGATCTGATAGCTTCCCGTAAAGTCAGCACTGCTATAGAGCTGGTAACTGTTGGAGGCGCCCACCATATCACTCAGGGCCGCCGGCCCATACTGGAGATAGGAGAATCCCGCATATACATTGTTATAGGAGGTAAGCCTGCCTCCGATATCTGCGGAGATATCCGCATACCCGGCCCCGTCCTCAATGATGGCGAAGAGTGCCTGGTCACCTGCCTTTATGCCGAATACCGGTAACTTGATGGTCAGCGCCGCGTCTACTGCAGACTGGGTGGTACTGAGCACCCTCCTGGATTCATCCTGCCCATAAACCATGGCATAATAGGAGGGTGCCGTGGTTTTGCCATTGTTCAGGTATATCAGGGCACCACTGCCGTCCGGCACGAAGAGATACCCTTCCTCCTCATCCGCCGCACCGAAATAAGGCAATATGTCAACATCCACCAGGTAAAACCCATCCTCATTGTAGCTTACGGTTTCCGGATCCACTGATACCACCAGGCTGTCATTGTCCAGGCGATAGGTCAGTGGAATGGTGAACCAGGGATCTGTGTCGGCGGCATCTGCTGCGCCGCTCTCTGCCTTATCCTGCTGGTAGTCTTCCGGTGTATACCCGGCCTCTGCCAGATATCCTGCCATTTCCTCTTTTAGATAATCCTTAACCGTGCTTCTGAGTACATAGAAACTGGATTCCCCATATCCCGGATATTGTTCCGGATACTCCTCTGTAGTGGAAGTCAGTCCCCCTTCCACATCCACCAGGATATAGTTCCTGGTGAATTTCTTCCGGGCAGAGGCATCCATCTGTTCTGTGTAGAGCAGGAACCGCTCCTGGGATATGGCTGCCGGGAGCATCAGACTCTCCGCCAGCTTTCCCATGGTGTAGGTTATTGTTATGCCGTCTTCCTGATAAGTGATCTCAAACTGCCCGTTTGCCACGCTGTCATTGTAGCTGTCCATCACAGCTGACTGCACATTTTCGTTATAATACTGTACCAGGAGCTGGCTCTTGAGCAACTCTTTGTAATATGGCGTGGCGATTCCATCCCTTTCCCCATCCGGTGGATTGGTGTACCACAGCTTCCCGGTCTCATTGTCCATGACTGCAACGGAAGCATTATCCTCATTCAAGTAGAGCGTAAGCTGTCCGTTTCCTGCCACTTCCTTCATTCCCTCCGGCTGACTGGAAGCCTCCACGGGAAGAGTCCGGCCCGACAACAACATGACAGCGGCCAGACCAGCCAGCCCTGTCCATATCCTTTTTCCCTTACTCATGTCCGTCCCCTTTCCTACCGAAACCGCAGCTCCCTGTATATTGTGGTCACAAAGGTCAGCATCTGCTGGATCACATTGAAGAAAAGCAACCCGATGAACATGATGATCCCCATGCCCACAATGGTGACAATACAGGTGGCGATTGTTTTCGTCACACTGTACTGATGTATCACCATAGTACCGGTAAAGAGCAGGAAGCCGGCCCACAGATAGCTGACAGTACCCAGCACATAATAGAAACTACCCTCATTGGTGGTAATCCCGTGACTCATGAGAACCATGGGAAGCCGGATAAGGATAATGGGAAGCAGGGAATATCCCACTGCCGTCAGGATATCCTGCATCCTGCCTTTTCCATCCATCAGGGAAGTGGTACACCAGTTTGCCACACACCACAGTGCATACAAAAGTGCCACTGTGACCACATCCACCACCACATTCAGTTCTGACAGTCTGTTAAAATTGAATAAGAAACCTGTATTCTGCTTCTCTATGGTCAAGGTCAGTATGGTCAGTACCACGAAAGTAGCCGCAGCCGCCACGCTTCCCTTGTTCTCCCTCCTAAGGCCCCAGAAGCCGTCAAAGGGATGCGTTATCACATAGAATCCATATTTCAGCGTTTCGACATAAAGCATCTGACCTCACCTACCCATCTTCTGAATCTGAACGCGCAGCGGACACCCACCACGGCCACGACCAACAGTATCAGCACCAGCATCACAGTTCCAAAACTGGATTCCATCAGTTCCTTGCGGTAATAGTAGAACGCTTTTGTGTAATATTTCCTGCTGTTACCCAGCTTGAAATACTCCATGGCCTGCTTGTAATCTCCCTCAGACAGATAGGTCTTGCCCAGTCCGATGTAAGCCATCTCATTGTTGGAATTGCTCTTTAACACCTCCTGCCATTGGGCGTTGGCGCCTTCCGAGTCCCCCAGATCATTGAGATGCAGGGCATTCATAAGATGTCTGCCATAGTCCGTGATATGGAATTCCAGGATTCCTCCCAGAATGCTGTCCAGAATGTAGACCTTCTCCTCATCACTGCTCAGGGCAATGGCCACCGGTTTCTGCACATTTCCCTCCTTGGTTCCTTTCCTGCCAAAGACAAAAAGGGAATTCCCGTCATAGTCGTAAGCGAATACCTTGCCTCCCTTATCATCCAGGATATAGTAACAGCCGAATTCCGTGGCGGCCACATCGCAGAAGGAGGACCACTCCCTGCCTGCCAGATCACCGATAATGCCATTGGTGCCAAGGCGTCTAAGCACATCGGTTCCGGTGGGATTCAGCCGCCGGATGGCATCTGCGCCATGCATATAGTCTTCTTTGGAGAGATTATTGATGGTCGCGTAGATAAATCCCTCGTCATCTACAAAGATATTGCTGTACTCTGTGGGAATAATGGTCTCCATCCGGGCCTTCTGGGCATCTGTAGAGAAGTAGTTCTTCCAGATATAGGTAAAATAATCCACATTTACCTCCGTGGCTCCGATAAAGCCCTGGAAGACCCCGTTCTTGTCGAATTCCACCAGTCCCATGTTGATACCATAGGCAATGACATAGATACGCCCTGTCTCATCCACCACCACCTTGATGGGATGATATTCCTGGGAGGCGGCGATCAATGTGGTCTCTGGCCTTCCAATGCTGCGGACGAACTTCCCCTCCTGGTCATATTCCACGATGCGCCCGTTGCCCCCATCTGCCACATACAGATGTCCTTCCTTCGTGACAAATACACCCTGGGGCGATTTCAGCGGATCCCCACTGCCCTCCCCACAGGTGATCTCCTGTACCACTTCTCCTGACAGCTCCATCTTCAGGATCCTGGAATTACCAGTATCTGCCACATACAGGATATCCTCGTGGATACACATATCCTCCGGAAAGCTTAAGGAGAGACCGAAATCCCGGCTGGTGAGCGTCTGCTCATACAGGTAGGCATGGGGCTGTAAGACTTCCTCCCCCCAGAAGTTAAAGCTGTAGGAATCATAGGGCACCTGGGCCGATGCAGTTATCACACTGCCAGCCAGTACGGACAGTCCTAACAGACAGGAGCATGCAGCAGTCAGTATTTTTTTCTTCATAATTTTGCGCTCCTTACTCTTTGATACCGGATGAAGCCATTGTTTCAATGATGTTGCTCTGGCTGATCACAAATATGACAATGGGCACGATCATCATGATGACGGATACCGCTGCCGTAGCCCCTGCCCGGGAAATACCTGCCGCAGAGATCTGGCTCAACGCATAAGGCAATGTCTTCAGCTGCTCTGTGTAGATATAGTTGGATCCCTGCAGGTTCCACAGATCCTGGAAGCAGAAAATGATCAGTGTCAGCCAGGCCGGTTTCACCTGGGGCATGGCAATCCGCCAGAAGGTAGTCACTTCGCTGGCACCATCAATCCTGGCCGCTTCCAGCAGGGAGCTGGGAATCTGCTCCATGAACTGTTTCATCAAAAACAACCCCAGAGGCTTTGCAATGGCCGGCAGGATCAGCGCCAGATAGGAATCCAGCATCCCCGCTTTGGACATGATCAGATAGTTGGGAATGGCTGTCACCTGGGTGGAGAACATCAGAGCTGTTACAATCACCCAGAAGATCACCTTCTGCCCCGGAAAGGTATGCTTCGCCAGCGCATAGGCACACATGCTCGCTACAAACAGATGCCCGAAGGTTCCAATCAAGGTGATGAACACCGTATTGAATATGTACCTGGAGAAAGGCACCCAGGACTGGCTCATCAGCACAAACACATCGTGGAAATTATCCAGGGTAGGATCCTTCACCAGGAACCTGGGAGGAAATATGAACAATTCCTCCGGGGGCTTCAGGGAATTGCTGATGGCCAGCACCAGCGGCAGGGCCATAAAAGAACCCATCAGGATCAGGATCAGGACGCTACACACATCTCCTGCCCTGGAGTGATTCTGTTTTGCCCTCTTCTTATGTCTTATCTTCAACATTGCTATCTTCACTTACCAACCCTCCCTAAGATACCCTGAACCAGCTTGTTGCAAAGGATCATGACCATGAACAACAGTGTGGCAATAGCGGAGGCATACCCCATCTCGAACCGGATGCTGCCATAGTCCACCAGATGGGAGACAACGGTATGGGCCGCATAATTTACACTGGGGAAACCCGCCAGGGCCGCCAGCTGGTCATGGATGGAGAAAGAACTGGTAATGGTCATGACTGCACCGAACATCAGCTGCTCCTTCATGGCCGGAAGCGTGATATACCACAGTTCCTGGAAACGGTTCCGGATGCCGTCCATGTAGCCTGCCTCATACAGTGACCTGTCCACATTCTGCAGGCCGGCGATAAAGGAGAGGAATCCGGTTCCCATGCTCATCCACAGGATGACGATGATCAGGATAGGCATGATATATCTGGAATCCTCGAACCACAGATTGGCACTGTAAGTGATCCCAAGCTTCATCAGCCAGCCGTTGGCCAGTCCATAGGTATCGCTGGAAAAAATGTATTTCCATACAATATATGCCTGCCCTGAGATGGTGGGCGCATAGAAGATCAAGGTCAGGAAAGCCCTGATCTTGCTGTTCTTGATGTCATTGATCATCCAGGCAATGAACAGTGCCAGGAAATATCCCACCGGCCCCGTGATCACTGCAAAGAGAAAGGTATTCTTCACCGCTGTCAGGAATATCTCATCTGCAAAAAACAGGTCTATATAGTTCTTCCAGCCTATGAACCTGGGTGGCTCCAGCACATTAAAGTAAGTGAAGCTCAACCCTATGGATGTACAGACAGGAACCAGGTAAAACATGATAAAGAGCAGGCAGTAAGGTGCGATGAAAAAGTAGGAAAGCTTATGCTTCATAATACTCTTCCCCAGCTGCTTTGCCTTGATCTTCCCATACTCCATCAGAAGTAAAGGCAGCTTCCTGTCATCCCTTATGTGCTCTGTTTGCACTTTCTTACTCATATACAGTCCTCTCTCTTACCGGCAGCCCGAATTCTTTCCGCTTGCTGTCAATCTCGGTGTTGATAGTCTTCACAATGTCCTGCAAGGTCTCCCTTGGATCCTCGTTGTTGTTGTATACTGTGTAAAAGGCATTCTTGATATTACGCTCCGTGTAATAACTGCCAGGGATCTGGGGAATCGCCTTCACCCACTCCAGCTGTGCTGTAAGCTGCTTATAATCCCGGTTGGACCAGGGCAGATTCGACAGTGCCTCCAGATTGGCTGTAGCCACACGGCCTGATACTCCCAGTACGTTCTCGATCTCATTGCCATAATCGGACTGGGTCTGTGCACTCATCCACCACTTCAGGAAACTCCATGCATCTTCCTTCCTTTCGCTGGTGGCCATGATCACAGAAGCAGATTCCCAGGTGGATACACTGTGGTCGATGGTCCCGTCCTGGCGCTCATAGCCAGGCACCACCGTGAATCCCCACAGCCCCCGGATCTCCGGTGCAAACACGGACAGATAACTGTAATTGGTATAGTCCCCGATCGCCAGGGGCATCTCCCCGTTCCGGAAACGGTTGGCAAAATCATAGGTCACAGGCATCCTGTAGTTCACATAATTGCTGGTCCAGCGCTTGAAGGCTTCCACCGCATTCTCCGTGTCCAGACCGCTGGCCATGGCATCCTCCGTGTAGTAGGTGCCGCCATGCTGGTACAGATACATGGCAAAGGTGGTATAATCCGGGGTGATACCAATGTTCATATTGTTCTTCTGGATCACGGCCAGGGCCTCATAGAAGTCATCCCAGGTCTCAGGTATGGCAATCCCCAGCTCCTTCAGAATATCCGCCCTGTAGAACATCACGTGGAAGGACATGGTCTGGGGAAGGGCATACACCCCGTCCCCGAAGGTGAACTGGGTCATGGCATCCTCATGGAACCAGCTTTTCACTTCCTCAAAACCCTCAAACTGGGTCAGATCTGCCACGGCATTGCGCAACGCGTAGTTCACAGGTTCCACACCAGCTACATTCAGGGCCACATCCGGCCCCTCCCCTGCAAGGGTGGCAGACAAAAGCACACTGCTGTTTACCAGCTTCACATTCACAGGAATGTTTGTTCTGGACACAAAATAATTGTCCACCAGATCCTTGATCACCGTAGCCTGATCCCGTCCGCTTCCACTCATGCTGGTGACAGCCGCACTGTCAGCCAGGATCCACACCTCCAGGGCCTCGCCCTCATAGACCTCGCCAATGCTGTCGTAGTCTTCCACGAAACTGGCTAAAAACTGCTTCACCTCATGCTGGGCCTTGGCGAAAAATCCTGCCTTTGCTGCAGGCAGCTTCATCCCCGGCGCACCTACCATCAGATAGTCAATCTCCAGGGGCTGCTCCTTCATGGTAAGCTGCCAGGAGCCAAGGGATACAATATTGTCCTTGAAAGCTGACCACTGCTTGGCGATGGTCTCCGGCTGTTCGACCATACGCTGCAGCTGGTTCACCAGATTATCTATGGCGGCAGACTGGCTGCCAGACTTTCCCTTGGAGTAGTTATCCACCAGCCGCTTGATCTCCACAATATTCTCATACTGTCTGGCCAGGATCTCCAGGGCTTCCGGGGTCTTGGACTCCAGCTGGTAGTCCCGGAACATATCCGGGGAACTGCCGATCACGATCAGAAGCTGCCTGTATGCCCGGTTCAGTTCAGAGATGCATTCATCTGTCCTGCGGATGATCTCCGACATCTCACTGCCCAGGCCGATCTCCAGAAGGATGGTATGCTTCCCGGCTGCCAGGAAGAATTCAAAAGGCGTCTCTTCCGTGCCCAGGGATGCCACCTCCCAGTCGTTTCCATAATAGAACTTGCACTCTCTGGCCTCTGCAAAAGGAATCTGCCCGTCAATGGACAGGGACCGCACTACCGTCACGCCGGTGTTGATATTCTGCCGGTACCGCAGCGCAATCTCATACAGGCCATCCCTGGGCACCTCCACCTCCCAGGAGATCCACTGTCCTACCTGTTTCCAGTTGGAACCGCCTATGGTATTCAGCCGGGTCTTGCTGGGGCTGTATGGCACTGTCAGCGGTGAGGAACGGTCCGCAATCGGATACAGCGTGGAATCAGACTTGTAGCTGGCATCTTCCCCCTGTATCGTCACCGGCTGGCAGTCTGCCTTCTGATATCCGGCTTCCTGGTTCCTGGACTGGTATCCGGCATAGTCTGGCAGGCTCTCCTGCCTGGTCAGTGTCAGACTGCCGATCTTCATGGGTTCCTTCACCGAGACCAGGGTGATGGTATTTTTTCCTTTTTCAAAATAGAAGTCAAAAGCATCCTGATAATAGCCATCACTGTCTTTTAAGAAGGTCTCCATCCATTGGCCCGCCTCTTCCTGTTTCGGCCTGACATCATTATCCCTGGAATCCCTCACGATCTTCTCTGCGTTTCTCCAGATCCTGGAAAATTTCAGGTACTGGGCATTCTCAAAAGGTACCTCTCCGTTTATGTACAACTCCCTCTCTATGAAACTGTTCTTCCCCTTTGTGGGATAATATGCCAGGCTGATATTGTAGAATCCTGCCTGCGGCACTTCCACCTCGTAGGTAACACCGCCCTCTTCCAGAGTGCAAAGCCCATCGGCTTCCACATAAAATCCTTCCGATGCCTCCAGGTAATCGGTCCCCTTTACGGTTACCTGGATCTCTGGATGGGATGCCTGGCTGTGTTCCTCCAGGTATTCCTCATAGCTGCAGGTATCCTGTATCACATCCAGCAGGTTTTCCTCCCCTCCTGTTTCCGATGCGGCCAGGGCCTGCAGACCTGTGCCGGACCACACCATCAGAAGGAGACCAATGGCCGCAGCCATTGCCCTTCCTGGTCCCGGACGCACAACCCTTCCGGCTTTCCATCCAAATGCCTTATACATTCCTGATATCCTCATCTTTGCCCCCATCTGCCCTTCTTGACGGGCATTCTGCTACTGCCAGGTACTCCTTGCAGGATCTTATGGTGTCAATGCCTCCAGGGACCATTCCTCCTGGTAACGAAGGTACATGGCACCCTCTTCATCGAATTCCACTGGCAGCCAGATGTATCTGGAATTCGTCAGGTCTTCACTGTTCCATCTGTCTCCCATATAGAGATAAGTGCCATTCTCCTCATCTGCCAGGAACACACAGGTACTCTGGGAATCAAAAGTAGTCCGCTTGTCATCCCCCACGCATGGATCCCCACAGTTCACCCAGTCTCCCAGAACAGACTCCGCCCTGTAGTACCGGGCCTGGTTCGGCGCCCATCCCGTACATCCCGATGTCAACAGATAATAGCTGCCATCTCTGAAAAACAGTGCAGGTGCTTCCCGCTGTGCCCCCGGGAACAGCCGTATGAAGTCTTCCCCATAGACTGCCTTTTCCGGGTCTGTTGCCAGATAGGTATACTCTTCATTCAGTTTCGAGATATACAATGTCAGATTCTCTTCACTGGAATATATGATGTATGCCGTGCCATCCTCATCCACGAACAGATTCATATCCCTGGCCATGCCTTTGCTCTGGGGATAGAAATCTTCCTGGTCCTCTGGACAGGTATTCAGACGGTATCTGTCTATGAAGCGGAAGGGCCCGTTGGGATTTTTACTCACCGCCACACCTGCCGATGCCGCTGCATAATTGGAATCACTGTACGCTGTAGGTCCGTCTGCGTGGAACCAGATCACATACATATCCGTCTTCTCATTGTACAGCATCTTGGGACGTTCAATCACCGCTGTCTGGGAGGACAGACTGGCGTAGACATTGTCCAGCTGTTCTTCTGTGTAGTCTCCATACAATTCCTGGAAATAAGCTTCCTTCTCCAGCTGTTCCCTGCTGTCCACATTCCGCATGACAATGCCTTCCGAATGCCAGTTGTACAGGTCATCTGAGCTGTAAGCCCGGATACCGCCGCGGTAACCTGCAGACTTATCCTCTCCTACCCACCACCATTTCTCCACCATCTCTCCTGTGGACTTATCCCGGACAGGAAGCTTCTGCACCTGTCCTCCATGGGCCTGAATCAGGTTCCCCTCATCATCTGTCCAACGTTTTCCTACCTGAAATGTTGTGTAAACCTTGATCTCTTCCAATTCTTCGTACGCCTCCTTTAATTCTTCACATGCTTTCCTGTATTCCTCTGGCTTCCCTTCTCCTTCGGCAAGCTTTAAGGCTTCCTTACGTTTCTCCTGGTAGATCTGGCAGGTACTTGCTGTATAGATTCCAGCCTCTTCAGGCGGCACCTCCATCTGTTCCAGGTACTGCTGAAGAAGCACGCTGTCATATACCGGTACCGCCCGGATGGTGATGTAACTCAAGACCGGATCCTTCATGGCATCTGTTCCCCGGTCCGGATTGTACACCTTGACCTGCAGGGATCCGTCTGTTACCCTGGTGGTAGCCACCGCCTCCGTGAGCTTGTATTTCAGGATCTTCAAAGCGTCCACCTCACAGCTTCCCTCCAGATCCACACACACTGTCCTGGCACTGAACGGATTGTAGAACCCTACAGTGACTTCATATTCCCCGCTGGGCAGTTCAAAGTCATAGTAAAATCCCGTTTCCTCCCCATCATATTCCGTACCTTCCCGGATCTCCCAGCGGCTGGACATGGCACCTTCTCCGGATGCATCTGCCACAGCCTCCATGTAGTCCCTGGGCTGATAGCCCCACATCTTCCCTGTGGCCTTATCCGCCCCGTATTCCTGGTCTGCCGAGGACTGGTACAACCCCAGCTGATCCGCTTCTGTGCCTGCACAGTCCACATGGTACACCAGGAAGTCCCCAGGGATCAGTTCCTGTGTGGTATGTATATCCCAGAAAAAAGGGATCTCCTTCTCCTCTGCCGGCCCGCCAGACAGGTCTTTCGCACCATCCTGCCCATCCACAGCTTTCTGGGTATCCTCCTGCCTGCCGCAGCCTGCAAGGCACATTGCCAGCAGCATTGTCAGCATCCATCTGCTTTTCCTTCTCATTTTCCTGCACCCCAATCCCAGAAAATGTCCATAGCCAGGGTTCTTTCCATCTTTCCCGCAGCCAGGCGGCTTCTGTTATCCAATATTACCCTCCTCCACAACCGAAAAAGAATATCCATGGGCAAAACCTACTATTATCTGGCATTTATTTTACAAAATTCCAGTTAATATTAACATGAAAAATATCTCTTAGTTTTTCTTGCAACTGGTAAGATATTCATATATAATATATGAACAATCTTTAGATTACCGATAGAAATTTCATGGTTCCGGAAATGATATGGAATATTTTCAGACAGATATAACAATTTTCCATAGATATGCAGGAAAGAACGGTCTGGGTTTCCCTTCCGTTTACAGGTAGTCACAGCAGATTTTAGGAGGTGTCTATGAACAATCGTCCGGAAAGAGTGCCCATGCATCGCTTCAGCAGGTCTTCTATCCAGAGACAGTTCCTGATCATCAGTAGTGTTTCACTGTTCATGATAGGCATCCTCTCTTTTTTGATGCTACAGAGCGCGCAGCGGATCCTGATCACCAATGTAAGCAACTATGTGGACCTGTTCACCAACAAATACACCAACCAGCTGGACACTCTTTGTTTCCAGATGGACGTACTCTGCCGCCAGTTCCAGACAGATGAAATTTACCGGACACTTTTCGAGGCCACATCCTACCAGGATCTTGATCCCAGTATCACAACCGCCATAGATAATGATATCACCTATATCAAGTCCCTGAACACCGGTATCTATGATGTGTCCTTTGTAAACCAGCTTATCCACTGGTCCACCCTGTTCTCCCAGGAGGATCTGGACGCCATATACCAGCAGCCCTCTGGCCATGGAAGCAGCAGCCGTGGACTGGGCCTGTACAAGAGCAGCTTCCTACCCCTGGCAGACAAAAATTTCTATGTCTATTGCTGCAATGTCTACAGCTATGGAAAACAGATCGGGAATGTCCTTATCTCCCTGGATATTGACAAACTGGATCTGGATTCCTCCAACACAGATTCGCCCTCTTCTTTCTTTATCATGGATACAAATGGCAATGTCTGTGGGCTGAGCAGCAATTCTGATCTGTTCGCCGAGGCTGTGACAGCTGTCTGTAAAGAATATGCCTGGCATCTGTCCGACAGCAGTGCTTCTTCCCCTTACACGGTCAACCGTGACTCCTTCTCCATCCGGACGACATATTCAGAGCTGGCAAACTGTTATATCATCAGTGCAGTCCACATTCCGGCCATAGAGAAAATGCTGCGCAGCATGACCTATTACATATGGTTCCTGCTGGGCGCCATTGTCTTCTTCTCCCTGCTGATGTTGTTCTCCCTGTACCGCAATATGGTAATGCCACTGAACCAGATACACGGGATCATAGAGACCATACGCAACAGACGACAGCGGCACCTTACATACCCCCTGGATATCAAGGGCTGCGCGGAGGTTCACGACCTGGCCCTGGCCTTTTCCAATATGTTCTCCGATATAGATTCCCTGAACGAACAGATCTTTGAGACTTCTTCCAAGCTCTATGAGGAGAAGATCCGGTCGCAGGCCACGCAGATCGATTATTTCCGCAGCCAGATCAATCCACATTTCCTTTACAATGTGCTGGAACTGATCCGATCCCTGGCCCTTAGCCGCCAGGCACCGGAGATCGCTGCCATCACCGTTGCTGTGGGAAAAATGTACCGGTACAGTACCAAGGGGAATCCCATTGTCCCCTTCCAGGAGGAACTGGAGATGACCAAGGCCTATGTGGAGATCCAGAAGTTCCGGTTCCAGGACAAATTTGACATATTCTTCAATATACCAGATGAGGCGCTAAAGCTGCCAGTCATCAAGATCATTCTCCAGCCCCTGGTGGAAAATGCCATCCAGCATGGCATCGAACCCTCCCTGGAACACTGTATCCTGTATATCGGATGTACGGTGACGGAAGATGAATTTCTGGTGGAGATCCGGGATGACGGTGTGGGCATTCCCGCCGGGCGTCTGCAGGAACTCCGCACCTGCCTGGAAGGAACACAATACAATACGGAAAACTATGTGGGGATACTCAATACAAATGCCAGGCTCAAGCTCCAGTATGGGGATGCTTATGGTATCACCATTGACAGTACACAGACAGACGGAACCGTGGTCAGAGTGCACATGCCGGGAAAAGCGGGTATGGCCGGAACCGCAGGAAATACAGATGTCTGACAGCAACAGCGATGGAACATGTGTGCAGATGCGCGCGGAAGTATAAAAGAGTTTTTTGAAAATTGGCTTGCATGCCTGCAAAAGCATGCGCGGAGGTGCAGAATGTATCAGGTATTATTGGCTGATGATGAGCAGTCTATTGTAGATTCCATGATCCACCATATCCCATGGCAGCAGTATGGTATGGAAGTGGCCTACACTGCCACTACCGGGAAGCAGGCATATGATGTGCTGAAAAACACACCTCCGCACATTGCCATCCTGGATATCCGTATGCCGGGATACAGCGGACTGGAGCTGTGCAGGATGGTATCCCAGGAAGGACTGGGTACCCAGATCATCATTATCAGCGGCTACGCCGAATTTTCCTATGCACAGAAAGCCATCCAGTACGGTGTCCTGGGCTATTGTCTGAAACCTGTGGAATATGATGAGGTAGTGGGACTTCTGCTGAAAGCAGTCCGCAATCTGCAGCACCATGCCCCCAGACGCATCAGTTCGGATGATTTCCTGGACGCCATAGAGAGTCAGGAGCCCCTTAAGATCACCCAGTATCTGGGGGAACATGGGATCACCCAGGATCTCTGCTATTTTGCATCCTCCGTCAGTGATACCCCCCTGCTGTTGCCCGATACCCTGTCCTTCCGCATTGGTCCTTCCCAGTACGGCTATATCTCCCAGGCACCTTATGACAGGAATACCCTGCAGGAGGCGGCCCTTTCCAAGAAGGTATCAGGCATTGGACTCTACCCCTGTCCGGTATCGGCGGATGAATTCAAACCTGCATTCTATAAATGCATCGCCATGGCATATCATTTCTTCCTGGAACCGGAGTGCAAGATCTGTGACGGTCTCCATGACTCCAGTTTCCATCCTATGATGCAGCAGATCCAGAATGCCGTGTCCTTCGGGGAGAAGGAACGGCTGTGTGACCTGCTGACCCAGCTCAAGGACAAGGACTGCCACCGGTGTCTCTCCATCCAGGATGCAGGACAGCTCTACAACCTGATCATATCCAACCCCCAGCTTCTGGCTGATCCCCAGGATTATTTGCTGTATGGCTATAGACAGCTGGTACATGAATATGCCACTTTTACAGATATGCTGGACAGTCTGCTCCAGCTCATCAATGCTGTCCCGGATCCCCAGGAGGAATCAGACTGCCTAAGCAACACTTACTTTCTAAGAATCATGAAGTACATCAACACCTACTACCAGGAAAACATCACCCTGCGGGATGTGGCCAGGGTGGTCAGTCTCAACCCCAACTACATCAGCCAGCTTTTCAAGAAGGTGGCAGGGACTACCTTTTCCCATTACCTGACCAACCTGCGCATTACCAATGCCAAAAAGCTCCTGACCACCTCAGATATCTCTATCAACGAGGTCTCCATGAAGACAGGGTTTAACGACTACTTTTATTTTCTGAAGACCTTCAAAAAATACACCGGACATACACCCAGTGAATACAGAACCATCTACTACGGACAGGCCGCCCTCCTTCCGGCAGAGACCGTCTCATAGCCACTTGCATTCTCTTCCTTTTCATGTTACGATATTCTGTATGAATTTCAAGGAAAAAGGGGATGAAGACAATGATACAGACAATGTTCGACAACCAGAAATCTATTTCTTTCGAGGTATTCCCGCCCAAGAAGGACGGTGCATTTGAACAGGCCTTCGAGACGCTGGATGCATTGGGGACACTTTCCCCCGATTTCATCAGCGTCACTTACGGCGCAGGAGGCAGCCGTTCCGGGAAGACCATAGAGATTGCCTCCTATATACAGAACCAAATGGGAATCGATGCCGTAGCCCATATGACCTGTGTGGGTTGTAAAAAGGAACAATTGCTTCAGGTAGCAGATGCCTTGAGGGAACAGCATGTAAGCCATGTGCTGGCGCTAAGGGGAGACCGTCCGAAGGATATGAGCGATGAGCAGTTCGCCGCCAGGGATTTCGCCCATGCAAGTGATATGATGACATTTCTGGGTGAACACACAGACCTGGTTCTGGCCGGGGCCTGTTATCCGGAGAAGCATTTTGAGAGCTTCAGCATGGAATCCGACCTGAATCACTTGAAACAGAAGCAGGACGCAGGCGCTGCCTATTTTATCAGCCAGCTCTTCTTCGACAATGATTTCTACTATACTTTCCTGGAAAAAGCCGCCAGAAAAGGCATCACGGTGCCGATCTGTGCCGGAATCATGCCCATTACCTCCGCAAAACAGATTGGCACTACCATCACCCTGTCCGGTTCCAGCCTGCCAAAGGCCCTCACAGACCTGATTGCCAGATACGGGGAAGACCCCCAGGAAATGCGCCGTGCCGGAATCGACTATGCCATCCGGCAGATCCGGGATCTCCAGGAGAATGGTGTGGGCCACATCCACATCTATACCATGAACAAGTCTAAGATGGCCGCTGAAATCATGGAAGGGATTGACAGGTAAATGACACCCGGACAGGTACTCCCAGAAGCAGAATGGCAGGCCTACAGGAAAAAGAAGCCTGCTGTCAGCACCAGGGACAGGGTGATGCGCACGATATGGTGCTGTAGATGGAAATTATCCCCGGTCAGACCATTGTACAGGGCGCTGCCACAGATCAAGATGTTTCCTGCCAGTGCCAGGATCCAGTCTGCCTTCCACTGTAGGAGCAGGAACAATACCGCCAGAAGCAGCAGGGCACTTCCCACGGTCATGACCATGGGAGAACGTCTGTTTCTGGCGGCTTTTAGCTGGGTGATGGCGGCCAGCATGGACAGTCCGCCGAACAGGATGCTAAGGATACATAGAGCTATTTTCATACAGATACCTCTCCGCCTGCTTCATGTGGATTCCCTCGCAGGCATATGATCATTCTTTATAAGTCAAGGCATTATATGACAGAAGTGGGTGAAGATATACCGCCTGGATGCTTCCGGGGTATCTGGCCGGATGCCGGTAGCGCAGGGAAGACCTGCCATTCTGCTTCCGGGAATTCCACTCTGGGCAGCCTCCCCATGGAGAACACCCAGGGAAGACATCTGTCACTGCTGCCAGGGAATATCCAACACTTCCAGTTTCTTGTCCCGAAGCATCAGTTCCTTCACCGCCTGTTCTGCTGAAAGCCCTTCAAACAGAATCTTGTTCACCTGTTCTATGATAGGAAGCTGGACCTGGTATTTCCGGGACAGTTCCATGGCAGCCTTGGCTGAATAGACCCCTTCCACCACCATCTTCACCTCATTCATGGCTTCCTCATAGGTTTTTCCCTGTCCGATCAGAATCCCTGCGCGCCTGTTCCTGGAATGCATACTGGCACAGGTCACAATCAGATCCCCGATGCCTGTCAGGCCGCAGAAAGTCTCGAATTTACCGCCCATGGCCGTGCCCAGCCGGGCGATCTCCGTAATCCCCCGGGTGATCAGTGCGGCTTTCGTATTGTCCCCATATCCCAGGCCATCGGCAATCCCGGCCGCTAACGCCACCACATTCTTCAAGGCACCACCCAGTTCCATTCCCAGGATATCCGGGCTGGTATAAACCCGGAAAGCTTCGTTCATAAACAGATTCTGGATGTACCCGGCAGTCTCTTCGGACTTTGCCCCTACCACAATGGTCGTGGGAAGTCCCCTTCCCACTTCCTCTGCATGGGAAGGACCGGACATAACCGCCACATCTGCCTGGGGAATCTCCTGCTCAAGGATCTCTGACAAGGTCATCAAGGTACGTTCTTCTATCCCTTTGGCCACATTCAATATCTTCTGGCCATCTGCCACCAGGCCAGACAGTCGCCCCGCCGTCTGTCTGGTGTAAGCGCTGGCCACTGCCATCACCAGCAGATCCTTTCCCTCCACGGCTTCCCTGTCACTGACAGTAAATACCATGTCCTGTGGCAGTACCACACCTGGCAGCATCTTATGCTCATGCTTTTCCTTCAGCATGGCGATCTCCGACTCCAATGCAGACCAGACCGTAACATGATGCCCGTTCTTGTAAAGCAACACCGCAATGGCGATGCCCCAGCTTCCACCTCCGATGATTCCGATTCTTGCCATGATGCGCCTCCTCTATTTTTACTTTTCCTCTGTAGCCTTTTTTTCTGTGTCCACCTTGTTCTTCTTGAACAGGTAGGTTTTCCTCTCGTTTCCATGCACCAGCCGCACTATGTTCTCCCGGTGCTTCCAATATGCCATGATGGCAAGAAAGGCCATCACCCCATACAATTCCAGTAGCTGTGCCTGGGTCATACCTGCAAACAACCCTGTCTGTCCGCAGATCACAAGCTGGATCATCAGTCCCGCATATACCAGCAGGGATCCCAGGGACACATAGTGTGTGATGAAGAAGATGCCAAAGAACAGGATTATCCCTGTGGGAATAAAATAGGGATGGAAGGACAGTACCAGTCCTGCCGTGGCCGCGATCCCCTTCCCGCCTTTAAAGCCCATATAGAACGGAAAATTATGTCCCAGAATGGCGCCCATGCCTGCATACAGGCACAACAGATAGACCGTATCCGGATGGCCCGTCCCAAAGGTAAGGCGCACCAGCCACACCGCAGCCATACATTTTAGGCAATCTCCCGCAAATACAATCAGTCCTGCCTTGGTGCCCAGCACTCTGAGTGCATTCGTTGTACCGGAATTGCCGCTTCCATGCTGCCTAATGTCAATCCCATGAGCCTTTCCATAGAAAAATGCCGTCTGGAACAGCCCAAACACATACCCAATTGCTATACAAAAGATCCTCTCCATCCCAGCCCCCGTTTCTGCGCTGCCAGCGCCTGTCTCAATCGTTTTTCTCCCTGATGATAAAACGCAGTGGTGTCCCCCGGAACCCAAATGTCTCCCGGATCTGGTTCTCAATATACCTGGTGTAGGAAAAATGCATCAGTTCCTTGTCATTCACAAAGATCACAAATGTAGGAGGTTTCACAGACACCTGGGTGATGTAGTAGAGACGCAGACGCTTTCCTTTGTCGGAAGGCGGCTGCTGCATGGCCACCGCCTCCGCCATGATCTCGTTTAGCACGCCTGTAGCCACACGCATGGCATGGTTCTCGCTGACCATATCTATGGTGTCAAAGAGCTTCTGTAACCTCTGACCCGTCACCGCAGAGATAAACAGGATCTCCGCATAAGGCATGTAAGACAATACATTGCGGATTTTGTCCGTAAACTGGTAAATGGTCTTGTCATCCTTCTGGATGGCATCCCATTTGTTCACTGCTATGATCACGGCCTTGCCTCTCTCATGGGCGATCCCGGCTATCTTGGCATCCTGTTCCGTGACACCTTCCCTGGCATCAATGACCAGCACCACAATTTCCGCCCGTTCCACTGCACTGACAGTACGCACAATCATGTACCGCTCCAGGTCTTCCTTGATCTTGTTTTTCCGCCTGAGACCTGCCGTGTCAATGAATACATACTCCCTTCCGTTGTGCACCACCTCCGTATCCACTGCATCCCTGGTGGTGCCTGCAATCTCGGATACAATCAGCCGGTTCTCCCCTAAAAGCCTGTTGATAATAGAGGATTTACCCACATTGGGCTTGCCCACGATGGCCACACGGGGCCTGTCATCCTCCTCTTCTTCCTGTCCTTTTTCCGGAAAATAAGCCGCCACCTGCTCCAGCATATCCCCCAGCCCCAGTTTATTTACCGCAGACACGGGATAGGGTTCCCCGATTCCCAGATTATAGAATTCATACACATCTGCCATATACTTCCCAAAACTGTCCACCTTGTTCACTGCCAGTACCACCGGCTTCCTGGAGCGCCGCAGCATATCTGCCACCCGCAGATCAGCATCCACCATCCCCTGCTTTACATCCACCAGAAAGAGGATCACATCCGCCGTCTCCATGGCAATCTGGGCCTGGGCACGCATCTGGGACAAGATCACATCATTGCTGTCCGGCTCAATCCCTCCTGTGTCGATCAAAGTAAATACCTGATCCAGCCAGGTTACATCCGCATAGATCCTATCCCTGGTGATACCAGGCGTATCCTTCACAATGGAAATATTCTCCCCTGCCAGTGCATTAAATAAAGTAGATTTTCCCACATTCGGCCTTCCCACAACTGCCACAATGGGTTTTCCTGTTCTCTTAGCCATATACTGCTCCTATCTGCCTGTCTTTGGCAACCATCCCCTTTGCCCTGCCAGACAAAGCGGCCTGCATCCATCATTCTGCAAGTACTACATCCACAAAATCATATCCGCTTGATTTTACAATATTCACAGGCACTTGTAAAGCTTTTTCCAGATCGCACACCCGGTAGTCGTCCAGGAACACGTCTTCCCCGCTGCGCAGGACATTCTCCGGCAGCAGCAGACATTCCCCCAGGTCCTTGCCGGACAGCTGTGCCAGGATGTCCTGGCCCGTAAGCAGACCAGACACTGTGATCTGCTCCCCAAAGAAGAAATTGGTGATCGGATACACAAGAATCTCCAGATAAGGATACACTTCCATCATCTTCCCAGCCATCTGCCGGATATATGGATATGCCAGATGCCCGGTGGCCATGGACAGTTTCCGCCTGGAGCAGTCTGCCGGTACCCTCCCGCCCGATCCGGAATATGCCCTGCCTTCTGTCCTGTGTGGTTCCTCTGTGCGGTTCCTGTCCTCCATCTGCATCCCCACAGACCTCTGCCGGAGCGCATCCTGGAATTCGTCCAGCAACAATCGCAGCATCCCCACACCATTCTCCAGCTGCAAATACCCGTCATAACGCTCCCTTCCGGGTACCTGCTTCTCTGCCAGAATATACCACTCATCACTGGCATGGACAAAGTGTGTCCCGAATTTTCCGAAGCATTCTTCCTGGTATTTCTCGATTAGCCGGATCACTTCTACGGCGTCTTCCCCGGTAAAAGGTTCCAGGGGATATAGCCCCTGCCGGTATTTAGACAGTCCTACCGGCACCACGGAGATGCTTTCCAGGCTGGGCATATAGCGCATAAGCTGTTCTATGCTGTATTCCAGCTCTTTCCCGTCATTGATTCCCTTGCAGAGCACAATCTGGCCGTTCATGTGGATACCTGCCTCATACAGTACGTCCACCTTCTTCAAGGCTTCCCCCGCAAAGCGGTTGTTCAGCATCTGACAGCGAAGCTGCGGATTCATGGTGTGAAAGGAAATATTGATGGGGGAAAGATGGTACCTGCAGATCCTGTCAATGTCATGATCTGACATATTGGTCAGTGTCACATAATTTCCCTGTAGGAAGGAAAGCCTGGAATCATCGTCCTTAAAATACAGGGTATCTCGCATTCCCGGCGGCATCTGGTCAATAAAGCAAAATATGCATTTATTGTGGCAATGCCTGTATTCATCCATAAGACCGTTCTCAAATTCGATCCCCAGGTCCTCGTCAGCCTCCTTGTCCACTTCAAGCAGCCACTGTTCTTTGTCTGGCTTTTCAATCAGCACTTCAATATACGTATCCTGCACCAGGAACTGGTAGTCAAAGATATCCTCCACCGGGGTATCATTGATGGCAATTAGCCGGTCCCCTGGCGCAATATCCAGCTCCTTGGCAATACTGCCTGGCAGGACCTTCTTGATCCTGTGTGCTCTGTTTCCTGTCTCCACGTTCTCTTCCTTCCTCTTTTCCGCTCTCTGCCTTTTTCCATGCCACAGCCGGATCTTCGTTACTGTTCAAGGCGCCGCTCTCAGCAACGTGATGCATGTGCAGTCTCGGGTTTGTCACGCAAAGAATGCGTGAAAAAACCTGGTGACAGTACCGGGCAAGCAGTAACGGATCTTCTTTACATAACTATACAAGAAATTCCTTGACGTGTCACTACCATAATGATATAAATTAAGTGATGGATTTATAAACATTGGTTCCTTAATCTGTACAAGTCTTATTCTACAGGAGCAATCCCCCTGCAGAATAAGCAGGGAGAATGACCATGCCTAATTTACGCGAATTAGAAAACGCCATGCCTGTTGCCCCCCTTAAGATTGTGGCCCTGTCCTCTGCGGCCAGGATGGGCAGCAGGGTGAATGATTACCTGGTGGAGTTCCGCAAAAGTGTACACAACGACAAGGTCAAGAACGACCCCGCTTTCCACGGATACAGCGAAAACAACTACCTGGTGGAGGTGGATACCCCCCGTTTTGGCAGCGGTGAGGGAAAAGCCAATTTCAGTGAGAGCATCCGCGGCAAGGACCTGTTCCTCCTGGTGGATGTATGCAATCACAGCATTTCCTATCAGATGAATGGCTATACCAATCATATGTCCCCGGATGACCACTACCAGGATCTGAAGCGTGTCATTGCCGCCTGCAACGGCAAGGCCCACCGGATCAATGTGATCATGCCATTTCTCTATGAGGGCAGACAGCACAAGAGAAACGGACGGGAGTCCCTGGACTGCGCCTATGCCTTGAAAGAGCTGCAGAACATGGGCATCCACAATTTTATTACGTTCGATGCCCATGACCCGCGGGTACAGAACTCCACTCCCTTGAGTGGTTTTGACAATTTCACTTCCCCCTACCAGTTTATCAAGTCTCTGCTGCACTCTGAGGAAGATCTGCTGGTGGACAAGGATCACCTGCTGGTCATCAGCCCGGATGAAGGTGCTGTGGACCGGGCAATCTATTTTGCCACTGTGCTGGGCGTGGATGTGGGTATGTTCTACAAGCGCCGGGACTATTCTACCATTGTAAATGGCAAGAATCCAATTGTGGCCCATGAATTCCTGGGGGATAACATAGACGGCAAGGATATTGTCATCATAGACGATATGATCTCCTCTGGCGGCAGCATGCTGGATACCGCCAGGCAGCTCAAACAGATGAATGCACGCCGTGTGTTCATCTGCTGTACCTTCGGCCTGTTCACGGACGGACTGTCCGCTTTTGACCGGGCTTATGAACAGGGATATTTTGACAAGGTAGTGACCACAGATCTCACCTACCTGCCCCCTGAAATCTATGACAAGCCCTATTTTGTGGAAGTGGATATGAGCAAATTTGTGGCTTCCATGATAGATTTCATCAACCACGATGTGTCCCTGTCCAATGTGCTGGCCACCACGGAGAAGATCCATGGTATCCTGGAAGCTTACAACAGCAGGGCGAATGTGGAAGCGTTCTCAAACTGACGGGGAAATGTAAGAAATTCCCCTGCTGTCCATATCATACCGCAATGCAAAAAAAGAGTGCCGGACACTTTCTATGTAATTCCTTTCATAGAAATTCCAGTTGGACATGTCGCCTGTGGCATGTAATGGAAAAGAAAGGCAGTTCAGAGCAGGAGCATTTTCACGGGCTGGTACATTTTGACCACATCCTGGCCCTGGAACTCCATCACATTTTCCAGAAAATTACAAAGTACCATAACCAGCAGAATGTAGAAAGGGATCAAGGCCCCCTTCCTTTTCAGTAAAAAAGCGGTCTGAAATCGGATCATCCTAAGAAGCATGGTTCCTTTTCCCCCTCTCTATGGAATGCACCTGTCATACGTCTTCCCGTTATAAACTGTCAAGGATGTGGCTTACGTAATTGTTAAAGAATAAATCTTCACATCTGAATTGTACCAGAGAAATTCTTAACAAGAAAGGATGTATCTTTTTAAGATTTCATTAAGCCGCGCACCAGTATGTCAAGCCCACGACAAAAAATTATTTTTTATCTTCCAATTCCTGTAATTCCTTTATGCTTTCAAGGAAATGGCATTCCACCGGAGAAAGGATATCCTCCTGCTTTTTCCGATATTTGTCGTATTCTCCATGTGCCTTTTCAAGAGCCTGTTTATGAGTAACTCTTCCTTTTGTAGTTAAAATATCCCTTCTTGTCATTTTCAAATAGTCATCAATTGTTTCCAGCCAGTCTTTCATATACATCGGTTCTTGATTCAGGGCATGAACTTCCGCAATATCTAAATACGCCGTAACGATTTTATTTAACGCATCAATTTCTTTTTCGTTTAAATAATTCTTTGCAATCTCTACGTCAGAACGTTTAATCTCTCTTCCAGCCCACGAGGTTAATCCCATATTGTCTTTATCTGCATCTGCCCGTTGATAGATTACTTCTGCCGCTGTGTGCTTATGAGCCGCCCAATGCATTTTATTCTGTACCTGTTTAAAAAACGAAATTGAACTTTCTGCTTTTGGGTCATAATCAATACTTGTTGCATATATTTCCAGAACTTTTCTCCAAAACACTTTTTCAGAAGAACGAATATCACGGATACGAGCCAATAATTCATCAAAATAGTTTCCGCCTCCAAGATTCTTAAGACGCTCATCATCTAATGCGAAACCTTTTTTCATATATTCTTTTAAAATGGAAGTCGCCCATATTCTAAACTGTGTTCCTCTAAGGGATTTTACCCGATAACCAACGGAAATAATAACATCTAAATTATAGAAATCCACCTGATAAGTCTTGCCGTCAGAAGCAGTGTAGGCAAATTTTGCCCAAACTGCCTCTTTTATCAGTTCTCCTTCTTTAAAGATGTTTCTTATATGTTTTCCAATTACGCTTTTATCCCGTTGAAATAATTCAGCCATTTGATCTATGGAAAGCCAAACCGTATCTTGATCAAATGTTACTTCTATTTTTGTGACTCCATCTTCTGTAGTATACATAAGCATATTTGATTGTGGCATAATCTCCCCTCCAATTAAAACACAGAATGCTTAAAAGTTAATTCTATGGAATATTTCGTTTATTTCAAAAAATCAAGAAATAGTGCAATATAAATCGAAAATCAAGTTTCACGACTTAGGCATACTCATGCAACAACCGCAAAAACTTGATGCCTTCAGCATACCCACTGACATTTTCCCATATCCACATGTGTTTCATCCCGGAAGCTTACGCCCTCTCCCAGCAGCAGTTCCCTCTGCTCCCGGAAATGGGGAGCCAGCCGCCCTGCATGATTCACCACCCGGTGACAGGGATATGTCCCATAGTATTCTGACAATCCAAGAACCTTTCCCACCAGCCTTGCATGCCGCTCCCTGCCGGTAAGCTTCGCGATCTGCCCGTAGGATGCCACCTTCCCCTCCGGGATCTCCTCCACTGCGGAAAGGATTTCATAGATTAAACTCTCTGTAAGGACTGTCGGCATATATTCTTCACCTCCTGTCACTTGGTATAACCTTTGGTCCGCCTGGCAGAAATACCAGGCTGTAAATTCCTTCTTCTGTGTTCAATGCCCTTCCTGTAAGTACATCCTTCCCCTGTTCTCTATGACCTGTAAGGTCTCCTCCAGGGTCTTCCCGCCCTCAAAATAGACCTCTGCCTCCTCATAAATGATCTCCAGGAGAGCAAAATCCGAAGAGGGATATGGGCTGGCCATGGCTGTCAGCTCCTCCAGCAAGGCCATAGCCTGTTCCTGTGTAAAAAGGGCTGTCTCCCATTTTATTTCATGCAGTTTATCCAGTTCCTCCTGCACGGAAACTTCCAGCTCTTCCGTCCGGGTGGGCAGCCCCCATTTCTGGGCAAAGGGTTTCTCTATCCGCGGGGCATCCAGTGTCCCAGAAAAAAGCAGCTCCAGGAAAACCCATGCCCCCTCCTTGTTGGCGGCGCCCGCGGGAATGGCATAAGGTCCCTCTGCCGCCTGCAGGAATGCTCTGGGTTCCCCGTCCCAGGCCGGATAACCCACAGGGATAATCTCATCCCTCCCTGCCAGCCCTGGCAGCATCAGAAAAATGTCCAGTGTCTCCAGGGACAAATCCACCAAAAGAGCCTCCCCCTGGTGCATCTGCCAGCAACGATCCGCCAGTTGTTCATACGAAGCGGTCGCTGGATAAGAAGCGGCCTGGCTTAGGATCTGTCCCAGACAGGAGTCTGCACCAGCATCCAGATTAAGCAGTTCCTCCCCCTGCGCAAACAGCAGACAGTATGTCAGGAATTCGTCCCGTGACATGCCACTGGCCAGGGGGATATCCGGATACCTCCCGGCCAGGGAAAGCATGTCCTCCACCGTCCATCCGGACTCTTCTCCCACTATCTCTGTCTTGCCCCACAGGGTCTGCAGAACCATCTGTCTGGGGACTGCAACCAGCTTTCCATCATATGTATAAGCGTCTATGACACTCTCCAGAAAATCCTCTTCCTTCACCACCTTGCTGTCTGCAAAATAGGGGGAGAGATCTTCCAGATAGTCCTGTGCTGCCATAGTCTCCGCATCCAGAGGGTAATCCAGAAGAATAATATCCGGACCTGTGCTGGAAGCCAGTTCTGCCTGCATCCTAAGCAGGGCCGTTTCCTCCGATACACCCTCCCCTTCCCCATAATAGGAGCGGATCGTCACCTTGTAACCATAGTCCCCCCTGTTAAAGGCTCCTACATACTCCTTCAGCCGGGAAGTGGTTCTCCAGACACCCAGTATCACTTCCGCAGGTTCTGAGGGCTGATCCTTTGGGGTATCAGCAGACTGGCTTTCTTCTTCCTCCAGCCCTTCATCACTAGTTCCCTGTCCCGGTATTCCTGCATCCTGCCTGCCATCCTCCTGCCCTACAGAAGTGGAATCCTGTATCGGCATCTGCTGCTCTCCTAAAGCAGAATCTTGTATCAGTGTCTCCTGCCCTGGATCTGCCTTCCCACAGGACGTCAAGAACATGCAAAAACCCGTTAAGATCATTGATATGATACACCTTCTTCTCTTCATCAGAGCATCTCCTTTTTCCCGCCGCCATCATTTTGTACACCAGAATCAAAACACTCCATATCTGTCCAGAAGCTCTTTCTTGATGGCATTCAGTACCTTTGTAGTATCTTCCGAGACAGAGAAAAATTCATATGTCCCAAGCGCTGAAAAATCATATACGGCCATCCTTTCCTCCAATGTCACAGTCTCCTGTCCACCAATCTTCACATAGCCGAAGAAATCCGATGCCAGGATATACGCAGCCTCCTTCTGGTAGACATTTAGAGGGGACTCCTCCATAAAAACCAGGTACTGTTCCCCAGGCTTCATAAGATTTAGTGGATTTCCATATTGAATACTGCCGTCCACCTCCTGGAACCCGAAGTACTGGTACAGATATCCCGTGTCCCCACATTCCACAAAGTCACAGCCCCGGATCACTTCCTCTATATAGATCTCCTGTCCCAGGCTGCCTTCCGTCTGACGCAGCTTCCCTGTGGAGGAGGCTACCACAATCACAGGGGCGGTATCTACCCCATAGAGATCTGCCCCGCTGCCAAAACTGTCTCTGGTAATCCCGCCATCGCCTTCCTTTCCAGTCCAGATGCCCGTCACTGTCACCATTCCCTTCTCTATGTCTGACAGATCCTGGATGGAGACAATACCACAGTCCTGCACAGACAGTTTGAACAAAATCCCTGCCAGGATACAACCTGCCGCTAAAAGAAACGCAACGATCCAGTCCACCCGCCGAAATATTCCTTTCAAATTCCCCTCACCTCCCCGCCTGCTAGACTACATGTGCCATTTTCCATGGAATAGACCTGGTTACAAAGCCAGGATATATCCTGCTTGATATGACTGGAAAGCAGCACCACAGCTCCCCTTTCTGCCTCCTCTGCAATGATCTGACGAATCAGATCCACTCCTTCCTCATCCAGGGAATTCGTAGGTTCATCCAGAAACAGGAAGTCCGGTTCTTCCATCACAGCCTGGGCAATGAGTAGCCGCTGCCGCATCCCCAGAGAATACTTCCTGAAAGGCAAAGAATTGTCTGGATCAAGTCCTACCCGCCCCATGGTTTCCTCCACTTTGCTGGCAGAGATGACTCCGCTTATTCTGCTTAAATACAACAGATTCTCCCTGCCTGTCAGTTCCGGCCACAGTGCCGGGTTCTCCAGCACAACACCTGTCCTGGCCTTTCTGGATCCCCTATGTACATCCGCACCGTCCATCCATACACGCCCCATGGAGGGCCGTACCAGACCGCACAGTACACGGAACAACATGGTCTTGCCAGAGCCGTTTTCCCCGGTAAAACCGTAGATATTTCCCCCTGTGAGTTCCAGATTCACATGAAGCAACAGTTCCTTTTTCCCCATCCGTTTTGATACTTTTTCTGCCACTAAACTATGCTGCATCTGTATACTTCTCCTCTTTTTCTATGTGAATTCCTACTTCGCCTGTTACTACTTCCGTTGTGCTTGTATATCCTATTCCGTTCCTCGGTTCTTCCTTCTTACATTCCCCAATCAGAAAATATCCATCCTACAGATATGAAAGCGTATCCCCAGCACCAGCATACCCAGATAACATCCGTTTGCTGCCAGTTTCCCACAGGCCAGTCCCACATCCTCCACAATCCTGTAATTGGCACATAGAGGATTCAATACCACGTTCACCGGGTTGTCAAAAAACAGGATACCCACATACTCCAGCGCCATCACACAGGTGAATACCAGGAATACTGCCACCGTCACATGCAGTCGAACGGACAGCCAGTTCACTGCCAGACACACCAGCATCAGCAGGGTACCCAGGATACCTCCCAGCAGAAACAGCACATATACCGTATATCCCCCTATATGCCAGTCTGCCACCTGCCGGATCCCGATCCAGAATTCCATAGACAGAAACCACCCTACATAAGCAGAAGCGAGCACACAGATCCTCCCTGCCTTGCCCAGCACAAAACTCCCCCGGCTGGCTATCCTGGTGAAATACACCGTGCTGACCGTATCAAAATATCCTGCCATTTCACGGCCAAACAGAATGGCAAACAGGAAGATTCCGCCGATACATTTCAAGGACAAAACAATAGTCTGCATCTCCCCGGAACTGATTCTTCCCCACACGCTATACCACAGCACATCTGCCAGGACTCCACTCCCTGGTCTTGCCAGAAAGATATCTACCAGGGAAAACATTACTACATATGGCACGATCCATAAAGTCTTTCTCAATGAAAACCATATTCCATCCTTCATTGCTCATTCTCCACCGAATAACCCTTATTGCACATCCCTCAGATCCCCCTGTATGGCATAGGCTGCTGACAGTCCTATGACCAGCAGGCAGACCACTACCATTGCCAGGAACAGCACCGGATTCTGCCCGGACTCAAAGCTGGGCACTACATAGTCCAGAAGATTCAGATGCGTATAGACACTCCCATTCTGGATGGCATCTGCAAGCGCCCAGGCATCCCAAGCCTGCAATAACTGCTGGATTACGAACAGAGGCAGGAACAGCAATATCCTGCGCTTCCTCCACCAGAAAGACAGGCTTAACACCACCATACCCAGCAGCCCGGTAAAAGCTGCAAAAAACAACAGATACATCACATTATACCAGAACGGGCTGTACAGGTACACCCCCAGGAATGGCACCTTGCTGTATTCCACTGGATACAAAAGGTTTGTCCCTGTGAGCCAGCGGTAAAAATTTCCCATCTGGTACTGTCCCAGCCAGGTATTCCCATTATGGGGCAGAAACAGGTTACAGAGCAACAGGTTCATGGCAAAGGGAAGAAAAATCACGGATGCCCCTCCCACAAAAGCAGCCCCCAGCTTCGTTAGATAATAAGTTCTTCTGGAACTCCTAATGATATAAACCGGAACAAGGCCATTCCGGTATTCCTCTATGTAGGAGGTGGAATAAGGCAGCACCACCAGAAAAGGATATAATATGGCAAAAAAATTCCACATTTGATTCATCTGGGAATACCCCACCAGGTGGTTGGCGTCTTTGATACGGGAAATGTCCATCCCCCAGTACCGGGAAAGCACCCACAGGAAAGAGACACAAGCATAACACAGGACAGCGAGGAAAGCTGCCCTGTATCCTTTGCTTCTGCACATGATCCGGATCTGGACTTTTAGGGATTTTATGAACATGAGTTTTTATTTCCTTTCTTCATTTTCCCAAAATTACATTCGATAGATATGAACTCTTATTGTAATATCCCACAAATCATTTCATGTATCTTTCCAGTCAGAACCCCACAGCAAGCTGCGAGGTTCTGACTCTCGTGGTATTTGCCAATAATCCACATCAGTCTTTGACATGTTTTGTGGGCATCAGCCGCTTGGCACATAACTCGCTATAATTAAGGATTCGGTCTTTTGGTCATTTATCTTTCGTGAATATCTATGATATCTAGTATACATCCCAGTTACCCGAAACCTCACAGTCCAATGACGGATTATGTCCCTTGCAATATATGCTAATATTTGCACCTGCAAGATAATACATAATCTGAGATTCCGAAAAAGGCAACTCAACCCATGTGCCCTTTTTTACAAGGGTTTCAGGACCGGATTCAGCCTTCGCATACACCTTTGTATAATTTGATGCTTCACCACCTGGCTTGAATATATCTGTCAAATAGACCCTTGCCGTTTTTGTTGCCGTATCTTTGGTTTCAGACGCCACCCAGGTATATTCATTGCTGTCAACAAACATATTTCCAAAATAAGTTGTCTTTGCATAACATACACTTGGAAGTGCGCACGCCAATACCAGCACAAGACTCATGCAACCAAACCATTTCTTGATTTTCATATCTACATCCCCTTTCTCATACCATTCTTATGACCGAATCCTGCACATTAGATATGCCTATAATAGTCTCAGTCATATCTAATGTGATTGTATTAAGTGTATCTTCATGTTCAATTTTCTACAAGAGACAGAATTGTCAAAACTTTCTACCGTCATTTTGACAACTCTGTCCCTTGCAATCATTATTCTTATCGCATATAATTACTCTCAATATCATACAACCATACAGGAGGAAAAACAATGAAAAACTATTTTAAGAAAAATTTAGTCACCGCCTTTGCCTTACTCTTAATTGGTCTGACTGTACCACCTTTTCTGCCGACCCCGCTCCCAGAAGAACCAGGTATTGAATCGGAACAAGATCCTAACCCTGGTTGCAGTCCTTTGAATGATCTACCTGGATCCGATGTAAAATCGGATTGAATTAATGCAGTATTTGATTCATTTTCTCCCTATATATATTTTCATAAAATACATCCTTACATAATTCCGCAAGCAAAATACATTTCTGTAGTTCCTCCTCTCTGGAAAGGCTTTGTTCTACAGGAATGTTTTTTGTGTCTTTTTTGTATTGGGTCTCATTCCACAATATATTATACAAACTCATATGTAACATACCCATTCTTCCCAATGACAGTTTTTCCTTTATAATAGAGGCACTGATTCTGCTGGATTCCTCATACTGTCCCATATTTCCCAGATGACTTGCAACACCATCCATAATGAATTCATACATATCAATATGATTCTTAATATCATTTTTAAGCATATACTGATCACATATTTTTTTTAATAATTCAACATATTCCTCTTTCTCTTCTCCCCTTGTTTTCATGGCTATATTATACAAACATCCTAGTTCCCCACAGGTCATATACCCTTCTGCTGCATGCTGTGCCGCCTGCCAGGGGAACGTTAATTCCAGTGTTTTCCGTATGCAAGACACAGCCTCTTCCGGTGAAATATTCTTTTTCCGAAGTTCGTTTAGAATTTCTATATGCTGTAGCTCCTGTCGGTTAATCAAAAGATTCAGATCCAAGGAGGACTTGAGCCTATCTAGTGATTTATCCACCCCTTCCGTATCATTATTATTCAATGCCTTTGCCATTGCATTATATATCGCGAAATCAAGATATCTCTCCATAACAATCTCTTTTCTCTGGTACTCTGTTGGCAGTCCCATCCTCTCAAATAGTTCCATCACAATGGGCATCTGGGTTTTTGTCTTGTTGTTTTCCAGCCTCCGCAATGTCTTCTCGCTACAGATCCCTTCACAGAGTTCCTTCACGGACAGGCCTAACATCTTCCTACGTCTGCGTACTACGTCCCCCACGCAGTAATTCTGGAACTGCCAGTACAGATAGCAGCAATTATCCATCTGTTGTGGCATCCCATATTCCCTGTAAACCTCTGCCAGGACCCATCTCCACTGCCTTATCTGCACAAGAAGGGAAGCCAGTTCCGTTCTTCGGAGGGGAATGGTATCCTGGGTAATTTCCACAGCTTTGACCGCTGCACTTCTGTTCTCTTTGGAAAGCTGGTTCCACGCTGTCTGCCAGGTCACACCGTCCTCTGTATCCGGCCCCTGTTCCTGACGCCCTATGTATACCACAAGTATCCGTTCCATCCCTTCCAGCAGTTCACACAGATAATACAAACGCTCTGTAGAGCGCAGCATATCCACTGCCCTGGCACAGATGCCCAGCATCTCCATACAGTTCCACTGCCCTTCCGGCTCCTGCATACATTCCCTGCACAGATAGTATGCCACCTTGGGATAGATCCCCACAAACGCTGCCAGATCCATGGAGGAATCTTCTATGGCCGCCAAAAATTGACCATAGACCTGGATCTTATAACTATGCCCCGCACAGGTGACTTCTTCGGACATTCCCGCCTTTTTCTCCGCTTTTTGATTGTCCTTCTGTAAGGATTCCACATTCCCTCCAAAGCGGACGTATTCCAGCAACAGGTTCCATTCCTTGGCTGACAAAAAGATATGTCTTCTCCTGGCTGTTCCAGGCAGTACAGTAAGTTCCAAAGCTTCCTTGAACGCGGCACACAGCTTTTCCTGGGAAAGTCCCCGATACTGCATCAATTGAGCCTTCATAGTCAGATAGAATTGTCTCTCAAGGGCTGCTCCTCCTGTATCCTCTTCCCTGTCTGCCTGCGTATACGACCACATACTTTCTTGCTCATAGCATTGGATCAGCCCTGCTGCCTTCTCCTCATTTCTGTCCGCTATGGCTTGCAACAGTTCCTGTCGGTTCCGCCACCTTTCATATTCCTCCACGGGCAGGAAATCCTCGAATCCGCTGTTGGCAATCCCCAGCCGCTCTAACAGCCGGTCGCGTACCAGTTTGCCAGGCAGGCGCTCCCCCGCCTCGATTCTGGCCAGTGTACTGACAGAACAGATCCCTCCGCAAAGCTGTTCCATCTTCACCCTTTTCCCAATCCGCATCCCTGCCAGAAAATTGTGGAAATATACCCCGTCCCTGTACCCCATATCATTTCTCCCTCTTTGTATAATCCAGTCAATCTCTTATAGGCAGAGATCAAAATGCCTTTTGACCACAACATCATATCATGTAGGCTATATTTTTACAAGGTACCCATTTCCACACGGTTTATATGGAAAAGATGCGTTCAGCTACGCCCATTCGCAAAAATCATGTCTTCTTCTATTTTACATTCCTTACAAAGGCCGGGAACCTCTCGTCAGATTCCCGGCCATAAGCGCTTCCTGCATATATCAACTTGAAAAATCCACCGCGGCCAGCCTCCCCTCCCGCAGACAGAACACCTGGTCATAACGTGCCGCCATCTCCCGGCTTAAGGAATGGGTTACATGGATGACCATCGGCCCATCTGCCGCCAGCAGCCCTGTTTCCAGCTCCCTGGCCAGTTCCTGGTGGAGAGCTGAGGTAAATTCATCCAGAATCAGCACCTGGCAGTCCTTGTAAAGTGCCCTGGCATAAGCCGCCCGTTTTTTCTCCCCACCCGAAAGTTCCCGGGCTGGAAGAATTAGAAGTTCCTGGGCTGGCATTCCCTCCCTAAGGGCATCTGTCCGGCTTAGGGACATGGCTGTAGCAAGTCTGTCCCCGTCAAGGCTGCCCTCCTCTTCCAGAGTGATATTTGCCAGGATACTTTTGTGAAAGATAACAGGTTCCTGGGCCACATAGCACACATTCTGAAGCAGTTCTCCCCGTCCTATCTTTTCATAGGAGGTCTCATTCCAGAACAGGCTGCCTCCCCATGGAACAAGCTGGCCTAAGAGGAGCTTCAGAAGCGTGGATTTCCCACTACCGCTTTCCCCCACGATGGCATACTTTTTCCCAGCCTGGAACGCCAGGGACACATCCTTCAGCACAGCCTCCTCCCCATATCCAAAGGTAATATTTCTAAGGGTGATGGACTTCAGCGCTGGCAGCTTCTGTCTGTCCGTCCATCCCAACTTGCCTTCCACCCCGGTATCCCTGTAAGCGGCAAATTCTGTCCGCAGGCTCCCAACACTCTGGATCCTGGCCAGGGTAGCGCCCATGCTGCCCAAAGGACCCAGAATGGAAGAAGCAAGCTGAGTCAGTGCCAGGACACTGCCTGCCGTCAGACCTGTGCCTGTCTCCAGCATAATACCACCCCCAACCAGGATCAAGAAAGTGGTGACAGGAGCCAACTGTCCGCCCAACAGCCCCAGCAGATCATAACAGAAGTTAAGCTGGAAGGAAGCTCTGGCACTTTTCTCCACACAGCTGCCGTACCGTCCCAGGAAATATGCCTCCCGGCCATAGTCCCTGGCTGTACCATACCCGTCTACCAGTGTCACAAGCTGGCTCCTCTCCGCCGCACCTGCCATAATGCTGGCTTCCTGCAGCACGGTCAGTTTTCTGTTGATCGTCTTCGTCAGAAGCAAATAGACACCAAACAGGGCAGCGCAGAGAATAGCTGTCTGCCACTGCAGGATCAAGATGGCTCCCAGGGTAACTATCATGACCACCCCGTTTTTCACCAGGGCAAACAGGGAACCATAATGGGCATCCATCAAGGTAGACATCTGCTGCTGGAACATGGAGAGCACATCTCCAACCCGGCGCTTTTCATGTTCTCTTTCGGACTGCCACAGAAGCCCGGCAAAAAGATCATGTTTCCACAGGGTGCGGATCTTTTCCATAACTCTTATATCCAGGCGTCTGCTGGTCCAGTAAATGGCCAGGTACAGGAGATAATATCCCGCTGCCACCAGGCAGAAGGACGAAAATTCCACGTGTCCCGGCTCCCCGGTCACAAGGTCGGCTACTGCCTTTAGCAGCCAGGCAATCCCCAATGCCAGGATCCCCTGCAGACTACCCAGAAGGACAGATAGTATGATAGTTACCCTCAGCTTTTTCATACCGTCACCTCCCTCATCCCGTTCTGTTCCAGGCACAGCACTGCTGTATATCCCTCCGGCACATAGGTGCGGTGGGCCACGCTACACAGCGCCATCCGGGGATATCTGGAAAACAGGAGTCTCTCCACCTTCTCCCCCAGTTCCTGATCCAGGCTGGCGGTGAGTTCATCGGTAAAGAGCAGCTTGGGCCCGGCAAGCAGTGCCCTGGCCAGGGCGATCCGGGCCTTCTGTCCCCCGGACAAGTTCCCGCCGCCATCCTCCATAGGCATGTCCAGAGGCAGATCCAGTTCCATGTCCCGGAGCATGTCCGTGAGCGCCTGGTCATCCATCTGGCAGCCCAGGGTAAGATTCTCCCGCAGGGATCCTGCAAATAAAAATGGCTCCTGGGGCAGATAGGCAATCTCCCCGGTATAATAGTTTAGTACCCCATCCTTAGGCATCCTGTGTCCTGTGAGAAGTTCCATTTCCCTGGCCGCTCTCCCCCGTGATAAGATATTTTTCTCCCGGGCGGATGGTAAGACTCACCCCTTCCAACAGGGGAGTATCCTCCTCAAACCAGAACCGGATATTCCCGGCCTCAAGAAGAATGTCCCCCTCTCCCTGGCTGGTGTGCCGCAGGGACTGGTCCGGCTGCTGGAGATAGTTCTCCAGATCCTTCCTAATCTCCTGCGTTCCCTTCACATGGCCCCACAGCCGGGTCAGCATGGATCAGGCGCCAGAGCCTGTACCGACAATTCAGCAGCAGAGATGAGCACTCCCAAGCCTGCCATGCCCCGCATGGCCAGCAGGCCGCCCACCACCAGGATCAAAGTGTAGACTGCCATATTCTGACCGATTCCCATAAGTTCCACCCCAAGCAGCCCGGCCTGATAGTCCAGGGCAGCTCTCTCCTCCCGGCGGTTGACCCCGTCAAATTCCCTTTCTGCCAGGGTCTCCATCTGGTTGATATGGATCTCCCCATACCCCCGATGGATCTCCATCACCTGATCCACCAGGGCTGTCCTCTCCTCCTGCAGGATACCCTGCCTGCGGGCCAGATCTTTGGAGGCAAGACGATTGACAAGACCGAAGCAGACCACCGCACCTCCCACTGCCAGGCCGCACTGCCAACTGATACAAAACAGGGTCACACAGCAGATCCCCATCAGAATCATCTGCTTCAGAAGATAGGGACCCAGAAAAAATACCCCGAAAGCACGGCCTCCAGCTTCTCTGTGAAGAAGGCCACCTTCTCCTCCCGGCCCTGGCTGTTGTAAGCATCACCTCCCTGGTGCAGAAAGACCCTGGCCAGTCCGGTCTTGGCCCGGGCAGAAAGACCGGAATATTCCTTTTCCCGGACATAGTTTTCCAGCAGTTCCAGCACTATGTATCCCAGCAAAAGCCCTCCTGTCACAAAAAAAGCCCCCCTGTCCAGGCTCCTTAACTCCAGACCGCCGATTAGAAGCGCCTCCCAGTAGACAAAACCGCTGAGAGTCATTGCTGACAGAAACTGCAACGCTATCATCAGACTGATTTTCCCAAATGGATATTTCATACTTACACCTCCGTATGCGCTTCAGCGCATATACCATGTCCTTACTTCCCCTTTGACTTGCAGACAAAGGAAAGCAGGAGCTGGCACTTGCTCCTGCCTTCCAAAATACTGCAACAACATAAATGCTATCATTCCTGTTGCAGCCATACAAGGGACAGAGTTGTCAAAATATTTGTTGGTATATGCAGGCAATCCTGTCTTATCTACGTAGATTTCAGAGCGGACAGCTTCCCCAGAACCATTATTGTCCGAATTCAGATATATCCCCCTCTTACACCTCCATTCCCGCCTCCGGATCCTGACTCTCCCCTTCGCCAGCACACCACTCCGGGAAGGAGAACTCCACCTTGAACAGATCACCATCCATCAGGATCTGGAAGGTACCTCCCTGGACATGGATCAGGCTCTTGGCAATGGACAGCCCCAGACCGCTGCCCTCCGTTGTCCTGGACGAATCCCCCCGGATAAAGCGTTCTGTCAGTTCTTCGGGGCAGATGTGCATCTGCTGCCTGGAGATATTCTTCACGGATGCCAGGACCCGGCCTTCCTGTATGTCTATGTCGATATATACCCTGGTTCCCTCCAGGGCGTACTTGCAGATATTGTGGAACAGATTCTCCATCACGCGCCACATGCGGCGGCTGTCCGCATAGATATAGGCCGGAACATCCCCCTTCTCAAAGACTACCTGGAGTCCGCATTCCTCCAGTTTCTCGGAGAACTCCCCGATACTCTGGTTCAGAAGTTCTGTCAGGTTCAGCTTTTCCTGCTCCAGCTCTATATTGCCCGAGGAAATCTTGGATGCCTCCACCAGATCATCGGTAAGCTGTTTCAGACGCTGGGCTTTACTGTCCAGTATGGCAATATAGCCCTTTGCAGGCTCTTCCTCTATCTTCAGGCGCTTCAAGAGATCCACATAATTGATAATCGAAGTCAGTGGTGTCTTGATGTCATGGGATACATTGGTGATCAGATCCGTCTTCATCTGCTCATCCTTCATGCTGGTCCGCACTGCCTCGTAGATGCCTTCCCCGATATGGTTGACCGCATCTGCCAGTTCCCGGCTTGCACCGTGCAGGTTCACAAGATCCACCTTGTACTCCACTTCGCCGTCCCGGATCCGCCGGATTCCCTCCTCCACCTCCGTTCGCTCCGCATTTTTCCGGAATATCAGAACTCCCACGAGCCCATCGAAGAGCACCAGCCCTGCCAGAATACAGAACAGGGCAGCGGAACTTTCCTGCATCTGGTAGGCTGCCACCAGTCCAGCCAGGTTGAGAAACAGAAAGAGATTATAGGGTACCAGTGTGCTGACAGCCGAGTTCCTGTGCCGGAGTATGAACATTGTCACATTGTGTATCCCCTTACAGATCTTGTACACAAAGCTGTCCATCCAGAGGTTTCCTACTTTAAGCCGACGCACCAGGCTGTACCAGACTATGGACACAGACACACTCACATATACTCCGAAGAGACCGAATATCCCATAATGATAGAGTCCTGTGAGCTGGATCCCCATGACCTTAGCAGGAACCACCCCCGCTGTGGCGGCAATATCCAGGATCATGCGATATCCCCACACACCGCCCCATCCAAGCGCTATCCCCAGCAATACCAGTGCTTCCGTCCAGATATGGTCAAACCGGTTCAGGTACCATACCCTCTGTCCGTCTTCCTCCTGGGCTGCCCCTGCTGTCACAGTCAGGTAAAGTGCCATTCCCAGCCACATTGTCACAAGCAGGACGGTCACCGCCAGGATCCTACCCACATTGGGCACTATCCTCTCATACATGGTATTGGCATGGTAAAAGGCATCTCCCTCCACCGCATAATTCATATCCACTCCCATCCAGATATAAGTGGTGTCTGGATATGCATAATCATACAGGTTAATATACTGGTAGATTTCTTCCTCACTGAATACTGTATTTCCCACAAACAGCAGACTGTCCGGGTAATAGATCAGGTATCTTCTGTATTCGGAGAAGAATTCTGTCACTTCCTCATCTGTTCTGTTCTCCAGTTTTGACACATTGGTATAGGTGCGTATTCCCTCATCTGTGGTCATGCGCACCATATAGGCCACATTGCTTTTTCCTTCCCGGTATGCCTCATTGCAGACCTGGTATCTCTCATAGTTCAGCGTAAGGTTCTCTATGGCAGACACCAGATTTTCCTGCAAACGGATGTAGTCCACCCAGTTGTTCACCATATCCTGCAGCCTTTTCTGCCCATCCACCGTTTGATACCGGCTGTTCAAAAGGGAGAAATAGACCATGGTGCCATCGTCCTCCATGGACACATTGATGCCTTTCAGATCCTGCGCCATAATGTAGGAGAACACAAACTGGTCTTCCAGCTGTTCCTCCGTATAGGTTTCCATACGCTCCGCAATCAGCGCCAGTTCTTCCTGGCTTTTGCCTGTAGCGCTTCCAGCAGCAGTCCCACTGTCCCCAACTCCATCCAGCCCGCCCGCTTCCCCTTCTCCCCCTAACTGGTCCGTGCCATCCGCATCCGTGTCCTGTTCGGTATCCTTCCCTGCAGGCGGTACCCACCCGGCTCCGGTCTGGTCTGTCCTGCCCACATGCCACCAGGCATCGGTATCTCTTTTCTCCACTCTGTAAAAGCCATCAAATACAAGTTCTCCCTCCTCATTCAAGGAAAAATTCTCCGGATAAAGACAATAGCCAAAATAGTGGACAAAGTCCGATAGACTCACCATGCGGTTGGTATACTCCACACCGTACTTTCCCCATTTGATCAAGTCATCCAGCTCATATACCGCAGTGACCTGGCACCCGTTATCCGTACCGATCCGGGCCGCATACCGGGTCACATCAATCTGTCTGGCCGGATCGAAGATATTGTCTGTCTCCAGTTGTTCCTTCAGGACAACAAGCTGTGTGATGTCAGACACCGCATTCCGGAACAGATCATAGTACACCACGGACTCCTCGAATTCCTGCCCGGTATCCATGGTCAGCAGCTGATACACCTGGGTGCCATCAATGGACTCCACTGCAATATAGGAATTCAGCAATATGCCAGCCACCGCCACCATGGCGCCCATGGCCAGCAGATGCTGCAAAAGTTCCACACCAATTCTCTTCCACACAGGTTTTCTCATAGATATGCTCCTATATGCACCCTGCCGGTTCTGCCAGAGCTTTCTGTAGTTCTTTACACAGTTTGCTTTTCAATCTTATATCCCACCCCCCAGACCACTTTCAGATACCTGGGTTCCTTGGGGTTGATCTCTATTTTCTCCCGGATATGGCGGATATGCACCGCTACCGTGTTGTCTGCTCCGATAGCATCCTCATTCCAGATACTCTCGTAGATCTGGTCAATGGAAAATACCCTGCCCTGGTTTTTCATCAGAAGCAGCAGGATATTGTATTCAATAGGGGTCATCTTCACAGTCTCCCCGTCAACTGTCACCTGCTTGGTATCATCATTGATCACCAGGCCACCTGCCTGGTACACAGCCTTGCTGTCCCCAATTAAGCTTCCCAGAGATGTATACCGACGCAGGTTGGATTTCACCCTGGCCGCCAGCTCCAGGGGATTGAAGGGTTTCGTAATGTAATCGTCCGCACCAATATTCAGTCCCAGGATCTTGTCTGTATCCTCGGACTTGGCAGAGAGCATGATAATAGGGATGCTACTGTATTCGCGGATCTTCAGCGTGGCCCGGATGCCGTCTAACCGGGGCATCATGATATCCATGATCATCAGATGGATTTCCTCTTTCTTCAGGATCTCTATGGCCTGTTCTCCGTCATAAGCCTTATAGATCCCGTATCCGTCCTGTGCCAGATAGATTTCAATCGCATCCACAATTTCCCGGTCATCGTCACACACAAGTATATTTGCCATATCTTCTCATCCTTTCACGTTGTTCCATGGAAGAACCTTGTCCGCCAGCTTGCACCGAAACAGAAGCTGCCCATATGATTCCCCATTGTAGCACATATCCCCCCTGCAATTCTCTTCCAAATTTATTAGTTTTTATGAAGATTTCCTTAAAACCATCTAGACAAGCATCAGAAAAGCTCCCAGGTTCCCCCGTCTTGCGCCGCTGGCCCTGTGTGAAAACAGATATCTGCTGTTGTGGCAGGTGCAGATATCCGTAACCGCTGTCTGCCTTAAGGGAATGCCCACATGACACAGCAGAAGCAGGTTTGCCAGCCACAGATCCAGCTGGTATTTATCCGGCTGCCTGCCTGGTTCCAATACACAGGGCAGCCCTGGTACACTCCCATACATGCCGCTTTCCGCCACCATCTGGCGCTCTGCCTCAAATTCCCCATCCCATCCGGCAAACTGTTTTGCCACTTCCGCCCCCACCTCATAGCAGTCCTGGCAGATGGAAGGCCCCACTGCTCCCAGCAGATCCTCCGGCCTGGAACCGAACTGTTCCCCCATGACCTGTACCATGTGGACAGCCATCCTGCCGGCCGTCCCCTTCCAGCCGGAATGTGCCAGTCCCACTGCCCGGTGGACCGGATCCACAAACAGCAGTGGCACGCAGTCCGCATAGTATGTCACAAGGGCCAGTCCTGGCACGTCTGTCACCAGACCGTCCACATCCTGGTAGTCCCGCTGCCGGACAATGCCTTTGCCCCCATCCTCCTCTGTGACCCTGCGGATATTCGTGGTATGGGTCTGGTGGGATGCAACCATATTCCACAGCCCGCACCCCAGCACCTGGCCTACCCGCCTGTAATTCTCCTGTACCTTTTCCTGCTCATCTCCCCTGGAAAAGCTTAGGTTCATAGTGGCATAGTCCCCCTGGCTGACTCCTCCTGTGCGGGTGGTAACCAGATGACGCACCATACCTGTCCGCTCCAGGATGGGAAATGTCAGATATTCCAGTTCTCCACCTTCTGAAAGCGGATATCCGTTCTGGAGAAGCACTTCCCCTCCCCGTCTTCCTGCCCGGTTGATTGGATACATTCCTACCTCCCTCCTGCATGGGGAAACGCATTTCGGATCCACTGGATCTCCTCCCCCTGGATGGCTACCACATCATACCGGATCCCCACCTGGCTTCCCACGTGATGGGTCGTCCGGTAATAGTCTGCCACCTTGCAGATCTGTCTTTGCTTTCTGTTGTCCACCGCCTCCGCCGCATAGCCTTTGTATGTGTCAGTCCGGTATTTTACCTCCACGAACACCAGATAGCCCTGGTGATATCCTATGATGTCAATCTCTCCCTGGCGGTTCCTGTAATTGCGCTCTACCACCTGCATCCCCTGCTGTTCCAGATAAACTGCCGCCTGGGATTCCTTCTCCATGCCTGTGGCCCTTTTGTTCATCTGCTTACCTTACCCTTCAGCTTATCCATGGAATCCACGAAGACCAGGATCTCCGCTACTACCTCATACAGTTCCGGAGGTATCATATCCCCGATCTCCAGGCGGGACAGCGTATCTGCCAGTTTGTCATCCCGGTGGATGGGCACGTCATTTTCCTGGGCTTTCTCAATGATCTTCTCTGCCAGGATACCACGTCCGCTGGCTATGACCCTGGGTGCATTGTCGGAAGGATTGTATTCCAGAGCGATGGCCTGCTTCAGCTTATTCTCTTTTCCCTTTTGGCCCTGTGCCATTCTTTTCTCTCCCCTTTACAACTTATTGTTGTCACAGTCTTGTAACCTGTCTGTGGCATTATGTCCGTACATCAAAAGCCTGCCTGGAGAGCAGCATACCGCCTCCCTGCTGTAAAAGTGGCCAGATTCCGCTGTTTTCCGTGTTCTCTTCTGCCGCCTCCCCCCTGGTCTTCATGGAACAGGCACAGTCATATCCCCGTTCTCTCAGCCTGTCAGTAAGGATATCCATATGTGCCCCTAAAAAATCCAGCATCTCCTCATCCTGGACATAAAATTTTGTATTCACCTTACTGCTCTCCATGGACACATACACGTCCAGAGGACCGATATGCTCCATGTCCAGATGCAGCAATGCACTGACCCGGCCCTCCCTGGCCGCCAGGTTCTTCTTGTTGGTATATACGTACAATTCCCCGTTGGTGTCACCCTGCCGCAGGCGCAAAGGAATCTGTACATAGGCATACATCTGATTCACCTGGTTTAGGAAATCCACATTCTGGGACAGGTTTGTCACCGCCCGGAAAGCTGTGCCGGCGCTCTGACCGCCATTTTCCAGCGTCTGCGCCAGACTCTTCAGCTGTCTGTCCAGTCTGCGGTATAATTCCTGCACTTTCCCTGGATCTGCCACATCCTGGGGCTTCAGCATCCAGGAATCTTTCAGCCAGTTGGTCATGATCTCCTTAAATTCCCCACTGGAAACCAGTTTCTGGGCAAGCTGTCTGGCCTGCTCATTCCCGGCTGTCTGTAGCAATTGCCCTGTCAGTTGAAAAAAGGTATCCGGCCCCAGACTTCCCTGGGCAAACAGACGGATCTGTTCTGCCATCTGGGAGACCTCCTGGGCAGGAAGCCCCGTCTGTCCCAACAGGTTGTATAGCTGATCCGCAAGAAATGCACGGGAAGCGGCTGTTAAAGTCCCTTCCCCGGCACCTTCTGACAGAACCTGGCTGCCGGGAACAGCTCCTGGATTCCCCATCCCATCTGCACCTTCCTGTACGCTTCCAGGCTGTAAGGAAATCTCCTCTTTTCCACTCCCTGCCCCGTTCACAAGGTCTGCCAGTTCTGCGTCCATCCCGGCTACAGTTTCTGTGAAAACAACATTTGCTGCCTGGCCTGCCCCATCCACGGCCTGCCCTCCCTGGAACAGCATGCCCGCTCCCGGTATCTTGTCTGCTTCCCCTGCAAATAGTGCAAACAACTCCTTGTACACCCCCAGGGCTCCCTGTACATCTCCCTGGGAAAGCATACCTTCCAAAGCTTCCGGAAGGGCCTGGAGTACGGCTTCCATCCCTCCTTTCAACTGATGGGTCAGGTTCCGGTAAGAAATCATCTGGCTTACAGTGGATGGATTCACGGGGATGCCCATCTTGTGCAGATTCACCACATCGGAAATTTCTGCCTCCGGGTAGTTCATCACCTGCCGGTACATCTGTCCCAGTATATTCTTGTTTACTGACATTCCGGCCTGCATCATCTGACTGGTAAGACTGACTGTGGTATCGTTCACCGGCAGCCCTGCCATATCAATGGCTTTCAGTACTGTCACATCCGTGGATACATTGGTAAACAGCGGGCTTAAGGTCAGGGAACTGCCATTGTTGCGGACCTCAAAAGTCATGTTCTTCCCGATCTCCAGATTCAGATTCCGGTCCACCCGGGCCTGTAAGATCATATCATCTGACACTTTGATCTGCACTTCACTGCCGTTCCTGCCCACAATCTCCCCATGGATGGTCTGCCCTGGTACCATGGAATGGATCTGGCGGTTTACCGCCGCCGTATTCTGGGCAGGCGGCTGACTGGCAGACGGGGCACGTCCTGCATCTTCCGTATAGGTCTGACCTGCAAACAGTTTCGACAGTAACATGGTGCATCCTCCTATATCTCCACAAAGTTCCCGATAAAGCTTTTCCGGTGAATGGGACAGGCGCCCAGCCTTTTCAGCGCTTCTATGTGGGCAGCACTGCCATACCCCTTATTCCCGGCAAAATCATATCCCGGAAACGCCTTGTCATATTCCTGCATCAGCCGGTCCCTGGTCACTTTTGCCAGGATACTGGCCGCACCTATGGAAAGGCTCTTGGCATCCCCCTTGATGATAGGCACCTGCCTGATGGAGATGCCGGGTATGGTTACCGCATCGTTCAGCAGCAGATCTGGTTTCGGATCCAGCTTGCCTACAGCTTCCCGCATGGCCTCATAGGTGGCCTGCAGGATATTGATCTCATCAATTCTCTCAGGTGTAGCATAGCCCACTGCCCAGGCAACGGCCTGTTCCCTAATCACCTCATAAAGCTCCTCTCTCTTTTTTTCGGAGAGCTGCTTGGAATCATTTATATACAGGATCCGGCAATCTCTGGGCAGGATCACCGCTCCCGCCACAACAGGCCCTGCCAGGGGGCCCCTTCCCACCTCATCAATCCCACAGATATAGGCGTACTCCTTATATCGCTCCTCATAAACCCGCAGTCCTTCTATGCGCTGTCTCTCCCTGTCCAGGGCATCCTGTCTCTTCCTGGCTGTCTCCACCAGTTTCTGTACCCCGGCCCTGGAATCCGCTCCATATATCCTTATAAATTCAGGCAGCTCATTCTCACAAGCTGCCTGTAACTGTTCCTTTATCTCCCCGATACATTTCATTCCCATCCCTCCGTTGTGCCTGCCGGCACCTTCCAGAACACCCTGTTTCCCTACTGGTGCCTTAACACTCCGAACTTACTCAGCGGCCAGATCCGCAGCCAGGCTCTTCCTACAATATCATCCCTGTGGATGTTCCCCACTATCTCTGTGCGGCTGTCTGTACTGTTGTTGCGGTTGTCCCCCATGACGAAATACTCATCCTCCCCCAGGGTTACCGGTTCTACAGCGATTCCGATATTCTCTGGTTTGATGATTTCCCTGCCGTAACTTTCCTCCAGCACTTCCCCATTGATATAGATGGTTCCCGCCTGGTCTATCTGTACTGTCTCCCCAGGGAGACCGATAATGCGCTTGATATAGTATTTTCTCTCTTCATACTGGAAAGGAAATACAATGATGTCAAAACGCTCCGGATCGTTGAAACGGTATGTAATCTTGTCCACGATCAGGTTGTCCCCATCGCTTAAGGTGGCTTCCATGGAAGAACCCTCCACCGCAGTCCGCTGGCCTACAAAATGGATCAGACAGTATGTGATACACAGCACCCCCAGCAGATACAATAAAGTGCTGATCATCTCCTTCATGACTTTATTCATCTTTCCACCCATCTGCGCGCTACGGCGCGCACCCAATTCAACCTTCTGCCTATCTGCGCACTTTAGCGGCTCACAGGCTCTGGTCGCTCAATTGTGATCCTGCCAAGACGACCGCTCCTGAAATCTTCCACCAGGATACCTGCCGCCTTCTCCAGGTCTGCCGCATCCCCCTTCTTAAGGCATCCCCTGCCCCTGGCAATTGCCTCCAGGGTCTGCACTGGTACTTCCCCGCACTCCGTTCCATATCGTTCCCGGACTGCCTGTGGATAGTACTTCCCCAGAACAGAGAGCAGGTCACAGGCCAGTTCCTCCATCTGGATGACCTCATCGTTCATGGAACCAATGAAAGCCAGATGCATTCCCACCTGGTTATCCTGGAATTTCGGCCACAGGACACCGGGCGTATCCAGAAGTTCCAGGTTCTTGTGCAGACGGATCCACTGCTTCCCTTTGGTGACACCTGGTTTGTTCCCTGTCCTGGTGCAGGCCTTGCCCGCGAAGGAATTGATAAAGGTAGACTTGCCTACATTGGGAATCCCCACCACCATGGCCCGCACCGGACGGTTCACAATGCCGCGTTTTCTGTCCCGCTCCAGCTTCTGCCTGCACGCTTCCTGCACAAGCCCGCCCATGGACCTGAGTCCTGCACCTGTCCTGGAATTTACCTCCAGGGTATGGGCACCCTGTGCCTGGAAATAGTCCATCCACTGTCCGTTCCATGCAGGATCTGCCAGATCTGATTTGTTCAGCAGCACGATCCGGGATTTGTTCCCTGCCAGCCTGTCAATATCGGGATTCCTGCTGGCTGCCGGGACACGGGCATCCACCAGTTCGATCACCAGGTCAATCAGTTTTATATTTTCCTGCATCATGCGCATGGCCTTGGTCATATGACCTGGATACCACTGATAATTCATCTCATTTTACAAATCCCATCCCCTGCTCTTCACAGGATGCATGGAACCATACCTTTCCTATAATATCTTTCTCGGACACCGGTCCGATATTGGCAGAGCGGCTGTCCTCGCTGTTGCCGGGGTTGTCCCCGATACAGAAGTACTCACCGCTATCCAGGGTAAATCTGTTGGCGGCAATCCCAGGGTCTATGAGTCTCTCCGTCACCCAGGGACTTGCCTGGCCGTTTACATACAGGATCCCTCCCTGGATCTCCACCTGGTCCCCTGGTGTGGCCACAACCCGCTTCACATAATAGTGGGAATTCTCATTGCCATTCGGCAGGAACACCACCACATCCCCGGCCTTGGGGGAGGAAATCACATAAAGAAAACGGTTGATGTATATCTTCTGTTCATTGTACAGGGTAGGTTCCATGGATACCCCTACCACATTGGTTGACATACCCAACAGGAAACAGAGGACAGCTGCGATAAATACTGCTGTCAGGATACCGAATACCCAGCTGAAGATTTCCTTCAAAAGGGCGGAGCTGATTTTCCTGCGTCTCTTATAAAAGCTTAATCCTTTATTCTTTGCCATCCTCTTTCTCCGCAGTCTCTTTTGCCTTTTGGCCATCCTGCCGCAGATGCCAGGTCCGCAATGTCACAAGGGGACAACTACATATGTAATTGTCCCCTCAGCATTGCCGTAGGCCCGGCTTATCTCATAAGCTCTTTTACCTTTGCCTTCTTACCCACACGGTTCCTTAAGTAGTTCAGTTTTGCACGTCTCACCTTACCTCTTCTGACCACTTCGATCTTCTCTACATTGGGGGAATGTAAGGGCCATGTCTTCTCCACACCGATACCATTGGAAGTCTTCCTTACAGTGAAAGTCTCCCTGTTGCTGCCGCCTTGTCTCTTGAGCACAACACCTTCAAATACCTGGATTCTCTCGCGGTTGCCTTCCTTGATCTTGCCATATACCTTTACGGTATCCCCTACTGCAAACTCGTCAACGCTTTCCTTCAGCTGCGCAGCTTCGATTTCCTTGATAATGTCACTCATTATGAGCCTCCTTCATAAAATGGATGTTCTTAATACTGTCCTGTGTTAATATCTGCCAGGATCCTGTAACAGAGGACCATCTTGTTTTCACAACATTCAAATTTTACCATAGACAGTACTCAATTGCAAGGCTTTTTTTCCAGCCACCAGAAGGTTTTCCCCGCCTTGTAGAAACCAAGCTTCTCCTGCAGGACCTGGGAAGCCACATTTCCCTGTACCACATGTCCGTAAGGGATCCATCCCCGCTCTAACTGGCGGTTGACGCAGTATGCTTCCAGAGATCCTGCCAGTCCCTGTCTGCGGCAGCATTCCTCCACATACAAAAAGCCTATGCTGCCTTCCCCATGCAGCCCCACAAATCCTCGCAGCACCCCTTCCACGAATGCTCCGTACATGGATCCGGACTCTATCCTCTCCTGAAGATAAGACCGGTGTTCCTCCCCATAATGGGTGCACAGGTACTCTATGTGTTCCATGGTCAGAAGCCTGATATCCCTGTGTCCCACCGGCAAAGGCTCCTTTAAGGTATACAGAAACTGGCTGCACTGGTTGAAAATCCGGTATCCTTCCTTTTGTAGCAACTCCACCAATGGCTCCTGGTTCACCAGACACCACTCTGTCTCCTCAGGAATCTTCCCTGTCAGATGTTCCCATCCCGTGGAACCAGATTCCCCCGCTGGCTCCTTTATCCTGTCACAGGCAGCCTCTGTCTCCAGCGCTGCCAAGGTTCTGCCACCATGCTGTGTGCACTGGAGTTCCAGCATACAGATACGGTTGTCCCTGTCATAGACCAGAATCTCCCCGTCCTGGTCTGCCAGGATCTCCCCCAGGCCCCTTTTCAGGCTCTCTGTCATGTGGATATGGTTGCGCTTGTCTCCGGACAGCCTGCAGATCAGCTGCTGCTTCCTTAAATATCTCTCATACAGATCTGGCCTGGCCAGACGGGTTCTTAAGACAGACTGTTCCAGACGCCAGGCTTCCACTTTCCTGTGATCCCCGGACAAAAGTACCTGGGGCACACTTCTCCCATGCCACACCGGAGGCCTGGTATATTGGGGATATTCCAGCAGATCATTGTGAAAGCTCTCCTCCTGGGCAGAGAGGCTGTTCCCCAGGACACCGGGAAGCAGCCTTGCTGTAGCATCAATCATGACCATGGCGGCCAGTTCTCCGCCGGAGAGCACATAGTCCCCAATGGAAATCCTGTCCGTGACTACTTCTTCCAGCACCCTCTCATCAATCCCCTCATAATGCCCGCAGAGAAAGACCAGTTCCTCTTCCCTGGCAAATTCCCTGGCATACTTCTGGGTAAAAGGCTTTCCCTGAGGTGTCACATAGACTGTGCGCAATGCCTTCCCGCCGGTAACAGCCCTGTGGGCGTCATATACCGGCTGGGCCTGCATGAGCATACCGGCGCCGCCGCCGTATGGATAGTCATCTACCTGGCCGTGTCTCTCCTGGGTATATGTCCGGATATCTACTACGTCCAGGGTGATGACTCCCCTGTCTATGGCTTTGCCCATAATGCTGTCACCCAGTCCCTGCCGGATCATATGGGGAAACAATGTCAACACATGAAATATCATTCCAGCAGTCCCTCCAGAATGTGGATCCTGATATACCCGTCCTCCAGGTCCACCGCCAGCACACATTGCTTGATAGCCGGCAGCAGCAGCTCCCTGCCATCGTGCAGGTCGATCACATAGACATCGTTGGCCCCGGTCTCGTACACTTCCCTCAGGCGGCCGATGTCCTCCCCCTCTTCGTTCTGCACCGCCAGCCCCATCAGATCCGCCACATAATACTCATCCCGCTTCAGTGGCACCGCATCCTTCCTGGCCACCAGAAGAGATGCCTTGCGGTATTTCTCCACTTCACTGATATCATCTATTCCCTTGAATTTTAAGATCACCTGCTGTTTGAAAAACTTCACCTGCTGGATCCCAAGGGTCAGCCTCTCCCTGCCAGTGTCCAGAATCACTTCCTTCAGCCGCTTATAGCGCGCTGGATCATCTGTGGTGGGGTATACCTTCACCTCCCCCTTCAAGCCATGGGTGGAGGTGATGATTCCTATCTGAAAATATGCTTCCATTCCAACCTTCCTTTTGGCCAGGATGTGAATTACAGGGAGGAACCCCCTGCCACATTGCATATATAACAATGCAGCACTGGTATCCCTCCCTGCAACCAGGCATCCCTATGCGCCATTCTGCCTGACCGGCATTGGCTCTTACACAATCTCCACTTCCACGTTCTTCTTGTCCCTGGATGATGCCGCCTTCACCACAGAACGGATCGCCTTGGCAATTCTTCCCTGCTTGCCGATAACTTTTCCCATATCGGATGCAGCTACATGAAGTTTGATGACCGTGTTCCTGCCTTCAGTGCTCTCCGTCACCACAACCTCGTCCGGGTTGTCAACAAGTGCCCTTGCAATTATTTCCACTAATTCCTTCATAAGCTACCTCCAAAGAATCCAGATTCCGGAACCCTGATGTTCCTTATTTTTCAATTCCGGCTGCCTTGAAGATCTTGCCAACCACCTCTGTGGGCTGTGCGCCGTTTGCAAGCCACTTTCTGGCCAGCTCCTCATTGATCTTGAATGTGCTGGGATCGGTGCCGGGATCATAGGTTCCAATCTCTTCAATGAACCTGCCATCCCTGGGGGAACGAGAATCAGCTACAATGATTCTATAGAAAGGAGCCTTCTTCTGTCCCATTCTTCTAAGTCTGATCTTTACTGCCATTTTTCCTTACCTCCGTAAATCAATCCATATTATTTTATATGAAAAGGATGTCTGTAAACAGAGCCACCCTCATTCATCTGGTCCTAATAGCCGGATATCCCTCAGAACGGGAACCTGCCACCTCCCATGCCTGGAAAGCCACCGAACATGCCCCGGCCCTTTTTGCTGCCTCCGAACTGCTTCATCATCTTCTGGCTCTGCTCGAACTGCTTCACAAAGCGGTTCACCACTGCTATGTCCACGCCGGCTCCCCTGGCAATCCGGTGCTTCCTGCGGGGATTCAGCAGTTTCGGGTTCCGGCGCTCCTCCTTCGTCATGGACAGGACAATGGCCTCGGACTGCCTAAGCTGTTTCTCATCAACCAGGGACTCCAGATCCCCACCCTTTATCCCCAGGCCGGGCAGCATCCCCAGAATGCTGGACAGACCACCCATGTTCCGCATCTGCTTCATGCTCTCCAAATAGTCCTCGAAGTCGAACTTTCCCTTCTTCATGCGGCCCGCCATTTCGCGGCCCTTTTCCTCATCTATGTCAATGCTCTCCTGGGCTTTCTCAATCAGGGAGAGCACATCCCCCATTCCCAGGATCCGGTTGGCCATACGGTCAGGGTAGAACTGTTCCATATCGGAAAACTTCTCCCCCATGCCCACATACAGGATCGGCCTGCCTGTGACAGCCTTGATGGAAAGTGCAGCACCGCCTCTGGTGTCGCCGTCCATCTTGGTCAGCACCACACCATCTATACCTACCTTCTCATCGAATTCCTTTGCCACATTCACAGCATCCTGTCCGGTCATGGCATCCACCACCAGCAGGGTCTGGTGTACGGTGACTCCTGCCTTGATCTCCTGCAGCTCCGCCATCATATCTTCATCAATGTGAAGACGCCCTGCCGTGTCCAGAATGACTACATTGTGGCCGTTTTTCCCTGCATACTCCAGGGCCTGTCTGGCGATCTCCACCGGCTTGTGATCCCTGCCCATGGAGAATACATCCACTTCCTGCTTCTTTCCGCCTATCTGGAGCTGCTCAATGGCCGCCGGCCTGTAGATATCACAGGCTACCAGAAGGGATTTCTTGCCCTTTGTCTTCAGCTTACCTGCAATCTTGACTGTGGCAGTTGTCTTACCTGCACCCTGGAGACCAGCCATCAGAATCACTGTGATGGCTTTACCGGGCTGCATGGCAATCTCTGTGGTCTCACTGCCCATAAGGGCAATCATCTCTTCATTGACGATCTTGATCACCATCTGCCCGGGATTGAGCCCGCTCATCACATCCTGGCCAATGGCCCGTTCCTCCACTGACTTGATGAACTGCTTCACCACCCGGAAGTTCACATCTGCCTCCAGAAGAGCCATCTTCACTTCCTTCATGGCGGCTTTCACATCGTTCTCTGTGAGCCGTCCTTTGCTCCGCAGATTCTTGAATACATTCTGTAATTTGTCTGTCAGACTCTCAAATGCCACCTGTAACTCCTTCTGCCATAGGAAACTTATCTGCCAATCCGTCTGCCCTGTTTCCTTGCTTCCATATCTGCTGCGTTGCAGTCTGATGCTGCATCTGTCCACGTCTCTACAGTTCTTCCAGAAGCCTGCCCGACAGTTCCCGGATCTTCGCAAGGTCTGCCTGCATTCCAGCCTTGTCAGACGCCCCAAAAGCCAGTTCCCGGATCTCCTCCACCATGCCTTTGGCCCTGGCAAAGCGCTCTACCAGGTGCAGCTTATCCTCGTATCCCTGTAAGATCCTGTCGCAGCGCCTGACCAGATCATGGACTCCCTGCCTGCTGATCCCCTGCTCCCTGGCAATCTCACCAAGGGATAGATCGTTGTACACTGCATCTTCATATATCTGCCGCTGGTGTTCTGTCAGCAGTTCTCCATAAAAATCATACAGCATTGTCTGTTCATACAGTTTATCCATCTTCATCAGCGCACACCTCTTACCTGTTACCATTCACGGCTTTGCCGCTCAGGCAACAGGATGTACACCTCGTGAAAGGTAATCCCTACACAACTTTTTGTATCTTACTACAAAGCCTGGTTGGTGTCAAGTATTTTTTCTTGACACCAGAAAAAATTCAGGTACATCCGCATCCGTCATGCCCTTCCTCTCTGAAAACCACCCACAGCCGGATCCCGTATCGCTTCCCAAAGTCCATCGCCAGCACCTCCACCGCATTTTTCACGGAATGGCTGGGCTGCTTTGCGGTGGTATATACTGTAATCTCCACAGGCGGAATGTCCTCCTGGCCCTCCTGCATAAGGCCCCGGGCCATGGCATACCGGTATGTACTGCCCAGCAGTCCCTGTACTCTGGATATATATTGTTCCGGAATCTCTTCCGACTGCACCTTTCCCTGGCCCCTCATGTGATTCCACCTGCCTTTCTTCCTGGTTTGTTCCTTTCTGTCCCATTTTTATTCTATATTTTATTTTATCACAGGTCATCCGGAATGACCGGTATTTTCACCAATGGTATCCCTCTATGCACGAATTGCCTGCATGGCTGTCACAGGGACAATCATGCAGGCAAAAATCCGATACAGGCAGGATTCTATTCTTCAGACTCTTTCGCTGAATATGTTTTTGTATCCCTCCCCATAGATTTCCGAAGCGCTGGTGACAATCATAAAAGCCTTGGGGTCTTCTTCCTTGACGATCTGTTCCGCTTTGGGGGAGATCTGCTTCTTCATGACACACAGGATGACTTTTTTCTCCTTGCCGCTGTAGGCCCCACTGCCTGCTATATGTGTGACACCGATATCCAGTTCCTTAAGAAGCCGTCTGGTAATGGCTTCCTGTCTGTCGCTGATGATAAAGACCATCTTGGCACCATCCCGCCCATACAGTACCACATCAATCAGCAGGGAGTTGACCACCACTACCATACCTGCATACAATGCCACATCAATATCCTGGAACACGAAGGCAGAAGCAGTCACAATGATCACATCGGTAATGAGAAACAACACCCCTGTCCGCAGATACGGGAAACGCAGGCGCAGAAGCTTGATAATGATATCCGTGCCGCCGGTAGTGGAACCGGTCTTCAACACCAGGCCCATACCCAGGGCCATAAGGGTACCACCTGCCAGCACAGCCAGCACAGGATCCCCCGTGACTGCACCAAAGGGGGCCAGCAGATTGATGAACCCGGAAGTCACTGCTGTACAGTACATGGTGGACAGGATGAAATGCAGCCCGAACTTCCAGGTGCCCACAGCAATGATGGGAATGTTAATTACCAGCACCCAGGTACCGGTCTCCAGGCCTGTAAGCCGGTTCAGAATGATGGAGATACCAGTAACCCCTCCAGGGGCCAGGGAATTGGGATCCAGGAACAGGCTCACAGCCACCGCATAGAGCAGGGATGCAAACGTGATGATGGCATAATCCATCACCCTGCGCCCCACTGTTTTTTTCTCCCTGTGAAGAACCTCACCATCCTGTTCCCTGTCTATGCCCATATCCACACCTTTCTGTTCCTTTCCTGCTCTCTATTAAAAGCATGCCACAAATGCCATAAATCATGCATTCTCTGCCCGTTTCCATCAGCTTCCCGTATCCTGCAGACGGGTTTGTGGCGCAAAAAGCACATGCAAGCACCTGGCAGCAATACCGCGTGAACCGTATCCTGCAGACAGATACATATGCCATAGGCAGTCCCCTGTCAGATATTCGCTCGCACCAGTTTGGGCTGGTAGCCCTCCTGCTCCAGAGCCTCCATGATCTGCTGCTTGTGCTGTGTACCAAAAGCCTCCATGGTAATGCACAGTTCCACCGCTGCATTTCGGTTGATGGACACAAACTGGTTATGCTCCAGCTTGATCACATTGCCATTGACCCCGGCGATGATACCGGACACCCGGTGCAGCTCTCCTGGTTTGTCTGGCAACAGCACAGACATGGTGAAGATCCTGTCCCGCATGATCAGCCCCTGCTGTACCACCGAAGACATGGTAATCACATCCATATTGCCGCCGCTTAAGATGGACACCACCCGTTTGTCTTTCACATCCAGATGTTTCAAGGCAGCTACCGCCAGCAGGCCGGAATTCTCCACCACCATCTTGTGATTCTCCACCATATCCAGGAAGGCCACCACCAGTTCCGCATCTTCCACTGTAATGATGTCATCCAGGTTCTGGCAGATGTAGGGGAACAGCTTAACACCGGGGGTCTTCACCGCTGTACCGTCTGCTATTGTACTCACCCGGGGAAGGGTGGTGACTTTCCCCGCTTTTATGGATGCCCGCATACAGTCCGCCCCGGCAGGTTCCACCCCGATGACCTTGATCTTGGGATTTAAGAGTTTAGCCAGTGTGGACACGCCTGTGGCCAGACCGCCTCCCCCGATTGGCACCAGGATATAATCCACCAGCGGCAGTTCCTTCACAATCTCCATAGCAATGGTTCCCTGTCCAGTGGCCACTGCCAGGTCGTCAAATGGATGGATGAAGGTATAACCATGTTCCTCTGCCAGTTCGTAGGCCTTTGCACAGGCTTCATCATACACATCGCCCCAGAGCACGACCTGGGCTCCATAGCCTTTGGTGCGGTTCACCTTGATCCATGGAGTGACGGTAGGCATGACAATGGTGGCTTTCGCCCCGAAACAGCCTGCCGCATAAGCCACCCCCTGGGCATGGTTGCCTGCAGAGGCAGTGATCAGTCCCCTGTCCCGCTCTTCCTGGGTCAGGGTACTCATCTTATAATATGCACCGCGGAGCTTATAGGCACCGGTAAACTGCATGTTTTCCGGCTTCAGGTATACCCGGTTCCCGGTCTGGGCACTCAAGTATTCGCTGTACACCAGCTTTGTCTCCAGTGTAACCTTCCTGACCACCTCCGAAGCTTCCTCAAATTTCTCCAATGTCAGCATCTGTTCTTCCATCTTCCACGTCTTCCTTTCTCTTATCCCCATCCATACGGACCGTTCCCGCACATATTCCACCTGCATCCAGGATATGCCTTTATCCCTCTTCCTGAAGCATCTGCACATCAAACAGCGCATTTACGAATTCATCAGAGTCAAATCTCTGTAGATCATCCATAGACTCCCCCACCCCGATATATTTCACTGGTACCTGGAGTTCTGACTGGATGGCCACGGCAATCCCTCCCTTAGCTGTGCCGTCCAGCTTAGTCAGGATGATACCTGTCAGATCTGCCACCTCTCCGAATTCCCTGGCCTGTACCAGGGCATTCTGTCCGGTGGTGCCGTCCAGCACGATCAGGTTCTCCCTGCAGGCATCTGGAAATTCCCTGTCAATAATGCGGTTCATCTTCCGCAGTTCCTCCATCAGATTGCGCTTGTTGTGCAGCCTCCCTGCTGTATCCACCAGCAGCACATCCACGCCTCTGGCCTTGGCAGCATGTACTGCGTCATATACCACACTGGCCGGATCTGTGCCTTCACCTCCGCCGACCATAGGCACATCGGCGCGCCTGGCCCATTCTGCAAGCTGTTCTCCGGCTGCAGCCCGGAAAGTATCTGCAGCCGCGATCAGCACCCGACGTCCGTCTGCCTTGAACTTTCCTGCCAGCTTGCCCACAGAGGTGGTCTTGCCCACACCGTTGACACCGATGACCATGATCACCGACTGTTCCTTCTCGAATCCATAGGCATCCTCGTCCACCCGCATCTGTTCCTTGATGCCATCTATGAGCAGCTGCTTGCAGGCGGCTGGTTCCTTGATATGCTGCTCCTTTACCTGCTCCTTAAGACGCTCTACAATCTGTGTGGTGGCGCCGATGCCGATGTCTCCCATGATGAGGATCTCCTCCAGCTCTTCATAGAAGTCCTCATCAATGGCGGAGAAGCCGCTGAATACTGAGTCAATTCCCTTTACAATGTTGTCCCTTGTCTTGGCCAGCCCTTCTTTCAGCCTGGCAAAAAAACCCTTCTTTCCCTCGCTCATGTTTTGCTGTCCCCTTCTTCTATATCCTTCACTGGTCAGTCCGCAACAAGCCCTTACTTTGTATCTGTCTGTACCATCACGTCAGTTCCTTGTCTATGAGATTCACACTCACCAGCGTGGACACCCCTTTCTCCTGCATGGTAATACCATATAGCCTGTCCACCTGTTCCATGGTACCTCTCCTGTGGGTTATCACAATGAACTGTGTATTCTTTGTCAGCTTATGCAGATATTTCGCAAAACGTCCCACATTGGAATCGTCCAATGCCGCCTCAATTTCATCCAGTAGACAGAAAGGAGAAGGCTTCAGATTCTGGATGGCAAAGAGCAGGGAGATGGCTGTCAGGGCTTTCTCCCCACCGGAGAGCTGCATCATGTTCTGCAGCTTCTTGCCAGGGGGCTGGGCGATGATCCGGATGCCCGCTTCCAGGATATCTTCTTCCTCCATCAGCTCCAAGGTACCCTTTCCACCGCCGAACAGTTCCTTGAACACCTTGTCAAACTCCCGGTTGATCTCCGCGAATTTCTCCGCAAACTGTTTCCGCATGGCTGTATCCAGCTCCTGGATGATCCCCTCCAGGGTCTTCTCAGCTTCAACCAGGTCATCATGCTGGGTCTTCAGGAAAGTATAGCGCTCCATCAGATTCCTATAGTCCTCAATGGCGTTCACATTCACATCTCCCAGCTTCTTGATCTGCTCCTTCAGGGAAGCAATGTCTTTCTTCATAGCCGCCAGGTCCGTCATGGTCTCATCCCGGATCGCTGCTGCATCGCTTAAGGTGATCTCATACTCATCCCACATATAATTGATCTGGGATTCCACCGCTTCCTCCATGCGTTCTTTCTGGGCGTTCAGCCTGTAAACCTCCTTGTCCAGGGCTGTCATCTTCTCTGAAAGTTCCTCCCTGTGCCGGAAGAATCCTTTCTGCTTTGCAGTCAGTTCCTCCCTTCGGGCCACCGTCTCCTTCAATGTGTTCTCTGATTCGTTCTGGGCATCATAGGAAGCCGTTATGGTCTTCTCAATCTCCTGGATATTCTGCTGTCTGCGCTCCATCTCCTGTCTGTTTTCTTCCAGGGCCTGCAACACCTCGTCCAGTTCTGCCAAAGAGCGCTCCATCTCCCCGTCTATACGGTCCACATTGGCCTGCTTGAATACCAGGGTCTGGCGCATCTTCTCCACCTTCAGTTCCCATGCGGACACCTTGGCTGCACTTTCCGTCTCCAGGCTTCTATGGCCTTCCAGCTCTTTCTGTAACACAAGGATCTGTTCCTGGGTGTGCTTCTCCAGTTCCTCGCTGTGGGCCAGTTCCTTCAGAATGGATTCTTTGTTTCCCTTGATCTCCAGTATCATGCCTTCGATCTCTTTTTCTTCTACCCTCAGGGAAGCAACTCCCTCCACTTCTTCTTCCATACGCTGCCTGGTCTGGTTGATATTCAGCCGGATGGTATTCTGCTCCATGGATGTCTGTTGGATGGCAGTTTTTAATGTCTCCAGTTCCATGCGCAGCTTGTTCCGTCCGGTCTTGGTCTCGTCTATCTCCCGGTTGATACTATCCACCTGGAGAAGCAGTTTCCTCACAGATTTCTCCAGCTCCTCGATCTCCCGGCGCCTGCCCAGGAGATTGCTGCTGTTCTTAAAGGCACCACCGCTGATGGCGCCCCCTGGCACCAGCAGTTCTCCCTCCAATGTCACCATTCGGATACCATAGCCGTATTTTCTGGCAATCTTTACCGCATTGTCCACATGGTCCACCACCAGGATCCGGCCCAGCATGGCCCTGGCAACATTCTGGTATCTCTCATCGGTATGTACCAGTTTATCCGCCACCCCGATGACACCGGGCTCTTTTAAGGCTTCCAGGGTCTTGAATTCCTGGGGACGGGTGATGCTGGTCAAGGGCAGGAAGGTGGCACGTCCCAGTTTGTTGGTCTTAAGGAACCCGATCACCTTCTTGGCCGTCTCCTCATTGTCCGTGACTATGTTCTGGATATTGCCTCCCAGGGCAGTCTCAATGGCAGTCTCATATTTTTTCTCCACTTTGATAATATCTGCCACCACGCCAATGATCCCCTGGTATTTGTCCTTCTGCTCCATCACCTTCTTGATACTGCCGCCATACCCCTCATAGCGCTCGGCCAGGTTGGATAGGGCCTCCAGTCTGGATTTCTCCATATGATAGGCACTCTGTGTCTCCCGTAGCTTCCCATCCTTTCCAGCCAGGATTCCCCGGATCTCCCCCAGTTCCTGTTCCTTCGCTGCTTCAGATTCTGTCATCTGGCGCAGCTTTTCTGTCACCATCTCAAACTGTCCTTCCAGTTCCCTTATGGACTCTTCCCTGGCCGCCTCATCGGATTTCGCCCGCAGCAGCCGGGAGTTCAGCTCTGCCTTACGGATGTTCACCTGCTCCATCATCGTGTCAAAACGTCCCATCTTGGACTTGATGGTAGCCCTCTGGTTCAGTTCCCCGATAATGGTGTTCTTCCCACTCTCAATCTCCCCGTTCAGGGAAGCAATCTGCCCCTGGATCTCCTCCAGCTTTGTCCTGGCAGCCTCCGATTCCTTCAGAAGCTCCTGCATCTGGCTGTCAGTATCCTCTTTCTCCTGTAGCAGGCCTTCCCGGTCCTTCTTTCTGGATCCGATCTCCTCCTGCAAAGTATTCCTGCGGTTGGTCAGATGTGCTTCACTGCCCTTTGCAGAGTTGATCTGTTCCTTTAGGACATTTTTCTCCCCTTCCAGCCTTCCGCGCATCATTCCCGCATCCGTAGCCGTGTTCCTGGCCTGTTCTATGGTTTCTTCCAGGCGTTCCAGCTGTGCCTGGCCCTGTTCATATTCCTCTTTGATTCCTTCGTACTGCTGCCTGGTGGCAGTCAGTTCCCCGTCTGCCAGGCCATATTTCTCCTCCACCTGGACCAGCTGTTCGTTCAGTCTGGCATTCTCCAGGAGGAATACATTTACATCCAGGGTCTTTAGGTCTTCCTTCTTCTTCAGATAGATCCGGGCTGTCTCGGCCTGGCGCTCCAGGGGGCCGGTCTGCTTCTCCAGCTCAGAGAGAATATCATTCACCCGCACCAGATTCTGTTTCTCATTCTCCAGCTTCACCTGGGCCGCTGCCTTCCGGCGTTTGAACTTCACAATCCCCGCCGCTTCATCGAACAGTTCCCGGCGCTCCTCCGGCTTGCCGCTTAAGATCTTGTCAATCTGTCCCTGGCCAATGATGGAATACCCTTCCTTACCGATACCTGTATCATAGAACAGTTCATTCACATCCTTCAGCCTGCAGGGACTTCCGTTGATCAGATATTCACTTTCTCCGGAACGGTAGATCCGCCTGGCCACCGTCACTTCATCAAAGTCTATGGCGAGCTGATGGTCGGCATTGTCCAGGGTAATCGCCACATAAGCATAGCTCAAGGGCTTCCTGTTCTCTGTCCCCGAGAAAATGACATCCTGCATACTGGCACCGCGCAGTTGCTTCACACGCTGTTCTCCCAGAACCCAGCGGACTGCATCCGCCACATTACTCTTACCACTGCCGTTGGGTCCCACTATCCCCGTGATGCCATTGTGAAATTGAAAATGGATCTTGTTTGCGAAGGACTTAAAGCCCTGTACCTCAATGCTTTTTAAATACATATCCTCTATCCCTCAGAAGCAGAAGGGCTTTGTACGCCGCCTCCTGCTCCGCAGCCTTCTTCGTTCTTCCCTGCCCTTCTGACAGGTTCTCACCGTCCATGCGGACAGCCACCCTGAAGAGCTTATCGTGCTCCGGCCCGCACTCCTCCAACAGTTCATAGGTAAATTCCTTCCGCATCTTCCCCTGGACCAGCTCCTGCAAGTTACTCTTGCTGTCATAGAACAGTTGCTTGTCCTCAAGATCGGACAGAATGAAACGATTGATAAAATTCCTGGCCGCCTCCATCCCCCCATCCAGGTAGATGGCGCCGGTCACAGCCTCCATCACATCTGAGATGATACTGTCCCTGCCCCTGCCTCCGGTATTCTCTTCTCCCCTGCCAAGCAGCATGAACTGTCCCAGCTCCAAGTCCCTGGCACAGAAGGCAAGGGAAGGTTCGCATACCATGGAGGCCCTGCGCTTGGTTAGCTCCCCTTCTGTGAGATCCGGATTCTGATGGAACAGAAACTCGCTGGATACCAGTTCCAGCACCGCATCCCCAAGGAATTCCAGGCGTTCATAGTGTTTCATCTTATTGATCTTCTGCTCATTGGTGTAAGAGCTGTGTGTCAGAGCCTGCCGCAACAACAGTTCATCCTGAAACCGATACCCAATACGCTCCTGTAGCATTTTCAGTGTATATCCTTCTAACATGTCTGTCTTCCTATCCCCTTCCAGTCCCAAAAGACCTGCTGCTTCCTCTGCGGTCCTCCCTGTCTGTGGTTCTTCCACAGGATCCGCCTGCCAAAATCCCCTGCTGCGAAGCAAAAGCGTGCTAAAGCACGCGAACATCAATCTTGTAGCGCTGCAAGCAGCAGGACATGTGGTCTTTCCTCCGCTTCGGTCGGTGCTGGTCATGCGCCACCAACGCTGCGAACCCCAGGCGGCAAACGTCTAATGGGTGCTGGCGCATTGCCCACGGGAATCAAACAAGCAGTACGCACAGCGGACTGACTGCTGCCGTACTGCTCTTATTCTAGACGCCGGAGGCTGTGACCTGTCACGCCTTCCATCCGCTGCCCCTGCCAGGAACCTGTCCTTCCACAGAACATCCTGTATGTTCCAATCCCACAAGGTCAGTTACAGGGCATCCTTAATCAATTCCACTGCTTCTTCCACCGTGGTTATCTTCTCAGCCTTCTCAGATGGAATCTCAATATCAAATTCTTCCTCAATGCCCATGACGATCTGATAGAGATCCAGGGAATCTGCCCCCAGGTCATCCATGAATGTAGTCTCCATGGTGATCTCATCCGGATCCACATTCAACACTTCCGCAATCACTTTTTTCAGCTTTTCAAATTCCATTCCTGCATCCTTCCTTTCCTAGTCTCCCAGAACGATCTGTTCCCTTATTTTTTCATTTATATTCTGTTCCTTGAATGCTATGCACTGAAGGATAGAATTCCTGATCTCAATGGCCTTGCTGCTGCCATGGGTCTTCACCACCAGGCCGTTTAAGCCTAGCAGGGGCGCGCCGCCGTATTCTTCTGTGGAAAAGCCCTTCAGTGTTCTCTTCAAGGCAGGTTTCACCAGCATGGCACCGATTTTGGATCTTAGGTTCTCCATCATACCTCCTTTGATCTTCTTCACCAGGGCACCGCTGACCCCTTCCAGCATCTTCAGCACAATGTTGCCTGCAAATGCCTCACATACCAGCACATCAGCCACCCCGAAAGGAATATCCCTGGCCTCCACATTCCCGATGAAATGGATCTCCGGGCAGGCCTGTAGCATGGGGTAGGTCTCTTTCGTGAGGGCATTCCCCTTCTCCTCCTCCACGCCAATGTTCACCAGCCCCACTTTGGGATTCTTCACACCGATCACATGTTCCATATAGATGCTGCCCATCTTGGCAAACTGCACAAGCTGTCCAGGCCTGGCATCCACATTGGCACCACAGTCCAGAAGCAGGCTCACTCCCTCTATATTGGGAATGACAGGGGCAAGGGGCGGTCTCTCCACCCCCTTGATCCGGCCTACAATCACCTGGCCCCCCACAAGCACGGCACCGGTGCTGCCAGCGGACACAAAGGCATCACAGATACCTTCCTTCACCAGATACATTCCCTTTACAATGGAGGAATCTTTTTTCTTCCGAATCGCCATCACCGGAGGTTCCCCGGTGTCAATCACTTCCCCTGCATGTACCACTTCCATCCTGGCTGTATCGAAGGTGTACTGCTTCAGCTCCTCCTGGAGCACAGGCTCCCTTCCCACCAGAAATATCTTTACGCGCTTATCGGCATTCACTGCATCCACCGCACCTTTTACCACCTGGCCCGGCGCATTATCCCCTCCCATGGCATCTACTGCCACATTCACCAAATCTGCCATTGTAAGCTCCTTCCATATCTCATCTTACTATACTAGACACCCTCACAAAAATCAAGGATTATTTGGCAGTAATGCTCTGTAAACACAAAAAAGGCGCTCTCTGACAGAACGCCCTTTTTTCGCTTGTTCCCACAGGGAACTCCTAAACCCGGGATCCATGGCTCCCGAGTCTCGTCAGTCCACGGTGATAACCTGCTTCTTGTTATAAGAACCACATGCCTTGCAGACCCTGTGAGGTACTGTAAGGGCACCGCACTTGCTGCACTTTACCAAGGTAGGAGCACTCATTTTCCAGTTTGCTCTCCTCTTGTCTCTTCTACTTTTGGAAGATTTATTCTTAGGACAAATAGACATTGTTACACCTCCTTACTTGCATTAAAAATATCCTGTATCACTGCCATGCGGGGATCTGGCACAAATGTATCACAGCCACACTCCCTCATATTCAGGTTCTGTCCACATCTGGAACATATCCCCCTACAGTCTTCCTTGCACAGAATCTTTGCAGGCCAGTTACAAATGATTTCATGGTACACAAAAGCTTCTACATCCAGCTGATCCCCTTCCATAAATCCCAGGTCATCCGCCTCCTCATCCTCTGTGCAGGCAGCTTCCGGTGCAACCACAATCCGCTCAAAGGGTAAATCCAGTTCCACTGGCACATCTGTAAGGCATCTGTCGCAATGCCCTCCAAGAACCAGCTTCACCCTGCCCTTGATGCGTGCTTTCCCTGGCTCCACATTGGATAAAAGAAAGGTCACAGGTGATTTCTCCCGAATCGGAAACCCTCCCTGCCTACTCTGGAACACTTCCATCTCAAGAGGGACTTCTGCTTCCATTTCCCTGCCTTCATTTGTCAGCACATCAAATAAATGGATTAACATAGCAGCTCCTATGCCGGATATTGTACAATTGTCTTTGCACACTGATTCATTATACATAGGCAAATTCGGTTTGTCAACCAGAATTTATCCATAATCTTCTAAAATTACTCCCGTTCAGCCCCATGTAGTTGGCAAAACCCGCCTGTAGTACTTTCTGCTGCATTACAACTTTTTGCTCACAAAGCAGCACTCCCTATCACCCAGGTATTTTTGATCTGTCCATCCAGGGTTTCATATTTCCAGCTCTTACGGCTCCTGGCCACACAGTTGGGATCGTTTACCAGGAATCCCTCCTCATTATATCCGTAGATAACAATGAAATGGCCGGCAGCAGTGAAATCCCCCGGCCGCATGGAACATATGACCACCTTGCCCTGGTCAATGGCCTGCCGCAATGTCTGTTCCGACGCCTTGGGCTGGCTCACCTGCAGGCCATACAGGGCTGGCACATCCTGTAGCAATGCCCAGGCTGTACCGCTTCCGGGAACGTAATAGCCGTTGTCCAGGCTATACCGGGCGATTACGTCCGGTGTAAGCGCCTCATTTCCCGTCAGGTAGTACAGGGCCATGGACAGGCAGACAGGGCCGCAGCCCGACAGACCGATGTTGCTCTCCTCCCCGTATTCTGCGTACCCCCATCTGGGATCCCACTGCAGGAACAGGGGAAACGCCTGGTTTCTCTCTGCCTCTGTAAATCCTCCCTCTGCCCTTATGTCCGCGGTAAGATAGCCCTTCACAAAATCGGCCATCTCCGGATTGTTGGCAAGTGCCTCCAGCATCTTCTCCGGATAGGAGGCCCTGTTCTGATAGATATCTGCAATGGTCTCATTTTCTTCCGCCAGCTGCCGCAGACATGCCAGGATCTCTTCCCTGTCCCGTTTCACAGGCTTTGGCACCTCATCCAGGCCACACAGGCTTACATAATCTATTTCTGTCCCTCCTGTTTCTTCTCCCCTGGCATGGTACTCCGGCAGGGAGGCCTGGCCAGATATCCATTCCACAGACCGGGTCCGGCCTGTGATACCGTTCAGGATATCATTTATTTTCCTCACCTGGGACTGCAAATGGTAAAGAACAGACATCTGGAAAACCAGAAACAGCCATGTGCATATCAGAAGAATGCCAAACAGCTCCCATCTTTTCTTCCGCTTTACCCTCTTCTCCGGTTTCCGTACCGGCAAATAGTCAAAACCTGCACTGCCCCGGCTGCTTTTTACATTGCCACGTATTTCCCGATTATCTCTCATATCCGTTTCCCTTTCACCCACACTTCTGATGGAACATACAGCCAGGCAGAACCTGCACTGGCATTTCCCTGGTACAAGTTCTATTCTATACGGATATGTATCTCGTTTGTAAATTTAATATTAAAGTTGTACTGTCAGATTCTTAAGATTCCCTATGGAAACCCTTATCCCACCAGACGCACCGTCTCCCTGGCAATGGCCAGCTCCTCGTTGGTAGGAATCACCATCACCGTAGTTTGGCTGTCCGGAGTAGAAATCACAATGTCCTGACCGCGTCTGCCGTTGGCCTCTTGATCCAGTGCAATTCCCAGATATCCCAGATATTCACAGACAAAGGTGCGCACAATACCTGCGTTCTCCCCTACCCCTGCTGTAAAGCAGATCACATCCACGCCATTCATGGCCGCCACATAGGCCCCGATATATTTGGCTACCCGGTAACAGAATGTCTTCAGGGCACGGCTGGCATTGGCATCCCCTTTATGGTACCCGTCCTCCAGGTCGCGGAAATCAGAGGAAAGATTATCCGACAACCCCAGCACTCCCGATTTCTTGTTGAGCACAGACATGACCTCATCAATGGTCTTCCCTTCCTTATGAGCCAGAAATTCCAGGATCGCCGGGTCAATATCGCCACAGCGGGTACCCATGATCAGCCCCTCCAGAGGGGTAAGCCCCATGGAAGTATCCACACACCTGCCATTCTTCACTGCAGAAATGCTGGCACCATTGCCCAGATGACACACTATGGTCTTCAAGTCCTCATAGTTCCTGCCAAGGACTTCGGCTGCCCTCCGGGATACGTAGGAATGGCTGGTGCCATGGAAACCATATCTTCTGATCTTATACTTTTCATAATACACAAAGGGGAGACCATACAGATATGCTTCCTCTGGCATGGTCTGGTGGAACGCCGTGTCAAACACCCCTACCATAGGGGTATTCGGCATCAGCTTCCTACAGGCGTTGATTCCGATCAGGTTGGCCGGATTGTGCAAAGGGGCCAGGTCGTTACATTCCTCCACCGTCTGAAGCACCTCATCGGTAATGACCACGGACTGGGCGAATTTCTCCCCGCCATGTACCACCCTGTGTCCCACAGCACCGATCTCATCCAGACTCTTCACCACGCCGGTGGACGCATTGGTCAGCGCCTCTAACACCAGACGGATGGCTTCTGTGTGATCCGGCATGGGAGTAACTGTCTTCTCCTTCTCCCCTCCCTCCGGGGCGTAGGTTATCATACTGCCGTCAATGCCGATTCTCTCACAGAGACCTTTTGCCAGACACCGCTCCGACTGCGAATCAATCAGCTGGAATTTCAAGGAAGAACTGCCACAATTAATCACCAATACTTTCATCTCTTCTGATTCCTTTCTAACTTATCTCATACTTTCTGTCATGCCGCTTCGGCGGCACAAACAAATAGAACATCTTCAAACAAGCTGTGCCTGCACCGCTGTCAGCGCCACCACACCTACAATGTCCTGCCAGGAACAGCCTCTGGACAGATCATTTACAGGCTTTGCAATGCCCTGGAGCATAGGGCCGTAGGCCTCGGCACCTCCCAGGCGCTGTACCAGCTTATATCCGATATTGCCTGCATCCAGATTGGGGAAGATGAGTACATTGGCCCTGCCCCCCACACAGCTTCCAGGTGCTTTGGACTTGGCCACGCCAGGTACCAGGGCTGCGTCCAGCTGTAATTCCCCGTCCAGGGTCAGATGGGGGTATTGTTCATGGGCAAGCCTGGTGGCTTCCACCACCTTGTCCACCATCTCATGCTTGGCACTTCCCTTGGTGGAATGGCTCAGCATGGCGATCACAGGCTTCGGTCCGATCAGGGACTTGAAGCTTCTGGCAGAAGATTCTGCAATGGCTGCCAGTTCCTCTGCAGTGGGATCCTGGTTCAGTCCGCAGTCTGCAAACAGGAATGTACCATCCTCCCCCTGATCCTTGAACTGCGTGTCCATCACAAAAAAGGCCGACACCAGCTTCACCCCGGGAGCCGTCTTTAGGATCTGAAGGGCTGGCCGCAAGGTATCTGCAGTGGAATGGCAGGCTCCGGCTACCATTCCGTCTGCATGCCCTGCCTTCACCATCACGATGCCGAAGGTCAGGTAATCCTTTAACAGGATCTCCCTTGCTTTCTCCGGAGTCATCCCCTTGGCCTTCCTGGTCTCATACAACAGGTTCACGTACTCTTCCAGTCTGGGGGTCTGTGCGGGATTGATCACCGTCAGGTCAGAGAGGTCCACCTCCAGCCAGCTGGCACCGTCCATGATCTTTTCTTCATTGCCGATCATGATGATGTCCGCAATTTTCTCCTCCATGATCTTCGCCGCTGCCAGCAATGTCCGCTTATCCGTGGATTCCGGCAACACGATTGTCTTCTTATCGATCCTCGCCCTCTCCTTGATCAGATCAATATATGACATATCCCTTCTCCTTTCCGGCAGCTTCCCTGCCATCCCCATTTTTGTGATACATTTCCGGCTATTTTTGCTTAATATCCATACAATTTGGATATCTCATGCCTTTTCACCGAACTTTTGCTTAACAAATCACGTTTTTTATATTATACTAGATATAGGGACAAGACACAAGAAGAAGATATGCGTTAATTTGTATATTTTTCAGTACACCGCCTGTTTCCCTTATTTGTTTTTTCCGATATTTCAGCGTATGTAAACGCTTTCAGTGTCTGTTATTTTTTTCACATGAGTCCTTTTCATTTATTAACGTTATTACGTCATACAGAATCTATGTCCCACACAGAAGAAAAAGCCAGGTATCTCCCTGTACCACAGGGCTTCCCAAAAGGCACGGCCGTTTAGACTGTAGAAAGGCATGGTAGAACTATGAAGGTAAACGGAATCATCGCAGAGTACAATCCATTTCACAACGGGCACAGATACCAACTCATTGTTTCCAAGGCGCGCACCGGAGCTGACTTTACCATTGTGGCCATGAGTGGTAATTTCGTCCAGAGAGGTGCTCCTGCCTTGCTGGCCAAGCACAAACGTGCCAGGATGGCCCTGGCCGGAGGGGCAGACCTGGTGCTGGAGATTCCTTTCCTGTGTGCAACTGCCAGTGCCGAATACTTTGCCAACGGAGGAGTCGCCCTCTTAGACCGGCTGGGTGTGGTAACGGATCTGTGCTTTGGCAGCGAATGTGATGATATCCGTATGCTGGGGCAGATCGCAGATATCCTGCTTCGGGAGCCGGAGGATTATCTTGTAACACTGAAACAGTACCTCAAGCAGGGATATTCCTACCCCTCTGCCCGGAACTGGGCACTGTTCCAGCATTATCCTGCCCTTGAGGCGCAGCGGGAACTGCTCACTTCCCCCAACAATATCCTGGCCATCGAATATATCAAGGCCCTCATACGCCGGGGCAGCCAGCTGAATCCTGTAGCCATCCGCCGGAAAGGTGCCGGCTACCATGACAGCAATCTGGACAGACGCCCGGAAGAGACCTATTGCTCTGCCCTGGCCATCCGGCAGGCTCTCTACTCTGGCAGTGACTGGGATTTTCTGAAGAAAAACATGCCTGACACCGCTGCCGCCATTCTCTGCGAAGAGCTGGCCAGGAAAACCACCATCCGCAGCAATGATTTTTCGGACATACTTTATTATAAGCTGATCTCCGGGCAGGAGGAAGGTTATGAGAAATACCTGGATGTCTCACCGGATCTGTCTGACCGGATCAGGAAACGGCTGAACGAATATTCCAGCTATGAGAGCTTCTGTGATCTGCTGAAGACAAAAGACATGACCCACACCCGGATCAGCCGCTGCCTGCTACATATTCTGCTGGATATCAAGACCAAAGACATGGAGTCTGCCAGAGAGCTGGACTATGCCCCTTATGCCCGGGTGCTTGGGTTCCGCAAGTCTGCCACTCCGCTTTTGAACCTGATCAAGGCCTGCTCTTCCATTCCCCTGATAACCAAGCTTGCTGATGCCGAGAAACAGCTCACTCCCAGAAGTTTTGCCCTGCTGAAACAGGATATCCTGGTAAGCCAGCTCTACAGTGGCATCGCCACCCGCACGGAAATAGGCATCCCTGCCAGCGAATATACCATTCCCCTGGTAATCCTCTGACTTCTACCCCAAATCCAATGCCCCAGGAGACACCCCGACCTATTACGGCCGGTTGTTTCCTGGGGCATTGCCTAACATCCTTATGATTCCATAACTCAATTCTTGAAGCTGTGTATGGGGGCAGGAATCCTGCCTCCCCTGTTTACAAAGGCTTCACAGGAAAAGGGATTTACCGGCATGATAGGCGCATAGCCTAAAAGGCCTCCAAATTCCACAGTCTCCCCCACCCCTTTTCCTATGACAGGGACAATGCGGACAGCGGTGGTCTTCTGGTTCACCATACCAATCGCCATCTCATCCGCAATGATACCTGCAATGGTGGTGGCCCTGGTATCCCCCGGTATGGCAATCATGTCAAGGCCTACAGAGCACACGCAGGTCATGGCTTCCAGCTTCTCCAGGGTCAGGGCACCTGCCCGCACGGCATCAATCATACCCTGATCTTCACTCACCGGGATAAAGGCCCCGCTCAGGCCCCCCACATAGGAGGAAGCCATGACCCCTCCCTTCTTCACCTGGTCATTCAGAAGTGCCAGCGCTGCAGTGGTGCCAGGTGCGCCTGCATACTCCAGGCCCATCTCACACAGGATATCCGCCACGCTGTCTCCTATGGCCGGTGTAGGCGCCAGGGACAGATCTACGATTCCAAAGGGCACCTGCAACATCTTGGAAGCTCCCTTGGCCACAAGCTGTCCTACCCTGGTTACTTTGAAAGCTGTCTTCTTTATGGTCTCGCACAGAACTTCAAAGCTCTCCCCCCGTACCTTCTCCAGGGCAGTTTTCACCACCCCTGGTCCGCTGACTCCCACATTAATGATCTTGTCCGCCTCCGTTACGCCGTGGAATGCCCCTGCCATAAATGGATTGTCATCTGGTGCATTGCAGAATACCACCAGCTTTGCACATCCCAGGGAATCATTTTCCCTGGTATACTCTGCCGTCTCCCTAATGATCTCCCCCATGAGACGTACCGCATCCATATTGATGCCTGTCTTGGTGGAACCCAGATTCACAGAACTACAGACCCTCTCCGTCACCGACAGAGCCAGGGGAATAGAGCGGATCAGCAGTTCCTCCGCCGGGGTCATACCCTTATTCACCAGGGCGGAATACCCTCCGATGAAATTCACTCCCACTTCCCTGGCCACCCTGTCCAGGGTTCTGGCAATGGATACATAGTCTTCCACCGTCCGGCAGGCTGCACCTCCCACCAGGGCCACAGGTGTCACTGCAATACGTTTGTTTACAATCGGCACGCCAAATTCCTTTGAGATCGCCTCACCGGTTTTCACCAGGTCTTTTGCCGCTTCTTTTATTTTCGAATAAATCTTGTCATTCAAGCGCCCAAGATCAGAATCCACACAGTCCAGAAGACTGATACCCAATGTAATGGTGCGTACATCCAGGTTCTCCTTCTCTATCATATTGTTGGTCTCTGTCACTTCATATATATTGATCATAGATCCTCCCTATACGGACTTTCCACCATCCAGCCAAAAACCGCCACGGGATCTGTCATTTCCCATGACCTTCCCATTGCTTTCAACTTACCGCCTCATCAGATCCGATGCATCATGTCGAAGATCTCTTCCTTCTGACATTTGATAACCACACCGATCTCCTCCCCCAGGGCCGCCAGCTCATCTGTCATATCCCCGAATGCTTTCTTTGTGCGGTTGGTATCTACGATCATCATCATATTAAAGTAATCCTGCACAATGGTCTGGGAAATATCCAGGATGTTGATGCCATTGTCTGCCAGATATGTACAAACCCTGGCAATGATACCCACGGTGTCTTTTCCCACTACTGTGATAACTGTCTTCTTCATCTGCTTTTTCCTTTCTCTCCTTCTTTACCCTATCCCATATCCTGCCCTGAACCAGTATGCCTACACATTCCCATTCTGCGCCATTTGAAGAACCGTGCACTACGCTATCTCTATGGCAGGACTCACCTCACTGCGCCTGGCCACCCGGATGTCAAAATCGGAAGCCTTATACGGTGTATCCCCCTGGTTGATCTCCATCCGCACGGATTCAAAAGCCAGCTCCGGCAGATTATTCTCCTTGCTCAGATGTCCCAGAAACACTGCCTTCAGTCCATCGTGCAGGATCCTGCACAGAAGCCTGCCAGAATTCTCATTGGACAGATGCCCTCTCTCCCCCAGGATACGCTGCTTCAGATAGTACGGATAAGGTCCTACCTGGAGCATATTCACATCGTGGTTGGCCTCCAGCAGAAGGGCATCCATCCCCTTGAGGCATTCCACCGTATAGTCGTTGTACACCCCAAGATCTGTGCACACAGCTACCCGCCTGGAGCCGTAAGAGATCCTGTATCCCACAGGCTGGGCTGCATCATGGGAGATCCGCATGGGATTGATGGTCAGATCCTTGATAATCAGCTTTCGGTCCTCCTGCACCTGGTGATACAGCTCTTCCTCAACCTTCCCAAGCTGTGCACAGGACTTCATGGCTTTTATGGTACCTGCTGTGGCATAAATGGGAATCCCGTATTTGCGCACCAGTGCTCCCAGTCCGCTGATATGATCCGAATGCTCGTGTGTAATCAGGATCCCGTCAATGTCCCTGCCTGTCAGTCCAAGCTGTGCCAGTCCGCTCTCCGTCCGCTTTCCACTGATCCCCACATCCACCAGCAGGTGTGTGGCATCCGATCCCACATAGATACAGTTTCCACTGCTTCCGCTTGCAATACTACATAATCTCATCACATTTTCTCATTTCTGTTCTTCCAATAGATTTCTATGACATCTCCACTTTTCAAGGACTCCATATAACCGGCCTGCCGACCATTCAGTTGTGTGACAATATCCCGGCCTGCAGGATCATTCAAATCAAATGCAATGAAAGAAAAGACATCCACAAATATGTAACTGTTCTTCCCTGTAAGAAGTACGGTCTGGCCGTTTACAGTCACTGGCAGTGTCACATCGCCTTCCGTTGTTTTGGAACCATTTCCCGGCTCCTTTTCTTCCAGGGATTTTGTTCCAGGCATGGTTCCATCTTCCCCAGTAAGCATTTCTGCTGCCTTTCCCTGTCCGTCCCTGCCCTCTTCCCCGCTCCCTGCTTTCGGAGCTTCCTCATAGTTCTCTTCTGCCAACTCCTCATAGGCAGGTTCCCCATGTATATCCCAGTCCAGTGTAAAGTTCTCATAGACTCTGGTCCCTGGCATGGCAGGGGTATCATTCACCAGGATCTTCCCGCCCAGAGGTACGTCCATGAACTCGGCAATCTCCTCCACTGTGTAAAAATTCTGGATCTGGATCTGGTCTCCCTCCCTTATGGCGTAAAACTCGTTTTCCAGCACTTCATTTACAAACGCGGTCTTTGGCAGGTCGATCTTAGTGCCGTTTACCACCACATGCAGTCTCTGGGACAGCTCACCCAGCTTCCCCAGTTCCAGGGAAGCCCTCTCCCCCACAGTGGAGGAAAGCACTTCAATATGGTCACCATTATGTATCTGGGTATAGATGTCTGCCGCCTGGCCATTCACCCGGATCACCGCAGCTTCCCCCTGCTGTCCCCGCACCATGCGGCTCTTCCCGTTTACCTGGAAGGTCAGTGCCTGTCCCCGCCTGGGGAAGAGTTCCTCATTGGGGAAACTGCACTGTAAGGCAGCATCAGCTACAGACAATCTTCCATTGTCATATAGTTTCATTCGTTTCCCGTTGAATTCCACAAATATAAAATTATTCCCCTGTTCATAGTAGCTTAAGCATATGCCAATGGGTGTCACCATCATGGAATCCCTGCGGGGATTCTCAATCTCAAACTGGATATTCTGCATGACCTCCTGGCCTCTTACCGCTACCCGCTCTTTTAGGATTCCCAGTTCGCTGGCCAGTCTCTCCGTGTAGCCGGGTACCATTCCGCCTCCCCCCACCACAAACACGGCGCTCACTGCCTTGTCACCATTCAGTTCCCGGATGCATTCAGCCACCAGGGCTGTCATCTCCTGCACCTTTCCGGCCAGGACTTCTTCCACCTCTTCGGCGGTGATGGTCTGGGTCAGCCCCATGATGTCCTGGTATTCCACGCTCTCCCGGTTTCCAGCCTGCTGCTTGATCCGCTCTGCTGTGTCAAAATCTACCAGACAATGTTGTACCAGGATATCTGTAAGGCTGTCCCCTGCCACAGGGATCATACCATAGGCCGTGATGGTCCCCTCCTTGGTGATAGAGATATCGCTGGTTCCAGCTCCCACATCCACCAGTGCCATATTCAGCATGCGGAATCTCTCCGGGATAGCCACCTGGATGGCAGCGATGGGTTCCAGGGTCATATTAGCCACATGCAGCCCCACCAGTTCCACTGCCTTATACAGTCCGTCTACCACATCCTCCGGCAGAAAGGTGGCGATCAGATCCACTGACATGACCCGCACCTTATGCCCCACCAGGTTGCCTATCTGATAACCATTCATGTAATAGCGCATACACGTATATCCTACGCAGTAAAATTTCATATCCAGGTCATTGCTCCCCTGGAATTCCTCATAGGCCTGCTCGATCCCCAGGGTGGAAAGGGAGTAGACATCTTCTTCCGTGACCTCGTGGTCTTCCTCAAATTCCTGTTCTGCATGGGTAGTGACAGTGCGCAGCACCCGTCCTGCTGCCGCAATGCATACCTCCGTCAGTTCCCGGCCCAGATCCTCCTCCAGCTGCTCCTTCACTGCCTGGATGGTCTGTCCTACCTTCACAATGTCATGGATCTGCCCATCCAGCATGGCCCTGGTCTCATGCTCCCTGACCCGCTGGGCCAGAACGTGAAACTTTTTATCGCTCAGGTACCCAACCGTCCCCACAATGCTCCTGGTACCAATGTCCAGTCCAAATACCAGTTGTCCCTGTCCTTCCTTTACTCCTGCCATGTAAAAGCCTCCAGTTTCCTATCTATTTGCCCAAAACTTTCCTCCAGGGATGCGCTGTTGTCTATCACAAAATCGCAGTTTGCCCGGAACATCTCATCTGATAACTGGCTGGACATGATCCGTGCAATCTTCTCCTGGTCATACCCCCGCTTCTTCAGTCTGTCCCGCCTGACTTCCTCATCTGCATAGATATACCACATCTCATCCACCAGATCCCGGTATCCGCACTCGATCAGGAGTGCGGCCTCCACGAAGAAAAGCCCAACGTCCCCTTTCTCCCTGGCCGTTTCCAGTCGCTCCAGCAGAAAATCCTTCACGGCCGGATGGATCATCCCGTTCACCTGCCCCAAAAGCTCTGGATCTGCAAATATTTTATCTGCCATGCGTCCCTTGTGAATCTGTCCGTCCCGGTCCAGGACTTCTTCTCCCAGAAGACCCACCAGTGCATCAAAGCACGCCGTCCCTGGCTGCTTCACCAGATGCGCCACTTCATCTGCCAGATAGATTTCACAAGGATAATGCTCTCTGATGTATTCCAGGATCCTGGATTTCCCGGCTCCCACCCCTCCGGTCACACCTATGAATTTCATCCCTGTACCCCCTTACGCACGCATAACAATCCATAGTTGCTCTATGATGCATTTTTTTTCTAAAAACCACAAAATTGCAGGCTACTTGGCTTCATACCAGTTATCCCCTGTATGCAGATCCACCTCCAGGCTCACAGCCAGGTCTGCCGCTGCCTTCATGTTCTCTGTAAGGATCCGGCGCACCTGCTCTTCCTCCGGCCGGAAGGTCTCAATGACCAGCTCATCATGTACCTGGAGGATCAGCCTGGATCTGAGACCAGCTTCTTTCAAGGCTTTCCACACGCGGATCATGGCAATCTTGATAATGTCTGCAGCCGTACCCTGGATCGGAGAGTTCATCGCCACCCGTTCCCCGAAAGACCGTTGCATGAAGTTGGAAGAAGACAGCTCCGGTATGGGTCTGCGCCTGCCGAACAGGGTGGTTACATACCCTTTATCCCTGGCCTCCTTCACCAGTCCGTCCAGGAATTCCTTCACCTTGGGATAGGTGGCAAAATACTGCTCAATATACGTAGCAGCCTCCTTTGGCGTGATGCTCAGATCCTGACTGAGCCCGAAAGAACTGATCCCATAGACAATGCCAAAGTTCACAGCCTTGGCATTGCGCCGCTGCAGGTCCGTGACTTCTGCAAACGGCGTATGGAATACTTTGGAAGCCGTGATCCGATGGATATCCTGATCCATATGGTAGGCCTCAATGAGCTGTTCGTCCCCGGACATATGCGCCAGCACCCGCAGTTCTATCTGGGAATAGTCCGCATCCATGAATTCATACCCTTCCCTGGGCACAAACACTTTCCGGATCCTTCTGCCCAATTCCATACGCATGGGAATGTTCTGCAGGTTTGGCTCCGTAGAGCTGATCCGGCCTGTAGCCGTGATGGTCTGGTTGAAACTGGTATGAATTCGCTGGTCCTTGCCGATGTAGACAGCCAGGCCGTCTGCATAGGTGGATTTCAGTTTGGTAAGTCCTCTGTATTCCAGGATGTCCTTCACGATCGGGTACTCCCCGGAAAGCTTCTCCAGCACATCTGCCGCCGTGGAATAGCCTGTCTTGGTCTTCTTGCCTCCGGGCATGTGCATGGTATCAAACAACACCTCCCCCAGCTGTTTGGGGGAATTGATATTGAATACCACCCCGGCCTGGGTGTGTATGGAAGCTTCCAGCTCCTGGATCCTGGCCACCAGGGCATCCCCATAGGCTTTCAGCTCCTCCCTGCGGACTTCCACCCCTTCCCGCTCCATGTCATAGAGCACCAGAGACAGGGGCATCTCAATCTTGCGCATCAGTTGGTCCATGCCCATCTCCACAAGCTTTTGCTCCTGCACACGCGCTGCCATGACGCACACATAGGCCCCATAACAGCAATAGGTGGCAAAGTGCTCCTGCCTGGTGACCGCTGCTTGCGCATATCCGGCCTTTCCCAGCAGTTCCATTCTGCCTGCAATCGTCAGACCCAGATGCTCACCTGCGATACTCTCAAAATCGTAATCATTTCTCAATGGATTCAGCAGATAAGCCCCTATCAGAATATCAAAATACCGGTCTGTGTCATCCTGCTGCAGATATCCATACAGTTTCTTAATGTCAAAAGCGCTCAGGCACACCCGTCCGGATAACCGGAAAAACGCTTCCCTAAGCGCCTCCTCGTCCTGATCCCCAGTGCTGTTGTCTGCACTGTCAAAGAGTGTAATCTGCCTGTTCTCCTGGAGTGGCCTACGCAAAAAAAAGGTCTTCTTTCCCTCCACACACACGGCAGCCCCCACCAGTCTTCCCTGGTCCTGGGCCAGATGAATCCCCACCCGGACATGATCCTGTATCTTTTCTAGGGCCTTTAAAAAGTCCTTCTGATTCTCATATATTATAAAGGTCTCTTCGATCTCTTCCTTCCCGGCCTGTTGCCTGCCCTCTTCCTGGAACCGGCCCAGAAGCTGCTTGAATCCCAGCTGCTTGAACAGTTCATATGCTTCTTTCGTGTAGAACCCTTCCGCCCGGGCTTCCTCATAGTCCAGAAAGACCCCGCAGTCTGTCCGGATGGTAGCCAGGGTCTTGCTCATCTCTGCCAGATCCCGGTTCTCAAGCAGGGACTGACGGATACTCTTTTTGGATATCTCCTCCACATGAGCATAGATGTTCTCCAGGGATCCATAGGTCACCATAAGTTCCGTGGCCGTTTTCTCCCCCACCTTAGGCACACCGGGTATGTTGTCTGCTGTATCCCCCATCAGTGCCTTCAGGTCGATGAACTGCAAGGGCGTCACCTGGTAAGCTGCCACCACATCTTCCGGATAATAATCCTCTATCTGGGTTCTGCCCTGCTTCGTCTTGGGGATCCTGATCCTGATATGTGTATCCGCAATCTGCAACAGATCCCTGTCTCCGGACACCAGGGATACCTCTATGCCCGCCCCGGCGGCCTGTTTCGCCAGGGTACCCAGTATATCATCCGCTTCCAGCCCGGCCTGTTCCACAGTGACTATACCCATGGCCTTCAGCACGTCCTTCATCACGGGCACCTGCTCCCTAAGCTCTTCTGGCATGGCTTTCCTGGTCCCCTTGTACGCCTCATAGATCTGGTGGCGGAACGTAGGCGCATGGACATCGAAAGCCACTGCCAGGAAATCCGGCTTTTCCTCCTCCAGGATCTTAAACAGGATATTCAGGAATCCATACACGGCATTGGTATGCAGGCCCTGGGCATTGCTCAGATCAGGAACACCATAGAAAGCCCTGTGCAATATGCTGTGCCCATCAATCAAAACCAGTTTCTTTTTCTTATCCATCTGCCTCCTCCAATGCCAATCCGGTTCCCTAAAGAAGGATCCACACAATGATCCCTGCCAGCAGGCCCACCGCAGCAATCTCCATTATCAGTCCCAACCGCATCACGCCTGTATGGAAACGAACCTTCTTCCGGGACTCTTCCAGGCGGATATCCAGCTCCTTCTGGAAGTCAAAAGCCCTTCCGTCCTCCAGACGCTGCACGCCTTCCGACACCAGAAACTGGATGCTCAGCTCTTCCCTGCATTCTCCACAATGCTCCATATGTGCACAGAAACGCTTTAAGGTCGGATAGTCCAGCCTTCTTGCAATGAAGTCCGGAATTATCCGCTCAAATTCCCTGCAATCCATTCCACTCCCCCAATTTCTCCATCATACCCTTTCAGCCGGCAAAAATAATCTGTGCATGCAGACTTCCTGCACCTGTCACCCCAATGCCTGTGCAATGTCGGCAATCAGGTCCTCCTTATCCTCAATACCGCAGCTGATGCGGATCAGTTCCGCCGGTACCCCTGCCTGCAGAAGCTGTTCGTCCGTCATCTGCCTGTGGGTGCTGGAGGCCGGATTCAGGCAACAGGTACGGGCATCTGCCACATGGGTCTCAATGGCTGCGATCTTTAACCGCTTCATGAAAGCTCCTGCCGCTTCCCTGCCTCCTTTCAGCCCAAAGGACACCACCCCGCAGCTTCCATCCGGTAGATATTTTGCCGCCAGCGCATGGTATTTATCCCCTGGCAGGCCACAGTAATTCACATAAGCCACCTTAGGGTGGGCTGCCAGGTATTCCGCTACCGCCTGGCCGTTCTCACAGTGACGCTTCATCCGCACATGCAGACTCTCCAGCCCTAAGTTCAGCAGAAAAGCATTCTGGGGACTCTGGATGGAACCTAAGTCGCGCATCAGCTGGGCCGTACATTTTGTGATAAAGGCCCCTTCCCTGCCAAATTTCTCCGCATACACGATCCCATGGTAACTGTCATCAGGCAGGCACAGCCCCGGGAACTTCTCCGCATGGGCCATCCAGTCAAACCTGCCGCTGTCCACAATGGCTCCTCCCACGGTGGCACCATGTCCATCCATATATTTTGTGGTGGAATGAGTCACAATATCCGCACCCCACTCAAAAGGACGGCAGTTTACCGGTGTGGCAAAAGTATTGTCCACTACCAGGGGCACCCCATAGGCATGGGCGCAGCGGGCATATTTCTCAATGTCCAGGACTGTAAGGGCAGGATTGGCTATGGTCTCCCCGAACACTACTTTTGTATTCTCCCGAAAAGCACTGCGAAGCTCCTCCTCCGATGCATCAGGACTTACGAATGTCACATCAATCCCCATCCGTTTCATTGTGACACTGATCAAGTTGAACGTACCCCCATAGATGGTACTGCTGGCCACTATGTGATCCCCGCAGCTACAGATATTGAACAGGGCATAGAAATTGGCTGCCTGGCCGCTGCCGGTGAGCATGGCCGCGGTTCCGCCCTCAAGCTGGGCAATCTTGGCTGCCACGTAGTCATTGGTAGGGTTCTGGAGCCTGGTATAGAAATAGCCGCTGGCATCCAGGTCAAACAGCCGCCCCATGTCCTCGCTTGTGTCATACTTAAATGTGGTACTCTGTATAATGGGAATCTGCCTGGGTTCCCCGTTTCCCGGGGTATAGCCCCCCTGTACACATATACTGCCTGTCTTCATCTGAAATTCCTCCTGGTCTATGGGCATATCTCTCTGTCTGTGTGCCTCTTTACAGACGCTGGTCTGGCTGCACTTTTTGTCTGGCTGCACTCTTTGTCTGGCTGCACTCTTTGTCTGGACACATGGATTTCCATCCACTGTAAACTCAGTTTACAGTATACACAGTTGTGCAGGAAAATTCAAGCAAAAAGAACGAAGCATCGGTATCCCCCAGCCTCCTGTAGATTCCATTAAGACTCTTCTCCTTTCTGGGCCCGTTCCTTCCAGTGTTCACTGCGCTCCCTGGCAAAAGTGGTACGGTCTATCTCTGATTCCCTGGTCTTATCATGTAAGACTGCATCATTTCCTTTTCCACGATGCTCCTCCGGAGTCAGTTCTGCCAGCGGACCGTCCGCACGCTGCCCTATATGATGGAGCTCCACTGTCTTCCCGTCTTTTGTAATCGGTGGTAATCCCTGCTCTGCACGTTCCTTGTTGGTACGTCCCATCTCATCTTTCTGGTTCATGTCAATGTCACTCCGGACCAGACATTTTCTGCCATTGATCTCCATCTCTTTCAGACCGGCTTTTATATATATTTCCGCTTCTTCCTTGGAACCTAAGGCATCAAGGATCTCATCTGACCACCCGGTCCGCTTCCTTATGTCTTCCTTTTCTTCCTCAGTCAGCCCTTTTTTCTCGCTATTTTCACAGTTTTTAGAAGGGTCTTCCCCTTCGTCCCGGTTATCAGTTGCATCCTGCTCATCCTGTCCTTGGGGATCTTCTTCCCCATCTTTTTCCTCCGGCAGTTCGAAGAAGTCTCCCTCTTCAAACAGTATATCCAGTTCGTCCTCCAGTTCATCCAATGTCAGTTCATGATCCGGCTTAAGAGGTAAGCTTTCTTTATCCATGATGCCTTCTTTTTTGATATCTTCTACCTCGGTACCTCCTTCCATGAGGTCCCTTTCCATGAGGTCCCCTTCCATAAAGTCCCCTTCACCGGAATCCTCCTCCCAGACATCCCCTTCCATGAACCTGTCATATTTTTCTAGTAGCTCCGGTTCAAAGTACATCTCATCCGGTTCTTCCACACTGCCTTTGTTGTATCCTTCAGATGTTTCCGCCACTTCCCCAATACCCTCGAACTCCATACACCCCTCCTTACCTGTGCTTTAACAACTGTTCAAGTATTTGTTTCCATTTTCCGCCATCTTCTGCCTGGGCCTCCATCCGGGCCTTCTCCATGGTCAGGGAAGCTATAATCCTCCGCTGGTCACACTCCCGCAGCAGGGTGATCTTAGGCTCCAGGATCTCCCGGATACAGGCATACCAGCCCTCCACCTGTCCCTCCCTGCCCTGGACGTACCGGAAGGCCGCCTCCGTGTCAAACATGCCATACAGGATATGACGCCGCAGTCTGCGCCGTTTCTCTTTATCCCTCTCATCTTCCGTCTTCATGTACTGCAGGAAAGCAATCTTGGTCTCTGCCGGCATGGAAAGCCTGTAAATTCCCTTTTCCAGTTCCTCCCTATATTTTGGATCCAGTTTTCTTCTCTTCTCCAGAGGCAGAAGAAGGTATTCCAGGCACCTGTCCCAGACCACTTTCTCCCTGGCATTCTCCTTCCTGTGATAGACATAGGAAGGAAAGCTTTTGAAATTGGTATCCATATGGCAGAGTACCGGCTCCTCCCAGTTGTTCTGGTATACGGCCGCCACGAAGGCCTTCAGCCGGGCCAGCTCCAGGATCTGTTCCTGGTTCAGTCCTGCAGCCCTGCCCACCAGTTCCCTGTCTTCCAGATCCGGAAGGCCCAGGATGATCTTGGTATTGGTATTCCGGATCACAGACAGATCCATCAAGCCGGGAGCCTGGTCGGCAATCAGAAATCCCTCCCCGTAGGTACGCATCTCCGCAATGGAATTGGCCAGCATTTCTACAGATTTGCCCAGCAGGTTGGCGCTTTCCCCGGGCTGCTCCCTGGAAGTGCGTTTCAGAATATGATGGGCCTCCTCCAGCACTGTCACATGCCTTAGGGGGGCGTTTCCCCCTGCTGCCTGGGCCATGCGGTGCTCCTGTAGCTTCATTACCAGCAGCCCCATGAGAAGAGCCTTTGTCTCGCTGGAACCCGTTCTGCTCAGGTCCACAATCACATTGCTGTCAAAGAGTTCCTCCGGCGATAATTCGTCCGGGGTAAAGATCTGCCGGTACAAGCCGTTTGTAAGGGACTTCAGCCTGGTACACAGCGCTCCCTTGTAGTCCCCTTTGCTGTCTGAAGAGTATTCCGACTCATTCATGACTGCCTGGATCTGGGAAAGCACATCCAGGAACGATGGAAAGAGCGGTCTGCCTTCCCCGTCCCGGTATCTGCATTGCGAAGTCTCCAGGTTCCATCCTGCCGCCCCATATGACCTCTCAACGGCATCCTTCAGCACCGCCGGCATGGCCGCGTACATGGGCCAGCACACGTTGAAGATTTCTATCAGCCTGTCTATGTGCTCCAGCACATGGATATCCTCCGGAAAGCTGAAGGGATTCATCCGCAGCAGCGGCGTCTTCCTGTCATTGGTTCCATATACACTTACATCCGGGTAACTCCCGAACCGGTCCTTGTACTCCCCCTTGGCCGGTTCTATCACCAGAAATCTGATCTTATCCTGCTTTCCTTTTACGTCTGACTGCATCAGGCTGTCCAGCATGGCATATATGGTGGTGGATTTTCCCTTGCCGGTGGACCCGGTGATAAAGGTATGCATGGACAGGCTTTCCAGATCCAGCCGTACCTTCTGGTTCCCACTATCTCCCATTTCCTCTCTTCCCATATGATACAGGTTCCCCAGCTCCAGGGTCCTCCCTAAGCTGTCTGGAAGATTCCGGCCAAAGGCCGCCATGGGGATCACCGGGATGCCGGACACGGATTTCTTGGGAAGCCCCATCTGGATGGCAAGTTCACTGCCGCTGACGGGCAGAGCCGGTGTCACATAGATCCCGGCCTGTCCGTCCTGCCGGAACCTGGGATGCACCAGGGATGCCAGGTACCGGGCCAGGATCTGTGTATCCTCCTGCCGGAACCAGGCATTGATGTGGGAAGCCTGGGCACTGGAATTGCGTCCCCGCATCAAGGCACTGTAATTGCCAGCCACCGTCAGGGCAGTCTCCCTGTCCCCGGCGATCACATAGGCCGCGCAGTCAAAGGCACCGAAGCTCCCGCATTCGTCCAGACGCTCCAGATTCCTGTCTATCTGGTCCAGAAGGGTTTTCACTGTCCGGTTTCCATAGTTTAACTGAAGGCTTTTCCCGGTGGTGCCGGAAGCAGATTCCGTACGGGTAAGGGATCTGGTACTCTGGCTTGACCTGCTGGCGGAATCGGTTCTTCCCGCCGTGTCCGATACACTGCTGCTCTTACCCGTGTTGAATCCCACCTGCACAATAAGACTGGCCCCTGCGCTGAATCCGATAGATTTTCCCTGGGATTTCGTCCGGCTCTGGGTCATGGCTATGCCCTGGGAGATACCTTCTGACACCCCTTCCGTCCTGGCATCAGACAGGGAAAGGGTATCGCTCTCATTGAGGGTGAGGGAACTGCCGGCGAATGTGGAAAGCTGCGTGTGAAGCATTTCATAGCCCTGTTTCATGGCCTGAAGCTGTGCCGTGTCCATGGGATCTGCCAGCATCACAATGGTATAAGCCTGACCCTTCAGGGAATCCGCCAGGTTCTCAAGTCCCTGGACATAAGTTTCCATGTTTCTGTCCTCTTCATCCCGGAAGGCAGCGATTCCTGACACTGCCGCATAGCTGTCCTCTTTCCGGGACAGGAAATGCTCCCGGAAGGAAGCGATCTCTTCCTTTGACAATTCTTCCAGTCCGGAGCCGGTGAGATTGCCAGACAAGGCCCCCCGGAAAGCAGCCCCATTGGCTTCCCTTCTCCTTTTGTCCGTCTCCTTTGCCTCTCTTGCGTTCTTGGAAACAATGCCGAAGTAAAAGTCGATTTTAGATCCATCACTTCTGATGATGGTGGCAATGCTGCAGTCCATGGCAGAGACTACATTGACAATGGTGGTCAGCTTGTCCAGAAAACTCTCCTTTCTGTCGATGACAAGCCTGGTGAGCCTATAGAACCTGCCGCACTCCGCAATATCCACATCCAGATCCTCCAGGGAAGGCTTCACAATGTCATATGTCTCCAGCCGCGCCAGGTACTCCTTTGTAATAATTGCGTGGGCGTTTTCCAGGCAGCGATCCAGCGCATACCGCTGTTCCTTCCTTATTTTGTTGATCTCATAGGCCATGTATCATCCCCTCCATTTTGCCTTTTCCAGAGCCTGCTCCAGCACCCCGGCATATTCCTGAAGCCCTGCAATCTCTGCATCCCTGTCCTGGCACTGGCGAAGCAATTCCCCGAACTCCCCTGTAATGCCTTGAAGCAGGTTCTCCTCCGTCTTCCTGCCGGTCTCCCCAAGTTCCTCCCTGAAGGAGGCTACCTTCTCCCCCAGGGCATCACACAGTTCTTCATAGATCTGTGAGATTGCCCTGGATAGCGCTGTTGCAAGTTCCGTCTTCTCCCCTGCCGATGTCAGTTCGCCTTGAAACCTGCTGGCAATGGATGTCATGGCCTTGGTAATATCCACATGGAATACCGGAAACTGGATGCCGTTCACGGTATCCTCCACCAGGACCCGAAACAGGGAGGCGTCATACTTCTCACTTCCCAGGTCAAAGCGTCTGGCCACCATACCCAGCAGTCTTCTCTTGATTGTCTTAAGCTGTAACGCCTGGCTGAATACCTCCTCCACATGACTGGATGCCTCATAGGCATACTTTTTCAGGTTCTCCATGGCATCCGCGGCGATACAGTAGGAATAATGCTTCTCATAGGAATACTGTTCCACATGGCTCCTGCCCCAGGAAAAGGGATTGTACCATCTGGCATCCGATACCGTATAGGTATCATGTATGACTTCCGTGCCCGTCCTCTCCCGGATGGACAAATAGTCCCTGGCGGCTCCCCGGATCTCCCGGACCGCAGATGCCCGCTCCGTCTCCAGAGCCGCGTTCAGTTCCCCAAACAGAGTGGTCATGTCGGCCCTGATGCCGTTTATCTGCTCTTCCACCGCCTTTTTCTGTTCCAGCAGTGCAGCCCTGTCGTTCCCCTCAAGGATCTGCACCCGCTTATGGGTCTTGTCCAGATACCCCCTAAGGAGATCTTGTAATTCCTCCAGGGCATTGGGCACAAAGCTCCTGGCCCTGGCTGCAAAGATCTCCTCCTTTTCCTGTGCAGCCTGGTCAAATAGCACCCTCACTTGGTCAAAGTTGCCCAGCAGCTTCAGATCCTCTTCCATATTCCGGGAAAAGGGCTTTAGCGCCCCATAGATATTCTTTTCCTCCGGGGTGTACTGGCAGGGATCCTTTCCGATCATGTTGTATGCCAGGGAGGAAACCAGGCAGGGTTCTGTGCACTGTCTGATCACCTGGATCAGCTCCGGCGAGCTTTCCCTGGCCTCCAGGTCCTTCACGAACTCTTCTACCTTGCCCCGGGCACGCTTTGTAAGTTTTCTCCTGACAATCTTACATGCCTTTGGGATATTGTCCGCCGTATTCTCGTCTCCCCCGAAGATATCGTCCTCCTCCTGCACCCGCAGCACATCCCGGACGCCACTGTCGTATTTGCTGGCCACCAGCACAAGTTTTTTCACGCCTTTCTGAGGGAGCTGGCTTGACAGCAGGATCCAGTCGCTCATGTCCAGGAAACTGCCGGACTGGCTTAGGAAAAACACCACATCGCAGACCTCCATAAACTCCTTGGTCCGCATGGTCCTGGAAGCGATGGGGTCATTCAGGCCCGGGGTGTCCACAATGGACAGGCCCTTGAATTCCTCCCGGTTCAGATACAGGATCACCGCCTTCACCAGAGGCGTAAACCTACCATCCTCCCCCACATAATCATTCAGGCTGTGGAGCAGGTCTTCATAAGTGTCAAAACAGATCCTCTCCTCTCCCCTTTCCAGATAGGAAGCCGGATCCACCCCGCTTTTTTTCACCATCTGTGTAATCTCCCGGGCAGAGGTATATATCTCATCCTCCAGGTCCACCGCCGCATTGTCCTCCAGGATCTCCCATTCCTCCTGGGAATAATACTCCACCTGGATGATATTCTCCTTTGCATACTCCATCTTCGTCAGTGTGGCTGTCTTGGGGGTGGAGGCTTTGGGCAGGATCTCCTGTCCGTCGAAGAGCAGGGTGTTCAGGAAGGAAGATTTGCCCGCCTTCACCTGCCCCACCACGCCGATGTTCAGCTTCCTGTTCTCCCGGCAGAAATCTTCTGTCTTCCTATGAAAAGTGGCTATAAGCCTTTTTATGCCCTCTGCGTCCTCTCCCCTGGCACATTCGGCAAGCTGTCCTGCAATCTCTTCCGCGCAGTCCGTAAAGCCCTGGAATTCCCCTGTATGCTCCGCAAATATCTTCACCTTAATAATCTCCCCCTTTTTTCATCCATTCCTTGATGGCTTCTTTCCTGTCCGTCCTGTGTCCAATGACACCATAATTCGTGTTATTCATCCTGAACTGATAAAGCGTTCCAGATACACCGGCCTTCACCAGCACCTTGCCATGCTGTGATCCATCCTCAATTTGGATCCCCCAAAAAGGACTCCCCATGTCCTTTTTCTTTTTCGGCTTCTTGGGTTTATAGACGGCGATAATGCTCCCCGGCTCCACAATCTGCCCCTGCAAGGCTTTCCACCGAAACTCCTCCCCGTCCTCATCCCGCAGTTTCACCGCCACATGTCGTAGTTCCTCCACAGCCCGCCTGGCTGTCTCAGCCTCCATATAGTACCAAAAGTTCTCTGCCGCCTCCAGGATCTCTTCCAGATCTGCCCGTTCCATGCCGGATACACTCCGGCACAGCACTGTCCGGACAAACAGGGAAAGCCTGCGCAGCTTCTTCCCCGTGACCCCCAGAATCTCCCCAAGCCCTGCCAGGTATTCCAATATCTCCCCATTGGCACAGCCCCACAGATTGGCTATTACCAAGGCATCCACCAGAAAACATTCCCTGTAGGTCTCCGGCAGTGTCCTGGCAAATTCATCCAGGCTCCTGCTGTCTATCTGCAGGCTGCCAATATACAGTTCCTCCAGTGTCCGTTCCGTTCCCGCCTGCCGGTTCAGCCCCTGGATCCAGGCAAGTCTCCTCTCTGCCAGCTCCTGCTTCGGATCCAGCCGGACAATGTGCAGGAGCATCTCCAGGTACAGCCTGCATACCCGCTCATCCTGCAAGCTGCCCAGCGGGTGTCCCTCCAGCCTGATCTGCCCAGACAGCATCTCTATTCTCTCATAATCCGTCTCCGGTGTCCGGGCGGTGCTTCGCATTTCCTCCAGGTCTTCCTGCAGGGCCGCCAGCCCCTGGGCAATTTCCCGGATACCGTCTTCCAGACGACGGATTTCCCGCTGGATATCCAGTAAATCTTTCATGTCCCCAGTTCCTCCACCCTCAACTCTCTGATCTCCCCTGCCGTAAGCTCTTTGATATCTTTGAGGTTTTTCCTGCCGGTATTTCCTTCCAGGATCTCTTCTTTGGCATATAGATTACAGATCATCCCATATTCTGTACAATACGCTTTCGGACGTATGTTATGCCAGCCGCATTCCAGGAATTCATTCCGGATCAAAGTCAGCTTTTCTATCTTTTCAGTTGTCAAACCACTGTGATAACTCATAATTATTCCCATCTTTTGTACATATTCGCATTTCCCGGAGGCCACATAGCATTTCCAGAATTTATTATCTTTTAGGAGCACGCTGCGCAAGGGCACATAGTCATTGGCTCCCTTGGAATTGTCGCAATACAGGACGCCTCCTCCTATGTCATAATCATGCAACCATTTTAAGATACATCCGCAGGAAAGAAATTCCGAACCTACAATCTCCAACTCCTCCCCCTGTTCCATTTCCAGCACCCTGTCCGTAAAATGCCGGAAGACGCAGTTCTCCACCACCAGCCTTTTGATATGGCTCATCTTGATTGCATAGTTGCCGCCCTCTATCCGGCAGTTCCGGAAGCGCACTTCCCCACAGCGGGTAAACAGCCAATGGGCCTTTGTCATGTCAATGGCCAGATTCTCAAAGCTTACATCGGAGTTCCTATATTCGTTGGGCAGAATCATGCCTTTGGAGGTTTCCTGGTCCGGCGCATAGTACTGCTTTCTCCCATTCAGATTCACCACAGCCCCGCAGTAGTATTCCCGCACATAGGGCAGGAAGTCAAGGGCTTCCACCCCGCCACAGATCAAGCTTCTGGCACTGTCAAAAACAGCCGTCTGCTGTAGGAGCACTGATTTTGCCACCTGGCAGAGATACTCCAGTTCCCTCCCGGAGAGTCCCAGAATCCCCATCAGTTCCCCCAGGTACTCGTAATTATCCCTGCTGCGTTCCCCCAGCCCAGCCAGAAGCAGACCCTCCAGTGCAAAGTAGTACCTTGCCTCCTTGTCCTTCATGACATTTACAAATTCCCGGATGTCCGATCCTTCCATTTCCAGTGCCTTACGCAGACATTCCTCCTGCGTATCTCCACTATCCATCCCTTTTAAGATTCTCTTCAAATACAATATCTGCATTTCCGAGGGCGTGTTGCCATACTGTACCACCGAGCACAACACTTTCAAGTACAGGCTTTTGGCATATTCGTCCATGGCGGCAGTAACCGGATTTCTCACTGCATATTCCTCGCCCTTGATCTCCTCCATCTCCCTAAGCAGGAGTTCCTTATGTCCCTGTATCGTTTCCATCCCTGCCTCTTGTGTCCCTGTTGCTTCCATCTTTGTTTCCTTCCCTGTCTTCGGACAGATTCCCGGTTACTGTGTCACGGGCTGGATTCCCTTGAAGATATCCCACATCATCTCTCCCAGGATCTGCCGGTACTCACTGCCTCCTGCACTCTGTTGTATCACGGGCTGGATTCCCCCGAAAATATCCTGGAGCATGGCGGCCAGGGAATCATCCGTGGCAATCCCTGCCTCCTTCCTGTATGCCTCCAGGATCTGCAAGGGATTCCGGACCCGGTCCTGCAGCAGATCAATCTCAGAAGGCTCCGGCATGGCAATACCCACCATATCCGAAATGAACTTGATCTCCGTGAAAAAATTGTCCTGCAGTTCTTTCAGCTTCCCCCGCATGTCTTTCAATCCGCTTATCCTTCGCCTGGCTTCCTGCGCCAGAATCTGCAAGGGTTCCAGAAGTTCACCTGGAATATCCTCTGCTGCCAGTCCCGTTAGGGAGGTATTCAGGCGGGAGAGCTTTCTGCTCTCCTCCTCCATTTCATTCTCATAGAATCTCTTACAGCGGACAAAGATCCGCTTGAAATTGGCAGCAAATCCAGACTTGTAAGTTTGGTTGTCCCACTGGATAAGCTGTCCCTTGATCTTTTCCCCGTCCGTCTCAAGCAGCCTGCACAGTTCAGGATCTTCCACCTGTTCCGGCCGGTTGGTGAAGGCGGCTATGTCCACGAACTGCACCCCCTTGATGTGCAGGATGTATCTGATTTTCTCCATGATGGCCCGCAGGTCTTCGGGATTCTTCTTGTCCGCCTTGCTTACGATGATGAACTTGGGAATCTCCTCCCGGAGAGTCTTGATGAATTTGATATCCTCTTCGGTGATGGTTCCTGCATCTGCCTGTACGAACCAGAGGATATAATCGGCCCCGTTCAACTGCCCCCTGGCAATCCGGGCGTCCGTCCTGGCAGAATATTCCCCCGAATCTGGCTTAGAATATCCCGGCGTGTCCAGAAAGGCGATGTTGTCGTAAGCATGCAGGGGCGTGGAGAAAAACAGGTTCACCAAGATATGGCCCAGGGTAACTGCCTCGGATATCCGTTCTCCGTCCTCATCCTCCACCTCCCCGAATCCGTGGGCAATCTTCCTAAGATCTCTGGGCTTCATCTGTACTTTCGTATCGAACACATTGATTCCCGTCACCTCGTGCTTCTCCCCCTTGACAATGTAGGTGGGAACCGATGTGGAAGGGTCTATGTCGGCAGGAAGGACGTTCCTTCCCATAAGTGCATTCAAGAAGCTGGACTTTCCGCTGGAGAATCCCCCTCCCAGCGCCACGATATTCCTGCCGATGAGCCTGTCGTACAGGATAAAGTCCCTGAACTTCTCGTACTCTGCCCTAAAGTCCGTGTAAAGTTCATAGAAATCCTCCGGTGCATTCCGTTTCAAGGTATCCGGTATCTGCCTGTAGATCATACCCCCCAGCCGGGACAGATCGGCCTTCAGTCCTTTTTCCCTCTGATTCTGCCCTATGATATTACAGAGCAGTTCAAAATTCTCTGTAAGCTGCCCGTATGCCTCTTCATCGTAACCCATCCTTTATCTCCTCAATCCGATCCAGATCTGCCCTCAAGTCCATTCCCAGTCGTTCCCTCCTGTCAGCTTCTTCCTTCATCCGGCTCCGCACATCCTCCATGGCCTTTTCCAGTGTATCTTTCTGTTCCCCCAGTTCCCTTTCAATGGCGGCATTCACCAGGGCCACCTGCCTGGCAATGGTTATCTCGATTCCATTCCCCACTTCCCGCTGTACCTGGGGAAACACCTCCCCCTGAAGCTTCCTGTGGATCTCCTGTTTCGCCTCTTCCCGCTTCTTGTCACTGCGAAGCTTCATGAAGATGGCAGCCACCAGTCCAAGAATAGGGATTCCCTGCAGATACCCCGCTGCCCCAGCTACCACTCCGGCCATCACTGCTTGGACCATTCCATTGTTGAGGTTCCTTGCATCATAGGAAAAGGAAATATGGATATCCCCCTCCATTTCGCTGTTGAGAATACCTGCCGTCCGCTTCAGATGTTTTTCCAAAAGGGGGATGAATTGCTTCTTCATACCCACCGTCACGGCGCTTCTCACTACCTGGTTCAGATGCCCGTTGATATTCTGGTTGTTCATGGCCATGGCTACCAGGGTGGGTTCCTCTTCCTCCATGGCACATTGCACATCCCTTTTGATCTCCTCTATGCAGGCCGCCATCTCTTCCTTAAATTTCTCCTGTTCCCCTAAGAGCCTGTGGTCCAGGGTGGAAAGTTGTCCACGCAGCTTCTCTTCCTGTTCCTCCAGCTCAGACCCGGAGAGGCTTTCACCCTTCAACAGGGTCTTCAGATAGTTCTCCGTGTTCTCGGCCATGGGCAGAATCAGTTTCCTGTATTTTTCTGCCAGAATATCATGGGCTTTCTCCTGAATCTCTTTTAGGAATTCTTCCAGTTCCATAGCCTCCCCGGTAAAGCTGCTGGTACGACAATACCGGATCTTTCTCTGACCCACAAAATATTCCAGGCTTTCCTGCATTTTGGCAAAGGTAGTTTCAAAGTCATAGCCTCGCTTATCGTATTTCGTAATAACCACACACAGAGGCATGTCATGCAGACATAGTTCCCTCAGGATATTCCCCACGCTGTTCCTGACTATCATGTCATCTGCCGGGAAAGTTATGATGTAAGCCAGGCTCTGAGGCAGGTAGTCGTCTATAGCCTTATTGTGAACCTCATAGCCAGACTCGAATCCCGGCATATCTACCAGCATGATATCCGGGATCTTTTGCAGGAACCTGCTGCGAAGGTATAGCCTGGCCTTCTTCACAGCTAAGGCATCTGTCTCCTGGCTACTGTATTCTTCCAGGGAGAGTGTACGCACTGTTCCGTCATTCTGGATCATGGTGACACTTTCTTCCCCGTCCGCATATAGGATCTCCGTGGGCACAGCGGTCTGCGGGGTGATATCTTCCTTCAAGATTTTCCTGCTGTATCCGAGCAAGGTATTCACCAGGGCACTCTTCCCAGAACTGAACTTGCCGATGATGGGCATGCATACCTTTGCATCTGCAATTTCTGTCCGCATATGCAGAAGCCTTTCCGTTGTTATCCCATAGGCTATGTTGATCTCTTCCAAGACCGCCAGTGCTTCCAAGACTCTTTCCATATCCGTTTTCACCTCACAAAATGTATTCTGATGCCCTTTCCCAGCGACTATATTATAGCGGATTGTCATTTCCTGCGCAATGGTACAGACTGCACATTCTTCCGATTTCCTCCCGCATTTCCTCCACAAAGTCCTCCGGGTACAGGGCTTTCACCCTGCTGCCTTGAGACAGGAGAAACATATTCACCCCCCTGCCATATACCTCAGCCTCCAGGATGGACATATCCCCGGATTTGTCCACCACCCTGGCCGTGGGAATCTTATCCAGGATGGCCTGGAGGGAATTGCCCGTGCAGGAAAAACGAATCTTACGATATTCCCCCGGTGTCATGAACTGTATCTTGCTCCGCAGTTCTCCCTCATCAAAGTCATATGCACTGTCCGGCTGGAAATGCTGCCTGTGCTCCACGATCTGGATGATCCTGTCCACACGGTAGTATAGAGGCTTTCCCCCCTCCTCGTCGCACCGGAAGGCAATCAGGTAAAAATAGTAATCCGAGAACGTAATGGCAGCAGGACGCAGCCTTCTTGTCACCAGTTCCCTGGTGATCTTGTAATACCGCACCGATATCTCTGTCTTCCCATAGATACATCTGACCAGTTGCCACAGGTTCTGGATCACACTTTTGCAGTCATGCCTCACCTCATGATAATGATACATTTCCTTCCTGATGATCTTCTCCAGCATAGCCCTGTCATTGCAGGAGGTAAAATGCTTTAGTTTGGAGACAATCTCCAGGATTTCCATCTTGCCAAAGGCCCTGCAGCCAATCATCATCTTAATGACGGCAACCAGTTCCTTGCTTAATAGAAAACCATCCAATTCCAGATAATAGGCCTTGGCATTTGCGGCATATTTCAACTCCGTGTTGCCCACCAATTCCCTGTTTTCACAGAGAAAATTCTTGATCTCACCCAGATCCCGGGATACGCTCTTTCCAGATACACCGTATTCCCGGGCCAGCTTCTGGACGGATATGGCTTCCCCTTTCATGGCCCTGAAGAAAATCTCCAGCATCCTGTTCTTCTTCGTCCCCGCACTGCTCATTCCCATTCCCCCATTCTTGCAGAAACAGACAGTTTTTTATACCTGTCTGTCCCCTCTTTGTTATACACCTAGTCCGCCTAATCCGAAAACCGCATTGAAAATCCCCTTTACCGCCCCCACTGCACCGCCAATGACACCTCCAATGAGCTTACCCGGAATTCCCAGAATCTCCCCTCCCACTTCACAGCCGGTGTCCTTTCCATCCGATATGTAGTCCCATACCGTCTCACAGAACCCGTCCATGGTACTCCCACGGTAGTCGAATTCCCCGTCATCGTACAGCCAGTTGTCCTCATCCTCATTGATGTTGTCAGCCAGGGCCAGCCGCCTGTCCCTGGGCACAGCCTTCACAATGTAATAGAGAAGCTTCGTAAGGTTGTACGGTTTCCTCTGCTGGCCGCCCTCCTCTGTATAGCCCGCACAGTAACAGATGGGCTTTATGTTCAGGCCAGTGCCCTCCCTAATTCTCTTCTGAACGGAGTCTGCTTTATCCTTTAGGAACTTCTCCAGCACCTCGTCCGGTTCGTTCAGATATTCGCTCCAATGTGTACCCTTCATGGCCATATCTGCCTGGTTCAGCGCCACCAGAATCCGCTCACTGGACGCCTTTCTGCCGAGGCAGGGAATCAGCACATTATTGATTAAATCATAGGATGTCCCCAGATCCTTGGAAGAAGCATCCAGGATCACCAGCACCATATCAATCAGAGGATTGCATTCCCCATCCATCTCATTGAGCTTCTTCACAATCTTCCTGGTAATCCGCTCATCCTTCTCTACCCCATCCCCCAGTCCCGGGGTATCCCAGATCACCAGGTTGTCCAGTTCATATCTGGCAATCTCCGGAGTCTCCGGGGCTACACCCACGCCCACTTTCGCCACTTCCATCCGGAACAGGGCGTTGATGGTGGAACTCTTCCCACTGCCCGTCGCCCCGGCCAGCATAATGTTCACCTTCCTGCCCCGGACTTTCAACAGTCTTGACAAACCTCTTGTCTTGTCACTTTCGGTCATGTCAGACTTCATGATCTCTTCTTCCAGAAGATCGTAAATGCTCTTTCCTCCCCGGCCTGTATTCTCCCACGCCTCTCCCTTTGGCACCGTCTCCTTTTTCCCTGCTGTTTCCTTTCCTGTTACTTCCTTTCCTGTCGCTCCCTGCTCCATTTTTGCAGAGAAATCCTCTGGCATCACTGTCCCGATTTCAAGTATTTTTTCTTCCATTCCCGCTACCTCCATCCTTTTTTGCCTTTCCTTGGATTTCCTGTAGCATACTTTACCATATCATCTGGACAGAAGCCTGTCCCACTGAAAAAAGAATCGCGTGAGTCGTATCTTTTGATAAGGGTAACAATTCTGTGCCCTGTCTGAACTTTTACTGAAAAAGATCAGTCCTGGGCCACCACTTCCCTGTAGAATTCCGTATAGTCCTTCCGTCCCTCTTTGGTAAACTGGATGGCAGCCCGGGGATGCTGGTTCAGAAGCCCTGTCATCAAGTATGGCAGGTCATATCCCCACACCACACCGTCCTCCTTCAGTTTACTCATGTAGGTATCGATAAACCGGATGGCAGGGTACACATTATACTTGGGGTTCCGTAAAAATCCCAGCAGCAGTTCCATGGCACAGTTACCTGCCCCCCTGCCCATGGAAGCATATGTGGCATCCAGCCAGTCCACACCATCCCCCACCGCCTCGATGGTATTGGCAAAGGCAAGCTGCTGATTGTTGTGGGCATGGATTCCCACCTTCTTGCCATATTTCGCTGCCACTTCCAGGTACAGGTCTGCCAGCCGGGCAATCTGCTCCGGATACATGGCCCCATAACTGTCCACAATGTAGAACACATCCACTGGTGTCTGACCCAGAATGTCCAGTGCCACCTTCAAGTCTCCCTCCCGGGAATTGGATATGGCCATAATATTGCAGCTTACCTCATAACCCTTTTTCACCGCATCCTCAATCATGTCCACTGCTGCGGGAATGGTATTCAGATAGGTGGCCACCCGGATCAGGTCAATGGGACTGTCTGCCCGGCTGATGATATCCGTCTTGTAGTCACACCGGCCCACATCTGCCATGACTGCTATCTTCAAGTCCGTGGCGTTCTCCCCCACAATGGCCCGGATATCCTCATCCTTGCAGAACTTCCACTTCCCAAATTTTTCCGTGTCAAAGATCTCTCTGGACGCCTTGTAGCCAAACTCCATATAGTCCACGCCAGCCCGCAGGTTTGCCAGGTACAGTGCTTTCACAAAATCGTCCTGAAAATAGAAATCGTTCACCAGTCCCCCGTCCCGCAGGGTAGCATCTACCACCTTCACATCCGGGCGGTATGCGATCAGACTCGATATTTCTTTCATAGACCTACTCCTCCTGTTTTCTGTTTCAGCCCGGATATGACATATCCCGCCAGGTCCTCAGACATTGCTCCGATTTCCTGTTCCATGGTTTCCACGCCCGGACTGCCCCTTGATTTTAACAGTTTAAAGTGTAAAAGTCAAGGGTGCGGCCTCTAACTGTCATTGCCCTGTGCGTACGGTTGTAGTCGCATCTCCAAACAACCAGTTCCGGAGAGGATTCACCTCTCTGGCCTGTATTGTGATCTCCTTTTGATGGGTCCGCAGATACGTTTCCAGCCCCCGCACCTCCTCTTCGGAAAATCCTTTTGCCAGAGTGATCATCCCCTCTGGCAGAATCCCCTCTGCACAGTCCTCTCCACGCTGGAAAAACACCCTGATAATCTTCCTGCCATCTTTTCCCACAACACCAGATACCAATAGACGGACTTCCTCCATAAAGCCTCCTTCTGCTTTGCTGCTGCCCTGTTTCCCGTTTTCTTCTCCACTGATCAGATCGATATTTCCTTCTTCCAGGCACAACTCCTGTCCGGGAAGCATCTCCTACTTCCCTATCCTTATAACCTGCAGACGCCGCGCGCTAAATACACCATGCACGGCAAAAAGCCTTGATTAGCTCTGGATATAATGAAGATCCCTTTTTAGCCGTCTGCAGGATCTCTTCCTCCGAAGCCCACTGCACAGTCCGGATCTCCTCTGCTGTAATCTCTAAAAATCCTGTGGCAGGCTTACGCCGGACATGCCTCCAGAGTATATCGTCCCCATATTTCCTGTTCATAGCAGAACGCATCTGCCTCATATCTGATCACTATAAATCCACATTTTTTATAACAACTTACTGCCTGTACATTGCAATCAAATGCCGCAAGTCGCAACTTGCCGACTCCGGCAAGCTGAAAGCCATATTGCTTCGCAAGCTCCATCATTTCCTGCCCATATCCCATCCCCCGGCAGACCCTGTCTACAATAATATATCCCATAAAAGCCGTGTTATCTGCCTCATGGATGCTCATCTGGAAATAGCCAACCGGTGTTCCAGCCTGGTCTGTTGCCGTAAAACAGGAATTTCCCCATTTCGCAATGCCTGCTTCCCGCCCAGTCTCAAAGGTCTCCTCCGTCATAGGATAGGCGATCTGATTGGCACACCACAAGGTATGTATCCTCTGGCTGTCCACCCATTTGACAATGTATGCCCCATCCCCCTGTCTGTAAGGACGTAGTCTCATTCTCATGCCCTTGCTTTCTCCTTCCTGTTCCCGCTTTCACTTGAAAATCCAAGAAAGCCGGGAATCCGATGAGGTTCCCGGCCTTTCATCGCAGACTGATTTCTTCCTATGCCAATCTTTGCAGTTGGTCACTATGTTTTGCTACTACTTTTTTACCGTCTTGATATCATCAAGCGCAGAATCTATTACATCTATATAATCCTCATATCGCTTATAGGTATCAAGGTAGCACGACTCTATTGTATTCAAGCGAGGTTCTATGATATTTTCCTGGCACAATTTAATCTGATGCACTTCTTCCTGGACTCCCTGCAGGTCTTCTTTGACTCCCTGTACATCCTCCTTGACCAGCAGAACTTCCTCCTTGACTCCCTGTAGGTCTTCCTTGACTACCTGTACATCCTCCTTGACCAGCAGAACTTCCTCCTTGACTCCCTGCAGGTCTTCTTTGACTCCCTGTACATCCTCCTTGACCAGCAGGACTTCCTCCTTGACTCCCTGCAGGTCTTCTTTGACTCCCTGTACATCCTCCTTGACCAGCAGAACTTCCTCCTTGACTCCCTGTAGGTCTTCTTTGACTACCTGTACATCCTCCTTGACCAGCAGGACTTCCTCCTTGACTCCCTGCAGGTCTTCTTTGACTCCCTGTACATCCTCCTTGA
>CAJTOJ010000002.1:0-79847 GCA_910577665.1 uncultured Acetatifactor sp.
TCCATTTTCCCATTTGGATACAGCCTGGGGGCTTACCTGCAGCCGCTCTGCAAGGGCCTCTCCCGTAAGCTTCCGTTCTTTGCGCAGGGACGCAATTCTTGTTCCGATTTTCTCTAAATCCATCTGTGATACCTCCGCTCATAACCTTTTGTTCTGACTGCTTCACTGCCATAACCATATCATGGTTTTCTCACCAGTGTGCCGTCTTGTTCTTTTTTCCCAGCGCTGTAAGTCCATTATAAACTGGCAGGTGCCCCATTACCATACAGGAAACAGGAAGTTACGGACACAAAAATCAACCTGTGGTTGTAAAACATATCAGTCTCACTAAGGAACTGTTATCCTGGTTATAAAATAGATTTCTTGCAAATGGCATGATACATGATATCACAGATACTTGAGAAGAATTTTCCCATGAAAATAGAGACCCCGCGGTCTCTACCAATCCAAATCAAATAATTCGTCAAAATCTATTATGCATCACGAGACCCTCTTTTCCATTGGTAGAGGAAAAAAGGGAACTGCCGTACCACGATGAACCCTCTCCGTCATAACAGCAGCCCCTATGGCTCCTCTACAGGCACGGCTTATAACCAGCCGGCCTCATAAGGCCAACCGCTTTCACGGTTCTCCTGGCTCCGAAGGCAGTCAGCCTGGCATAAACCATACTAATTACCGATAATATCTTCTAGATATGCAGCAACTCACTGTACGCTTTCAGTGCTCCGTCCGTGTCATGGGCCAGCACCTTCTTGGCCAGGACTTTCCCCAGCTGTACCCCTTCCTGGTCAAAGCTGTTGATATTCCACACAAATCCCTGGAACATCACCTTGTTCTCAAAGTGGGATAACAGTGCGCCCAGAGCCTGGGGCGTCAGCTGTCCACCCACAATGATACTGGAAGGACGTCCACCCTGGAAGTTTTTGTTACGGTTCTCATCCGCTTTTCCGCAGGCAAATGCCACGATCTGTGCCACCACATTGGCGCAGAGCTTCTGCTGGCTGGTGCTGTCCTGGATCACCACGTCCCTGCCCATCTGGCTGTCCTTAAAGCCCACGAACTGCAGGGGAATGATGTCGGTTCCCTGGTGGAGCAACTGGTAGAAGGAATGCTGTCCGTTGGTGCCCGGCTCCCCGAAGATCACAGGGCCGGTTACATACTCTACCGGCTCGCCAAAGCGGTTCACCGACTTGCCGTTGGATTCCATGTCAAGCTGCTGCAGGTGTGCCGGGAAACGGCTCAAGGCCTGGGAATAAGGCAGCACCGCCGTATTCTGGTAGCCCAGCACATTCCTCTCGTAGATCCCGATCAAGGCGTCCAGCATAGCAGGATTCGTGTACATATCCTTGTTCCGTGCCAGCTTGTCCTCCTCTGCCGCACCCTCCAAAAACCGGGCAAACACCTCCGGGCCAAAGGCCAGGGACAGCACTGCACCGCCTACGCCGGAGGTGGAGGAGAAACGGCCTCCGATATAATCATCCATGAAGAAGGCTGCCAGGTAATCCTCGCTCTTTGCCAGGGGGGAAGTCTCACTGGTAACAGCGATCATATGTTTCGAAGGATCCAGGCCTGCATTCCGCAGGGCATCCTTCACAAAGGACTCATTGGTCAAGGTCTCCAGGGTAGTGCCGGATTTGGACACCAGCACGAAAAGGGAGTGGGCCACATCAATGGTATGCAGTACGGCTGCTGCGTCATCCGGATCCACATTGCTGATGAACCTGGCCTCCATCTTGAAGGTATTGTTCACCCTGGCCCAGTTCTCCAGGGCCAGGTACATGGCGCGGGGACCTAAGTCACTGCCGCCGATGCCGATCTGTACCACTGTGGTGAATTTCTCGCCTGCGGCGTTTGTAATCTCTCCATTGTGTACCTTATGGGCCAATTCTGCAATCTTGCGCTGCTGCTCCACATAGAAGCTGCGCTTGTCCACACCGTCAGCCACCACTGTCCCGCCAAGCTGTCCCCTGGTCATGTGGTGGAGCACCATGCGCTTCTCCCCGGTGTTGATCACCTCACCATTATACAGGGCCTCGAATTTCTCCGCAAGCTGGGTCTCCTCTGCCAGTTTTGCAAGCGCTCCCAGCACATCCTCATCCACCTGCTTCGCAGCATAATTGTAGGAAAGTCCCGCTGCCATGGGGACACTGTACTTCCGCACACGCTCTGCACCGCCCTCCCCTGTCATGGCCTCTGCCAGCCTAGCAGGTGCCACCTCGCGCAGTTCCTGGTATGCGGGGATAGTATCCAAATTGTTCCAGGTAATCATAATTGCCTCCGACCTCCTTAATCGTTTTGTGTCATGTGCCAGAACATTTTCCGGTAAAAGTTCAGCCCGCGCCATCCGCAAAATCGCGCTTACAGCGCTCCCCACCGCTCCGCGGTTCCTTTTTGCTCATTTATAGCTCAACTGTGCTGAGCTTGCGCTCCCTCAGTGGAAAGCGATAGATGAAAATTCGTGCAAGCACGATTTTCATTTATATGCTTTCCACTGGTTGAACTTTTCACTATAAAATTATACTATCAAACAGGCATGAATTCAAGGCAAAAGTTTCTTTTCACGGCTTTACTATGGCACATCCAAAGCCGCTTCCCAGGCAGCTATATGTCAAACAGACTCAACCGTACAGCCTGTGGCGCCTCCCTTTTCCTCCTTCTCCACCCGCTCCCACCTGGCATATCCTTCCGAGATCTCCCGGAGAAAAGGAGAAGGCTCCTCCCCGCAGACCAGGATCAGTTCTTCTCTGGCCCTGGTCATACCCACATAACACAGGCGGCGTTCTTCCTCCCTGTCTACCTTCCCCTTGCCCGTTTCCAGAGGAAAGCGCCCTTTGTCCATGCCGTAGAGGAACACCACGGGAAATTCCAGACCCTTGGAACCGTGAAGGGTCATCAGCGTCACGGCATCTGCCGTATACCTTCTGCCCCCGCTGCGCCTTACATTTCCTACTCAACTCCATTGTTTTCCATGTATTGTCTCAAAAAATCCAACACCTCTATGGTGCAGTCCACCACACGGTTATGGCTGTAATGCCTGTTACAGGAAAAGTATCCAAAATACCCCCAGGGATCCTTTACCTGGGAACCCCAGTCCCAGAGCCCGTCCTCACGGGCATTCTCCAGGAGCCATTCCACGGCATCTGCCAGATAGAGGCCGGAACCCTTAAACTGGTTGATATAGCGGAATGTCTTGAACCATCTCCTGGTTTTATTGTACACAAAGGTTTCCGGGAGCCGGTCCGGGGTCTTGTCCCAGAGATGGCCATTCCGGGAAGCATGTCCTCCCAAGTGCCGCAGCATGGCATCCTCCAGGGAATCATCTATTTCCCCCCGCCTCTTGAGCAGCAACTCGCTCTGCATAGGCACCAGCCGGTCTTCCCTGGTAAGAAACACCTCATGCTGGGCGGCCCGGTCCTTCTCATAGGAATACTCCCCATCCTCATAGGCCCTGCCAGCAATATACCGCCACTGGTGCCAGGTTTCGTCACACAGGGGGGATCCCGGCGAAATGGCTTCCATTAGGTTACAGACCGTAGCCCGGTGCCAGGGAAGCGCCCTTTCATTTTTCTCCCAGGGCTTCTCCCGGCTGGTGCCAAGGAGCAGTTCCTGGAGATACTCCCTGGCCATAAACAGGATATCCCGATCCTCCAGTGTAAGCCCGATATACAGACAACGCTCGATTCCCACGCCGGAGGTGGGGATCCTGGCCTTCACGGAATAGTCCTTGGACTGCAGCCTCCCCCAGCCGCCATTTTCATCCTGTGTCTGATACATCTCCTCCACAATATCACTTTTTAAGAAATCCTTCCGCAACAGGGACAGTCCCCGATCCTCGTAGGGCGTGCCCAGCAGGGTAAATTTAACCTTGTATTGGACTGCAGGGTAGTCACAAAATGCAAGAAGGGCCTTCGCATGCCTGCAAAACATGTCATGTGTCATCCCAGGTGTCCCCCTCCATCTGTCACATATTGTCCTATTCATAAAAACCCCATCCGGGTCAGTCCAATGGGGTTAGAAATACCAATATAGCTTTCTGCCATGCCTACAGATACATTTTGGCTGCTTCCTCTGTCAAATGGAACTTTTCCTGGATTTTATCCAGAATTATGCTGTCCGTAATTTCTAAATCCCTTAATGCTGATACCATGGCTATTATCCCTTCCTGCCTTCCTTCCTGTCTTCCTTTCTGTCTTCCTTCCCGTCTTCCTTCCTGTCTTCCCTTCTCAATTCCTTTCTCTTCCACACCCTTACTCAAATTACACATAAGCGATACCTCACTCTCTAACATCTGCGTCATTTTAATACGGAATTCCTTCTCTAGTATCTGACATTTATCCTTTGAACCCGTCTCTGTGGATAGAAGGATATTTAACAATTTTAACACATCTGTATTAGAATTTTCCTCTTTCCCAAGGCCTATCATAACAGCCGCCATCAGATCATAATCTTCCTTTCGCTCTTTTACATTGCCCACCAGATTTTCTTCTGCAATGTAGTAGCGGGTAATACTGTTCTCTCGACTCTTTGGGGGATTACTAACAGGCCACATATATTTATCTCCCGGCTTTTCCATCTGGAATTCATCACGGGTTTGTCACACAAAAAACGTGCGAAAGCATCTCTCGGCGTCACAATAAGCAGTAACAGATCGACCCACAGGGAAATGAAACCAATACAGATAGAGTGACTCTCTACTGCCATTTACAGTGCTCTTCCTAACACAGGCTGTCCTAACGTTTCCTGCCATATCCGGTAATCACCGCCACGGCCAGGATCCCCAGCATACAAAGGGAATAAAAGTTCACCAGGGGGATGGATGCAGGCGCCACCGCAAAGCCCTCCCCGAACTGGGCGGACTGCTGGGCCGGAATCACACAGTGTACTGTCCAGGGGGCCAGGAAGCAGAACACACAGCCTGTGCAGTCCAGCAGGTTGGCCCGGCGGTACCGGTCTACCCCCGCTTTCTCCCCGATCTCATTTACCAGATCCCCAAGGGCCACGATTGCCACGGAAATGACCCCTGTCACCATACTCAATATCCCCGTGGAAAGCACAATGGCTGTCTCCGTGCTGCGTTCACTCTTTGCAAAGCGGGACAGGAACACTCCTACATCCTCAAAGAGACCGCTGCGCTCCACTACCCCAAGAAGGGCGAATACTGCAATCAGCATGGCCACCGTACCTGCAGTTCCCGTGATGGCCTCTATGATAGCCCCGGACACGGCAAATCCACCGGGAAAGGAAATGAGCTTATCCACCGTGTATATACCAGAAAGCAGTCCTGCGGCAATCCCCGCCAGGATCCCCCAGGAAAGGGCAGTAATCAAGTGCTTTTTCATCAGACACAGGACGATAATCACCGCAGGCAACACCAGCATGACCAGGCTGACCGGATGAGCCTCACCAGCTGCCACTGTGGCTGCCGCCCCCGCCTCTGTTGTCCTGGAGAACAGCAGGAACAGCACAAGGGCACCCGCCGCTGCAGGCAGGCTGTAACGCATCCTGGTCTTCACCACGGTACCAAGATCCGCATGCTGTGTGGCAGAGGAAGCGATGGTAGTGTCCGAGATAGGTCCCAGGTTGTCGCCGAAGGCCGCCCCCGACACAATGGCACCGATCATATATTCCGGCGCTGCCCCCGCCATCACTCCCACCGGGAACAGAATCGGGATCACCACAAAATAGGTTCCCACCGAAGTTCCTGTTGCAAAGGCCAGCAGGCAGGTGATAAGGAAGGAAGCCGCCACAAAAAGCTTACCTGTGAAGCCTGCCGCCACCACATAGACTGCAATGGTCTGTACCACACCGCTGGCTGAAATCAGCTTACCCGAAATCGCAGCCAGCATCACTGCCATCACAATCACCCCGAACATGGGCTTGCTTAACCCATATACCAATGCTTCCCCGTATGCCTTTTCATCCTTTACAAAAAGAACCCCTGCCACCAGTGCCGCGAAAAAGGCCAGCACATATCCGTTCACATTGGACTGGCTGAATGCTGCCCACAAGATCATGGCAGCCGCTACAATGAGCGGCACAAATTTCCCAAATTTTCCAAAACGCAATACTATCCTCTTCACTTTCTGCTTCATCTCCCTGCACTCCTCCTAGAGGGCCCCTTTTGCCCTTTCCTGGAGTTCATACTTTCCCATTTTCCCGGTAATCCAATGATGCGCCATTTCAGAAGCCTGTTCTGGTGAAAGGCCAGAGGTGTCCAGCAAGGTGACAGGCGGCGAAATCATGGCAGCGTTTTCCTTCAGCCAGCCATTGAATGCAAGGGAACTTTTTATCCATTCTTCATCCGTCACCTTCCGGCCATTGCGCATACGCTCTTCCAGGGCCGTATCCTCGCAGACCACTGCAAGATAGTATATATCCGAGAACCATTCTCTTTCCGGATGGTTCTCAAATTGCTTCGGGACTGCACATCCGCATAAAACAACAGGCTTGCCGATCTGGGAAATGCAGGCACATGTTCTCATACACAAGCGGCGGTAAGCACAATAGTCATCGCCTGGCGTATTGTACACCTCATTCCACAGCAGATCGCTTTCCATGACAATATAGTCTTTTTCATGGATGAATAATTGCTCGCAAAGAGTAGATTTCCCCACACATGATGCACCTGTAATAATGAATAATGGTTGTCTGTTGGTTGGTTTCACAAGCCTCCTCCTTCACGGGACTTCCTTGATTACACTATCCATATGGACATCCTCAAAGATCTCCAGATATTGATTGCCTTCTCTTTGTTTCATCCAAAACTTCCATGACTTTATCATACTTTTCCCTGTAATATTCTGCACTGCCCGGGGACAACTTCTGAAAACTTCTCATCAACTTATTTTTTACAAACTCCCTGCCTTCTTCTATTCCCATACCTTTCTCCACATACGCCAGATACAGCAGTCCCGGGACATTATAAAAATGTGAAATCGCATCCGCATCTGCGACACATATTTCTTCTACTTTGTCCCTTTCATAATGGACGCTCCCTCTGTGCTTTTTAATGCAATCTTGTACCAAAGCAATTTTCTCATCATCATAGTTAAATCCTTTCAAAATACCATAAGCCATTTCTGCCCCATGGATATGGTGCTGTTCATATAAGCGATACTCTGTAACAGAAGCAATATCATGCAGCCATGCCTGGATTGCCGACCTGTTTATCTTTTCCGTTCTCATCTCATCCACTATCTCTATCCCGGTTCCACTCCCATCGGCACATTATCTTTCCTATCGCCTATTCATAGTTTTGCCCTGTCGCCACAACCTACATAGGCTTCAGATTCTTATTGAGCCTGTCCACCATCCAGGCAATCCGCTTTTCCCGTATTACACCCAAATGTGAAAATCCTCATATGCTATTCTGTCAGGCAGCCTTCGCCTTAACCCTGGAAAAAATGCCTCCACAATCCGTCAAAAAGCACCAGCACTGCCAGAAAGCAGATATTGCTCACCGTGAAAACAGCGATATATGCTCCCTTGCGGGCACCCTCTTCCTTCGCCACATATTTGTAGGAAATCAGACTGGCCATGGAGGCAATCAGCGTCCCAAGCCCGCCCAGATTCACGCCCACCACAAGCCTCCCATAATCCTCCGTGAAACCCGACAGCAGCAGCCCCGCAGGCACGTTGCTGATAACCTGGCTGGCAGCGATGCCGGCATACACCTCCCTGCCAGCTACCACCTTCTGCAGGAAATCCCGGAAAGCCGGAATCCTCCCTACATTCCCGATAAAGATAAAGAATCCCACAAATGTCAGCAGCAGCGAATAGTCCACCTTCGCCAATAGTTTCCTGTCCCGGAACACCACCGCCGCCAGGACGCTTCCCAGTACCATCTGCCAGGGCAGCACATGGGCCACCGTCAGCAGACAGAGCAAAAACAGCGCCAGGTAGATCCACAGTGAAAGCAAGTCTGCCTTTGACCGCAAAAACCCTGCCTCCCCTGCTTCAAGCCCTTCTGCCAGGGGCTTGTGCCCATCAGCACATCCTCTGCCCAGGACCACTCCCCAGGCCAGCAAAAAGACCAGCGAAACCATTGTATAGGGCAGCATCAGCGCAAGGAAGCTTCCCAGGGACATCCCGGCCCTGCCATAGAGATACAGGTTCTGGGGATTTCCTATGGGCGTCAGCATGCTGCCCAGGTTGGCGGCTATGGTCTGCATGGCCACCAGGGGCAGGGCCAGCCTTTGCCTCTGTTCCCCATCGGTCATGGCCAGCACGGTAAAGGTAAAAGGCACAAAGGTGATCAGCGCCACATCATTGGTAATCAGCATGCTGGAGAAAAAGCTCAGCAGCAAAAGCACCAGCACAAGGCCACGGGAACCTTTTACTTTTCCCAAAAGCCTCCTGGCAATCCATCCGAATACCCCTATCTTCTGCAATCCGGCCATGACACTCATCAAACAGAACAGGATTGCCAGCGTCCGCACATCTATGTATGACGCATACCCCCGATCCGGCGGCACAATACAGGCTGACAGAAGGGCCAACAGCAATGCCACACAAAGCACTGCTTCTTTTTTCATAAAATCAATCGCCTTTTTCATATGTCCTCTTTCCGTGGGAATCCCTAAGGCTACAGTCTTACCTGCCTTTTTCCATCACATAATTTGTAAGTAAAATCCCCTGCCGCTCCACCTGTTGTTCTTTTATCACCCTATAACCTCTTTTTTCAAAAAAGGCCTTGCCGTGACAGAGGCGTGGGTGATGATGTTCCCCGGGATCTCCTGTTCCAGCCGGTTGCAGATAGCCGTGGCAACCCCTCTGCCCTGGTAATCCGCATGAACATATAAGCGGTCCAGATAACCTGTCCTGTCTATATCCCCGAATCCCACGACAACGTCCCCCCAAACGGCAACGATGCTGTAATGTTCCCGAAAGGACCGGTCCCATTCCTCCAGGTCCACCCAGCCTGTGGCCCATACATCCAATTGCTCTTCCGTATAGTCCCTGGCATTCACTCTGTGGACCGTATCATAAAAAAGCTTCGCCAGAATCTTACAATCCGGCCCCTGGTATTCTCTTATCCACATGTCGCTCCCCCTTTTTTCGGAAAAACTACCTGTATTCATGCCCCCATTCCCTGTTTTTCTTGGTTTCCCGCACAGCTTCTTCCAGCTGCTCAACATAGGAATCCTCCGGCTTCTACGCTGCCACATAGTCCAGAAATGCCTTTAACTCCCTGCTGACATCATCCATTGTCCCATCTGCGTTCAGAAATATCTTTACGGCTTCGTCCCCCTTTGAAATACTGTTGTCTTCTTTATAGATATTTTCATAAGTGGAGATCTTGCCTCACAGCATTTTTATTCCCGCGAGCAATGAGCCAAGTGCTGTGCTGGCACGAGCATTTGGCGAATGCCGCGAGGGTCAATACCCCGCAGCTTGCTGCGTTGGAAGATTGATGCCCCGCCAGCTTGCTGCGGGGTAATTGACTGAGACCTTTTTATCCTGCGAAACCAGTTTACTCTCGCTCTCGCAAAACATGCCACACGTCGTCACCGCAAAACCACATTTTCGATATAATCCTTCTGGATTATCGGCATTTTCGCATTCTCCTGATACCGTAACAAATCTCGCCGCTTTTCTCATTCTCCACAACAACTCTAACACAAGATAACTCCCTAATCCACGTCTACGATAATCCTTTGATACCTGAACCCATTCCAATACACCCTCTCCAATCTCACGGTCCAGTTCGGCAATCCCAGTTGCTACAATTTTTCAACTCAAAAGTTCAGCCAGTGGGAAGCATATGGGTGAAAATCGTGCTTGCACAAATTTTCATCCATTGCTTTCCACTGAGGGAATGCCCACCTATGAGCAAAAAGAAGCTGCGTAGGCAGCGGGGAGTGCCGAAAGGCACGATTTTGCGAATGGGCATAAGCTGAACTTTTCTTTTACAATCATCCCTAACAGCCAGCCAAAGTTCTGAACTATACTGTCTTCTGGTTAAATAATCCTGCATTTCCGACATTGCAATACCAATGTTTTCATAGCAACTGTTAATATGCTCCACAAATTCGGGCAGAGAGGATTTATAAAGAGAATAGCCCTCTGGCAATGACACAGGCTTCACTTCCAGCATATGATGTTGCAAACGAAAGTATGGTTCATCTATATATCGCTTCAGCAACTCTGTATTGAACTCACTGTCATGTAAAATTTTCATATTATCTGGAATGGAGATACAGACTGCTTTCCAATATGGGATAGACGATGCGCGGCATGGATTTTCTAAATATTGTTTCTTTGTTACTGTGTCCATGAATTACCCTATCTCCAAAAGACTAAAGCAAAACCTCATATAAATATTCTTCCATGCTAATATCGGTGCCTCTTTTTTTATATGTTTTTTCAGTGACAATTCTTCCACCGCATTTCACCGCAACACGATTTGAGGGAACATTTTCTTTGCTAACCCAAATAGTAACTTTTTCTGCACCTTGGGTACGTGCATACTCAATCATTCCCTGCGCTATTTCAGTGGCATATCCTCGACACCAGAAATCCTTATGTACGCAATAAGCAATATCATAGATTCTTTTATCTTCACTAATCATAAAACTGCAGGTTCCTATACGCTGCTTTGAGCCTTTCAACACCGGAATTAAATAACAGCACTCTTCGTCTTCTCCAAGTACCTCTAATTCTTTTATATATCCAAGGTCAATCTCTTCTTTTGACTCGTCAAGTAAATATTTACCCATCTCAGGGTCATTCCATATACTATAGGCCCATAGTGCATCTTCTTTTATAAAACCCCGCAATAGAAGCCTTGAAGTTTCAATCGGTTTTATTTCCATTTTGATTTCCTTTCAAACATCTTTCAGTTTTGTCTCATACAATCCATCTGCCTTTTAGCCGTCATTTATGGTATGTATGGTTCTCCATAATAACCCCAAGTGCGAAAAATATCATAGTATTCTTTTAGGCAGAACCCGGAAATGCTCTGCCTGAAATAGTTATCTTATTTCTTTCAAGTACATTTCTGCAGTTTCGGAATTTGTAAACTCTGTTCCATATTGGGCAGAAATCATCCGGAATCTGCTCCACATCACAATCCCGGTATTCATCCAGGCAATTCTTCATAATCCACACCAGAATAATCTTCTCCGAAAGCAGCCGCTTACAGGCCGCATCGTAACCGGCTTTCTCGTCAGCCACACGAATATTCTTCGCAATGGCCATGCGTATATTCATGACTTTACCTCCCGCGCCTCCTTACATTTTATCATAATCTGTCCTAACAGGACACCCATATTTTACTTTCACTTCAAAATAACCGGCTTATTCGAGCATTTATGTATATAATTGCTGTGAACTGTAACCTGCTATACTACAGGTAATATCATTTACGATACCAAGCAGGTATTATATTTCGCATATTGTCATACCACTCCAAGACCTCTTTGGCCTGCCCAAGCATCGTATCCACTTCCTCCTGCCCAAAAGGTATCGCCCAGTATACAGATGAAAGAGTATTGCTGGAAATGTATAGCGCAAGCAGCTTCCAGAAATTCTGAGAGGCTTCGTTGTCAAAGTATCCATTTACCATTCCGGATGCAAAGAGCGGAGATCTCTGTGCGCACCACACGATACGGTTAAATTCCTCCCATGGATCCCCATAATCATTTCGGTTAAAGTCAATGATGTGAAGCCGCCCATTGCTTATCATCATGTTTCCAATGTGGTAATCGCCATGCTGGTATACCTGCGGCCTGTTTTTCAACAAATGGCGGTTCTCATTTATGTAATCTATAAACGCCTGTCCATTCTCATACTTGACGGGACACTCTCTGTACTTTTGGATATTGCGATCCAGTTTCTGCTGAAAACGGGATGCCAGTCCTCCTGCTTTGCCGGAGCCGGTATGGAGTGAATTTTGCGGAGAATCCGGCCCGCTTCAAGGCCATATGCATACTGCTCCGTGTCAGAATAGCCGCAGATAACTGCTTCGGCATCTTCGCCGTCAATCCAGCTCTGAATGGAGTAAACACCCGCCGTACATATGCCAAATTCGATTGGCCGGCACATGGGTACTCCGAGTGCGGAAACCATTTTCATCCTGTTAAATTCGGACTGTTTGACATCATGTTGCGTGATATCAGAAATCCGTAGAAGATACTTTGTACCGTTCTCATCGGTGACACAATATTTTTTATCATTTGACCAGCCTTTGTTTATATATTCCTTTGTTACAAAGTTCATCTGTGACCCTCCGACGAATGCTGCCATGATACGGGTTCTCCATAAAACCTCAAGGCAGTTAAATATTATCCCTTTGAGCAAAGCCAAGCATAAAACAACCTGTCCGCCATGCTGACAGACATCTATTCGCTTATGCCCTACAATACACCGCTTTCCAAAATGGAAAAGGAAATTTTTTCGCAATTTATTTCCGCTTCTGCCCCATATGGCAGAACACAGACAGGAGAAGAATGTCCGAAATTCACTCCATAAATAACCGGAAGCTTCCCCTGTCCCAATTGGGATAACACATCTCTTACTGTCTCCTTCTGTCTGGTAAAGGTGGTATTTTCACTTGCTTTTCCCAGAATCATTCCGTTTATTTCTCCCAGTGCTCCAATTCTATCAAGCCACCTTAGGAAATCCTCAATGGCCAAAGGCGTAAAGAACTCGGGAATATCTTCCAAAAAAAGAATGGTATCCCTAAAATCCTCTGCATCAAGTGCCAGCGGCGTATTTCCCAGCTCCTTCAGCCCGGTATGACCGCCAAACAGCCTGCCCTTCACCGTTCCCTCTCCTTGAATAAGTTCATATCCATTGTTCGGATAATAAGTACGCCTGTGAAGCGGATCGAAATAATCCACCTCTTCATAGGTCCATTCCTTTGAAGGTTCAATTACACCTATTTCTGAATCAGAAAAAAGCACCTTTTCAAACCACTTCCTGCTATATAGGTGCCAGCCCTGTGCTTCTGCCAAGGGAGATAACAGATTACAGCCGTAAAAAGAAGACAAACCACAATGATAGGCGAGGATATGCAAATTCATAACATCAGAATAACCTATGAATATTTTGGGGTAAGTACGGATTCGGGATGACTCAATATAGGGTATGATTCTTATACTGTCATTACCTCCCACACTGGCAATAATGGCTTTCACATCGGCATTTTCAAATGCCCACATAATGTCTTCTGCCCGCGCTTCTGGGTTTTCAGACAGATAAGCAGAGCCCCTAAGCGCATTCGGCGCAGGGAGCACCTTCAGCCCTGTCTCCTGCAGATATGTAACACCCAGCTGGTATTTCCAACGAATCTTGGCATCTCCGGCCCAGCCATGGCAGGGGCTGACCACCGCAATGGTATCTCCTCTGCAGAGCTTTGGAGGTTTTCGCAATTCTTTCATCCGTTTTCCCTCTTTTCCTGTTTCAGCCAGCTTTTTTGTCGTTCCCGGCCGCCTTTCTTCGGAATTGTTCTGGAATATTTCGCCCTTACTTATGGTACGGCTGCCCATGCAGAATCCGGTAAGCCCGGTAAATCTGTTCACACAATATCACCCGCATCAACTGGTGTGGAAAAGTCATATCCGAAAAACTCACTGCCTGGTCAGAGCGCCTTAACACCTTCTCATGAAGCCCCAGGGAACCGCCGACCACAAAGACTATATGGCTTCGTCCACCCAGTCCCACTTTGTGAATGGCATCTGCAAACAGCTCAGAAGTATAACGCTTCCCCTGGATCTCCAGTGTATACACATATGCACCTTCTGGCATTTTTGACAATATCCTGTCAGCTTCCTTCTCCTTGATCTGATCTTCTTGTGTTGCACTGGCCCCATCCGGGGTCTTCTCATCAGCTACCTCCAGGATCTCCAGACTACAATACCTGCCCAGACGCTTGACATATTCCCCTACAGCCTCCCTGTAGAAGCTTTCCTTGATCTTCCCCACACACAATATGGTAATCTTCATATATCCCCCTGTCCGTTTCATTAGAGGATATATACCTCTTCTTTGGACATCCATTCCTTTTAGAAGTTTACTTCCAAACTTCCAAACATGCCACTTCAGCGACACAAACAATAGGAGAAAAAGAAACCAGGCCCCCATGTTCCCTGGTATGCTGTCTTGCCCTCACTTCACCAGTCAGCCCCGTAAATGTGAGTTAGCCCTTAGGCCTACCTGGAAACTGTCACAGAGACCTGGACAGATCCTTTTCACCAATATCCCCTTATGATTCACCACTTTCCCCGAAAACCATCTCATAGACCTGGTCATCCACCAACTGGTCCAGGAAATCCTGGTCCAGGTTCATGAACTGGCGGTTCAGCTTCTCCTTGATAGAAGCTGTCCTGTTGAAATACTTCACTTCTTCCGGCTCAGACACGCAGGAGAGTTCCTCGTCTATTTCCCCTGCCTTCAAGTTATCCCTGCACCAGCCAAGCAGTGTACTGCGCAGGGAATTCTCGGATTCTGCCTTTTTGGCAAAAAATTTTGCGTTTTTCATGGATATGATGCCTGCAATCACGAAGAGAAGGAAGATGACGCCCATGACACCATAGACCAGGTAGGGATTGCCAATCTGGAAGGGAAGTACCTCCAGAAAACCAAGCACGACTATCGCGATACCCAGTACTCCCGTAATGGTGAGAACCCAGGCAGAGGATCTGTTGTCATCTGCCTTCTGGGAACTATCCTGGTACAGGGATGAACTTCCCGTAGTCCTGGAGACAGTGTCTGCTTCCTGGAGTTTCTGTGCCGCATTGTCCCTGGATTCCTCTGCCCCGGCCTTGCCTGCCTCCTGGCCACCTGCCATCCCGGTCTCCTGGCTATCTGTCCCGGAATCTTGCGTCCCAAAGTTCCCAGTCCCCTGGCTTTCTGCTGCCCTGTACTCTTCCAGGCAGGAAGAATCTTCCCCTTTTGCATCTTCCCCTGTCATATCTGCTGCACAGACTGCCTTCTGCTCCTGCTCCTTCACCAAAAATACCCGCATCAGAACTGCTGCCTTTTCCAGAACCTGGTCCGGAACAGACAGGTCATAACTGTCCTCTGTCTCATCATACTGGATTTCCACGCCTTCTATCCCGCTGTAGTCCAGGAATTCTGCCAGCATGGCCATCTCTTCCTCCGTACCGAAGGTCAGAGGATGCTTCTCTTCTGGCAAGGTTTCCACCAGTTCACAGCCGCAGTCGGCACATGCCCGGAACCCTTCCCTATACTCGCTTTTGCATTTTGGACACCATGGCATACCGTCTACCTTCCTTTTTCCCGGGGTATCCGGCATCTGTCTGCGCCACCGGACAAATCCGGTTCTCCCCTCAAGATCTGCAGACAAACCCGGAAGTTTTCATCAGTATTCGTAATCCATACAGGCCCTGTCGCAGGTGACACTCCTCACATACTTCCCTGCCTCCACATGAGCCGGATGATTCTGATAGGTCGTCAAAGCATCCACTGTCTCAAATTCGGAAACCAGGGCCACATCCCGGTTGCTGGTAGGCTGAGCATTCTGCAACAGCTCTATCTTCACTGTCCCGGGAACCAGTTCCTTGATCGGCTCTAACAGTTCCTTCATCTTCTGTCCGGCTTCCCTTTTCTCTGTGTCAGAAAGGCCCTCCACAAAATTCCACAGCACAATATGTCTGACCATATGGTTCCTCCTCACCTGCTTACAATTCATCTGTCTCTTCACTGCCACCTGGCCGTCCCTTGGGTGCCGGATTTCACTGCCGTCTTGCCGGCACCTCACGGCAGGCTATGACTGGCAGGTCACTTGCTGCTCAAATATTCGTCTATCCCTTTCGCTGCCGCCTTTCCGGCTCCCATAGCCAGAATGACGGTGGCAGCTCCTGTGACGGCATCTCCTCCAGCATAAACGCCTTCCTTGGTGGTCTTGCCGTTTTCTTCCTGGGCCACAATGCATTTCCACTTGTTGGTCTCCAGACCTTCTGTGGTGGAGGAGATCAAAGGGTTGGGAGAAGTTCCCAGAGACATGATCACCGTGTCCAGCTCCATCACGAACTCCGAACCGGGTACCTCCACCGGACGTCTGCGCCCGGAGGCATCCGGCTCTCCTAACTCCATCCGGATACATTTCATGCCTGTGACCCAGCCTTTTTCATCGGCATAGATCTCCACAGGGTTGGTCAGAAGGTCAAAAATGATCCCTTCCTCCTTGGCATGGTGAACTTCCTCCACTCTGGCAGGCAGTTCTTCCTCACTTCTACGGTATACAATATGTACCTCTGCCCCCAGTCTGAGTGCTGTCCTGGCAGCATCCATGGCCACATTGCCTCCGCCTACCACGGCCACCTTCTTACTCTCCATAATAGGAGTATGGGAATCCTTGTCAAAGGCTTTCATCAGATTGCTTCTGGTGAGATACTCATTGGCAGAGAATACGCCATTGGAATTCTCTCCTGGGATTCCCATAAATTTAGGCAGGCCTGCACCAGAGCCGATGAATACGGCCTCAAACCCTTCTTCACCCAGCAGCTCATCAATGGTGACAGCTTTTCCCACCACCACATTGGTCTCAATCTTCACACCCAGGGCTTTCACGTTCTCAATCTCTTTGGCTACCACATCGTTTTTTGGCAAACGGAATTCGGGAATGCCATAGACCAGCACACCCCCGGGTTCATGGAGGGCCTCAAAGATCGTCACCTCATAGCCCATCTTGGCCAGATCCCCTGCACAGGTAAGACCCGCCGGTCCGGAACCGATCACGGCTACTTTCTTCCCCTTCTGCTCTGCTGCCCCCTGGGGTTTGATTCCGTTCTCCCTGGCCCAGTCCGCCACAAACCGCTCCAGCTTGCCAATAGAAACAGGGTCTCCCTTGATGCCCCGGATACATTTCCCCTCGCACTGGCTCTCCTGGGGACACACACGGCCACACACCGCAGGAAGGGCACTGGCCTTGCTGATGATCTGGTAAGCCTCCTCAATCTCTCCTTCCTTCACCTTCTGGATGAAGGCCGGGATGTCAATGGCCACCGGGCAACCTTTCACACACTGGGCATTCTTACAGTTGATACATCTGGAAGCCTCCTGCATGGCTTCCTCCTTGTCATATCCCAGACATACTTCCTCAAAATTGGCAGCACGCTCCCTGGCATCCTGTTCCCTTACAGGGATTCTTGTCAAAACATCCATTTATTGTTATCCCTCCATATTCTTCGTTTTCTGTTGGCTCACTGTAGCTTCCTCCTTCTGGCTGACCACCACAATGCTTTCTGCAGACGGAAGGTGGGAATACCGTAAAGCTGTACGGTCTATTCCAACATAGGACTCACGCCCCACAGTTTCCACATCCGCCATGGTGGGTATCGCCCTCCTGCAGTTTTAAGATGGATCTTCCTTCCTGGGTCTTATACATCTGCTGACGTCTCATTGCTTCATCAAAGTTCACGGCATGGCCGTCAAACTCCGGACCGTCCACACAGGCAAATTTTACTTTGCCATCCACGGTCACGCGGCAGGCACCGCACATACCCGTGCCATCCACCATAATGGGATTCAAGCTGACCACTGTGGGAAGGTTCAGTTCCTTTGTCAAGAGACATACGAACTTCATCATGATCATGGGGCCGATGGCAATACATACATCATACTTTTTTCCCTCTGCCACCAGATCCTTGATGGTCTGGGTCACCATGCCGCTTCTGCCATAGGAACCGTCGTCCGTAGTCACATAGAGATTACCAGCTACAGCTTTCATCTCCTCCTCCAGGATCAGCAAATCCTTCGTCTTGCTGCCCACAATCACATCAGCTGCCACCCCGTTCTCATGGAGCCATTTTACCTGGGGGTACACCGGGGCTGCTCCCACACCGCCTGCCACAAACAGGATTCTCTTCTCTCTAAGCGCTGCCAGATCCTCTTTCACCAGTTCCGAAGGGCAGCCCAGAGGACCTGCAAAATCCTGGAAAGAATCCCCCTCCTCCAGACCGGCCATCATCTGGGTACCTGCACCCACGCTCTGGAACACTATGGTGACGGTTCCCTTTTCCCTGTCATAGTCACAGATAGTCAGCGGAATCCGCTCTCCCTCCTGATCCATCCGCACAATGACAAACTGTCCCGGCTGACAGGATTTCGCCACCCTGCCTGCCTCCACATCCATCAGATAAATGTTTGTGGTCAATTCCCTTTTTTTTGTAATCTTATACATCACGATACCTCCCTATACACTTCAGCACATACCGCTCCATATCCCAGCAGTAAAATCCTTTCCTAAAGCCTCTCTATTCCCCTTCCCGGGAAACTGCACCTTCTTCTATCTCCTCCAGGACCAAGCTTCCCCGCTGGTCCTTAAACAGCTTTTTCAGCTCTCCTGTATAGACGTTAACCCCATAGGCACTGCCTGTCCTGGTCAAGGTACCGTCCTCTGTACAGAGAACTTCTACGATCACATAGTAATCGCCTTCCTTACTGATATTCACCACATACAGGTACTCATACAGGTACACAGCATTCGTATCATCAAAATGTCCTGCCTCATCCCGTATCTTACCACTGGACAGGGAATAAGCCACTGCATTTGCCACCGCCTGTTCCGGTGTAATATCTGTACTGATAACCAGCTCATAGTTCCGCTCCGCCACCGTCCCTGTCACCCCGTCCACGATCTGGGCGAATTTATATGTTGACCGGCCCAGAGGCATAGGAATCTGTCCCGTGTATACATTGGAAGCATAGGTAGGGTCGGAACCATCTGTAGTATAATACACGTTTTCTGTATCGCTGAGCACCCTTATGTAAGTGGGACTGTAATACGTTCCGCTGCCAGCACTCAGTTCTGGTGCAAGAATCTCATCGTTTTCAATGTGATACTCTTTCTCCTCTACCTCGCTGACAGTGCCATATTCGTTGATAAATACAGCCTTTACAAGGTAGTCCCCGTTCTCCAGGAGAATGGGCGCCGTATATTGGGAGCTGTTCTCGTCCGGTGTACTGCCATCCAGGGTATAGTATATCTTCCCTGCCCCGAAGGCCGTCAGTTTCAATGGCTGGATGCTGGTATAATATCCTTCATTGACACTGAATTCCGGAGGTCTGGCAATATAATTCTGATAGGTAGAGATCATCTGTTCATTGCCGCTATTCAAGAGCAATTCATGAATGGTCTGGTAATCCTTCCTGTCCCTGTAGATGGCAATCAGCTTTCCATATGCACGGTCAAGCTGTTCCACAGTGGCATCCGGGTCTCTGGCAATGTCCCGCAGGAGATATTCATATTCCACCTTGTTGTTTTTCTGTAAATACACTTCTGCCAGACTGAAACGCAATTCGATGTCTGTCTCATCCAATTCGATAGCCCTATTATAACACACAATCGCCTTATCATACTGTTCCTGCTTTACATTCTGCATGGCTGCCTTGACCTGGTATTCCAGGGAATTATACTGATAGATCTGTACTCCTATGACTCCTGCCACGCACAGGACAATCAGAAACAGTACCCCCAATGCTTTCCATACAGGATGCTTTTTCCTAAGGCGCAGAGGATAGCGCACTTCCTCTTCATCCTCTTCATCCTCATCTTCTTCCTCCCACTCCTGCTGGTGTTCCCACCCTTGTGCTTCCCTGCCTTCGTCTGTTCCCTGTCCAAGATCCTCCATGATGCCAATAATCGTCTGCTGTATATTCTGCTCCAGTTCGGGTTCAAAATCCGGCACAATATGGATATCCTCGCCGCATTGCTCACAATACAGAGTATTGTCTGCCATCTCGGCACCACAATTAGGACATTTCATATGTCTAATCCCTCTCTTCTAGAACAAACCCGTAATGACACCCTTCTCATTCACATCAATCCTATATGCTGCTGGCTGCTTTGGCAGCCCCGGCATGGTTACCACATCCCCTGTAAGTACCACCACAAACCCGGCACCTGCCGCCACGTACACTTCCCGCACAGCAAGTTCGAATCCCTCAGGGCGCCCCAGCAGTTTCGGGTTGTCTGACAGGGAATACTGATTCTTGGCCATACATACAGGCAATCTGTCAAATCCAAGCTCTGTCAGTCTTTGGAGCTGCCTGCTGGCTGCCGGTGCAAAATTCACATGGGCAGCACCGTAGATCTCCTTTGCAATGGTCTTTACCTTTTCCTCCAGAGACAGATCATCCCCGTAGAGCACATGAAAATGACTTTCCTTCTGTTCCAGGGTAGCCAGCACCTTTCTGGCCAGGGCGATACCACCTTCCCCACCTTTTTCCCAGACTTCTGACAGGGCAAATTCGCAGCCCCTTTCCTGACAGAACTCCTTCACAAAAGCGATTTCTGCCTCTGTGTCAGATACAAAGGCATTCAGGGTAACTACCACTGGCACCCCGTACTTCTGCACATTTTCTATATGCTTTTCCAGGTTTACAATACCTGTTTTAAGCGCCTCCAGGTTCTCCTGGTTCAGATCAGCCTTGGCCACTCCGCCATTATATTTCAAGGCCCTGACTGTAGCTACCAGCACCACCACATCCGGCCGTAACCCTGCCATGCGGCATTTGATGTCAAAGAACTTTTCTGCCCCCAGATCCGCACCGAAACCAGCTTCTGTGATGCAATAATCTGCCATCTTCAGAGCTGCCCTGGTGCAGCGCACGGAATTACATCCATGGGCAATATTGGCAAAGGGTCCCCCGTGAACCAGAGCCGGCGTATGCTCCAGGGTCTGCACCAGATTGGGCTTCATGGCATCCTTCAACAGGGCCGCCATGGAACCGACCGCCTGGAGGTCTCCTGCCGTCACAGGTTCCCCTGCATAATTATAGGCCACAATGATCCTGGACAGACGTTCCTTCAGATCCCTCATATCCTCCGCCAGACAAAGAATCGCCATGATCTCGCTGGCCACTGTGATTACAAAATGGTCTTCCCTGACCACTCCGTCCACTTTGCTGCCAAGTCCTACCACCACATTGCGCAGAACCCTGTCATTCATGTCCTCGCAGCGTTTCCAGACAATCTGTCTGGTGTCAATCTGCAATGCATTCCCCTGCTGGATATGATTATCCAACAGGGCTGCCAGCAGGTTATTGGCGGAAGTGATGGCATGGAAATCCCCTGTAAAATGCAGGTTCAAGTCTTCCATGGGCACTACCTGGGCATAGCCGCCTCCTGCCGCTCCTCCCTTCACCCCGAAACAGGGGCCCAGGGACGGCTCGCGCAAGGCTACTACCGCTTTCTTCCCCAGCTTCCCAAAAGCCTGCCCCAGGCCGATACTGGTAGTCGTCTTTCCTTCTCCTGCAGGGGTGGGATTGATGGCTGTCACCAGGATCAGCTTCCCATCGGGAGCATCCTGCAGCCGTCCTAACAGTTCCTCGGACAGCTTTGCCTTGTATCTCCCATAGCACTCCAGATCTTCTTCCCCGATGCCAAGTCCCTCTGCCACTTTCCCGATGGGCCAAAGCTTTGCCTCCTGCGCAATCTCAATGTCTGTCTTCACCATGATGCTCCTTTTCTCCTATATTTCCTCCAGAAGCTGCTCGAACTGCTCCGGACTCATCAGAATCTTGCGGGGCTTGGTACCCTCCTCCTCACCCACCACACCCAGATCACAGAGCTGATCCATGATCCTGGCTGCACGGTTAAAGCCTACCTTCAGCACCCTCTGGAGCATGCCTATGGAAGCCTTATCCTTGTCAATGATAAAACGCCCGGCCTTCTCGAACAAATCATCCAGTTCCGATCCGCCTCCTGCCGAAAAGCTGCCTGCGGATGTGTCCATGTGCTGGATCTTCTCTTCCACATCCTCCGCATAGGTATTTCCCAGCGTCTGGTTCTTTAAAAAGTCAACCACATCGGACACTTCCATGTCGGAAACAAAAGCGCCCTGAACACGTGCCGGCTTGGAATATCCCTGGGGATAGAAAAGCATGTCCCCTTTGCCCAGAAGTTTCTCTGCCCCGTTCATGTCCAGAATGGTCCGGGAGTCCACACCGCTTGACACAGAAAAAGCCACTCGGCTGGGCATATTGGCTTTGATCAACCCTGTGATCACATCCACGCTGGGACGCTGGGTTGCAATGATCAGATGGATCCCTGCTGCCCTGGCAAGCTGTGCCAGACGGCAGATGGATTCCTCCACTTCCCCGGGACACACCATCATCAGATCTGCCAGCTCATCCACGATAATGACAATCTGTGGCATCTTAGCCGGAGCCTGTCCGTCACCACTCCCCCCCATGGACTCTACCTTTTTGTTGTAACCCTTCAGATCCCGCACATTGAAATCTGCAAATTTCCGATAACGCTCCTCCATCTCGGAAACCCCCCAGTGCAGGGCTGCAGATGCCTTCTTGGGGTCAGTCACCACCGGCACCAGCAGGTGGGGGATCCCGTTGTAAATACTCAGTTCCACCACTTTTGGATCCACCATGATCAACTTCACATCATCCGGATGGGCTTTGTAAAGAATGCTCATGATCAGCGTGTTGATGCAGACGGATTTACCGGAGCCGGTAGCTCCTGCAATCAGCATATGGGGCATCTTGGCAATGTCCGTCACCACCACCTTGCCTGCAATATCCTTTCCCACTGCAAAAGCAATATTGGATGGGAAATTCTGGAATTCGGGGCTTTCCAGCAGATCCCGCAGGGCTACCATCATGGTCTCCTTGTTGGGCACTTCAATCCCGATAGCGGCCTTGCCCGGAATCGGTGCCTCAATCCGGATATCCGTGGCAGCCAGATTCAGCTTGATGTCATCTGTCAATCCCACAATCTTGGATACCTTCACACCCTGTTCCGGCTGCAGTTCATATCTGGTAACACTTGGTCCCTGGCTGATATCCGTAATGGTCACCCGCACCCCGAAGGTAGCAAGGGTCTGCTGGAGGCGCATAGCTGTCTCTTTCAGTTCCCTGGTGGTATCTGCTGCCACTGGTTCCCCCTTCTGCAGCCTGGACAGCGGTGGAAGCCGGTATTCCATTGGCTTCTTCACCACTCCTTGTCCATTCCCGCCTGACATGGACTGTTCTGGAGTGCTTCCCACTTTTTCCTGCGTCCCTTCCACCTGGCCATTGCCTACGGCTGGATGCCCACATCTCTCCGTTTTCCCTGCAGGCTCTGACGAGCCTTCCTTATGTATCCGAATTGCCTGGCCAGTCAAGTCAATTGCATCCTCCACCGGCGGGATGCCTGCTGACGGAAGGGCATCCGGTTCCGGGAACTGCTCCGGATCCCTGGAGGATTCCTCCCCATAGACGCCGGCGCTTTCCGCATCTGACAGTCCAACCTCCTCCTGGTCATAAAAAGCATCCACATATGCCCCGGATCCATTGGCTATGTCTGCTTCGGCTGGCCCATCCGTCTGTGCAGGTATCCCTGTATTCATATACATATCCGGATCCAGGAAGATCCCCTGGTCCACTGAAATTCCTCCATCTGCAAATCCATCTGCTTCCATGGTTCCATCCATATCTGCATACATATCCGCATCCACAAGATCCCCAGTACCATCATATGGTTCCGGACCTGGAAAAGCCATAGGATCAAGCATCTCAGGCTCTGTTGCCATTCCCGGATCCACGGATACCTGATGGACACTCCTAATCTGGATCCGCTCAAACCCGAAGGCAGGCTCCCCCGGTTCCTCCAGATAATCTCCCTCTTCCATGTCCATCCCTGGAAGTACTTCCTCCTGACCATCCAGCACGATCTCATGGATATCATCCCTGTGGGATCCTTCCTCCGGCCTGGCCAGCGCTGTATCCAGCATAACGCCGGAGACCTTCTTCTCCATACGCAGGATTTTCTCGTTCTCTTTCTCTTCTGCCCGCAGTCTGCGCTTCTCATCCCGCCTTGCACGTTCTTCCTCTTTCCTGGCCCGGACTTCCTCCTGCTCCCTATGCCTCATCTGGTTCATTTCCCTGCGCCGTCTGGCCTCTTCCCTGGACAGCTCCCGCATACGGCTGCCGCTCTTCTTCATACTGCTAAGCAGGGATTTCTCCGTCAGAAGGATCAGACATACCACGCAGCAGAGCAATACCACCAGCACTGCCCCGATGGTCTCCAGATAATGCTGTAGCAGGAAACTAAGACTGCCTGCCAGGATTCCACCTCCCGACTTGCCCACACGGCTGTTCTCATAGATTGCCACAAAATCGTATTTTTCCAGTGAAGCAGCACCTTTGGCAATCAGATCACACACAACCCCCAGCATAAAAAACAGCACAATCCCTGCAATCAATTTCCGCAGGGCATTGCCATTTCCCTCATTGGCAAACCAGAAGGCTGCAGCCAGAAACAGCAGGATGGGCACTATGTACGCCGTAAACCCGAACAAGCCAAACAGAAAACCGCTGACTGCATCTCCCGCAGGCCCGATAAGACCAAAATTACAGCAGAACAAAATGACCATGGCAACAAACAGGACAATCAGCCCGATCTCATGGAATAGGGCGCCGTCCTGCTGTGCCTGGGAAACTGTAGTCTGCTTTTTTTTGCTGCCTGCCTTTGTACTTTTCCGATTGGAAGAGGTAGACCGTCTTCCGGTAGAACCTGCCATCTTATCATACCCTTTCTCTTTTCAACATAGGTATAAGTATATCATTTTTATTCTGACTTGTCATCTGTTTTTCGGGATATCATCTCATGGAGCCGGGCAATGGCCTTGTCTATACCGCCCACCTCATCTATGATACCATGTTTTACCGCGTCTTCCCCCACCAGGATGGTTCCTACATCCTTGGTAAGGATCCCGGTCTCTGTCATGAGCTGTTCCAGCACCTGCTTGCTGATCTTACAGTGGCTGCACACAAATCCTGTGATCCGGTCCTGGATCAGTTTAAAGTACTCAAAGGTCTGGGGAACACCAATGACCATACCGCTCATCCGCACAGGATGGATCACCATGGTACCTGTGGGTACAATATAGGAGTAATCCGTACTGACCGCAATGGGGACTCCGATGGAATGGCTGCCCCCCAGCACCAGGGAGACAGTGGGTTTGCTCAAAGACGCGATCATCTCTGCGATGGCCAGTCCTGCCTCCACATCTCCTCCCATGGTATTCAACAACACCAGCACCCCCTGGATATCCTTACTGTCCTCGATCGCCGCCAGGCTGGGCAGGATGTGCTCATACTTTGTCGTCTTGGAGTTATTGGACAGATTGTCATGCCCTTCCACTTCCCCGATGATGGAAATCAAATGTATGTTCCCCATTTTCCCGTTTGTATCCAGTGTCACCTGGCCAGTCTTCTCGATCCGCTCATCCTGGTGTTCTTCCTGCTCCCTCTTCTCCTCTCCATCCGGCTGTTTTGAGGACTGCCGGTCTTTGTCCGTCCTGTTGTCTTCTGCTTTCCTGCCCTTCGGGGGCCATTCTTCCTTCCTGTGCTGTTCCCTGCATTTGTCCTGCTCCATAAAACCCTTCTCCTGTCCGCCAGCTTAGCTGCCAGCCCTTTTCTGCCTCCATATTGCGGTCATCTTCCTGTCTGCGCAGGATTTCCTGCTGTATAGATTCCCCGTTTTGACAGAAAAAATGCATTCACACATAAAATAAGAAAAAGGCCTGGCATATTGCCAGGCTTCCACAACATAGGGTACGCCGCCACACTAAACATGCCCGCGGCACCCCATAGATATATGATAGGGATTTCATGTAATATCAAAATCATCTCCATCCCGGACGGACAGATCATACTCTTCTTCCCCAATAGACACCTGTCTGGCATAATCCATCACACGTCTTTCATGCTTTTTGGGCAAAGGCAGGGGATTCTCAATGAGCTTTACCTTCTGTCTGTCTTCTCCCTCCGGTCTGGTGTCTCCTGCCCTCTTTTCTTCAGTCCCGCTTCCCATCCCGTTTTCTTCTGTCTTTTTACCCTCTGTTCTGTTTCCTTCCTCCACAGCTCCTGTCTGCTTCTCTTCCACCCCGGTTTCCCTGTCCAGGTTTCCGGCCATCTTTCCAGACTGGCTTTCCCCACCCTGTGCCAGCACAGCTTTCACAGATGACCTGCGGAAACATGCTCCCAGACTGACACCGGCCAGGACACAGCACAGCTGATACAGCAGCCCATACCCTGGCATCTCAGGTGCGAACACTCCGAAACTGCTGGCTGCTACACCTACACAAACTGCCAGGATCCACATACCCATGCGCTCTTTCTTCTTATCACACCAGAAGCTGAATATCCCTAATCCCATTAAGCCCACCAGGACCAGGATGTCCAGTGGCACACCAGGTTCTCCGTTGGTTGCAGGCAGTACATACCCTTCCGGGCTATACAGGGTTCCCCATGCTCCAAGGACGCTCCAGACTGTCTTCCCGCAGAGCAAAGCATCTGCCACAAGAAATCCTGCAAACCCCAGCACACTGCCTGCCAGATAGACTGCCCCTGCTGCTACCCTTTTCTTCCACGTGCGCTGGCCATTCTCTGTGGAAGCCTCTTCTTTCTCTCCTAAAGTTCCATCCCTTTCTCCGGACGGTTCCTCCTTCCTGGCCCATAGCACAGCAATGGCCATTACTCCCAACAGAAAGCCGGAAATATCCAGATAGCCTGCCAGCCCCGTCCATGCCCCTGCCAGAAAGGCCCGGTGCATCCCGGTCCGCTCTCCCATCCAGGCTGTAGTCAGGATAAGTCCCAGGAAAAACAGACAGAAGAAAAGTCCTTCCGGAGACAATTCCCTTACCACCCTGGCCCAATGATCCGAACACATCAGAAGCCCCAAAGCCACCAGACCGGGCAGTCTGCCTGCAAGCTTCCTCACAGCCACATACAGCAGCATGGCTTCTACAAGCTGAAGCAGGATCTGTAGCCAGACTCCCAGAACCGCCTTATTTCCCAGGAACCGGAACAGCAGATGCAGCAAATGCAGGTAAAGATAACTGGCACCGTGTACCACCTGTGGAATCTGGTGACCTTCCACCACCTTCGCCGCCTCAAAATAGCCCAGCCCACCTAGCCCATTGTCCAGCTGTCCCAGTCTGAGTACCAGGCCTATTGACAAAAATGCCACCAGTGTCAGAGCTTCTCCTATGGCCAGTACACGCCGGCTGACAAAATTTGTCCGGATCCGGCCTGCCAGACGGTTCACCAGAAACACAAACAGGCCTGCCACCAGGAGATACCCTGCCGCCAGACCCATATATAAATAAGGCTGTCCGATACCCTGCCCCCACAGTACCCTTGCCAGTCCCACAAGGATCCCGCCCATGGACAAGGTATACACCAGCCACATCAGATAACTACCTGCATTCTTTTTCCACACCATCGTCTGTCAACACTTTCTCTATATTGTACCGGGGCCTGTGTTTCACCTCAATGTAAATCTTCCCGATATACTGGCCCACCAGGCCGATGGCCAATAGCTGCAGCCCTCCCAGAAACCAGATGGAGAGGATCAAGGATGTCCAGCCCGGCACCACATGCCCTGTAAAATAAGAGATCAATGCATATAACAGAGCCAGGGCAGACGCAAAGAGGATAAACAACCCTACTCCCAGTATCATGCTGATGGGTTTCACGCTGAAAGAGGAGATGCCGTTAAACGCCAGTGCCAGCATCTTCTTCAGAGGATACTTGGACTCTCCAGCCACACGCTCCTTGCGGTCATAATATACACTGTCCGTCTGGTAGCCGATCAAAGGCATCATACCTCTCAGAAAGAGGTTCGTCTCCTTGTATTTGGAGAACTCTTCCACTGCACGCCTGGACATCAGCCGGAAATCGGCATGGTTGTACACCGTCTTCACTCCCATGGCTCCCATGAGCTTATAGAATCCCTGGGCCGTCACCCGCTTGAAAAAGGTATCCGTCCTCCGTGCCTTGCGCACACCGTATACAATATCACAGCCTGCATGGAACTTGTCAATCATCTCCTCAATGACATCCACATCGTCCTGCAGATCCGCATCAATGGAGACTGTCACATCACACATATCCTTTGCCGTCACCAGGCCAGCCGTCAGTGCAAACTGATGTCCCACATTTCCAGCCAGCTTCAATCCATACACAGAAGAAGGATAGGCCGCATGCTCCTCCTCAATCAGTTCCCAGGTCCGGTCCTTGCTGCCATCGTTTACAAACAAGATAAAACTGTCCGATGCAATCTTCCCTTTCTCCGCCAGATCCTTCAGCACACCCCGCAGGGCTTTGGAAGCAATCTTCAGCACTTCTTCTTCGTTATAACAAGGCACTACGATTGCCAACTTGTCCATATACACCTCTACCTTATCCCACACAGTTGCCGTCCCGCAGACTGCCGTCATCCATGAACCTGTTATCCCTGTAGCTTGCTGATACCCAGGCCCAGCTGCTATTCCTCCCAGTTATGGTACACCGCCTGTACGTCATCATCGTCCTCCAGCATATCCAGGGTTTTCTGCAGGTTCTTCAAGGCAGTCTCATCCGTAAGCGTCACATAATTCTGAGGAATCATGGTCACTTCCGCACTCATCATAGGAATCCCCGCATCTTCCATCTTCTTGCGGACCTCCTCAAAGCCATCCGGGTCTGTCAACACCTCAAAGCTGTCTTCCTCCTCGCTGAAATCCTCTGCACCGGCATCTAACACGGTCATCATCAGATCATCTGCATCCATATCACATTCTTCCTTGTCAATGATGATCTGGCCCTTCCGGTCGAACATGAAAGACACACAACCCGGAGTACCCACATTGCCCTGGCCCTTTGTGAAAGCACTTCTCACATTGGCTGCTGTACGGTTCTTATTGTCAGTGAGGGCATCCACAATGATGGCAATCCCGTTGGGCCCATATCCTTCATAGGTCACATACTCATAGTTTACATTGCCTACATCCCCTGCCGCCTTCTTGATGCCACGCTCAATGGTGTCATTTGGCATATTGTTGGCCTTGGCCTTGGCAATCACAGTAGCAAGCTTGAAATTGTTGCCAGGATCAGGTCCTCCCTCCTTCACCGCCACCGCAATCTCACGGCCTATGATCGTGAAAACCTTACCCTTTGCGGCATCGTTTCTCTCCTTCTTGTGCTTAATATTCGCAAATTTTGAATGCCCTGACATATCTCTTCTCCTCTTCTCCTTCTTTCATTTTGTGTTCTTATCCCCATGTTTTTGCTGTCTGGCAGATTCCCCGCAGCAAAGCCAGCTCTTCCTGCCTATGGCTTATTCCTTAGGTTCACTTTCTGCCATCTTCTTCAGTGGCCGGACCCGGTTCCCCGGACTCTGTCTCCTCCCCCGGCAGACGCTTCACCAGGACACTCTGGATCATCTTATTCTCCACAGACAGGATCTTGAAATTATAGCCTCCGTAATCCACATCAAACTCTTCATCAGGCTCTGGGATCTTGTCAAGTCTGGCAATCAGGAAACCATTCAAGGTATCAAATTCCTCCTCATGGAAGGAAATTCCCAGATGTTCTTCCAGTTCCTCCAGAGGGGTCTTCCCCTCCATGACATACTCGTCATCACCCTTCTCCTCGATATGGTCGCTGACCTCATCGTACTCATCCAGAATATTCCCAACGATCTCCTCCAGGATATCTTCCATAGCCACCAGGCCGTCTGTCTGCCCGTATTCATCTACCACAATGACCATCTGCAGCTTTTTCTTCTGCATCTCCCGGAACAGTTCATCAATATTCTTTGTCCTGGGCACAAAATAAGGCTCCCGCATCACATCTGTAAGTTCCCTGACCGGCAGGTCCAGCTTGTCATCCTCCACATGGAAACGCATGGCATCCTTCAGATGGAGAATACCCACAATGTGGTCAATGTTTTCCTGGTAGACGGGATAACGGCTGTTCCTGCCTTCCAGCATGAACTGGATGGCCTCTCCCAGCAGCATCTCATGGTCAATCGCCAGAATATAATTTCTGTTGGTCATGATATCCTGTGCTTCTTTGTCCCCGAACTCGAAAATATTGGAGATCATCTCCGCCTCACTGGCCTGGATCACACCCTGTTCATGGCCCTCATTGACCATGCTGATGATCTCCTCCTCTGTTACATCCATATCGTCCGCCCTGCCACCTGCACCGAAAAGCCGCAGCAGTCCATTGGTGGTCACTGTCACCAGTCCGGTGAAAGGAAGCAGCACCTTGGTCAGATAATACACCGGCGTGATACAGGCATATGCCCATTTCTCCGGTACCCTGGCACCCAGCTTCTGGGGAAGCAGCACACCCAGGGTCAAGGTTATGTACAGAATCAATATGGTAGAAAGCACTGATGCAAGCACCAGTACCACGGTACCTGGTATGGTCTGCAGCTTCAACTGGTGTTCTGCCACGAATTCCAGACCTCCTGTAATAGAGCGGAGCAAGACTCCCAGACACACTGCCCCGATTGCCACATTCACCAGTGTAGTGATCAGCTGCACTGCATTGGTATACTCTGCCGGTGCGGAGATGATACGCAGAAGACGCCTTGATTTCTTATCCTGGTTCTCTTCCGCCCTCCTCTCAATCTCTTTTTCATTCAAGGCCAGAAGTGCCGCGCCGAACCCATAGAAGAAAATATCAATCAGCAACAGCACTCCATAGAAAATCATACTGCCCGTAGGCCCGCCATCGTCCATGTTAAATTCCAATCCTCCATCTGTGATGTATTGTTTGTTCTCTTGAAAAGTTTCGTTCAGCTGCGCCCATTCGCAAAAATCGTGCCTTCCGGCACTCCTTTGCTGCTCCCGCAGCTCTTTTTGCTCATTAACGGGGTGCTCCCTCAGTGGAAACCGATGGCTGAAAATTTGTGTGAACACGATTTTCATCCAGACGCTTCCCATTGGCTGAACTTTTACCACAAAAATGCCTGTATCCTAATATACCATCATAAGTCGTATTCGTCAAGAACTGCCACTCCCATATTGTTACGGTTCACGGTTTCACATTACGGTTCACGGCGCAGCCATAACAGCAACCTGGTGCACCCAAAACCAGCACGGAAAGCCTTTGTTGACCCTAGCAGCAAGAGCCAAATGTCTGCTCCGCAGCCGCTTGGCTCATTGTCCGCGGGAATCAAAACGACTACCTGGAATTGTCCGTGCAAAATATGCACCCCCACAAAAGCACCCGTGAACTGTAACCCCATATTATGTATCCAGTTCCAGACTGACCATCAGCGCATGGTTGATCCTTTTCATGATATCACCTTCCAGATGACACACTTTATCCTTCAGCCGTTTCTTGTCAATAGTACGCAGCTGCTCTAACAGCACCACAGAATCTTTGTCCATATCATAGGTAGTGGCATTCAGCTCAATATGGGTGGGCAGCTTGGCCTTGTTCATCTTGGATGTGATGGCAGCGCAGATCACTGTGGGACTGTGCTTGTTGCCCACATCATTTTGTATAATCAGCACCGGCCGGATCCCTCCCTGCTCCGAACCGATCACCGGCCTTAAGTCTGCATAGTATACATCTCCTCGTCTCATATTTCCTCACATTCTGCCGCCACAGGCGGCTCTTTGCTATAGAAAAAGTATTGCCGGTTTTCGAGAGGATATACAGTCCCTGCCCTTTTTCAAGAAATCGAAATGTAAGCGCAGCCACTTCCATTCTGGATCCTGCCATTTTCCACATACACCCTGGGAATCCGTTTGCCCAGGTCACAGACCAGTTCATAGTTGAACCTGCCGGACAGCTCCCCCAGTTCTTCTGCGCTGATCCATTGTTCTTTGTCCTGTCCCAGCAATACCACCAGGTCTCCCTCTGCCGCCTCCGGGATATGAGACACATCTGCCATAAGCTGATCCATACACACGCGTCCCAGAATGGGCGCACGCATACCTCGTATCAGCACATAGCCCTTACCCGACAGGGATCTGGGATAGCCGTCCCCGTATCCCACCGGTATGGTTGCTACCCGCATATCCTGCCCGGCTGTAAAAGTCCCCCCATAACTGATACTGCTCCCTGCCGGGATCATCTTTACATATACGATATGGCTGTACAAGGAAAGCGCAGGACGCAGGGGCACTGTCTTGCGGCTTACTTCTTCGGACGGATACAGGCCGTACAGTGTGATCCCGGCCCGTACCACATCCATATTTGCCTCCGGCAGCTCCAGAATCCCTGCACTGTTGGAACAATGCTTTACCGGGATCCGCAGCGCAGTCTCCTCCTCTATTCTATGCACAAATTCCTGAAAAAGCTGCAACTGTCTCCGGGCACTTGTCTTGTCCCTTTCGTCTGCCCTGGCAAAATGTGTAAAGATCCCTTCTATCTCTATGTCCTGCGCCTTCTGTATGGCATCTGCAAAAGCGATTCCCTCCTGGTCCGGGGTGATACCGATCCTGTTCATGCCAGTATCCACCTTAATATGTACCCTGACAGGCTTTCCTGCCCGTCTGGCGGCCTGCTGTAATTGTTCTATTGTATCATACCGGAACACCGCAGGCCTGATATCCTCCCTGGCCATCCGCTCATAGGCATAGGGGAATGTGTAACCCAGTACCAGCAGTGGTTTTCTGATCCCTGCATCCCGCAGGAGGAACGCCTCCTCTGCTGTGGCCACCCCAAAGCCATACAGAAAATCCAGCGGCTCCAGGATTCTGGCAATGGGCACACTGCCATGACCATAGCCATCTGTCTTAATGATCCCCATCAGCTTTGTATGTTCTGCCACATTTGCCTTCATCTGCTGCATATTATAGACAATAGCGTCCAGATCCACCAAAGCATATCCCCTTTGACAGCATTCCAGTTTCTCGTCAAGATTCATCTCTAAGCTCCCCCAGACTCTCCACAACATCCCCTGCCATACAGGCATACTCTCCCTTCCTGGCACTGGCCCTGTCTCCTGCCAGGCCATGCAGGTATGCCCCCACAGACGCCCCCTGGAATCCGTCCATTCCCTGGGCCATCAGCCCGGCTATGATCCCCGTCAGCACATCTCCGCTTCCTCCGGTGGCCATGCCGCAGTTCCCACTTAGGTTCACACACATGGGACCCTCTCCCCTGCCAATGACCGTCCTGGCATCTTTGGCTACTACCGTAACATGCCATCTGCCTGCTAGCTCCCTGCAGGATGCTGCCAGATCTTCTTTCAGCTGTGCAACTGGCTTTCCCATCAGCCGGGACAATTCCCCTACATGGGGTGTCAGCACCACATCCCTGCCACTTCTACCCTGGTCTGCCAGCTTCTCCTGCAGCCGGATGTCCCTGGCCAGCAGATTCAGACCATCTGCATCCACCACCAGTGGCTTCCTGCCTTCTGCCAGAACCTGCTCCAGGCAAAAATGTGCCTCCTCATTCATTCCCAGACCCGGACCTATGGCAATCACATCTGTCCATTCCAGGCCCCTGTCCAACTCGCTGTAAGTACAGAAAAGTGCTTCTGGCAACGCAGTCTGCAGGATCAGCCTGTTCTCCTCACAAGTCACCACTTTCACCAGTCCTGCACCCATGCGGTAAGCCGACCGGGCCGCCAGACATGCTGCCCCGGCCATGTTCCGGCTGCCTGCCACAAGAAGCACCCTGCCAAAAGTCCCCTTGTTGCCGCTTCTGCTACGCTCTGGAAGCAGCTGGTACACCTCCTCATCGTAGGCAAACAGCTTCGGTATCTCTCCCAGAAAGCTTCCCTCTGAGATGCCGATCCCTGCCACAATGACCTTTCCCGCCCACTCACAGCCAGGATACAGTACAAGCCCCCGCTTACAGAATCCAAAGGTGACAGTCATGTCTGCCCGCATTGCCTCCCCCCAGATCCTGCCGGTATCCGAATCCACACCGCTTGGCAGATCCAGGGCAATCCGGTATCCGGAAAGCCCTGCACATTGCTGCAATGCTTCCAGGAAGATGCCTGTGACCGGACGACTCAGACCCACTCCGAACAAGGCATCTATTATAATAGTATATTCCAAACGACGGGGACTGGTGCTAAAATCCACTGGATATTTTTCCAGAATATCCCTCTGGATCCGCCACTCTGATGTGGCCTTATGCGGATCTCCCACACACCACACTTCCACATGAATGCCCTCTTCAGCAAGCAGGCGGGCCAGGGCCAGTCCGTCTCCCCCATTGTTTCCCATGCCAGCCATCACAAGAACAGTTCTGCCGACAGTGGCAGACATCTGCCCCAGCGTCTGGTGTCGGCCCTTCCCCTGCCTGTCTGGTCCTGGAAATGCCTTCAGATATTCCTCCACCGCCTCCTTTGCCGCCAAAGCAGCCCGCTCCATCAGCACCAGGGCCGGAATACCGATCTTTCCTGTGGTATTAGCATCATACCGCTTCATTTCCGCCGCCGTCACCAGATATCTCATGTCTGCGAACCTCTCCTTCCCAATGATTTCCCTAACGGGAAAAAGAGAACTACCCCCGGCAGTTCTCCTTCCTTTCTTCCTGTTCCTTCATATAGCGGTTGATATTATAGGACAACTTCATAAGGCTGTCAGACAGATGGACGTTCTCCACCTGGATTCCCTCCGGCACATTCAAATCCACATGGGCAAAATTCCAGATGGCCCGGATGCCATTCTTCACCAGTTTCTCTGCCACACCCAGGGCACTGGTCTTGGGAATCGTCAGCACAGCAATGTCAATCTGATGCTCCTGGATAAATCCTTCCATCTCTTCCATTGGCCGAACCCGCACTCCCCGCACATCCAGCCCCACCAGTCCCGGATCCCGGTCAAACATTCCTTTGAAAATAAAACCCCTTCTCTCAAAATTCAGATAATTGCCCAGTGCACGCCCCAGGTTCCCGGCACCTATGATAATAAAATTGTGCTGAATGTCCAGCCCCAGGATCTTCCCGATCTCCTGATACAGATACTCCACATTGTACCCATAACCCTGTTGGCCAAATCCTCCAAAATTGTTGAAATCCTGGCGGATCTGGGAAGCCGTCACCTTCATCAGCCCACTGAGCTCCTGGGAAGATATTCTCTCTACACCTTCATCCTTCAACTCCCCCAGATATCGGAAGTACCTGGGCAGTCTCCCGATTACAGCTTGCGATATTTCCTTATCTTCCAAAAGAATTCCCTCCAAATATACTGCCAGATCCCCTTATACAAATCTCCCGGACATGCCAGATCCTGTCTGTCATCTCTTTGTGCTGGAAAGTATCTGCTTTGTCTCCAGAGCGTGTTCGAAAATTCATTCCTACCATGTGCAAGCCCCACTTTGCGGCATATTCGGCCCTCATTCGGTCAACGTAGCCCACTACGCCTCCCTCATTTGAATCAATTCTCCCACAACTTGTGACGCACATCTGCCAGAAAGCAATTTTCAAACACACTCTAGTTTACCAAGTGCCTCTGCACCTGTCAATCGGATGCGGAGATTATTTTGTTACTGTTCACTCGGTAGTGTCGCAAGGCGTTTTCATGCGTTTTTGCGTGAAAAAACCGAGATATCACGCATGCATCACGTTACCATTACGGCTACGCCGTAAACAGTAACCCGTCCAGTGTCTCCCGAATGGCTTTGATGAATTCCAGACTGTTCAGGATCACCGGGTGCTCACAGGTAGAAATCAAGGAAAGGCTCTTTGTCATCTTCCCGTCCTCCACTGTCTTGATGCAAGCTCTCTCCAGCAGATCCCCAAAGGCAGAAAGTGCCTCATTCCCATCCAACTCCCCTCTCTTCCTCAAGGCGCCTGTCCAGGCAAAAATCGTGGCAATGGAATTGGTGGAGGTCTCCTTTCCCTCCAGATGTTTGTAATAGTGACGCTGTACGGTACCATGGGCTGCCTCATACTCATAGGCACCACTGGGAGATACCAGCACGGAAGTCATCATGGACAGATCCCCGTAGGCAGTGGCTACCATATCCGACATCACATCGCCGTCATAATTTTTGCAGGCCCAGATAAACCCGCCTTCAGAACGAATCACCCTGGCCACCGCATCATCAATCAAAGTATAGAAATACTCGATGCCAAGTTCCTCAAATTTTGCCTTATATTCTGTGTCATAGATCTCCTGGAAAATGTCCTTAAAGGTATGGTCATATTTCTTGGATATGGTATCCTTGGTAGAGAACCACAGATCCTGCCTGGTATCAACGGCATAGGCAAAGCAGGCCCTGGCAAAGCTTATTATGGATTTCTCTGTATTGTGGATCCCCTGGAGGATGCCTGCCCCATCAAAGGTATGGATCAGTTCCCTGGTCTGTGTGCCATCGGCAGCTGTGAATACCAGCTCTGCCTGGCCTGGTCCCGGCACCTTGATCTCCGTATTCTTATACACATCTCCGTAGGCATGGCGGGCAATGGTAATGGGTTTCGTCCAGTTTTTTACATAAGGGACAATTCCTTTCACCAGAATAGGGGAGCGGAATACCGTGCCATCCAGGATGGCACGAATCGTGCCATTAGGGCTTTTCCACATCTCCTTCAGGTTGTACTCCTGCATCCTGGCCCCGTTGGGGGTGATGGTGGCACATTTCACCGCCACGCCGTATTTTAAAGTGGCATTTGCAGAGTCCACTGTCACCTGGTCATCTGTGGCGTTGCGGTGCTCCAACCCCAGGTCATAATATTCTGTCTTCAAGTCTATGTAGGGACACAGCAGCTCCTCCTTGATCATCTGCCAGAGGATTCTTGTCATCTCATCCCCATCCATCTCCACCAGGGGTGTTGTCATTTTGATTTTTTCCATGGTCCGTCCTCCTTCTATTTCTATGTATCCGTCTCATTACCTGTCAATCCCTATGGTATTGCCAGCCTTTCCTTCCACTTTCCTGGCTTTCTGCTCCCGACAGCTTCCTGCCTGGCCTTACCCTGCTTGTGGCGTCTCTGTCTCAAACCTCAGATATGCCTCATGCAGACCGTTTTTCACCATGTTCTCATAGGCGTTTATCATATGTCTGTTGGCCAGATTCTCAGCCAGATCCGCATCCCCGGCCTTGATGGCGTCCAGGATCTGCTTGTGCTCCTCGTTGGACTTAGGTCCCCTGTTCACACTGGACAGGGTCTTCTTCCGCACCCGCAGCACATATTGGTGGAATGCCTTCAGCTGGTGTTCCAGGATTTTGCTGTTACACGCCTCATAGAGGATATCATGGAAACGGTTATCCAGTTCAGCCAGCTGGTCCAGATGCCCCTTTCCCGCGTGGAAATCAGCCAGATAGACATTTTCCTCCATCTCATCCATCTGTTCCGGCGTGATATGTTCTGTGGCCCAGCGGGCACACAGTCCCTCCAGCAGGGATCGTATCATATAGATATCCTTCACATCCTTCTCCGTAATGCCGGTCACATAGGCGCCTTTATTAGGGATGATCTGGATCAGCCCTTCCAGCTCAAGCTGCCGGAAAGCCTCCCGCACCGGGGTACGGCTGACCCCCATCTCCTCCCCGATGGCGGCCTCCTTCAGTTCTTCATGGTCTTCATATTTGCCACCAAGAATATCCTCCCGCAGCTTGTTAAACACACGGCCACGCAGGGAGTACTTGTCTGTAACCTCCTGCTTCACATCATAATGATTCATCTCGTTCTCTATCTCCTACTCTGCCGCATCTCTCATAAGGCCGGCTGCACGTCTGTCGCCAGGGATGATGTCTCCTGGCCTGGCATGGGGATCCCTTTCTCCTCACAGATCCCATGAACACAGGACACAATCTCCTCATCTGTCATCACGGTCACGCGACCCTGGGCATACTCATCATCCACCCACTCCTTCACAGCCTTGACCAGCTCTGAAGACTTGTCCACCTGTGCTTCCTCCTTCAGACCATAATAGGTATTCAGAAAATGGGCGATTCCTGCCAGGCCTGAAGTGTTGGAAACCGCACACAGCACTGGCCGCTTTAAGAATTTCTCTGTGTCAAATATATTGTAGATTTCCTCGTTTTTCAACAGACCATCCGCATGGATCCCTGCCCTGGTCACATTGAAATTCTTCCCTACAAAAGGCGTCCTGGGCGGAATGTGATATCCGATCTCCTTCTCATAATACTGTGCAAGCTCCGTGATCACTGTGGTATCCATGCCGTTCAAGTCCCCCTTCAGCTGGGCATACTCAAACACCATGGCTTCCAGCGGTGTATTGCCTGTTCTCTCTCCGATGCCGAACAGGGAAGTGTTGACACCGGAACAGCCATACAGCCAGGCCGTGGTAGAGTTGGAGACTGCCTTGTAGAAATCATTATGGCCATGCCACTCAATCAGGCTATGGGGCACTCCCCCGTGGGTATGGATGGCATAAATGATACCCTGTACACTTCTTGGGATCACGGCGCCAGGATAGTTCACCCCATATCCCATGGTGTCACAGGCCCTGACCTTGATGGGAATCCCATATTCCTCCATAAGCTTCATCAGCTCCAGACAGAATGGCACGACATACCCGTAGATATCTGCCCTGGTGATATCTTCCAGATGACATCTGGGGCTGATCCCCTCCTCCAGACATTCCCGGATCACACTCAGATAATGATCCATTGCCTGCCGCCTGGTCATCTTCAGTTTTAGAAAAATATGATAATCCGAACAGCTCACCAGAATACCTGTTTCCTTCATGCCGATCTCTTTCACCAGCCTGAAATCTTCCCTGCTTGCCCTGATCCAGCTTGTCACCTCGGGAAACTGGTAGCCCCGCTCCATACATTTGTACACGGCATCCCTGTCCTTCTTACTGTACAGGAAAAATTCACTGGCACGGATCATTCCATTGGGTCCGCCCAGCTTATGCAGATAATCATATATGGTAACGATCTGTTCTGTGGAGTAGGGCGCCCTGGACTGCTGGCCATCCCGGAAAGTGGTATCCGTAATCCAGATCTCTCTGGGCATATTGTGCGGCACAATCCTGTCATTAAAAGGAATCTTCGGAATCTCCGAATAGGGGAACATATTACGGAACACATTGGGCTTCTCCACATCATCCAATATGTACATATGCTCCTCGATTTCCAGCAGGTTGTTCTTCTGGTTCATAGAAACCGGACGGTTCTGGAATGTCCCGTTTTGTATCATGTCTATACCCCCTGCGCGCTTTTGGCACGCGTACCAGTCCATATTTGCCTTCTTGATGGCAGACCAGTCCTCTCACACATTGTTTGACCTGTATCATTGTATACAATCTATACAGGTATGTCAAGCAATCTGTGAAAAGTCGCAAAACAGATCGTAACAGTTCAGACAGCCCCTCTCGCGAAGTCAAAATTGCGCTCTGTGCAATTTTGCGAGACTTGTGGGCGCCAAAACGCATTCTTTTCGCGTTTTGTGTGCATTCTCGTAACAGTTCAGTACTCTGTCTGAACTGTTACGACAGACCCTCATCCGGTCAGCCTCCTTACATTCACCATCCCCCACCCCTGCTGGTTCCAGGGCAGCCCCAGATCTACCGCAGAATACTGTAGTTCCTGTTTGCACCTGGCATTGTCCCACTCCGGATGCTTCTGCAGGGCCAGGGCGGCCGCGCCGGATACAATGGGGGTAGCCATGGAAGTCCCGCTCTTGGTCACGTAGGCATTCCGTATTCGCCCACCCAGCCTGTAATAATTCACATTGCAGGACACAATATCCGTCCCCGGTGCCACCAGATCCGGCTTACGCACCGGACTTCCATAGAATCCCCGTCCAGAGTATGTCTCGCATCTGCCAGGGTTTCCCATCTCAAAACTACCATCATGACACCCTACCGTTACCACCAGACTGCTTCCCCCCACAGAGGAAACCGTACCGTTTCCAGGACCTTTGTTGCCTGCAGCACATACCACCAGGATCCCGCTGTTCCACACCTCATTGATTTTCTTCTGCAAGGCCTGCTCTTTGGCCGGTTCTGCCAGGTTGCCTATTCCCACTGAGATATTGAGGATGCGTGTCCGGAATCTTTCCCGGGTCTCCAGTACCCAGTCCAGTCCCGCCAGCATGTCTTGTGTGGAACCGTCCCCCTTCCTGTCCAGGACTTTACCCACAAGCAGCCCCACCCCCGGTGCCATCCCCCGGTATTTCCCCCCAGAGAGTGCCCCGCTTCCGCACAAGATCCCACAGACATGGGTGCCATGCCCGTTGTCATCGTACAGCATTCCCCTGTCTCCCACAAAATCCTGGAACTCCAGGATCCTTCCCTGTAGATCCTTATGGAGGCATACTCCGGTATCCAGCACAGCCACCGTCACGCCGCTTCCGTCCAGTCCCTCCCTTTCCCCGGTCACCTCCACTTGTTCCCTCACCCTCTGCATAAAAAGAAATACCCCGGCATATACTTTACCCTATTGTATGCCGGGGTGTGGATTTTGTAACTGTTTTCCATGTGATCTCTGGTTTAACCGTCCCCTCTGACAGAACGGTTTTCCCGCAGAAAACAAATCGGTATTTTTTGTCTTCTGGCTCCCTCATGCCTTGCGTCTCTTCTTACCTCCAGGAAGCAGCAGTCCAATGCCCATAAGCAATACCGCACCAGCAGCACACCACTGGAACAATACCAGATAAGCCCTGTTTCGCTCCTGCGCCGGGTCAGCTCCAGGACCGGCACTCATACGTATCATATCCATGGTAACTTCCAGAAGGTCTTCCTCCTGGTCTGCCTCCCCTGTGCCATAGATTCCGATCATGGAAACCTTATTCGTCTCAAACCAGACTGCATCCTTGCCGTTTATCCGTACCCGGTCTGCAGGCAGTACCTCAATCTGTCCATTCCTGTCCAGTATAAATACGCGAATGTTCTGGCCCTGCAGGTGTTCTGGCAAAGGCAATGCAACCGTCAGCTCCTGGTGCCCCAGTTTTGTCAGCGGGATATCACTGCTGTCAGACAGTTGCAAGTCATATACCACCATGCCCTGGGGCATCTCACTGCGGAAAGCCCGCATACATGCTTTCTCCATAGGCTCTGGTGACTGGGCCTGGTCAATCTGCAGACGGTAACTGCGGCCTGCACCTGCCAGGCTGGCAAAGGCACCTTCCACGCCACTGACAGTTACGCCTGCACCTGTCTCTGCACGTTCTGTCTCTCCCTCCTGGGACGCATTTCCCGATTCCCCATTGTCTGTTGTCTGATCTTTCGGCTCCGCACTGTCTGCGGTCTCATTTTCTCCTTCCGGCTTCTTGCTTTCCTTCTGTTCCCCTTCTTCTTCAAGAATCCTGTAAGCCTCATTGGAAAGCCGTGTGGCAGATTCCTCAAAGGTCTGGCCAGGCGCCTCACCTGCGTATTCCACCTGAAGCCCGTCAAAGGCACCCAGTCCCAGAGTCTTCACAGAAGCAGGAACAGACACTGTCCCCACATTCCCACAGCCGCTAAAGGCCCTGTCTTTGATCTGTTCCAGACCTTCTTTCAGCACGATCTGCTCAAGTCCTGTACAATTCTCAAAAGCCCCTTCCCCTATCACCCGGAGGCTGTCTGGCATTATCACGCTCTCAAGCTCCTCATGTCCCAGAAAAGCTTCTGCCGCGATCACACGAACGCCGTCCGGAATCACCGCTTCACTGCCCGTACCCCGGTAAGCCACCAGCACACCGCCACTGACCAGGTAGTCAGACATCCCCTCTGTAGTCTGTCCATTGCTCCCTCCCTGCAGGAAGGTATCTACCCAGGCAGTATGGTCAAATGCTTTTGGCTCTACACTCTGTATGGAATCCGGCAGGGAAACTTCCTTCAGATTGTCGCAATGATAAAAAGCCCCGTAAGATACCTTCTCCATTCCCTGTGGAAACACAATGGATTCCAGGCTGCTCCGGGCAAAGGAAAACTGTCCGATCTCCCGGATTGTCTGTGGCAGTACCACATCCTGCATCTCCTGGCTTCTGTAAAATGCATGGTCAGCCACCAGTATCTGGTCTACAATGGCATATTTGGCAATCCCTTCTTCCAGAGATACATCCATATAATCGGATGCAGCAGTCGGTAACTCTTCTGAGGGAACAGCCGGGTTCTCTCCGCCCAATACATTGCCGCTTCCGGGATTCAGGAAAACAACAGCGCTGTTTCCTACCACCTTGGTACTTCCCAGTTCCAGTCCGTTGCTGTAATCAGGCTCCGGTGTGGGAATAACAGGATCTGGTACCGGCGTCTGTTCCGGCTCCCGATCCGGTTCCGGAGTGGGTGTCTCTCCTGGATCTGTGGGCGACTGTCCCGGCCCAGGTGTGGCAGAAGGCGCATTGCCTTCCGGCTCCTGGTCTGTTTCATCCTCCGGCTTATTGTAGCCCGGTACATCCTCATATTCTGGTTTCTCCTTAAGCCTCTCATAAAAAGCCGTTGCAAATGTGTCAGCAGCACTGCCTGCCTCGCTGTGAATGGTCAACTGGTAGCAGCCGTCAAAAGCTGTCTCATGGATGGACGTAGTCTCCGGCGGAATCGAGATATCCTTCAAGTTCACACAATCCCCGAACGCCTGGATCCCGATGGAAGTCACACTGGACGGTATTGTCATCTGCTCTAATCCAGCGCACCCTGCAAAGGCATAATCCCCCACTGCTGTCAGTCCCTTGCCAAGCACCACCGTATCCAGATTCTCACATCCCCAGAATGCATAGGACTCAATTTGCTTCACAGAATTGGGCAATACCACCAGCTCCACATTGGTATCATCCTCAAAAGCTCCCTGGGCAATGGTTTTTACAGTATCGGGGACAGACACGTTTTTGTCCGTGCCCCGGTACTTCACCAATGTGCCTCCCTCTATCCGAAAATCGGAAGCAGATGACGATGCTGCATCTGCTTCCGATACAGGAAGCTGCATAATAATCAGCGATGCCACAATCATAAGCACGCCTACGAGCTTCTTTCTCTTTCTCATATTCTACCTTTAAGCTGTACGCACCCTTCTCTGTTTCCGGCTATCCCTCTTCATAAACAACACAAGGGATACACATGCCAGGCCAATGGACAGGAACCACTTAGGATGGATACCATCACCTGTCTTCGGTGTATCGTCCGCACCTCCTGTAGACAGATTGCTGATATCTGCATAGATCACATAAGGTGAGAAATGTTCCGCTGTAAAAGTGATACAGGGCACTCCCGAAATGGTGGTAAATTTAGGTGTCAGCTTATCCAGCCTGTCATTTACCACGCCAGCTACCTTGTTATTACCTGCATAAGCTTTCAAGGAATCTGGCAGGGGCAGGGTAATGCTCACGGACAATCCCGTTGTATCTGTGATCTTGTTCGTCCCCGTAGAATCATACAGGGAAATATCCATAGGGAAGTACTTGATATTCTCAATATTACCATATTCAGCAAGCAATGCCCGCAGCACCGCCTCCGTAGCTGCACTGCTCTCCGTGATCTTGATGGTAAAGTTATCGGAAGAGCCGTTTACAGTAGCGGATACCACACCTGTATTGGACAGGCCGTTCTTGTCAATCACCACCGTGGTGCCACCGTTTGTCACCTCATCCTTGGACACATTGGTAGGTGGCCTGTTGCTGGAAGAAGTATTGCCGCTCCCTGTGCCGGAGCTACTGGAACTGCTTGCCTTATAGTGAGCCGTTACCGTCACATCCTTGCCCGGCATAGTAATCACCGTTGCTGACAATACCGTGCTGGCAATCTTTGTATCGCTGGGTGAAATGGTCCAGTGGCTGAATTCCTGGCCTCTGGCCGGGTTATTGGCAATGATAATGGGCTGTGCCCCCTCAGCATAGTTGCCAGAACCACTTCCATTCTGCACGGTCAGCACATACAGTTTTGATCCGGGAGAACCACTGGGGTTGGGCGATCCACTGGTTCCAGGGGAACCGCTGGGATTGGGCGATCCGCTGGTTCCAGGGGAACCGCTGGGATTGGGTGATCCGCTGGTTCCAGGGGAACCGCTGGGATTGGGTGATCCGCTGGTTCCAGGGGAACCACTGGGATTGGGTGATCCGCTGGTTCCAGGGGAACCACCAGGATTCTCACCATCACTTAAGTAGTAGGCAAAAAGGTCAATATCCTCTGTAATGTTTTTCAAATCAAAAACACCACTGCCCACGCGTCTCCAGCCCTGGAAAGTCTTACCAGGCTTTGTCGGAACCTGGGGACTAAGCGCCTCACCACCATTCTTTACTTCCTGCGTGGCAATTACTGTGCTCATATCCTCATCATAGAAAGTTACTTTCCAATATTTCTCAGCAGGGTCATCGGGTTCTCCAGTCCAGAACACATCTTGATCCTTCATAACTACCTGCCAGGTATTGGGAGTCCATCCTGTAAACTTCCATCCTTCCCGCACAGGCAGGTTAACAGGTTCCAATGCAGACTCTCCCATCTTCACAGTCTGTGGGTTCGTCCAGGGACGCCCCAGGGCATCCACCAGTCCTTCCGGATCTATCACTTTCTGGTTCCAGTCATAGAACGTAACCTTGTAATAAACCTCCGCTTCTGCATTGGTATAATTAACACCATGCTGCCTTGCCCACTCTTCAATCTGACTGCCTTCCTCACAAACCAACTGGAAAGGTGACTCTATGACAGTTTCATGATGTGCAGGGCCCCTGCCACCTATATCATCCCGGTTCTTATCAGAATATCCATCCTCACCAGGCTGCTTATATTCGCCATCACCAAAAGCTTTTTCATCAAGCTGGTGAAATTTACCAGGAACCTTCAAGTTCTGCACAGCACTATTCTTAAACGCATTTGCTTTTATTGATGTAAAAGTATCCACACGTGGCAATGTCAGAATAGCCAGGTTAGGCGTATACGCAAATGCATATTCCGGTATGGTGTCCACTGTAGAGGAGCTTAAATCTATACTGAGCACATTTTCCGCATACATGAACGCTTCTGGATAAATCCCCGTTATGCCAGTTGTCTCATTGGCTGTTATCATAGCGTCACTGCGGGCTTCCAGGCACTGTACAATCTTGTCCTTATAATTATTGCTCAGTTCATAGATAATGGAATTATCACAAGTAAAATATGGACTTCCGTTAAAGTTCACATTTGTAAGCTTCTTACATCCCACGAATGGCCGGACCCCCATCTGACTGACCGTTGCAGGCAGACTTACATTTGTGAGATTCTCACAGTCTTTAAAGGCATAATTGCCGATTTTCTCCGTTGCATCGGACAAAGTGATGCTGTTTAAATACTTACAGCCATCAAATGTTTCATCCTCCACTTCCTTCAAGCTATAAGCTGTAAGCGTCTTTTGAAGCTGTTCTGCCGGTATTGCCGACTCATTGCTCTCCTTCTCGCGGAACAGGCCCTGCTTTACACTCTCGATACCATTTGGCAATACAATGTTCAAGGCAGAATCCACCACTCTGCGCTCATCATCCTGGAATGAACCAGGATAAGAATCCGGATCCGCCGCATATTTATTGGCAGCCGTCTGCATATTGTTGATATCCTCCTGGGTCATATAAGGATAATCGTTAACATTGTACTTGGTTCCCTGGTAATCGGCAATTGTAGGATACTCCACCAGTTCATTCTTATCTGTATCCGGATTGTATCTCACTTCCAGGTTGGAAGGCAATCCTGTATAATAAGTAATATAAGTTTCATTCTGCCCTGTAGCACTATTAATGTTCTCGCCAGGATCCATTGCATAAGAAAATGGCGTTACCACTCCTGTTTCATTGGAAATCGGCCCCACAAAATATAATTTAGGATCAACAGGCAGTGTGGTTACCGTACAATTATTCCCGCCAGTTCCTTCGTTCATGTGCCGCACATCCTGCTGGGTTTTAAATGCGCCACTTCCAATGCTCACCAGATTAGCCGGATCCGTGAAAAATACCGTTTTTAACTGATGGCACCCCCTAAAGGCATTCTCTGCAATCGATGTGATGGATGCCGGTATCGTTATGGTCTGAAGCATACAATTATGCTGAAATGTATCCGAACCTATTGATATAAGTTTATGAGGACCAATTGTCTCTGGCAACGTCACCGTTGTCATACCCACATCCAAATGGCAATATACCAGGTTATCCTTGGAATCCACGCGATATACTGCCTTTTTTCCATCGGCTTCCCTAACAGTCTTTTCATAAACATCATCATTGATGTCCTGGTCAAAGAAGCTAAAAGGAATTTCCTTCTCTGTAGCTGTCCTGTGCAGAGCAGAATCTTTTGCCCCCTTAAAGTAAAAGGTTGCAGGTACCTGTGCCTTAAAGTTCTCAAAGGTATAACCGCTAACGTCTTCACTAAAATCTACATTCATATTGTTAGGAGCTTCTATATACCCCAAAGAACTGCAACCTTCAAAAGCCCCTATTGTAACCTGCTTCACAAGGCTTCTCGGAATGGTAAAGCTTTGCAGGCTTTCACACCCTTTAAAAGCCCTCTTTCCAATCTCCCCCAATAAGATATTCACAGATTCATCTGCAATATTTCCGTTCGTCTCAATTGTTTTCAAGTTGATACAGCCCTCAAATGCAGAATTACCTATGATGCGCACTGCAATCGGCACTGTAAAACTCTGTAATGCGCTACAATTATAGAAAGCGTAGTCCCCTATAATAGCCACACCGGCAATCATATCAATATCAACGTTCTTAATATTTGCACAATCCGCAAAGGCACCTACGCCAATGGTATTCAAACCATTCTGTAAAGTAATACTATCCAGAGCAGAGCAGCCATAAAAAGCATAATCTCCTATTCCCACCAGCTCAGAACCAACCTTCAGTGTACGTAGGTTCGGCACCTGTGCAAAGATCCCACTGGTTCTGGTATTATAGTCAACAGTAGCTCCAACTCTCCATGTACCATCCTCGTTGCCCGAAGCATCCAGATTCGCGATAAGTGTCTGGTTCCCGATGTATCGCACTGCTGCATTCATAATCCGCTGATGCTCATTACTGGTTGTCGGAAGCGGCTCTGCCGCTGTTACCGCATTGTTTGCATAATAATAAAAATCAGATATATCAAGTTTTTCCCAGTTTGCACGATCACTATAATAGCAGACATGAAATGTAGGATTATTCACCCGCCATTCTATAGGCACCGGCGGATCAACCGTATTGTCATATTTTGTCACTTCAACCCGCTCAGGCTTGTATCCCGTTGGCTGAGTTGAAGTTGTAGTCCAGTGATCCACTTTGTAATAAAGGAACTCCCCGCTCTTTCCAACTGCTGCACGGCCATCATTGGTTCCGAGGTTATCCGTAAATTTCATATATGCATCGACCGTATTTGGAATTGTCAACGCCCCGTCCGGAATGGTACGGTTTTTATTATATCCCAAAATCACAGCCGCACCATCCACTTCTCCTGCCGGACGTACATAGGCAAACCGGAACAAGCCATCCCCGGAAGTATATATATTAGCGCTTTGAGGTACTACCGGAATACTACCTGCATCCACACCAAAATCATTGCCTGCCCAGTTAGTTGCCAGAGTTCCCCAATTAGTATTGTCCGCATTCGAAGACGCTGCCTCCAGCCCTTCCGTAGGGATTGCTGCAACCACAAGGGCAGATGCCAGAAACAGCGCCCCCAGCGTCTTGCGGACAGATCTCTTCAACTTCCTTGTTTTTCCCCTCATTTTGACATCCTTTGCCATCTTCTCTACTCCTTTGCGATTTTCTTCGCCACGACTACAAAACGCCCATTCTTCTCCTGGTAGTCACAGGTAGAAAGAGTGAGCAGCTGATCCCCATACTTGGCAGTCACGCCTGTGTCATACAGGGACAGGGCAGCCATCTCTTCCATGTTGGAATAGAACTCCTGCTCACTGTTGGCGTCAATAAACTGATAATATTTGAATACTATTTCATTTTCGCTGTATACCCTGGAACGAAATACATACATGACCTCATAAGTTCCCTTTTCATATATGGTATCGAACTGGATGATGGGATGTTCCTCATAATAAGACTGGTTTTTATATAGATCCAGCTTCCCGAACATCCGTCCACTGCTCATATGATGCCCATAGATAATATAGTTGGTGCTGGGTTTGAGCACATCGCAGTCCTTATCCATGAAAATGGAACCGTTCTTATCATATTCCTGGTTTAGATTGTGATCCAGATAGTACTCATTGTCCACAGTCTGCACGACAGGGTAATCTATATTTGTATCGTCTATTTTCACCCATCCGATTAGCTTTTTGTTTACATTTAATAAATTTTTATACTCCTCCAGGACCTCCCTTGGTTCCTGCACCTTCTCCCCATCCAAGGTAAACTGGGGAGTGGGCTGTGGTGTAGGTGCTGTCCCGGAAGCCTCCGCTTCCGCTATCTGCTTTTCCCGCATCTGACTCAGTCTCTGATAAGTGCTGTTGGTACGGTAATCATAATAGAAATAAATCCCCGCGTAAGTCAGGCAACAGGCGCCCAACAGGCTACAGGACAACAGGATCCATCTGCGTCTTCTCTCCCGCTTTTTCAGTTCCTCCTGCACCCGGGCCTCCAGCTTCGCCCTGGATGTGGGCGAAGACTCCCGCAACAGCCTGTCAATCTCCTCCTTGAAATCTTCCTCCAGCAGGGAATAAAAGGTATATTTTCCCTCCTTCAGTTCCTTCTGCAGCTTCTCAAGCTGCCGCCTGTCCTGTAGATCCGTTTCCTTTCGGATCCTGTCTATGGTTCCTTTGTCGCGCAGGGCACGGACATAATCCCCTTTGGTACGGAAGCGCCTGCCCTCCACTATGTAATCCTGCTGTGCCATATCCTCTTTCCTGTCAAATCATTTCCTTCTCTACCTATTTTACCTCATATTTCAATTTATGCAAGCTTAAATATGGCATATACTCTCCAAACTGCAAAATTTTAACAGCGCATGTCCCATAAACCCGCCAGCACAGGGATTTATGTCTGTGCGTGGGAAATCCTGGAACCAGGTCCTGTTTCCTGCCACCACTGACGGAATATGCCAGATGCCCCATGCAGGAATTCCTCCTTGTTAATTTTTCCTCCTGGCAGCGGGAAACATTGACAGGCCACCCCGCATAGAATAAAGCATAAATAAACCCTTGGAGGCAAATAAAATGAGTGATTTGACTGCTACGAATTGTGGCTGCAACGACTCTTGTGGATGCGTAAGCAACCAGAACAACGGATGTGGATGTGGCGGCAGCAACTGGATCTGGATTCTCCTGCTGCTGTCCTGCTGTGGCGGTTTCGGCAATGGTCGCGGCAATGGATGCGGATGTGGATGCGGCGGAAGCCTGTTCGGCGGTGGCGACAGCTGCGAATGGCTCATCTTGATCCTGCTGTTCTCCTGCTTCTGCGGTGGCGGAAGCGGCCTGTTTGGTGGCAACGGATGCGGCTGTGGCAACAACTGTGGATGTGGCAGCACCTGCTGCTAATCCCAAAACCGGCGGCCTGGCCAGGCCGCCCCTTCTTAAGAGGAACAGGCTCCTTCGGGAGCCTGTTTCACCTACCGGCAATCCATGTCTGTACATAAGTTCCCAGCCTGCATCATAGGATAAAGTAGATTGCCTGGTTTCTGGCACGGAAAGGTGTGATATAGCTATGGAGGAGAAAGGAAGAGAGACAATCGCAGCGTTTGACAGTCTGATGACCACGAATCGGATCCAGATGATGAAAGTGATTCTCTCCTGGCTGCCTCCGCGGCAGCAGGGCGTGCTTGCCGTCTACATTAAGTTCGCCGAATTTCAGTATGTCATGCAGTTCCTCTCCCGCTCCCAGGCCACCCCTCTGGTTCACAGCCACAAACCATTACCGCTTGACAAGCTCCTAAACGGCAACCTGCTTCAAGAAAGCTCCGGAGATGTGGTGGAATTTCTGGAAGAACTTCTCCCGTTTTGCGGCCCCACAGAACGAACCAGGATCGAGTCCGCTATCCAGGCGATAAATGGTATCTCCAAAATGAAGGAAATGATGGAGATGATGGAAATGATGAAGGAGCTTTTCCCGGAAGGCATGCAGATGGGCATGGGGCAGGGCGATGCCAGCAGCCAGGACACGGACAAAGACGGCATGGAAGGTGCATCCGGGAACGGTACAGGCGGCACAGACAGCGAAGGTGGCAGCAATCCTCCCGATTTCCTATCCTCCCTCTTTGGCATGACAGGAATGTCCGGCATGGATCTGTCCTCCCTGTTCCAGATGTTTGGCACTGACAACAGACAGGATTCCTAATTATCCATGTAAACATGGCTATTTTCCTCATTGCCAGGGGAATAACCTATAAATATTAATCTATTAGTGCAGAAAGGCAGGAGTCACCATGGAAGAAAACCATACCAGGCCAGTCTGGATGTCAGATCCGCTGGTCAAAGATATTCCACAGAAAAAGCTACAGTTTCTGGAACAGCTCTTCGCGGAAGGCCGCGGCAAGAGCCAGAAAGAAATGATGGCCTACCTAATGCCCATGATGAAACGGGCGAAACAGGAGAACCTGGCATTCACCCCCCAGGAGATGAATGCTGCCATCACTGCCATCCGGAAATACAGCACCCAGGAGGAACTGACACAGATTGATAAACTACTGGAGAAAAACCGGCCCCAGTAAAAGGGGCAACGCAAAAGAGGCGGACAAAGCCGCCTCTTTTCCGAATCATCCGTTTCGCTGCCGGGTCCCTGTCCGTCTATGCAAGCAGTTCCTCCAGTTCCGCAAGCATCTCATCGAACAGCCTCACAGCCGCCTGCACAGGCTCTTTCCTGCTCATATCCACACCGGCCAGCTTCAACAGGTCTATCGGATCCTGGGAACCGCCTCCGGTGAGGAACTTCATATAGTCGCGGACACCTTCCTCCCCCAGCTTCCGGATCCGGTCAGCCAGCGCAGCGGCGGCGGCAATGCCGGTGGCATATTGATATACATAGAAAGGTGTATAGAAATGAGGAATCTTTGCCCATTCCAGGCGGATCTCCTCATCCGACACCATGTCCGGGCCGAAATATTTCTGGTTCAGCTCCAGATATACCTGGTTCAGCCGTTCCGCCGTCAGAGATTCCCTGGCTTCAAACATGCGGTGCGCCAGCATCTCAAACTCAGCAAACATGGTCTGGCGGAACATGGTACCCTTAAAACCGTCCAGGAAATGGTTGATCACATAAGCTTTCTGCGCCTTATCCCGGGTTGTCTCCAGCAGATAGCGGGTCAGTAGGATCTCATTGCAGGTAGAGGCCACCTCTGCCACAAAAATCCTGTAGGAAGCCGTCTGGTGGGGTTGTGTCTTGTTACTGAAATAACTGTGCATGGCATGTCCCATCTCATGGGCCAGGGTAAACATATCGTCCAGCTTTTCCTTGTAAGTCATAAGCACAAAAGGGTGGGTCACGGTACCGCCGCTACAGTAAGCACCACTTCTCTTGCCCACATTTTCACAGGCATCAATCCACCGGTTGGCAAAACCTTCCTGTAGGGCTGCCTGGTAATCCTTACCCAGAGGTTCCAGGGCTTTCAGGATCTTCTCCCTGGCCTCCTCAAAAGGAACCTCCACTTTACACTCGGGGATGATGGGCACATACACATCGTACATGTGCAGTTCTTCTACCCCCAGCATTCTCTTCCGCAGGGCCACATAGCGGTACATGGAAGGCAATCCCTGATGAATCACCTGGATCAGGTTATCGTAGACTTCTTCCGGCACATTGGAAGGTGCCAGATACATGGCGCGGGTGGAAGCATACCCCCTGGCTTTGGCATAGAACACCGCCTGGCGGATGTTGGCCGTGAAATTGGCTGCAATGGTATTCACAAACTGGCCATAGCTGGCATACATGGACCGGAAAGCAGCCTTGCGTACTTCGCGGTCCTTGCTCTCCATCAGTCCGCCATAACGGCCCTGGGTGACTTCCGTCTCCTCCCCGTCCTCGCCAACAATCTTCGGGAACGTCAGATCCGCATTGTTCAGCATCGTATAGACGTTTGACGGGGAACCGGCCATCTCCCCTGCACTTGCCAGCAGTGTTTCCACCTCATCGCTCCTGGTATGCGCCCTCCTGCGGTCCAACAAAGTAAAATAGCGGTCATAGACCTGTAACCCCGGCTCTGAGGCCCGCCAGCCTGCCAGCGTCTCTTGAGGAATAGCCATAATCTCCGGCATGGCAAAGGCCTGTGCCTCCCCTGCCCGGGCATACAGCCGCTGCACCTTCATATACATGGCCTGCCCCTCCATGTCTGTGGTATCCACATCCATATTCAAGTGGGCATACATATATACCTTCTCCATCTCCTGGTCCAGATCATCCTCAAAATCCAGGTACTCCTGCAGGGCTCTGGCACTGTCCCCCAGATGCCCTTTATAGGAAGCCGCCTGCTCCACACGCTTTGACACTGCCTCCAGGGCTGCTTCCCAGGCTTCCCTGCTCTCATACAGATCCTCCACAGCCCAGCGCTTTGCTACCGGGATCTCACTTCTCTTACATACTGCTTCTGCCATTTTCTCTTCCTCCTTCCATAGGAAGAGGTCTGCGACAGTCCGTAAACTTCCGCAGACCTCAACAAACCAGTCTCTCTTCTCAGGCAGCCGGCTCAATATTCCTTCGTCCTCGCCCTGTCCTTCGAAATCTCACATTTCTCAGTCTTCCGAACCATCCTCAGCCACCTTGGATGCCCTGGCTGCCACTTCCTTCTCCTGGACATCGGAAGGCGCCTGCTCATAACGGGCAAACTCATAGGAATAGTCTCCTCGTCCCCCTGTCATGGAGCGCAGCTCCGTGCAGTATCCAAACAGACCGCTCATGGGAACATCTGCCTCAATAACCTGTTTTCCGCCTGGTGCAGGATTCATTCCCAGCACACGGCCCCTTCTCTTGTTCAGGTCGCCCATGATATCTCCTGTATAAGCGTCCGGCACCACCACCTTCACAGACATGATGGGTTCTAAGAGCACAGGTCCCGCCTCCATGAAGCCTTTGCGGAACGCCTGTATGGCGGCAGTCTTGAATGCCATCTCAGAGGAGTCCACCGGATGATAGGATCCGTCATAGAGCACAGCCTTCACTCCTACCACAGGATAAGCCGCCAGAGGACCTTTCGTGACAGAATCCTGTATGCCCTTTTCCACTGCCGGGAAATAGTTCTTGGGCACGGCACCCCCCACCACTTCCTGTTCGAACACATAAGGCTGTTCCAGATCGCCGGAAGGGCCAAAGCGCATCTTCACATGGCCATACTGTCCGTGTCCGCCGGACTGCTTCTTATACTTGCTCTCCACGTCAGACTGCTTTCTGATGGTCTCCCGGTACGCAATCTTGGGCTGGGTCAGCTCCACTTCCACCTTGTATTCATTCAGCAGCCTGCTGACAATGACCTCCAGGTGCTGGTCACCCATACCATAGAGCAGAAGCTGGCGGTTGTCAGAATCATTGACCACACGGATCGTCTGGTCCTCATGGGTAAGCTTCTGCAAAGCCTGGGAAATCTTATCCACGTCCCCTTTGTTCTTTGGCTTATAACGCATGTACGTATACGGCGTGGAAATCTCGGATTTGCCGAATTTGATGGTAGTGGCCTTGGTGGAAAGGCTGTTGCCCGTCCTGGCGGCGGTAAGCTTTGCCAGGGCACCAATGTCACCTGCATGGAGTTCCGGCACCTCCAGGGGCTTATTGCCCTGTAGCACATAGATCTTGCCAATCTTCTCCTCGATATCACGGTCCACGTTATAGATCAGGTCATCTGTTTTCAGCACACCGGAATTCACCTTGATCAGGGAATATTTCCCGATGAAAGGATCTACAATGGTCTTCCATATGTAAGCGGATTTGGCCTTGGCAAAATCATAGTCTGCATTGTAGATCTCATTCGTCTTCATATTGATACCTGCACAGGTGCGGTTCTCCGGACTGGGCATGTATTTGATGATGTCATCCAGCAGAGTATACATTCCCTGGCAGAGCACATTGGATCCCATGGTCATAGGTACAATACTACAGTCACACACATTGGTGCGCAGGGCGGCCCGGATCTCAGCCTCCGAGAACGTCTCCCCGCCAAAGTATCTCTCCATCATCTCTTCGCTGGTCTCCGCCACAGCTTCCATCAAGGTATCACGGCACAGCTGTAGATTGGCCTTATTATAATCCGGCACCTCACAGGGTACCACTTCCTTCCCCTGCCAACGGTTGCCAGTCTCTGTGATCACATTCACATAACCCACAAACTTCTCATTTTCACGAATCGGCAGATGGAACGGCGCCATCTTCTTGCCATACTGATTGGTCATGTCTTCCACAACCTGGCGGAAGGATGCATTGTCCACGTCCATGTTGGACACATAGACAAACCTTGGCAGTTTATATTTCTCACACAGTTCCCAGGCCTTCTGGGTTCCTACTTCTATACCGGATTTGCCATTTACCACGATAATGGCGGCGCCTGCCGCACTGACAGCCTCCTCCACCTCACCCACAAAGTCAAAATAACCAGGAGTGTCTATCACATTAATCTTGTAGCCTTCCCACTCGATCGGAACAATGGAGGTATTGATGGAAAACTGGCGCTTCTGCTCTTCCTTGCTGTAGTCGCTTATGGTATTTCCGTCAGTCACCTTTCCCATTCTGGACGTGATGCCGGACAGATAGCCGAAAGCCTCTGCCAGACTGGTCTTGCCGCTGCCGCCATGTCCCAGCAGTACTACATTACGAATCTTGTCAGTTGTATAAACCTTCATATGACATTCCTCCAATTGGATGTATTTTGGGGATTTTGCTATATCCTGTTCTGGATGTTTCAACTCCCATAGGGTTATTTTACTAAACATTCAGGTATTTTACAAGTTAATGTTAGAAAAAAACCTATTGTTTTTCACACGTTGAAGTGATATAGTGTAGCAGGAAACCAGAAGACAACGGAACTGTCCATCCAGAAACTGAGAGAAAGAGGTACCCCTATGTCCCATCTGACCTGTGGCTTTATTGGCCTGGGCCTCATTGGCGGCTCTATCGCAAAAGCCCTGAAAGCATCTGACCCCGACATGCGCATCATCGCCTACGACACCAACCCAGCCCCTCTGGAGGACGCCTTGGGGGATGGTGTGGCCGACAGCATTTTCCCTGCCATTGATGCCAGTTTCTCACAATGTGATTATATATTTTTATGCGCCCCTGTCCAGAATAATGACAGCAACCTTGCACAAGTGGCCAGAATCCTCTCCCCGGGCTGCCTGCTGACTGACGTGGGCAGCGTAAAGACTGCCATCCACAGCCAGATCCGGGCTATGGGACTGGAACATTGCTTCATCGGCGGGCATCCCATGGCTGGCAGTGAACGGACCGGCTATGCCAGTTCCAAGGCTGTCCTGCTGGAGAACGCCTACTATATCCTGACCCCCACATCCGCCGTACCGGAAGACAGGCTGAACGGATACCGGCAGCTGGTGGAACAGATGGGTGCCATTCCCCTTGTGCTGGACAGCCAGACCCATGACTATGTGACGGCTGCCATCAGCCATCTGCCCCACATAGTGGCTTCCTCCCTGGTGAACCTGGTGCGGGACAGTGATTCTGCCGATGGCATCATGCGGCTGGTAGCCGCAGGCGGGTTCAAAGACATCACCCGGATCGCCTCCTCCTCCGCTGCCATGTGGCAACAGATTTGCCTCAGCAACCAGCCCGCTATTACTGCATTGCTTGCTGATTACATCAAGGCACTTACTTCTGTTAAAGAAAAGCTGGATGCAGGAGATGCCGCGGCACTGTATGACTTCTTTGACAAAGCCCGGATCTACAGGGATTCCTTTCAGAGTGCCTCCAGGGGACCTATCAAGTCTTCCCACAGCCTCCATGTGGATCTTGCAGACAAAGCCGGTGCCCTGGCACACATTACCACTCTGCTGGCAAAGCATTCCATCAATATCAAAAACCTTGGTATCTCCCACAACCGGGAGTCCGAAGACGGTGTCCTGCGGATGGAATTCTACGAAGAAACCGCCATGCACCAGGCAGCACAACTGCTACAGGCTAAGCATTACAGCCTGCACATCCAGGCATAATGCCAGAAACGCCAAAAGCCAGGCAGATCACAGAACGCGATAGCTATGGGTCTTCCTATGCAGATATCCCGCCAGCAGGCACAACAGTACGCCAACCCCACCCCCACAGGTGTCCAGAAGCACATCCGCAAAGCTACCATACCGGCCAGGCACAAAAAGCTGGTGAAACTCGTCTGCCGCTGCGGACAGAAACACCCAGGCTACTGTAAGCAGATACAGTTTCCTGCCTTTGTCCATCCACTGAACCCAAATCACGTACACCAGTATCCCCATGCAGGCATACTCCGCAAAATGAGCAAACTTCCGGATAGGATGCTCAAAATACGCCGCCAGGCTTTCCATGAAACTCTCACTCCACCCTCCTCCCGACAAGGAGTTGAACAATTCCACACATTTTTCCGTGATCATCTGGCTAAGGGAGCCAGACTGTTCCCCATCCTGGGCAGAAAAACAGAAAATCACCATATAAAGTGCCAGCAGCATTAACGCCGCTGGCACCGTAACCAACCATTTCCTTTTTCTTCTGGTCATCTCTCTATTCATCCCGGTCATTGACTGTCTGATACACCTCAATACGCGCTGCATCCATCCCCGCCATTCCGATGAAAATGGCACCGTACAGGAACCCACCGTTTTTCAGTTCGATTCTCACAATCTGCAGGAAGGAATGTATCACTTCCTTGGTCCAGATGGTCAAAAATCCCTCATATATAGCTCCGATCTGAAGCTGTTCTTTACAGTTAAAACCGATTCCCGTCTTGGATACATCCACAATGTCAATAGCCACATCCTGGCTGCTGTTGTCATCCATCCTCTTGATCACCAGCTTGGATGGCATATCCGTTCTCTTATTTCTTCTTCTCTCCTCCACCTGTTTACCCTCCGGTTCCTTTTTCTATATTCTATGCCACTCTATAACTCCGATATATTGTTTTTATATCACCTTGTGCTTCTGCATCATTTTGCTTCCATAATACACTGCACTCATATAATAGCATCCTGTGAAGCTTCTGCCTCCAGCTACATTTTCAAGGTGGCGCCTTCCAGCCATTCTTTGTTCTCCACCCCTTGTCCCCATGCGTCCAGCGCCAGGTTATAGGTATCCGAGATCTTACGGTCGATCCTGAAAAGCTCCCTTTTTATATCTGCCTGGGCTACTTCCAGCCTGTTGACCTTCTGCCGGATCTCCCGGACATCGTTTTTCATGTCCTGCATTTCAGCTTTCATATCCTGCATCTCGGCTTTCATGTCCTGCATCCCGGCTTTCATGTCCTGCATCCCGGCTTTCATGTCCTGCATCCCGGCTTTCATGTCCTGCATCCCGGCCAGGATCAGATCCAGCTTCTCATTCTCTGTCATCTGTGCTCCCTCCTTTTGAAAAGTATATCACACCCAGACCTTAAAGTCTATTCTGTTATTTAAAATTATCAAAAACCAGTTTGTCATATCACCTTCAACTCCTATATAGGCATCTGCTCCATCTGCTGACACCTTACTTTCATGTCCTGGTAATATCTGGTGCAGTCCTCCCAGTGGGGATCCACCAGATCCCGCTCCATCTGCCGGATCTCTCTGAAATGTACCACTGTAAGCGCAAACATCACAGCAAAATAGGGAGAACAGAACCGCAGCAGACGCACCAGACGACTGTTTGCAGACCGGAAAACCACGGATTTCTCCTGCCAGACTGACACCAGCCTGAACAGAGCTGACTTCTCCTTCTTACGCCCTATCCTGCACAGCTGTGCGATCTCCCTGTTATGCAGCAATCTGCCAGGGCTGTTAAAATTGGAAACAGATCCTCCTGATATACGATACAGGATGATCTGACGGTTCACATAGCACACCTTCAGTTCCCTGTTCTCCTCAAATATCTTCTGGAAACAGGCCCTGTCGTTCACAGTGCGGAACTTCAGGATAAAATCAAACACCTCTTCTGTCAAAAGTTCCCGTCTGAACAAAGCCGTTCCCATCACCGGACATCCCATCCGGATACAGTTGTACAAGGTCTTTCCACGGATAAAATGTTGTAACACCACTTCCAGATAGGTCTGATGGGTAGTGATCATCTCCCCATGGCCTGTAAACTTCATAAAAGCTGTACACACCATATCATAGGTATCCAGCTTCCTTGTGATTTCAAACAGGTTATAGGGGGATAGCAGGTCGTCCCCGTTCAGCACCATGAAATGCTCCCCCTCCACCTGCCGTAAGGCTTCCACATAATTGACACAGATCCCGGCATTTTCCCGCCGGAACAGTCTGTCCATCTTCCCAAAAAGAGACTGGTTCTGTTCCATCCACTGGCTGATCACCCTACAGCTGCCATCCGTTGACCCGTCATCTGTCACGAGCAACTGGAAGTCCTGCCCCTGGCCGTATTGTTCTATCTGGAAGCGGATGCTCTCTAAAGCATATAACACCACATTTGCCTGGTTATAGCATGTAACTATGAATGTAAACATAGCAGACTTCCTCTCTGAAAACAATTTTCTTCCCCGTTGCAATCCCACTGTATTTATATTATGATACTATCATTCACACCACACATTTGTCCATAGCAAAAGAAACAGCCAGTGTTCTTTATCCGTTCTGTGGTTACTGTTCACTCGTCAGTAACGCGAGGCGTTTTTATGCGCATTTTGCATAAAAACCCGAGACCACGCACGCCAAAACGCATGTCCTTCGCGTTTTGTGTGCATCTGTTACTGTGAACGGTAACGTTCTGTGTACATCAGGTTGCTGTGAGCATGTGAGCAGCGAAGCCGTGAACAGAAACTGTACATACGGACCGCGCTATAGATACGTTTTGTGAGAGAGCTTATATAAAACCAAATCCCATCTGAAAGGAAGAAGACCATGATCTCCGTTATCATACCCGTCTACAATGCAGCAGACTATCTTCATCGCTGTGTGGATTCCATCCTGGCATCCGCCCATAACGACTTCGAAATTCTCCTGATAAACGATGGTTCCACGGACGACAGCCCCCGGATCTGTGAGGACTGTGCCGCACGGGACAGACGCATTACCGTGATCCATCAGGACAACCAGGGCGTATCTGCTGCCAGGAACCGGGGAATTGACACCTGCAAGGGAGACTGGGTGGTCTTCGTGGATGCCGATGACTATATCGCACCGGATTTCCTGGGAATGATTGCCCAGGCAGATTCCCAGAATGTGGATCTGTTGCAGTTCGATTTTGCCAGACAACCCCATTTCGTCATAGACAGCCAGCAGACCCTGTCCTTCCAGAAAGACCAGATGCAGCAGCTCATCCACAGGATCCTGGTTCCCAGCCAGCTGCTGCCAGAAGGAAACACCGATTTCCGTTCCCCCTGCCTCAGGGCCTACAGACGTGCCATCCTGCACCGGCATAACATCCGTTTTGCCCCCCACCTTGCAGTAGGGGAGGATCTTCTGTTCAACCTGGCATATCATCTGAAAATCACATCCTGCCTGTATATTCCCAGGCCGGTCTACTATTATGATGTGCATACCGGCTCTGCCACCCATGGCTTCCGGACAGGCCTTTTGCAGAACCACGCCCGCCTCCAGGAGGATGTGCGCGATATTCTCCTACAGAATACCGTTTTCCCCCTCTATGAAGAAGACTTCTATTCCTACTGCCTGGAGAATCTGGCTTATGTGCTGATCCGGGAGATTTTCCACCCCCACAGCACCAGATCCTACCAGGAGAACCGCGCCCTCTGCCGCTCCCTGCAGCAGAACCAGACCTACAGGCAGGCTATGCAGTACAATTTCCGCTGCGGTATCCTGCCCAGGAAGATCCTGGTGCTCTGCTTCCGGCTCCACCTCTATCTGGCCACCTGGCTGATCAGCAGGGTCAGTTTCCGTTACCTGGAAAGAAGGCACACCTGACTATGTGTTCCCCTCCCTGCCCAGCATCTTACAGTAAAGCGGATACACCTTTTCCTTCACCCAGCCATTCATGAAAAAGGCCCAGAGCAGTTCCTTGACCACATCCCCCATCCGAAAGCCTCCGCAGGCCCTAAGATGCCCAAGGGCCATACGCACATCCCGCCAGTTCCTGTATTTCAAGGCAATCCGGTACCTGCGTGTGGCCTTCCAGCAGGTTACACGATCCAGGGAGGCCTGATCCTCTATCTGGCAGAGCCGGACAATATCATCTGCCAGCTTCTCATAGTCGTCATACTTTTTCTCCTCCTGCTGCCTGGTCAGTTCCGTCCGGGAATGGCTGCCTGTCCGGACAGCCACACCGTACAGCTCCTCCTTCAGGGTGGGACATTTATGCCTGTACAGATAGGGCAACAGCATCTGGAAATTCTGTCCCACATCGTACTCCGGAATCTGCCGCCCGGGATATATGGCGAAAAAGCAGGCTGATTTCAGCAGATAACAGCCGCAGCACACAAAGGTCCTGGATTCCAGTACATCCCAGAACAGCTCCTCCCTGGACAGATCCCCCCGCTGTTCGTCCGCCTTCCGGCAACGCTCCTTTGTCTGTGCATCAAAATAGTACGAGAGAGACCTGACACAGGTATATTGCGTTTGTTTCTCCAGAAAACACACCCGCTTCTCCACAGACTCCGGCTCCAGCACATCGTCACTGTCCGGCCAGGCCAGATATTCCCCAGTCACATAGGGCAGCCCCTGGTTGATGGCACCGGAGGCATTCCTGTGGGAAGCCTGTACAATCCGGTATTCATATCCCCTGGCAGCAAATTTCCCCCGGTAGCTCTCCGCCACTGCCACTGTACCATCCATGGAGCCGTCATCCACCAGGATCATCTCAATCCAGGGATAGGTCTGCCCCAGCACGGAATCCAGCATACCAGACAGATGTTGTTCCCCATTGTAGACCGGGGTGACAATGGAGACCCTGCCGCTTATGAACCTGTTTTCCTCCACAGCCATTGTCAAATCCTCCGTTTTTATGTCTTTGCTCCTGCCTTCCTTTATGATTATCCATTAGATAAATCTCTTGTAAACCGAAGTTGAGCGGAATAAATCTGATACTTTCACCAGTTCATATCCCTCCGCTTTCAAGGCAGGGATTATCCTGTCAAGTGCTTCCACAGTATGCTGCCCTGTGGTATGCATCAAAACAATGGAACCAGCCTCCACCTTCCTGTCATTTATCACCATTCCATATATTTGTTCTGCTCCAATTCCCTCCCAGTCCCTGGTATCTATCGTCCAGCCAATGGATGCCATTCCTTTCTGATGTATAAGACGAAGCAGCTTTCTATTGCATGAACTGTAGGGAAACCTAAACAGCTTATTGTTCTGGCCTGTGATTTGGAAAAGCAGTTCCTGCGCCTGCATGATTTCCCTCTCGGCATCCTCTTTAGGCATTTCCTTCAGCTTACAGTGATTATAGGTATGGTTTCCAATTTCATGGCCCCGATCCACTATACTTTTACAGAGATCCTTATTGCACTCCATCCACTCTCCCACAAGGAAAAATGTAGCTTTTTCCCCCCATGCTGTAACTTCTCCAAAATCTGAAGTGTATTGCCATATCCATCATCAAAAGTTATGGCTACCTGTTTTTTTCGGTTGCAATACACCTGCCTAATCACATCTGTCTGCGTAAGCTGCTGGAACAAATGCAGCATTTTACGTATTCGTTGTGTCATCGCCATATACCTCCTCACATGATACACCATGAATCCACCTGTCTTGTTCATCCAGGCACACTCCCGCCTTCCTTTACCTGGACTATCTTCTGGTTCTCAATCTTGTATACCACATCGCACTCCCTGGCCAGGCTCATATGATGTGTCACCATAAGCAGGGTTTTATCTGCCTTGATCTGCCGGATGGAGTCAATCACCGCCTTCTCTGTCTCCATGTCCAGCGCCGCTGTGGCCTCATCCATCACCAGCAGTTCAAAATCCTTGTACAAAGCCCTGGCCAGGGCGATCCTCTGGCGCTGTCCTCCGGATATGGCTGTACCATTCTCCCCAATCAAGGTATTCACACCGTCCGGCATTTTCTGGACGTCCTCCCAGATCTGGGCACATTTCAGGCATTCCTCCACCCTGGTGTCATCAATCTCACTCTCCTCCTCGAAGAACGCCACATTGTTCCGGATGGTTTCCCCGTTCAGATACACCGTCTGGGGAATATAACTCACCAGCTCTCCCATGCTGACCTTACAGGATCCTTCTTTGTCCTGTCTGGTGACTATGTCATAGTCATCATACAGGATATGGCCACCCTTAGGCTGTAGCAGTCCCAGAAGCAGATCCACGAAGGTGGTCTTCCCGGCTCCGGAGGCCCCGATGATGGCAATGGAACAGCCCACAGGAATCTCTATGGAGGCATCCTCAAAAATATTCACCCTGTCATTGTAGCCGAAAGTCAGGTGCCGCACAGACACCCCTTTCTGAAAAGTCAGGCTCCGGCGCCGGAGGGTGGCCTCGTTCTGTTCTGCCCGCTGGATGGCTCCATAAGCTGTCATCCCTTCCCGCACAGCCTCATACGATTTCTGGGCAAATTCCACATTGTTCATACCGTTCAGGATGCTGTAGGCCATGGGCAGCATCCGCACCAGGGCCGTGATGTACACCACCATGGGAGCCAGAATCACCGCCAGATTGGTGCCGAATACCAGAATCACCGCCAGGATCACGAACATGGCTGCCATGATGGAATTCTGCAGCAACACACTGATACTGTTTATCTTGTACCGATACTCTCCCTGGACTTTGGCATAGCCGCTGCTGGCATCCCTATATTTGCCCAGCACAAAAGCCGAGCGGTCATCTATCTTCATCTCCTTAAAGGAACCAAAGGCAATGGTAATCTGGGAATTGGCCTTGATGGACCAGGCCCGGCTACGCTCCCCGTACTCCTTCATGCGTGCCCGCATCTTAAGGAATACAAACGCCATCAGCAACACCAGCACTATGGTGCTTACGATTCCCAGCCACCTGGACACATAGATCAGAAGTACCGCATAACCGGCCATGGTAATGCCGTTGGTCACGATACCAATCACATCCACTATGGTCTGGATACAGGCCGTGGTATCATTCCGCACCAGGTTCAGAGCCTGCATGGCACTCTTTTTGCCGTGCTCCACCAGGCTCTCCTTGATCAGCACCTCATAGATCTTCATGGACAGCTTCTGGGCACCATCGTATACGAACCGGTTGGCCAGTCTGCTCTTATATAGTTCGAACAGACATTTTGCCAGGGACACCAGCACCATGCCCATTGTGAAAGCCAGAAGCTCTGGAGAAGCCTGGTTTTCCCGGACCGCGGCATTGATCACATAGATAATCACGGAAAAACTGAAAATATCTACCACAGGGCTTACCAGTCCCAGCACAGCAACAATTTTCCAGGTCCTGCATTCCCTTTTGTCTAATATGTTTATGAGATATTGAAATTTCTGTAACATGTCCTTCTCCCGGCTCCTTTTACTTCCTGCGGTTTCACTGGCCTTCTCCATGTCAGCTGCTTTTTGTGCCACATCCATTGTTACTGTTGCGGCTACGCCTGACAGCAACGCCTTTTAAGCCTGCCGCAATTATTTCTTTCTGAATCTTCCCCACAATGCCCCTGTATGCCGACACAGCATAAAAAGTCTCTGGAACAGGGAAAACGGCAATTTCCCATACCAGAACCAGAAACGCCCTCTTCTCTTCCAGGCCGGGGTAGGCGCAAGAAGCCGGGGTTGAAGCACGTCCTTTTTCTCACAGGCAAACCAGGCAAGCTTCCCCTTCACTTCCTCAAAGACCTGTGACGCCCGTTCTGAATGGAGCAGTACCACAGAAGTCCCCATGCCATCGTCCATATCCGGCCTTACCTTCTCGATTCCCCAGAAATCCCCAATGGTAAAGTCACTGTCCCGCCTGGTGGTACAGAACTTACATGCATGGCAGGAAGGACGCAGGATGGCATTGGCAAAGTACATCCCGCAGTAAGGATCCTGGTAGAGGGAGGTGGCATGTTCTCTGCCATCTATCACAAAAGCGCAGGTATGTCCGTTGTCTTGCATTCTTTTGTCCCGGAAGGAAAAGGAAGTCATCTTCCCCCCAAATTTTTGTTCCAGGTATTCTACATAGGACCGCCACACCCCGGGAGAGGGCACCCCATAGCAGATCAGGGACACCACGATCAGCGCAGGATACTCCCTGCCCAGAAAAAGCCTAAGGGCATGTGTCTGGCAGGGGGTTCCCACGAAAAGCACGAGGCTTCCTTCCTTCAGACGTTCTTCTATCTTCTGGTACACGCCTTCCATGTTGCTCTGGACATATTTCGTCCGCTTCAAGGCATCCAGCTCTGCCATGGAAGATGCCTCCCCATGTACCACTTCCATCTGTTCGTTGTAGGCTGCCCCGTAGACAAAGCCCTGGCGGGACAAGACATACTCTGCCAGCAGTGGGAAGATTCCCCCGGAGGAGCTTTGTTCCCGCACCCCGTCCTCCTCTGCCCGGCCACCGAAGCAGTAAAGTGTTTCCCCTGCCGGGTCTGTCCCCTCGGAATGCTTCACCGGACAGACCTTTTCACATCGCCCACAGTCTATACACCGGGATGCATCCACCTGGGGATACCAGAAGCCTTCCTGGTCGGAAGCCATCCGGATGGCCCCCACAGGACAGATATCCTTGCAGGCGCCACAACCACAGCAGTCCTGCCGTTCTTCATATACCTTCCGCATGTTTTTTTCTCCCTGGATTCCCTGAATCCCCCAGATTCTCAAGCAGGAACGCCCCGGACTGGTCCGTATGTTCCCTGGTTCTTTGCCGCACTTCCTTCCAGTCCACAGGCTCTCTGATATCCCCCATTGTCTGATCCGTACACAGCCTGCCTTCCAGCCCGTGGATCCCCAGGATATTGCTGACCCGGGTTCCCAGACTGCTGTGGGAAAAGGCCAGGAACTGCTTCTCATAGATAATGCTGAAGGCCACTGCATGGAAGGAATTGGACACCACATATGCTGCCCCATGGATGTAGCTTAAGAATTCCCCCGGGCCCGCTGCCCGGTCTATATGAAATCCCATATCCGTACCCTGCTGCCCGGCCCGTACCTCGATCACGGGCAGCCCTGTCTTCCGGGACAGACTCTTTGCATATTCCGACATCTTCTGATTGCCTTCTGTCACATACAGGAAAATGTAGTTCTGTTTTCCCAGGCTCCTGGCTATCCCAGATTCTCTCTCCACCTGCTGCCAGGATGTTTTTTCCAGGAAAAAGACAGGATCCAGGACTGCCGTGACCTCTCTCCCACACCGCTCCTGCACATAAGGGATAGCCGCCGCCTCCCGGACAGAGACCGCATCCACATGCCGAACCAGCCTGGCAAATTCCTGGTCATGTTTCGGATCCAGACAGGCCCCCCCGAAGCTGGCAGCATAGGAGATTACCTTCTCCTTCCTGCTGTTTTTAAATGCCCCGAAATAAGCTTTCCTGAGACCGCATGTGATGTCCGGGTTCCAGATCTGGTCGCTTCCCACAATGTAATAGCGGTAGGGAAGCCTGCCAGCGCCCCACAGGGACAGCAGCTTTACCTGGCCCGGCCTGATCAGGAATTCTCTGCAAAAATATCTGAAATTAGCCCGCTGCTTGGCGAAATCCTCCCGGCTGGCCATATGGTCCAGAAAACCGTTCCACATATGAAACAGCCCCCAGATGCGGCCTTTCAGCCCCCGGATCGGCGCATAGGGTATCCACCAGTGCCTGCCAGTCATATAGGGGGGCTCATAACGGACAATATCTGCCCTATGTCCCTGCTCTTCCAGGAAATGTTTCAGTCCATATGCCTGAAGCATGGCTCCGTAATTATTGGAGCAATGAAATGTTATGATTCCTATGTCAGCCTGTCTTTCTTTCATGTTGCACCCCCGCCAGTTTCTGTGCCATCCTGTTCAATCCTGCATACACTGGATAACAGGTAAAGCAGCATCCAAATAGTACCCTGGTACTCCAGGAAAGCTTTGGAAAAAGAGCTTCCTTCCTCTCGGACTCCGCCAGTGCCCTCAGCTGCAGACAGCCTTCCCGGTTCCCTGCCCTGCGCAGCAGGCCATACTTTTTCATCATTTGTGCAATGATAATGTTCTCCCAGGTTAAGGCAAACGGAATCCTGCCTTTGCCAGATTCCTCCTCCCGGATCCTGCGGCTGACCTGGAAATACCGGGCATCTCCAGCCCTGGCCACTGTATGGATGGCACTTGTCTCATGGGTCCTGTAATAGTACCACTTACAAGGGGTGTAGGCTGTCCGCACCTTCTTAGAGAACAGGCGGTACTTGAACCAGGTGTCTTCCCCGCTTACCAGATCCTCCTCAAACCTAAGATCTCCGATACAGTCCCGACGCACCATGCCACAGACCCTGGACAGTTCCCGGACATAGTGCATATGAAACCACTCTTCAGCCTGTACCCCCTCCGCAACCTGCCACAGAGGAACTTCCCTGCATATTTGCTCTTGCTCCATTCTGTGGCCGGTCTGGTCCATCTGTCCATTGTCCAGCATGGCACAGTCGCAAAACAGCATGACTGCCTCTGTCTTCCGGGCCTGGGTCATCATCTCCTGGAAAAGATGTGGATGGATGCCGTCATCGCTGTCCAGAAAAAAAAGGTATTCCCCTCTGGCCTGGTCGATCCCATGGTTCCTGGCCCTGGACACACCGCCGTTTTCCTGGCAAAACAGCCGGATCCTGGAATCGGACCTAGCCATGCCGGCACAGATTTCGGCCCCTTTGTCCGTGGAGCCATCGTCTATGACCAGGATCTCAAAATCACCATAAGTCTGGCCCTGTACGAAGCGAAGACACTGGCCTATGTAAGCTTCTGCATTGTACATGGGTATAATGACGGATATCTGTGTCATATGGTACACTCTCCCGAAAAAATTTTCCATAGCTTTTTTTTACAAAAGATGCTATAATGTACCCTCGGCTGCCCGGCAGACATGGTTTTGCCGGATGCGGATACAGTTGTGCCCCCAGGACTGCCTGGTATGGATTACCTGGCAGATTTTCCGGATGGCACTCCTATGAAAAGGAAAACCTGCCCTATGAACAAGAATAAGAAAAAAAGGATTCTTCTGCTGCTTCTGGTTCCCTGTATTCTCCTGCTTGCAGGAGGTGTACTCCTATCCCGGAAGCTGCGCTTCGTCACCTATATACCAGTCCCGAATGAAGAGTCCACAGCAGCACTTTCCAATCCCTGCATCGGTTTCTACCAGATCCACGGATATCTTCTGGAAGATACCTCTTCCTTTGACCTGTCCGGTGTCCACTCCCTGGAATATGGACCTGGCCTTGTTCTGCTGCAGTTCAACCTACAGTCCTACGCTTCCTCCCCCATCAGCCAGGAAGGGCTGGTCCTGCTGGACCAGATACTGTCTGCATGGCAGTCCACCGGCAGACAGCTGATTGTACGCTTTCTCTATGACTGGGACGGCGATGTCCAGGGAAAAGAGCCGGAAGAATTGTCCCGGGTGCTGGAACATATGACCCAGACTGCCCAGGTGCTGAACCAATATGTCTCATGTATCTATATCCTACAGGGTGTCTATCTGGGTGCCTGGGGAGAGATGCATAGTTCTCCCCTGCTGGATGAGGAGAACCTTATCACTCTGATCACCCATTTATCCCAGGTTACAGATGAACGGATCTACCTGTCTGTGCGCACCCCTGCACAGTGGCGCACCATTGTCCGGTCTCCACTTCCCCTGTCCCGGGAATATGCCTTTTGTGGCTCCCTGTCTGGACGGCTGGGCCTGTACAATGACGGTATGCTGGGATCCGCCTCAGATGTAGGCACCTATGCCGAACCGGAAGCTTCCGCGTCTCTCTCCTCGTATGACAAATGGGGCAGACAGAGGGAAATCGACTTTCAGAACGCCCTGTGCGCTTATGTGCCCAACGGCGGGGAAGTGATCCAGGATAATCCCTGGAATGATTTTCCCCAGGCCCTTATTGATCTGTCTGCCATCCATGCCTCTTACCTGAACAGCCAGTATGACCGGGAAGTCCTGGACAAATGGGCACTTTCCACATACCATGGAAATGACCCCTATGACGGCATGGACGGCCTGTCCTACATTTCCAGGCATCTGGGTTACCGGTATGTGCTTAGGGAATCGTCCCTGGCCGGTCCCTCCTCCCCTCTGGAGGAAGAAGCCGTCTGTACCATCCTGTTGGAAAATGTGGGGTTCTCCGTATCTTACCGGCCCTTTGCCATCACCCTTGTGCTGGAACAGACGGACACCGGGACGCAGACCCTGATTCCCATACCCGCCGACCTGCGTCTGCTCTCCCCCGGCGGACAGATGACCCTTACGGTTCCTCTGCAAATCCGGGACTATGCCACCGGAACCTACACCCTGTCCTTGAAAATCATGGATCCGGCATCCGGATTTCCCATCTGCCTGGCCAATGAAACAGGCAGCGGCAAGACAGGATATACCCTGGGCACCTTAACCATCCGTAAACTGGCCCAATAAGACGCTTTCCCCGGCTCCCTGATTGGCGAACAGAATCACCCGGTAATCCTCCTTCCGCCTAAGATGCAGGTAAAGCCTTCCGTTTTTTTCCTCCTCCTGCAGCTGGCAGACAATGGTTGTCCGGCACCCGCTTTCCCATGTCCGGGCATCTGTGTCCAGAAGACGGTATCCAGGGTACCGGGAACTCTCCTCCTTATCCCATAAAGGCCCTTCTGTCACCAGAAAGCATTCTGCTTCCTGGCACAGATTTGCGAATCCACAGTTCTCCACTGTCACATACAGACAGTCCTTTTTTACCCATGCCTCCCGCACCCAGAAGCGGTACCCCAGATGACACCCGATGTACGAATAGCCGCTGGCTCCCTGCCAGCATCCTGCCCTTTCCACCTGCGCTTCCTTCCACAAGTCCAGCTGTTCTTTCTGGTACACACTGTTTAAATAGCTCACATGCATCTGCCCCAGCTCTCCTGCCGCCTGATCCCAGGATGGCGGTACCTGCCCCAGAAGCACTTCCCCGCCGTTTGGCGTCCGCCCCATATGACGTTCCTGCCAGTCCAGTTCCCCAAGCCGCTCCCTCTTCCCGCCTTCTGCACCGTATGTCCCCAGATCTGTAACAGAGCCGAATATCCCGTCATTGAACAGCCCCAGCTTTTCTGAAAGTCCCGGTACAAGCCACCTGCACGCAGCCACACGGCGCCACTGGTCCGGGGTCCGCACCGCCAGAAAGCAATTTCCTCCCATCGCCCTGTACAGACAGTTCAGCAGTTCGCACATTGCTTCCTCTCCAGAGAATGCCGATCCGTGCATCTCCCCCCAGTTCCCTACAAAGATACCCTGTACCACCAGGATATGAGACACATAGTCCTGTAGGATAACGCCTGTCTGTTCCATATGCTCCATCACCTGGTCCAGATCTGCAGGCTCTCTGCCTTTGGCCTTCCCCTCCCTGTCATAGACAAACCGCAGTATCATCTGCTTCTTGTGCTTTCGGAAGAATTCCAGGATATCCCGGATATGGGCCAGAGCTTCCCGGGATAAAGGGCAGGTCCGGAAATTCCCTATATCAATCAGTACCAGGGCCAGCTCCTCCGTCTTACAGGAAGCATCCAGCCACGTCTCTTCCTCCACCGGCTGCCTGGTACCGGATCGTTCCAGCACGAATGTATAAACATGGTACCAGCCAATCCCAGGGTTTCGCAATTCTCTGGTATCTTCCTCCAAGAATGCCTGCCGGAATCCTTCCCTGTTTCCAGATGTTCCCTTCCTTTGAAAAGCAGTTCCTCCCACAGTTTTTTTCCTGTGCAGGATACTTCCCGCGTCCTTAAATTTTGTCCGCACTCTTCAGCCCTACCCCCTCGTCCATCTTCAGTACCTTTACCCGGAACAGGATGATAATCGTACTGTATATCACCCGAAGCATGTACCAGAAAGGTTTCAGTCCGGAATGCATACTCTTCCCCTCTGTACGGGCATGCATCACAGCAGGCACCTCCACCACTTTGAATCGGATCAGAAGCATCAGGATCAGCATATTGGCATCCGGGTATTTGTCATCAAACTGGTTGTATCTGGAATAGTACAGAAAAGCTTTCCGGCTCAGCCCCTGTAAGCCTGTGGTGGGATCCGAGATCCGCTCCTTTGTCATCAGATAGATCAGGATCCGGAACAGGGAATAGACCATTTTCTTCGGAAAGGATACCGGAAAGGGGGCGCTTCCCTCCAGGAATCTTCCACCCAGTACAATGTCCGGATACCGCCCTTCCTGGTCCGCTTCCTTCAGTTTATGGAAAATCACCGGCACATTACAGACATCGTGCTGCCCGTCCCCATCCATCTGGATCACATAGCTATAGCCCCTGCGGACCGCATATTTATATCCGGTCTGTAGGGCACTTCCATATCCCATGTTATAAGGCTGGGAGATCATGGGGTATTGTAGTTCCTTGACACGCCAGCCTGTGGAATCCCTGGACGCATCATTGATCACCAGGATATCCGCCAGGGCCGCGATTTTTTTCCCATCTATCTCCAGCCCTTCGATCTGGTGCAATACTTTCTGTATATTCTCCCCCTCATTATACGCAGGAATAATGATCAACAGTTCTTTTTTCTTCATATCTACCCCCTTGTTCTCTCAAGCAGCACAAAATGTCGCATGGATGCTTACGAATCTTCTCCCACTCCTTCCTCCAGCAGTTCCAGCAACAGCCCCATGTGCTGCTCCTGCTTTTTGTACTTGCCCTCCGCTGTCTGTGCCAGCATTCTTCTCTTCTCCTGATCTTCCATCAATCCTCTGATACAGTCTGCGATTCCCTGAGGTGTCAGCTCACAAAGCACACCATCCTCCCCATCTGTAACCTGTTCCCGGTTACCATTGCAATCTGAGACAATGACAGCACACCCAAGAGCCTGAGCCTCCTGGATGGCTATGCTCTTCCCCTCAAATCTGGTGGCATGTATATACAGATCTGTCTGAGTATAATAAGGATACGGATTGGCAACAGCCCCCAACAGCAGGAAATCCTGCTGCAGGCCCAGAGATGCTATTTTCTTCTCCAGGATCTTCCTCTGATCCCCTTCCCCCAGCACATACCATCTGACCTTACAGCCGGCATCCCGCAGCAGTTTCATGGCATCTATGGCCACATCATAAGCCTTCTGGTAAGCCAGCCTGCCTACCGTCAACAGCCTGAAGCCCTCATAGCCGTCCGAGAACCCCCCTGGCTCCCCGGCCTTTTTGCGGATTCCTTCCCAGTCCACCAGATTGTGGAAAATCCCCATTTTCCCTCCATACTCTGGATAGACTGCCAGAAAATGCTTCTTTACCTCCTCTGACACGGCAAAGATCCTGTCATAGGCGGCAAAACATGCCTGGTCCATGTTCCTGGTATAACCGGCACTTTCATAATCTATGTGGATGAAAGCCGCCTTCTTTGACGCCTTTACATGGTCAGCTACATAGTAAGCGGAAGCACCCTCCAGCCATGCCACCGCCAAGTCGTAGGACTGGCCGAACCTTTCCCCGCCGTCAGAGACAATTCTCCAGAGCAGTTTATCTTTCTGGACATTCCCCCGTCTGCGCATATCTCCATAAACAGAGAACAGGTACCGCAGTTTCCGGGACATTTCCCCGTTTCGGAAGAAACATCCCAGCACCCTCCGGGTCATATTGTGTTTCCCCTTCCCAGAGAGCACGGACTGACAACTATACCTTCTGTTCAGCAGATTCACATGGCCTGGCAGTTCTCCCAGCATCTCCCCCTGGGCCATCACCACATAAAGGGAAACCTCATAAGCCGGGACATCCAGCCGCCTTAACAGTTCCAGCAGGGCAGTCTCCGCCCCGGCCCGGCCCAGGGTATTAACCACAAACAATATCTTTTTCATGGCTCTCTTCCACCTCCCTGGCCACCTCATCCAGTTCAGCCATGATATGTTCATTCTCCTGGTTGAGCAGGGATACCTGCATGGTCAGTTCCCTGACCTTCATGGCAAGCTGGGAGATCATTATGGTACTCTGGAATCCCAGAAACAGCACCAGGACCGCGATTGCAAAGAACACAAACCGGGTGCCTGGAGCGATCATATGGATCCACCCTGACAGTACCGGCACTGCTCCCGTCAGAATGAGGGCCAGCCCCAGAATCTCCCAGATCACTGCAAAATTCACCGCAATCCTCTTATAGGAATAGGTCCAGAAGCTGACAGACATCAGCAGAACCCCCGCCACTATGATCCCGATCCGAATCATTCCACTGTCCATCCCATACACCTCCTTTTATGGTTTCCTGTTTATTCCCGCAGACAATGCGTCAATCTGCCATGCCTGCACAGACAGTAAAGTCATTTTTTTCGACTTTGTGTCGTCCTGTCAAAAACTTTCCCTGTAGGCTGTTCCCCGGTACCATGTATCAGCATAGAACCCCGGCAGAATATATGTGCATCCAGATGCCTCTCCATATGCCGCAACCGGAAATAGGCGAATGTCCAGCCGGTAAACGCTCCCATGACTACTCCCAGGCCATACCACAACTCCGGCAGCCTTGTGGCCAGGATACTGCCCAGACACGTGACCAGGCAGAACAAGAGTGCGGTCATGGCTGCCCCAGCCAGATCATCGTAGTAATACAGAAACACAATCTCTGCATACATGAGAAACAAAATGAAATATCCCGCCACCAGACAGGGATAAATCCGCAGTGTCAGACTGGAGATCCCCAGGTGTGGCAGCACCACTACTGCCACCAGATACACAATGGTAGTGATGATAAACTGGATACGCACCAGGTTCATCAGCTCTGTGGACAACTGCCGGAACATCTCCTTCTTGGCACTGTCAATGTCCGCACCCTTCCCTCCAATCACCGCCTCGGAATATCTCTTGTACTTGTCATGGAAATACATTTCCACCCTGGAGATGAAGATAATGGTGGTGGAGATATTGGTGAACATGGCCAGACAGGTAGCCATATCATAGGGCTGGTTACACACAAAGGTCCTCACCACCACCAGCTTCATGTCTGTATTCCAGAACACAAAGTTGTGGATATACAGTCCCAGCACATAGAAGAAATTGGCCACCACCAGCAGCCAGTACTTCCGGAAATATCCCAGCACCCGCTTGTAGCGGTTGCTGTTCTTTACAAAATAACGTTTCACCACTGCCATCTCCAGAAAGGCCGTCAGGAAGAAACCTGTCATCAGTGCAAAGAGCATACTCTCCCGAATGCCCCATTTCATCACAAACCGCAAAAACAGGGACAACAGAAAAGCCTCCAGCATTCCCAGCAGGAAAAGCAGGGAGATTTTCTGGTAATCCTTGGCAATGGACAGATAGATCATGGAGTAAAATACCAGCACAAGGGCAATATAGCCGCAGTATCCCGTAAAAGTATAGAAAACATCCACCTTGCCCACAAAATGCTCCCACAGGCAGAAGGGGATCCCCACCAGACTGGAAAGCCCGATGTTCAGAAACAGACCCAGATAGTAACAGGGGCGTATGTCCTGGTAGCGCTCTTCAAATATCACATCTGACATATATTTGCTTAAGACGGAGTTGAAAGGCGCCGCTGTGAGCAGGGAAAATATGAAGATATACAATACCGAACAGGAGAACAACTCCCGCTCCACAAAACCCAGCTGGTCAAACCCCAGGAAATGCTGCATCAGCAGAATGTTCAGGATTACCACCAGCATGGGGGTCACCGTGGACATGGAACTGTATGCAAATCCTGCCAGAAATGTGGAAATCGTATTTTTTTCAAATATTTTATTGAGCTTGACACCTATGCCCGCCATTTTCTTCCATCCTTCCCCTTGCGGTGTTGCTTCGGAACCCGGAATCCTTTCCCATGATACCAGCCGTCAGAATCCCTGCTACAAGACCGGAAGAACACTGTTCTTGTGTTCTTCCCAGACTAAGCCACAGTAATCCGAAAAATCCTTGTAGATCCCTTTGTATGTCTCTCGCATATGTTCGATCCGGTAGCCAGACATGACCCTTTTGTAGCCGTTTTCCCCCATTTGTAGTCGCATGGGCTTATTCCTTGCCATATCCACCATGGCCTGGGAAATCTCCTCCACATTCATGATATGGGTCAGGATCCCCCCTGGTCCGAAGTCATCCTGTTCCCCCAGGATCAGCCCCTGGCAATTGCCCACATCCGTGGCAATCACAGGTTTGTGGGCCGCATAGCTCTCCAGAATGGTCAGCGGCTGTCCCTCACTGATACTGGTCAATATGGTGACATCCATCCGGCCAAGATAATCCCGGATGTCCACCCGTCCTGTAAATACCACATCCCCGGACAGCCCCAGGGTCTCCACCTGCTCAAAACACTCCTTTGCATAAGCCTCATCTTCATCACATGGCCCCATGATCCACAGCTTCAGGCGCGGCTCTCTCTCCTTTGCAAAGCTGAATGACTGGATCATGGTCTTCACATCCTTGATGGGTGTCACCCGCAGGATGGCTCCAATATTCACCCGGTCACCGTCCTCCTGCTTTCTGCCTGGCAGGTTCTGCAGCCTGTCTACCGACACCCCGTTTGGCGTCACCATGGTCTTGTCTAAAGGACACCCTAACTCCACCTGGAGTTCCCTGGCGTGTTCATACAGGCTGGTGACCAGATCTGCCCTGTGGTAAGCCAGGCTGGACATTTTCTTGAACTGTTCGATCCAGATGTTTTTGAACAGCCCCTTCACCCATTCGGCCCTGAGCAGCTCTTCCTCCCGCTCCCTGGTGTAGATCCCGTGTTCCGAGATAAGAAGTCTGCTGCCGTACAGGGATTTTGCCATGCTGCCCAGGATCCCTGCATAGCCGGTAGCCACACAGTGATAGAGATCTGCCCTGGGCAGTTTCATCTTCAATGTGAAGAAAAGCGGCAGGTACACAGAACGCATGGTCCACAGGAAATCGGAAAACACTACCTGGCTGTAATGCAGGTCATAATACTCCCGTACGATTGCCAGGAAGTCTTCTCCCATCAGAAGCTTATCCAGGGATACCCTGCACTTCTGGAACAGATCAAACAATGTATCCCAGTCCACATCCTGGTTCATCACCAGGCTCCTCATGGCCTGGTATTCTTTCTTGTGGAGTCTCAGCTTCCGCCGCACATTTCCGTCCCAGTCCACATCCTGTAGATACAGCTCATGTACCTCTGTCACATTCTCCGGCAATTCATAGAGGAATTTCCCCCGCATGGAACGGCTGCCCACAATGGTCAGCAGTACAAATTCCAAATGCGGAAAGGACTGGATCAGACCATGCACCCAGCTTGACACACCGCCGGCTATATAGGGATAGCAGCCCTCCACCACGATACAGACCCTCATACCCATACCCTCCTGCGCACGAAAGGAGACATATTAACATCTCTTTTCGTGCATTCCAGTCATATTTGTAAGCGCAAAACCTATTGGAAATATCTGTCATCCGAAGGCTTTAGTGTGATCACCACTCTGTCTTCCCGGGCCTCAATCAGCCAGGCATCCTCCTCCAGCTGGCTGAAGCTGCCTCCCTCTATGCGTGCAACCGACTCCTTGTGGGTCCGCAGGACAAACCATACCTTTCCCACATTCCCTGTCACCTGCAATTCGATCTCATCACCTCTGCGGCTGTCCTGGTAATCCATAGCCAGCAGATTGCGGATACGCATATCGCACTCTGCTGTGGTAGTTCTGGCAAAGCCCTGATACCTCCTGCCATACGAAGTGAGAATCACAGCCAGTTTGGGTGACATCATCTCCCAGGCATCCTCCTGGTCTTCTGGGTATGCCACCTTCATCATGTCAAAGGAGGCACTGAAATACCCCAGGGATGTCTCCAGGCATCTGACCAGGAAATCTTTCCTGTCTGTATGCGCTATAATATCATCCAAAGTGCTCTGGGCCGTCACATCCTCCACAAACCGGACTACCTCCTCCCGTCCTTCCCCCTGATTTGTGACAACAGTCCTTACGGAAGGCGGAATCCCATTCCCCAGGGCTTCCCGGATCTCCTCATCCGTCATGTCCTCCCCATAGAAAGAGGCAAACTCATAACCGCCTATGGCATCCTGTAAAAAGCGCTGGTCCTCCTGCCATTTTAAGGACAGGGGGGTACCGGACATATTCTGCCCCCACAGTCCCACCTCTGCCTGGCTCTCTCCAAACAGCTTCAAGTAATATACCAGCTGCTTTCCATCTGGCAGGTTGTCATCCCCGTAGTCAAACTGAGGGGTCATCATACAGGTAGCCCGGTACCTGCCCTGCTCAAAGCCCATGGTCAGTCCCGGCCAGACAATTTCCTGGAACACCTGCTTCATACTACGGCTATACACCCTCTCCATCTCCTCCTGGTTCTCGTCTGCCAGTCCCGGATACCCTGCCAGAATGATATTCTGGGCATTCAGCACCGGATAAATCTCATAGGTATACATCTCCGCTGACATGGCAGATAAAAGCCCCAGGGCCTCCGTCCCCTCCATATAGGCTCCGTTTACCGCAAAAACACAGGCAGTGCCAAAGCTTTTCCTCCAGACCAGCGCCGGATAGGAATTGGTATTGTCAGTGTCCTCCAGGATTCCCTTCATGTAGGCTTTGGTACCAGGGCCAAGGACATACCAGGGAAAAACCGTTTCCATCTCTCCCCCTTCCTGCTGGTAAATGGTCTCCCCTCCCAGCAGAAAACCAGCGCACAGATGGATTGCCTCCACTGTCACCTCAGGCTCTACCACACGGCGTATCCCCAGGAGATTGCGTACTTTGCTGTTGCCTTCTATCACAGATACATCCGGCAGGTTGCAGAAAACCAGGTGGGTTCCCTGTTCCACACACTGGAACAGATACTCCACCTCTGCGCTGGAATCCCAGTCCACACAGGCAGAATCCAGCACCAGCATCTCCGGCAGTCCTGCCCCTCCTGACCGGCAGTCTGCCAGGGAACCGTATGCTGCCATGTCCCTCTTGGTGTAGGAGACCCACTCCCGGGCCACCCCCATAAGAACACTGTCCCTGTCTCCCACCAGTATCACCAGGCTCCTGGCCACCTGGGTCTCTTCTCCTGCCGTCTTGTCCCCCTCCTCGGAGGTTTCACTCCCCGGCCCAGGCACAAAGAGATTGACCTTGGATGGATAATTCTCCGCTGTCTCCGTATAGGTGTTGACAGCATACGTATTCCAATAGTCCTTCAGATTGTTGAGGCACATACACAGGAAAAGCAGCACAGACATCAATATGGTAATTGTTAGAAAAATGCGGCGTGATATCATCCTTACACCCCTTTACAGATCTTCTTATCCATGGCTGCTTTTGCCCGGATAAAGAAGCTTCCGTCAGTTATACCCATAATCAATGGCAAAGTTATACAGGCTGTAGTCATCCTGGCAAAGCCGGTAACACACAAAATCTTCGGTCTCATAATACACTTCCATCTCATTGGGATACAGTTCCCTGAAGGCCTGTGCCCAATAATACATGTGGGACATCGTAACCCATCTGTCATATCCGATATAAGGCTTGATCCCGTCCTTTCTGGAAAGCGGCTCCCCGGCCCCCTCCCGGGATACTTCCCTGTCCGCCTTCTTTGTACTGATATAGTCCGAATATAGAAGCGGCACTTTCTCCACAAAGAAATAGACCGTGGAAGTAGGAATGGTAAGCATGGTATTCTCCTCCAGCTTCTGGATCCCCCGCAGGAACTGGATGATCTCATAATGGTAGCCGTATTCCCGGATCATCTGGTGTTCATCGTTGGCCGAACATATGGTCCAGGTGGAACCATCCTTGTTCTCCCGCAGGATATTGGTCAGACAGGTAATCGCTCCGTTGGTCTCATAGGGTGCATAGCACTGCGGCTGTCTGACGCCCGTAACCCCCAGCGCCACCCAGGAGACGCCAAGAGTCACCAGGCCGCCCAGATGGATCAGACGTTTCTCCTGGAACAGTAAAAACAAGACGCTGTCCACAATAAGGCTCCAGGCCGCCCCTATGCCGTAGGCCAGGTATATGGCATAACGGGTATTCTCGATCAACCCTGGCAATCCCAGCTTCTCGGAAGCCTGGAGCAGGGCCAGCCCCATCAGGAACACACTCACTGACACCAGCACCCCTCCGTAACCGGGTCTTCGTAGGAAGAACCACAGGATCCCGGACAGGAAGAGCACCCCCATACTCCCCAGCAGGAACCAGGCCCCCTCCTGTCCGAAATTGGCCGTATAGAAATCCATACGCTCCACGATCACATCCATTTTCCCTTGAAGGGATTCCCACATCCCCTCCGTCCGGGATGCAGCCTCTTCCTGCCCTTGCTTTTCTCCTTCCGGCCCTTGCTTCTCTCCTTGGGGCTCCTTTTCCTCTGCCTTATCCCCGGTATTACCGGCAGACTCCTGGGATATCAGGGACATGCCCCAGTTCAGGGAATTCTGCAGGGGTGTCCCACCAGCATAGGCCACCACCAGAGGCAGCAGGGCCAGCAGCAGAGCCAGCCCCCCGGACACCAGTATCCGCCTAAAAAATCTCCACCTGAAACACCGGAAGCAGAACCCTGCCGCAATGCCCACACAAAGCAGACCGGCCACAATGGCATCATAGAAATGTACCGTGAAAGCCAGGGCAAAACTGATGGAGAGCAATGCCAGACACTGGCCCGGCACACTCTGCATCCACTGCCCTCTCTTGTCTTTTGCTCCCACTGCGTAAAAATTCCCCTCCTGGAAAAAAGCAATCACATATCCTGCAGCAGGCAGGATGAACACCATCCCCAGTTCCTGGGGCAGGGACGCAAAATACCGATAATAGGCATACTGGTAGAAAACATCAGAAAACACATAGGCAAACACACCGATATACGGGGTATACCTGGACTTGCAAACAGCCCGCAGAAACAACAGCAGCATCATGTGGATCAGCAAAGTCTGCACCAGATAGAACACCCTGAGCAATACGAAAACCGGAATGGCAAACACTTCATGCAGATAATAGATCAGACAGTGGAACCCGAAAGGATACACCCCGTCCACGAAGATATTGTTCCTGCCCATCTCATTGATCCAATGGTTGTGCAGCACCACATCCGTGGCACAGTACCCATACACGTTTACCATGTTAGTGCCATACATATACAGAACAGCCACCAGCACCAGAAACGCCAGCAGGACCTCCAACAGATGGGGATGCAGCCACTCCCTGAACTGCCTGGCAGAAAACCTGCCCAACATCCTGCCTGCCTTCAGCAGAAGGGTCTTCCTGCCCTTCTTTCCCTCTGCAACCAGGGTAAGCCATCCCATCCATTTCTCCAGGCGCTGCCCGCCTGCCTTCCTGTACCGGAAAAAGAATAACACCCCAAAAGGAGCAAATGTTCCCAGAACCAGCAGCGGACGGCAGGATATATGTAAGAGCTGTAGCAGATACACCATGTAAATGATATAAAAATTCCCACACACATAGTATGCCTGAATCCGCAGTGGCGTTTTTAACCCTGCTAGCCTGCGGCGCAGCAGAAGCCACGGAAGAAACAGCGTCACCCCCAGATATCCTGCGGCTATTCCTGTGACTTGAAATATGGTAAGCATTGTCATGGACATTGTGCTGTTACCTCCTCAACTGAATACCCGGATCAGTTCCAGGGTCTCGTTGTCAATCACCACATGGGATTTCTTCAAGGCCTCCAGGGTCTCGAAAAAAGCCCCTCTGTCATTTGCAGCGAATAGAAACTTCAGTCTGCAAGTGTAGGAAGACAATTCTTCCGGATATTGTTCTTCCATTCTCAGACACCATTTGCGGCAATTTTCCATATCCCTGCTCTCCAGCGTCCGCAGACATACCTGGGTGTATCTGGCCACGGTCATCCTGGAAGCGTCTTTCTGGTAGAGAGACTCTGTAGCATTCTCCAGGATGCCCATATACTTCCACTGTTCCTGTACGGAAAAAATGTGCTGCTTCAGGATTCCGTCCATATAATCCAGAAGCATCTCCTCGCATTCGGTCTGCGCGGACGTTTCCTCCTTCATCTCCAGCCATAGTTTCTGCACATTCACCCGGAATTTGTTCAGCTCATCGGACAACACAGCCGCTGCATAATGAGAGGACTCCGAATCCTCGCTGTCCAGGGCCAGGAACAGGGCCGCCAGGGAATTCTTGATGTCCTCCCGGATCACATTCATCATCACCATGCGCAGGTTCTTCTTCTCATTGATCAGCACAGCCTCTTCCAGGGGAATGATGTTCCGCTCCGTCTCCTCATCCGCCTTCATGCGTGTCTGTACCCTTTCCTTGCTGAA
>CAJTOJ010000002.1:79947-272468 GCA_910577665.1 uncultured Acetatifactor sp.
ACCAGGAAACGCAACAGAAATGTCCTCCTGTTGTCGTATTGAATCTCCTCTCCTTCTTCCCTGCCCACAGCCTCCTTTGCCGGCACCAGGAACAGAATCCCTGCCAGGAAATAGAGCAGAGCCACCACCAGGTTCACCAGAAGGATTGTCAGAAATACGATTTCATCCTTTGCCAGTGTCATAGGATCGCCTCCTCATCAATGACACAGGAATAACCAGCCTTCTGGAAACGTTCTATCACGCCCCCCACATTTTCCTTTCCTGTGTTGGTCAGAAGGGCGTAGAGCCTGTTCCCCTTCAGAATCCCCAGATAGTCCGTCTGCCGTATGGCGCTGCCCAGAGTGACCGCCACCTGCTCATAATTGCTTCCCTCTGCCTGAACCTCCAGGAGCACATATTCCGTAAGCCCCTTGTCCCTGGCATCCAGAAACGCCCTGGCAAGCTGGGTAAAGGCGCCTTCGTCAAGCACCTTTGTCCCCTCTACATAGCGCTGGTTTCTAAGGGCTTCCAGGTAGTGGTTGGCCCGTACCACCGCGTTCTGGATCAAATACCCCACAATGGTCAGACGATTAGATTCTCCCAGTGTCATGCGCTCCCATGGGATTCCCCAGAGCATCAAGATCAGCTGCATACTGTCTTCTGAATAGACAGCGCTTGCCATCATAGGCAGGTTGTCTGCCATATTCCTGTTCACATAGACCCGGCGCTCCTTCAGCTCGTTATACAGCTCCTCCATGGAAGCATCTGTATACCGGATGGAGTTCCCCAGCTTCCGGGCCTCGCTGGAAGTGGCTGAGAACAGCCTGGCGTAGTCACCGTTTGCCACTGTATAGACCGCCACATCCTGACTGTCCATCAGCTTCGACAACACCTGGGCCGCGTAGAACAGCACCTCCTCCGGTCCATACTGTTCCAGGGAAGAGGTGATCTCATAGATCTTACCCAGACTCTCTTTCTGGTTCACCACCTGGGCCTCAAAATTATGCTTCATCCGTACATTGCTGTCATTGATATCCTCAATATCCCGAAGCTGTCCCTCCAGATACTGGATCCTGGCCCTGCTCTCCCCCCTTAAGAAGTGAAGCTGGTCCTTCAGATACCCTACCACCAGACCCACTATGAAAAGCTGGGCCATCCACACGTAGGTATTGTAGTCCAGAAGCACCTGGAATCCGGTACGGTCCTTCATCTGCCATGCACAATATCCCGCCACTGCCAGCAGCCCGGAGAATACAGCCTGTCCCTGCCCATGGATGGCTGCAAATAGCAATACATACAGCAGAAGGAAATCCAGTCTGGCAAAGAAGGCACTCTCCGCCGCACTACAGTGCAGCAGATAAAACGGAACAAACAGAACCAGGTTCTCTATGTAGGGAAACAGGGCCTTGCAGATCCTGCGGGTACTGTTCCAGAGCTTCCCTCCCAGTCCGGCACCGGTATCCTCCTGTGTGAAAAAAGAGCCGCTGTGACGCTTCATAAAGGTCACCACCCTCTCCACACCTTTCTCCCAGCCCGTAAATATCTCTGTGGGATGTTCCTCCCTGTACCGGTTCCCGTCCAGGACCAGACGCCTGTTCATTCCCACTGTACTGTCCACCACTTCAACGCCAGCCCCCAGCACATCCCGTATCTTCTCGGCCAGCTCCATCTCCCCCACCTGCTCCATGGAAGAAATATGATAACAGGCGTACTTTCTGGTAGCAGCAAACATCACTTTGTACGCCATCTCCAGGGCATCATTCAGATACAGCAGGGAAAAAACATGTCTCCTGTTGGCAGTTATCTTCCCTGTGCGCAACGCCTCCCTGCACATCCTAAAACAGGGATCGTCCTCCGCTCCGCCCTTCTCCGGCACCCAGTAAACCTGGTCGAACCTGAGGACCAGCGTATCCAGATCCTGGTTCTTCCTGTAATTGGCGCAGATCTCTTCCCCCTGGGCCAGGGCCAGGGCCTTGAAGCCCACAGGTGAAGGCCCATCCTCCTCCCGGATGTCATCCACATGGGCCGCGCCGTATACCTCCTGGGAGGACAGGTACACGAAACGTCCCGCCTTCACCATGCTAAGGGCTGCCAGGATATTCATCAGCCCCCCTATGTAGCGCACAGATTCCTGTCTGGCTTCCTCCCAGTTAAAATTGGTGTCATATGCCCCCATGAACAGGGTCACTTCCGGCTTGATGCTCTCAAAGATATCCTTGAGGCTGCCGCTGTCATATGGAAAACAGAATTTTTCAAAGACATGCCTGTAAGAGAATTTCTTGTCCTTCCTTCCAGTCAGCAGATACACCCTGTGACCATTTTTGTTCAGTTTATCTATAACGGCGTTCATCATCACACTGCCGCCGCCTATCAGTAACACTACCATGCCAGCACCTTCTCCCCGCATCAGGGAACTGTATTTCCAGACAGTTCCCCAAGAATCCCAGTAAAATTATATCATTTCACCCCCATAAGTCAATCCTATTTGTCATGTTGGGTAAAAAAGAAAAGAAGAGGTCCCGGACTGTGCTGCAACACGGTTCGGGACCTCGTTCTTTATCCGGATAGACTTGCTATTTCCTTTTTGCCTGCTGGCATGATGGCATATGCCATTCTGATTTGCAATATTCTTCTTTTGATTCTTTCCCTTATTCACTTAACATAAGTTCCATTTTGGTGTCATTTGATTAACATGGCATCCCCAAAACTGAAGAACCGGTACCGCTCCCGCACAGCCTCCTGATAGGCCCCCAGCACCTGTTCCCTTCCCGCCAGGGCCGACACCAGCATCACCAGGGTGGATTCCGGCAGATGAAAATTGGTGATCAATCCGTCCATTATCTTAAAACGGTATCCCGGATAGATGAAGATATCCGTATCCCCGTCACCGGGATGCACCATGCCATTATCGTCCGCCGCACTCTCTATGGTCCTGCAACTGGTGGTGCCCACACAGAAGATACGGCCCCCTGCTGCCTTTACGGCGTTGATCCTGTCAGCCGCTTCCCGGGTAATCTGGTAAGCTTCCGTGTGCATATGGTGATCCAGCACCTTCTCCTCCTTCACAGGCCGGAAGGTACCCAGACCCACATGGAGCGTCACAAATACCACTTCCACTCCCTTTCCCCTGATCCGGGAGAGCAGTTCTTCTGTAAAGTGCAGCCCTGCCGTAGGTGCAGCAGCAGATCCCTCATATTTTGCATAGACAGTCTGGTATCTGCCCTTATCCTGTAGCTTGTGTGTAATGTAGGGGGGAAGGGGCATCTCCCCCAGGGCATACAGCACTTCCTCGAAGATTCCCTGGTATTCGAACCGGATCAGCCGGTTGCCCTCTTCCACTGTCTCTAACACCTGTCCCCGCAGCAATCCCCCGCCAAAGACAAGGCGCATCCCAGGCCTGCATTTTTTGCCGGGACGTACCAGGGTCTCCCACACATCCTTCTCCCGCCGCCTTAAGAGCAGCACCTCCACATGGGCGCCTGTGTCTTCCCGCTCCCCCAGAAGCCTGGCCGGAATCACCTTGGTATTGTTCAGCACCAGGCAGTCCCCCGGATGCAGGTAATCGGCTACCTCCCAAAACACATGATGGGATATCTCCCCTGTGTCCTTCTGTAGCACCAGAAGCCTGGAGGACGCACGGTCCTCCAGGGGATCCTGGGCAATCAGTTCTTCTGGCAGTTCATAATAGAAATCACTTTTTTTCAATTCTGTTGTTGCGGAAGCAATATCCACGCCTTCCATCACAGGCCAGCTCCTTTGATAAAGGCTTTGTAACCCCTGTAAGTCTCATACACATCCGCCTTGTTCACAGCTTCCCAGGGCGCATGCATATTCAGCACGGCTACACCGCTGTCAATGACATTCATGCCATACCGGGCCAGGATATAGGCGATGGTACCGCCGCCACCCACATCCACCTTGCCAAGCTCAGCAGTCTGGAAGCAGATCCCCGCTTCCTCCATGATCCTGCGCAGATAGGCCATGTACTCCGCGTTGGCATCGTTGGAGCCAGATTTCCCCCGGGAGCCAGTGAACTTGTTGAATACCATCCCGTTCCCCAGGAAAGCAGCATTTTTCTTCTCGAAGCAGGAGGCGTAGGAAGGATCAAAGCCTGCACTCACGTCTGAGGACAGCATACAACTATTGGCCAGGCATCTCCTAAGACCCAGGTGTCCCGTCTCCCCTGCAAGCTCCAGCAGCTCTGCCACCGCATTCTCAAAGAAATAGGAATTCATGCCTGTGGCACCCACGGATCCGATCTCTTCCTTGTCCACCAGCAGGCAGCAGGCAGTCTTTTCTGTGTCCTGCACGTCCAGCATAGCCTGCATGGAAGTGAATGCGCATACCCTGTCGTCCTGTCCATAAGCCAGGATCATACTTCTGTCAAAGCCTGCCTCCCTGGCCTTCCCGGCAGGGACGATCTCTAACTCCGCAGACAGGAAATCCTCCTCTTCTATGTCATAGTTCGCCTTCAGGATATCCAGGATGCCTGCTTTAACCGCTTCCTTGGCTTTCCCGGCGTTTTCCTCTTTGTCTGCCTCTTCTTTTTCCTTCTGTGCTTCCCCTTCTTTTCCGATCCGGATAGGCTTGTTGCCGATGATCAAGTCCAGGGCCTCCCCTTCAATCACCCTGGCAGCCTTCTTCTCCAGCTGCTCTCCAGCCAGATGGATCAGCAGGTCTGACACGAAAAACACGGGGTCTTCCTCATTGTCACCGATATTCAGCTCCACTGTGGTGCCGTCCTTCTTCACCACCACCCCATGGAGGGACAGAGGGATCGCCACCCACTGGTACTTCTTCACACCGCCATAGTAATGGGTATCCAGGTAGGCAAAACCGCTATCCTCATAGAGAGGATTCTGCTTCACATCCAGCCTGGGGCTGTCAATATGGGCGCCCAGGATGTTCATTCCCTCTGTCAGTGGCTTCTCACCGATCTGGAACATGGCAATAGACTTGTTCATGCAGACACTGTAGATCCTGTCCCCCTTTACAGGCTTCCTGCCGCTTTTCACATATGTCTCCAGCTCCTGGTAACCCTGGGACTCAATAGTATTCACAATGGTGTCGATACACTCCCGTTCTGTCTTCCCGTTGTCCAGAAAATCCCGGTATGTCTTGTTCAGCTGTTCCAGTTCCTCCATCAGTCCCCCGTCATAGGTCTCCCACACATTTTTCCTGCTCATCTGTCTTCTCCTATCTGCCTGCCCGCATTAGCAGCAGAAACCAATCCAAAATCCTTTCCTATTATGGCGGTTTCTTCCCCTGCCCTGGCAGTACCATTTTTCATTATACCACGCCGTTTCCCATTGTCCAATCCTTTTACAGCATTTTCACGCATCTATTAGCGACCTTATCTCCATCCCCTTATCCAGTCATGGCATACAGTCCAGGCAGAACTGTCTGGACGCGAAGCAAAGCGTGCTAAAGCACGCGGGCATCAAGCTTGTAGCCCTGCAAGCAGCGGGGTTGTTGATTCTCAGTCCTTTTCCCCAGAACCATGCCTGTTCACCAGGGCATGGTTCACGGAGGCAAAATACCGGTTCAGGTAGGCCCCGATCATGATGATATACATACACATATACATCCACAGCAGCACAATGATAATAATGGACAGGCTGCCGTAGATGCCATAGGAATTCCCATAAGTCACATAGACGGAAAAAGCCCAGGAGAATACACTCCACACCACTGCCGAGAAAATGGCTCCGGGAATCTGTTCCCTGAACTCCAGCTTCCCGTTGGGAACGTAGGCATAAACGGCAGCAAACAGCAGCGTCAGCAGCAGCCATACCAGGATAAAACGGAAATTCATGGCGAAGGACACCACCGACTGCAGCTGGGGAAACCGATGCAGGGCCAGGTTCACCAGCTGGTTGCCAAACACCATGATAAAAAGGGACAGCACCAATACCACCAGCATCACCAGGGTGTAGAAGGAAGCCACTGCCCGTACCAGGAAGTAATTGCGCTTCTCCTCCACGCCATTGACGGCATTCAGTCCGCGCATCAGGGCCATGACCCCCTTTGCCGCCGACCACACCGTGGCTATGGCCGCAATGGACAGAACGCCAGAGGACCTGGCATATACATCTGCAATCAGGCTCTCTGCCAGAGGCGCTATCATCTCCGGCAGAAGGTCTGTCACCAGCATCACCAGATCCTGTTCTGTAAGCGGCGTGTAGGGAATAATGGTACACACCATGATCAGCATAGGTACAATGGACAGGAAGAAGAAAAAGGCAATGCTGGCAGCATAGGCACTGATGTTCTGTCTCTTCATTTTCTCCGAAAAATCCCTCAAAATGAAATATAGCTTTTGAATCATCCCAATCCCCTTCCCTTCTGTTCACAGTCCCAGTGTTTCCCCGGACCATTCCATCGTCCTGATATTTCCCCAGGCTATTTTCCGGCCTGGCTCCTGTCCCGGTGTTTCCCCAGGCTGTTTTCCGGCCCGGCTCCTGTCCCGGTGTTTCCCCAGGCTGTCACTGTCCACCGGCATAGACATTTTCCACTGTACAGCCCTGGTAGAAAAACAGCAGGATATCCATAGCCGAATATCCCTGGCCCGCCATCTGTCTGGCACCATTCTGACTCATACCTACACCGTGTCCGAATCCCCCACCTGTCAAGGTATATCCTGTCACCTTTCCCTTCTCTGTCCTGGTATCTATCACAAAGAATCCGCTGGGAAGCAGGTTCGGGCTGGCAATCTGGCTGCCGTCCTTCCTTTCCACCACACTGGTGCCATTGTTTAATACATACCGGATATTGTGTTCTGTTATGATCTTTATCTTCTGTTCCCCTGCTTCTATAACCAGTTCATCTGCCACACCGCCACTTCCGCGCTTCTCCATGTAAAGATCTGTAATATCACCCAGCTTCTGGATGGGCTCACTGACATAGGCACCATCCTTCCATGTGAGCACCAGGTCACTGTTAGCCGCATATCGCTTTTGTAATACCGTCAAGATATGATCCTTATCCAATTCATCCACCTGGTAGGTCCAGCGATACCAGCCTTCGTTATACTCAAAATCATCGGGATTTTCCCTGGTGATAAAGGCTGCAAATGTTTCTTCCTCCCGGAGGGCTTCCCCTGGATCAGGACCTGTGACACTTGTCTGGGCCAGCGTCTGTTCCATGGTAGTACGGTTCAAAGGTTTTGACTGTAGATAGGTCAAGGTAGGCGCCACCGCCATCTTCCACACTGTGGCCTCACTTCCCATGCCGCAGGACGTAGAATAGTAAAAGGTCTGGGCCAGCGCCCCTTCTGCCGTATATAAAAGCTGTCCGTAAGTCTCCTTCACCGCTGTGGTAGTGCTTTCGTTCTCCTGCACATTGTTATACACCTGATAGGAAGTACTGTCATCCACATGTGCCCCGTACTGGGGATACCCTGCGTGGAGCATCCTGCCATAGGCATATGTCCTGGCACATACTGCCTGTGCCTTCAGTGCTTCCATGGGATATACGGAAGGCATCTCACTGGGGACTACACTGTAGAGATACTCTTCCAGCAACACCTCATTCACCACTGCAATGCCTTCTTCCGTGCGAATCAGTTCCATCCTGCCCCGGTAGGAGGGTACCCCCTGGACGCGGTTTGTATTTTTCAGCACCACCTTGCCTGTAAGCACATCCGGAATGATCCACACACGATCCTGCTCAAAATAGGGGCTGTCATATGCAAAGGTGATTTCTTCCCAGGCCTGGTGACTCTCGGTCTTCCTGTCCGGATATGTACCATATACCACCGTAAAAGGAGTATCCGATGTGATCACTGGTCCTGCATGGAGCAGGCTGCTGTAGTCGCTGGTCATCACCAGCACGCGGATATGATCCATGACCAGCTCCTTCACCAGGAGGATTCCACAAATCTCCCCATCCTTCAGACACAGATCTGCAAAATCATATCCAAATGGCAGGTCAGCTACCGTACACATCTCCAGACTGTCATAGAGACGATACCCCTTGTAATCTTCCGCCAGGGGAATCCTGCCATGGCCTTCCACTTCGATTCCGTCCTGGTTGGCACTAAGGATCCTGCCATTGATCTTCTCTGCCTTGACCTGGATCCCGGTGACTGCACCATCTGTCAGTGTCACATCTGCCACCTGCTCCCGCACAGTCCCTTCCGGCCTGTAAAGCACCAGACTGTCATCCGTGCCGGGAATCTGTCCGTAGGGATAGGTCTCCCGCTGTCCGTCCCGGAAAAGCACGATTCCCTCGTCCCCTTCTTCCAGAATCCACACATTGATGAGACTGTCCACCACCGGTACATGTGGTTCCACCGGCAATGTCTCCTTTGTCGCATCCTGTGGCATTGTCGATACCAGCGACACCAGTTTCGCCGCCAGCAGTATGATAATCAGCCCAAATCCCAGCACACAGATTAAGACCTTCATCTGCATCCTCTGGGATTTGCTCCATCCCTTATTCTCCTGTTCCACTCCTCTGCTCCTTCCCTCCAGACCCCTGCAGATAACCTACACAGACCTGTACAGATTTCCTACAGCAGTTCCTTCCTCACTATTAAAAGAGCAGTCCTTCTTGCAGGACTGCTCTCCTCTTCTGTTTTATTACCCAAAATGCCGCCCCCTGCTTTTTGACTCCTAGCAATGCTAGGTGGGTCACCGCAGCCGAGGTTTTTGCCTTCCCTTCCGATCCTTCCTGCTGACAGAAAGTGAGGGCCTGACAGCTACCTGGCAATATAGGAATCCCGTTTAAAGTAATGTAGGTTCAAAACGAAACAGGAGTTATCGCACATTTCAGGTTATCCTTATTATACCGAATCTGTTGCCAAATTACAACAGCAAATTTTGGTGAATTCTCCTGTTTCATCCAGTTTCTGGAAAAAATAAATTCTGAAAAAAGCCCTGGGGAATCTTCCCCAGGGCTTACTATCTCTTTACATCTATCTGTCTTAAAGGGCAGAAGCCTCGTCCACCAGCTTCTTCAAGGCCGCCAGTGCCTCATCCGGCAGCTTGTCATAGCCTTCCTTCTTGGTAGCGAAATCTTCTACTGCCTTCACACGGTCCTGCATGGCCTTCTTCAGTGCAGCCACATAGTCGGCATCAGCCAGGTTGGGAGTGAAGTCGGCTGTCTTGCCGTCCCAGTCATTCATGATCTCGATGTCCTCGAAATTGCCCCATTTCTCGAACTTAGCCTTGCCTTCCACAATGGTCTCCAGGATGCCCAGGGTATCAGCAGGCTTCACCTTGGTACCCATGAAGTCACCGGTATTCACGATATAGCAGTCCACATTCTTCTCTTCCACCAGCTTCTTGAACTTCTCATAGTCATTCACCAGAGGATAGGTTCTGAAAGGATTGGCATAAGGTACAATGCGCAGGGCATTCAGATCCGTACCTGCTGCCACACGCTCTGCCGTGGAAGTCTTGGTAGCCAGGGTGGCACCCATCACGGAAGCCAGGGCAGCACCTTTCAGCTTCACTACAGGCGGAATGGTAGGATCCTTCATGATCCAGAAGATAGCATTCACAGGCGCATCAATCTTGTCCACACGGTTAGGACTCCAGAGTTTGGACTTGATGGCACGGCCATTGCCGTTCCTGATGTCCTCTGTCACAAGCTGTACCTTGCCCTCCTCGTCCAGGGTAGCAGAACAGTTCTGGGCAGTGAGCAGGAATTTATTGTCAGCACATCCTGTAGGATAGTCTGCTGTCTTGTCAAAATAAGTAGGCTCCAGGGCAACAGATGCACAGGTATCGGTGTTAATGATAAAGGCATCGTCATGAAGCACCTTGATCTCGTACTTACCACCATGCTTTGCATGGGTCAGGGTAGATTTGCCGGATCCGGACAGACCATACACGCTGGCCACATACTTACTGCCGTCAGCCAGGATATATTCCTTCTGTCCGCCATGGCAGGATGCATAGCCGTTTCTGTTGGCCAATGCCCATGCCATGGTAAGGGTTCCCTTCTTATGCTCGCCAAAATACTTCATGCCAAGGATCGCTGCACAGTTCTGGTTGGTGTCAAAATAGCACAGGGTAAGAGGATCGCTCAGGCAGCTGTAATCCACATCAGGACTCTCTGTGGGCGCCCACTGGGGATTGGAGAAGATATAGATATCCGGCTCCTTGCCATCGCCTACAGGCTTGGACTCCTTGTACATGGCTACATATTTGTCAGACATATACTGGAAGTTCAGCATCCAGTTGTAGAGGATGTTCTCCTCTCCTTCGGGAATCAGCAGATGTGCCTTCACCATGAATTCAGGATCCAGGCCGATGAAGCACTCTGCATGGTAGAGGGTCTGCCAGCGGGTCTTGTAGATGGCATCCATCACTACCTTATCCAGCTTGGCAGCATCCACGCCAGGCTCACCCTTGATCCGGCGGGCAGCAGCATAACGGCCTGTCACGGCACCATCATTGAACAGCAGAACCTTTGCGTCCTTCTCCAGTCCCTGCTCCTCAGCCCTGTACACAGGCATATCGGTCACAATGGTTCCGGGAGAATTCTTGGCCAGCTCATAAGCCTCCCTCAAGGTGTTGATCTTTACTACGTTATTGCCGTAGAAAGCTGCCTCGATGATGGAACGTGTCTTGCTGAAGCCAGGCTTGCCAGCACCGATCTCGGAAATCGGGTAATAAGCTTTTGATGACATGATATACGTCCTCCTTTGGTTATGTTTCTTGCACTCCGGGGCATATAGCCGCCAGGAGCAATTTGCCTTACAGTGAGTTCCTTCCTGGTGGTAGAAATCACCATATCCTTTCTTATTATCGCAAAACTGTTTATAAAAGTCAAGAAAGGGCTGATGAAATTTATATAGATTTTATACAAATAAGTTCAGCCAGCGGAAAGCATATGGAGGAAAATCGTGCTCGCACAAATTTTCCTCCTTTGCTTTCCACTGAGGGAATGCCCGTCTATGAGCAAAAGAAGCTGCGTGAGCAGCGGAAAGTGCCGAAAGGTACGTTTTTGCGAATAGGCATGGGCTGAACGTAACTTTTTGCCATAGCAGTTCATCAAAAATGTTGCAATACCACCAAGAACACTGTAGGCGCGGCTGAACGTAATTTTTACGTCTACATTTCACACTATGCGAATCGTATTCCTATTTCTGCAACAGGACCGTGGAATCTGCCCTGGTCTCCTTTTTCAGCCACTCCCTCTCCTCCTCGTCCAGATACGGGGATACCTTGTCATATACCTGCCTCTGGTAAGCGTATAGGAACGCCCTCTGTGTTTCCGTCATATACCTCTCATCAATGGCTTCCATGTCAATAGGCACCCAGGTCAGTGTCTGGAAATGCATAAACTGGCCATACTCATTCTTCTCATCATTCTGAGCCACCATCACATTCTCGATACGGATGCCATGGCTGCCTTCCACATAGATCCCCGGCTCGTTGGTCACATCCATACCCGCCTCCAGGCAGGCTTCCGTGGCACCTTCCCGGTAGCGCCAGGACAGGTTCTGGGGACCTTCATGGACATTCAGGATATAACCCACTCCGTGGCCGGTGCCGCATTTATAGTCCAGCCCCATATTCCAGACAGGCTGGCGTGCCAGGATGTCCAGGTTCCGTCCGGTACAGCCATACAGCCACCGGGCATTCGTCATCTGTAGCATGCCGGCAGCCACTGCGGTATAATGCCGCCGGATCTCATCGGATACGGGTCCCAGTACAATGGTCCTGGTCACATCCGTGGTGCCGCCCAGATACTGCCCGCCAGAATCCACCAGCAGCATTCCTTCCGGGGAAAGGGTAGCACAGTGATCCGGGGTGGCCTCATAATGCATCATGGCTGCATTGGCCTTGTATCCAGCGATGGTGGGGAAAGACAGATCCAAAAACTCCGGAATCTGTCTGCGGAACTGTTCCAACTTGTCAGCCGCCGTGATCTCTGTGATCTTCTCCTGGCCGATGGCCTTTTTCAGCCAATGGATAAACTTCGTCAAGGCCACACTGTCCTTTAAGTAGATCTCCTCCATATGGGACAGTTCCGCAGGATTCTTCACTGCCTTCAGCAGTTCTGTAGGATTGTTCTTCTCCACAAGGGTCTGCTTCTTCTCCAGGATCTTATAGAGGGCATAGCTACAGTAACGCTTGTCCACCAACACCTTCCTGCCACCCTCTAAGCCCTCCAGGAAAGCCGTCACGGAAGCATATTCCTGGATCTGCACCTTCTTGGACTCCAGGTGACGTCTTGCGTCTTCTGTCAAAGCAGCCCTCTGGATGAAAAGGACTGCCTTCTCTGCCGTGAGGAAGCTGTAAGACATGGCCACCGGATTGCATTCCACATCGCAGCCTCTTATATTAAAGAGCCACATCAGATCATCCAGTTTGGTCAGCAACAGACTGTCAGCTCCTTCTTCCTTCAGTCCGGCCGCCACGGCTGCCAGTTTCTCCTCCACGGTCTTACCTGCAATTGTCTCATCCAACATCCGCACTTCCCCGGCAGGGAAAGCCGGTCTGTCTGTCCACACGGCATCTGCCAGATCCCTGTCATAGACGAATTTTACCTGTTTGTCCTCCAGTTTCTTCTCATAATTTTTCCCCTCCCCAGCGGAAATGACCCGGCCGTCAAATCCCAGGGTCTGTCCTTTCCCCATGTTCTTCTGCAGGAACTCTTCTATGGTAGGTACACCCTCATCCATCATACGGAACAATTCTACCCCGGTGCCAGCCAGCTCCTGCTCTGCCTGGATAAAATAGCGCCCGTCCGTCCAGAGTCCTGCCCCCTCCTGCCATACCAGAAGTGTGCCGTTGGATCCGGAGAAATTGCAGAAATATTCCCGTACTTTAAAATAGTCATTCACATACTCCGAATGGTGGAAATCCGCAGTGGGCATCATATAGAAATCAATGCCGTTTTCCTGCATCTGCGCCCGCAGGGCTTTCAGTCTGTCTTGAATCTTTACGTTCTCCATGATATGTCTCCCCTTTTATGTATTGTAAACATGTATTTTGGAATCTGTACCATCATCCTGTGTGCCGGAATCCTTCTGTCCTTACCCCTTCTGCTCCCTGCACAGACCCACAGCCCTGGATGTCCCCACACGGTCACAACCAAGGCCTATAAACATCTCCAGGTCCTCCAGGGTGGACACACCGCCTGCTGCCTTGATCTTCACGTCCGGACCAATATACTGTGCAAACAATTCCACATCCTCCCTGGTGGCACCGCCTGTGCCAAATCCTGTGGATGTCTTGATGTAATCCGCCCCTGCATTTGTCACAGCCCTGCACATGGCTATTTTCTCTTCCCGTGTCAGATAACAAGTCTCAATGATCACTTTCAGGATATGCTTCCCGCAGGCTGCCTTAAGGGTGCGGATCTCCTGCTCCACCTTGTCAAAATCCCCGTTTTTCACATCCCCGATGTTGACTACCATATCGATCTCCTGACAGCCATCCGCCAGGGCCTGCTCCACCTCCGCCACCTTGGCTGCCGTGACGCTGTAGCCTAAGGGAAATCCCACCACAGTACAGATATTCACCTTATCCCCATATGTCTCATGGATCCTCCTGACAAAGCAGGGCGGCACACAGACGCTGGCTGTGCCATACGCCACTGCCTCCTCACAGAGCCTTGCGATATCCTCCCATGTGGCATATGCCTTCAACTGGGTATGGTCTACCCTGCCCAGCATCTCTCTCATTGTCATGTCCGTGTCCTCCTGTCGTAAAACCCTTCTTTCCTAATAGATACACCGTTATATACATACCCCGGGCTTTCCAAAAGGTATCTTCCCTAAGCCGGTCGAGGCAGATCTGGTGCCTGCCAGCATGAGTTTTGCCATACAGCCTTCCCCGGCTTCAGAGTCCCAGGAACTGTCTCACCACTGCTTCCATCTCTTCCACTTCGCACACGTTCTCATGAAGCACCGGTGCTGTGCGGATCTCCTCTATGGCTTTCGGCACCTTCACATTGGCCAGTCTGGCCAGTTCATCCACCAGTGCAAAATCATCCATGGCATCATACTTCCCGTCAATGGCATGCATCACACTTCTGGTAAATTTAAAGGGACTGGCCGTGGAAGCGATCACTGTCTTGGTCTGATCTTTTGTCTCGGCCACATATTTCCGGTATACCGCAGAAGCCACCGCCGTGTGGGTATCCATCACATAGCCGCAGTCCCCATAGAGCTGTCTGATCTGGGATGCCGTCTCCTGCTCATCTGCATAGTTGCCATAGAAGTCCGAAAGCGCCTCCCGCATTCCGTCTGTGATGGTATAGCAACCCTGGCCGCTAAGGGCCACCATCAGTTCCTGGTTCCTGGCCGCATCCTCCCCGGCAATCCGGTAAATCAGCCGCTCCAGGTTGCTGGAGACCAGGATATCCATGGAAGGGGAGCTGGTCAGCACGAACTCCCGGTTCCTGTCATAAGTACCAGTGCGGAAGAAATCATACAGCACCTTGTTCTCATTGGAAGCACAGATCAGTTTCCCTATGGGTACCCCCATATGCTTTGCATAGAAAGCTGCCAGGATATTGCCGAAATTCCCTGTGGGTACCACCACATTGAGCAGCTCCCCTTCTGCCAGTTTTCCCTCTCCAAGCAGCCGTCCATAGGTATATACATAATAACAGATCTGGGGCACAAGGCGGCCGATGTTGATGGAATTGGCCGAGGAGAACTGGAATCCTTTCCCCGCCATCTCCGCTTCCAGCTTCCTGTCAGAGAACAGCTTCTTCACCCCTGTCTGGGCATCGTCAAAATTGCCATGGATTCCCACCACCATGGTATTCTTTCCCTTCTGGGTCACCATCTGTTTCTCCTGGATGGGACTGACCCCGTTCTTGGGGTAAAATACAACAATCCTCGTCCCCTCCACATCTGCAAAGCCTGCCAGGGCTGCTTTCCCTGTGTCCCCGGAAGTGGCAGTCAGAATCACAATCTCCTTCTCCACATGCTTCTTCCTGGCGGAAGCAATCATCAGATGGGGAAGGATGGACAGGGCCATATCCTTGAAGGCAATGGTAGGGCCATGAAACAGTTCCATATAGCAGACTCCGCCTGCTTCTACCAGTGGGACGATGGATGCCTCATCGAACTTGGAATCGTACGCTCTCTCTATGCAGCTTTTCAGCTCCTGCTCCGTAAAATCTGTAAGGTAAAGCTTCATCACCTCATAAGCCACCTGCTGATAAGTCATCCCGGCCAGTTCCTTAAGGCTCTTATCCAGAGCCGGGATATGGTCGGGTACAAACAGCCCTCCATCCTCCGAAAGTCCTTTTAAAATGGCTTCTGATGCCTTTACTTGTTGTCTGCTCCGTGTGCTGCTGTATAACATCTCCATATGTATGCCTCCCTGCCCGCCCGTAACGGTCCTGCTATTCATTGTCTGCATGGAATATTCCAAATTATTATATAGAATCTTTTCCCATTGCGCAAGACCAACCGTGTCCATGGGCAAAAAATTTCAAACCTTCCATACCTACCAGTTTTCCTGTTTTATGTACACCATACAGTCCTTTTACGAATTTTAAAACAGACAGTATCATTATACCCCTTTTTACGACCCATCACAACCGGAATTTCTCCCTGCACCCATGCCTCACACCAAATAGGTTATGAAGTAAAAGTTCAGACAACGCCCATTCGCAAAGGCGCTTTCAGCGCTTTACCGCTGCTTACGCATCTAACTTTGCTCATTTATGGGCGCTCCCTCAGTGTAAATCAATGGGTGAAAAACCGTGCATGCACAATTTTCATCCATACGATTTCCACTTGCTGAACTTTTACTTAAAAAATTCATGTCCTCCATGCTTGAACAAAAATGTCAGCTTCTCATCGAACCACCGCATCCTGTTCCCCGCATATTTCCTGGCTGCAAAGTACAACGCCCCCTCCGAGATGTCTTCTCCCTTAAGAGCACGTTCCACTGCCGTCTTCGTTCCCTCACTGACCTTCACCCGGTAGTAGCTGCCGTTAGACACTGGTGAAAACTGGGTCACCCCCTTTTCCCTCTGGAACACCACATCCTTCACTGTGGATGGAAACAGGTCACTGTTCACCCGGTTCAACACCACATTGGCCACCAGAAGTTTTCCTTCTTCATCCTCGTTTCCCGCTTCTGCCTCCACAATCCGCAAAAGTACCTCCAGGTCTTCCTCCGAAAGTTCCACCACATACTCGGATTCCATCTGGAAGCATTCCACGATCCTCTGTCCCGAAATGGCTACATCCGCGATTCCCACTCCTCTGTATTCCCGGACTCCCGCCCCTTTCTCTGCGCCATGTTCCCCTGTCTGCCAGGTTCTCTCCCGCTCCCTGCCCTTTTGCTCCACTTCCTCCAGTCCCAGCCGTATCTCCCGGACAGGCCAGGCAGCAAGCTTCGCTGCCTCAGACTGCTGTGCGCAGAAAAACCCGGCTACCAGTATCAGATTCACAAGAAACAGCAGACCCATTGCTTTTTTATACATGATTATACCTCCCTGCCCATTCTGGCGGACATTCTGCTGACACACCCAAAGCGAAAAGATCCTTACCTTGTCCCAACTGTTACTACTCAATATATGTGACAAGTCCCAAAAATATGTTATGTCCTCTTTTCTAATCAGGGATCCGGTGGTATACTGATATGGATAAACACTTTGCTCAAGAATGGCAAGAACCGTTGCGCAATGGGAGGTACTCTTGGAATATGCATCATCGGGATCTCGGAAGCATCCCCCGAAACAGGAACAGAACAGATATACCGGCGTCTTTCCCTCTGTCAGGAAGGACGGCAGTCCCATTTACCGTGCTTCCCTCACCTGCCAGGGAAAACACATCAGTCTGGGAAGCTTTTCCACCCCCGAGGAAGCCCACGCCGCCTATGCGGAAGGGACTGCCATCCTCACTGACAGAGCATACACCCTGGTAAGCCATACTGACACCTCCCCTCTTTCTTTTGAGAAATGGGTCTGTCTGATCAACTTCCGGGAGAACGGACTCTATTTTGGACATCCCATCTATATGGGCATCCGGATGTTTTACTATTATCTGTCCCCGTCCCTTGTGTTGAAATTCGATCTGGATGACTTGTTCTACTACTCCTCCCACAAGATCATGCGCAGGGGAAACCACTATTTTGTGGCGGATTACGGTATGCAGGTGGGGATCCTCACCCGGTATGGTATCCGGCCCTACGCCAGGCAGGGAAGGGATTTTCTCTTTGTGAACGGAGATACCACGGACTTCCGCCGGGAGAACTTGAAGCTGCTCAACAGATACCAGGGGGTCTGCCGGGAATACAAAAACGGACAGTACCTTTATACTGTCCGCATCCATATCAAGGGAAATTATATTGTAGGGCGCTATGCAGATGAGCTGGAAGCCGCCATTGCCTACAACAAGGCCATCGACATCCTGCGCCAAAACGGCGTCTCCAGAAATTTCACCGCGAATTACATTGAGGGGCTTTCACCCAGCCGGTATGCAGAAATCTACGCTGCACTGGAAATCTCCTCCCGTATAAAAGATTTCCGCTATTTCTCGGAATAATCCACAAAACTGATGTTCATGTTCACATAGCCCGCAATGCCGTCCACATTGCCAGACCTGCTGTACTGCCACATAGAAAACTTATACGGGTAATCCGGTATGTCTGTCTCCTGGGAATACCACACATCATAAGCTGTCAGCTTGGACAGATCCACCTGTTTGATCAGCCACTCCTTGTTGCCGTAGAGCAATGTCTTATGCCCTGCGGCAGAAATGGTATCCAGAAAAGCCTGGGCTATGGCTGTCTTCTCTGACCGGCTCAGTTTATCTGTCCTGGCAGTATCATTATCAATGCGTTCCATCTGAAAGGCCACCGGGTAAGTGAGTTTATACTCTCCCAGATTCTGCAGGACCATGTTGGCTTCCTCCACAGCTTCCTCTTTATTGATGGCCTGGGAAAAAAAGTAGACTCCTACCTCCAGTCCTGCGTCCGTAGCCCTCTTCAGATTATCACTGAAGTAATCATCCAGAATCAGCTGGCCGGTGCCGTACCCTCTGGCTCCCACGCGCAGCATCACAAAATGCACCCCTGCCTTCTTCACCTTCACAAAGTCCACATAATCCTGTAGTTTGGAGATATCCACCCCCACATAGGAAGTCTGTTTTCCGTCCTCATAATATTTCATCAGATCTGACTGGCACACCAGCTTTGTAAAATCGTAATCATGCTTTGGCAGATAGGGGCTGATCAGCACCCATTCCATCTTGCCATCCGCATTCTGCACCAGGGTATGTTTTCCATCTGTGGAAGGGTCATTCTCCACCACCTCTTCCGGCTGGGATGCTTCCGTGGAGGGTGGCTGTGACTCCTTTGGGGGATACAGATCCCAGAAATCCAGATCCTCCGGCTTCAAGGCAGACCCGGACACCACTTCTGTGCCCGGATCCTGGATCACGGGGGAAGACTCCTGGGGCACGGATGGCTGCGATGCTGTGGACTGGGGATGGCTCTTTCTGTTGAGAAACAGCACAAGCACCAGGATAGACGCCACGAAGAACGTAACTGCCACAATGGTCATCACTGCAACCGGTGTCAGTCCCCCATGCTCCTCATATTCTTCCGGCAGTCGCATAGGCTTCCCCTCCTCCTTCGGAACACTTCTTTTTCTGTAACATCATCTTTATATCCCTGCCTTTCCCACATGAGCTCCTTCCCTATGGGAACCAGCCCAATTACATAGATTGGAACTAACAATTCTCAACTTTTTTGCCTTTCAATGCTTTCCGGTTGTCTGCACTTGCACAATTGCCTTCTTGGGGCATTTTTCCGCACAGGCCCCACAACCAGTACACTTCTCCTGGTCAATGGTGGCGTGGAAGTCTGCCACTGTCACTGCCTGGCTTTGGCATACCCTGGTACAGAGCATACAACCGATACAGCCCGTCTCACAGGCTTTCATGGTCACTGGTCCCTTGTCCGTGGAACTACAGGCCACTGCCAGCCTGGCATCATAGGGGATCAGGGAGATCAGATGCCTGGGACAGGCTTCCACACACTTCCCACAGGCTTTGCAGGCTTCCCTGTCCACCACCGCCACCCCGTTTACCACATGGATGGCATCAAAGGGACAGACCTTCACGCAGGTGCCAAAACCCAGACAGCCGCTGTTGCAGGATTTTGGCCCACCTCCGGGCACAAATCCCATCATCCGGCAATCCTTTGCCCCACAGTACTCATAGTCCTGTCTGGTTTTGTTACAATCTCCCTGGCAGGCCACGAAAGCGGTCAGACGCGCACTGCTTCCTGCCTCCACCCCCATGATGGCGGCTATGGCTTTCCCGACAGATTCTCCGCCCACAGGGCAGGCGTTCACCGCCGCCTCCCCTTTGGCTATGGCCCCAGCCAGCCCCGAGCAGCCGGCATATCCGCAGCCTCCGCAGTTATTGCCAGGCAATGCTGCCAGCACAGCCTCCTGCTTCTCATCTACTTTCACTTTGAACCGGATGCCTGCCACTCCCAGGAACAGGCCCACAAAGATACCTACAATCCCCACTACAGCCGTAGCAGTCAGAATTCCTACTATATTCATTGTCTCCTCCCCTACAGCAGCCCGGAAAATCCACAGAAGGCAATGGCCATCAGACCTGCTGTCAGCAGCACCATGGGCATTCCCCTGAAGGATTCAGGCACATCGTTATGTTCCAGCTTCTCACGGATTCCCGCCAGGATCACAATGGCAATGGTAAAGCCCAGCGCCGTGGCAAAACCATTAACAATACCTGTAAGGATCCCATATTCCTTCTGTACATTGTTGATAGCCACCCCCAGCACTGCACAGTTTGTGGTGATCAGCGGCAGATACACCCCGAGTGCCTCGTACAGGGAGGGAATCGCCTTTCTCAAAAACATCTCCACAAACTGCACCAGAGCCGCAATCACCAGGATAAACACAATGGTAGCCAGATATTCCACATGGAACCGCTGTAACACAAAACGATTGATCACACCGGCCACCGCACTGGAGAGGGTGATTACAAAGATCACCGCTGTACCCATACCTGCCGCCGTGTTCGTCTTCTTAGATACCCCCAGAAAAGGGCACAGCCCCAGAAACTGGCTCAACACCACATTGCTGACAAGGGAAGAACTGACCAGGATCACCAGCAAATCTTTCACGTTTTCCATTTATTTTCCCTCCTCGTCCAAATCCACGATCTCCAGATCAGGCTTCCTGCTTCCCCTGCTTCCCCTGGTTCCACTGTTTTCTTTCAAGGCCACTGCACCGGAAGAGACCGCCCCCTCTGGCTCCTGTTCTTTTTCTGCTGTATCTGTATCATAGAACCTTTTTGTGCATCCTTTCTTGTCACAGTTCATGCAGTCCTCGCTACAGCCTGAGCCAATCTTCTCAAACTCTTTTCCCGCTTTCTGTCGGGTCTTCTTCAGGTAGTTCTGGAAAGCCACCAGAGCCGCCAGCACAAAGAAAGCACCTGGTGCCTGGCCGAAGATCCGGATGGGCTGGAAAGTAGGCGGCAGGGCATACCCGAACACAGATCCTGCACCCAGCAGTTCCCGGAATGCGCCGATACAGGTCAAGGCAAAGGAAAATCCCAGCCCCATGCCGATTCCATCAAACAGGGACGGCACCGGCGGATTGGAATAAGCATAGCTCTCTGCCCTGCCCAGGATAATACAGTTCACCACAATCAAAGGGATATAGACCCCCAGGGACTTGTTCAGCTCTGGCAGGTACGCTTCTAGCAACAGCTCCACCATGGTCACGAAAGAAGCAATGATCACAATAAACGCAGGAATACGCACCCTGTTGGGAATCACCTTCCGCAGCAGGGAAATGAACAGATTGCTCAACGCCAGTACAGCCATGGTGGTAAGCCCCATTCCCAGACCATTTACGGCTGAAGTGGTCACGGCAAGGGTGGGACACATACCCAGCATCAGCACAAAAGTGGGGTTCTCCTTGATCAATCCATTATAAAGCCTCTCACCTGCTTTATTCATTACCCACACCTCCTTCTGCCAATGCCCTGGCTACCTTCAGTCCGCCATTCACCGCATCTGTCACTGCCTGTGTGGTAATGGTGGCACTGGCAATGGCGTCAATCTCTTCTTCTGCCTGGGCCCCTGTCTTGGTATAGACAAAGCTCTCCACCTGCTTGTCATGGAACTGGGGGGCCAGCACCTTAGGTGCCTCCATACCCAGGCCTGCCGTCTCCGCAATCTCCAGAATCGAGATGTCATTCAAGGTACCCTCCAGGGTAACCCCCATATAGATCACTATATTGCCCCCATATCCTTTTGTGGAGACAGATTCCAGCACATACCCCAGAAGGGAGCCGTCCGCACCCAGCGCCAGATAGACATCCCCTGCCTTCACACCGTCCGCCGTAAGCTCCCCGGCCAGTTCCTCCTCCAGGGTATACTCTGTAAGCACAAAAGTCTCTGCCTCCTGGAACACTGCCTTACAGGCCTCCTGGATGGCCTTCTCCTGCTGCAAACGTATGGGTTCCTTGGTCAACTCATAGACCGTGCCCAGCAGCAGTCCGGACACTAAGGTGATGACAAAGAGAATCCCTGCTTCCTTCAACATGGTTCTCAGATTGCCCTTATTTCCCACGGCGTTTTCCTCCCTTCCTGTAACCAAAAGCCACTGGCCTGGTATATTTCTCAATCAATGGCACCAGAAGGTTCCCCAGGATAATGGCATAGGACACCCCTTCTGCACTCGGTCCGAAGACCCGGAAGATCCCAGTGAGTACTCCCAGGAAAATGCCATACACATATTGTCCCTTTATGGTCACTGGCCTTGTCACATAATCGGTAGCCATGAAAAATGCTCCCAACATCAGACCGCCGCCAGCTAACTGTGCACTCAGATAGGCGGGATCCAGCCCCCGGCCTCCAGCCAGAACCACAAACACCACAAAGGATACCAGATAGGTACCTGGAACCCTTAGGTCTATGATCCCCAGGAAAATCAAGAAACAGGCACCCACTACCAGGGCAATCAGGGAGGTCTCCCCAATGGTACCTGCCGTCCGGCCCACCACCATATCCAGCACATTGACACTCTCTCCAGCCTTCAAGGCCGCAAGGGGAGTTGCGCCAGTGTAGGCATCACAGGCAAAGGCTGTCATCTGTACCGGAAAGGATATCAACAGGAAACACCTGGCTGCCAGGGCAGGATTCATGAAATTCTGTCCCAGGCCCCCGAACAGCATCTTCACCACCAATATGGCAAACACACCTCCCAAGGCCGCCATCCACAAGGGAATTGTCACCGGAAGGTTCAGCGCCAGAAGCAACCCGGTAACCACAGCGGACAGGTCTGTAATTGTCATCTTTCTCCTGACAAGCCCATATAAAAATTCCGTCAGGACCGTGCTGGCTACCGTCACCAGCACCACAAAAAGCGCCCTTATCCCGAAATTATAGATTCCGAATCCCGTAGCAGGCATCAGTGCCACTATCACAGCCAGCATGATACCGTTGGTCGTCACCCGGGAACGGATATGGGGGTTGGATGATACTTTATATAGCTTACCCATTGCGTCTTTTCCCTCCTACTTTTTCTTCCTGGCCAGCTGTATCTTACGCATGGACTTGATCTCCTGGGTCAGGGGCCGCTTGGCAGGACATACAAAACTACAGCACCCACATTCACAGCACTCCATACCATAATTTTCCAGAAAAGCTTCCTCATCAAAACGCTCTGCATAGTCTGCCAGCTTGCTGGGCACCACTCTGCCAGGACACACCTCCACACAACGCCCGCAGTTGATGCAAGGCCCCGGTTCCATGGCCGATACATCATCCTTGGACAGTCCCAATAATGCCGTAGAAGTCTTGGTGGTAGGCACATGCAGATCAAACATGCCAAATCCCATCATAGGACCGCCGCAGATGATCTTCTCCGGTGTCTTCCTGAACCCCCCTGCTTCGTCCAGAAGCTCCTGGTAGCTGGTGCCGGTCCGCACCCGGAAATTCCTGGGAGCTGCCACGGCATCCCCGGTCACTGTCACAATCCGTTCCATCAAGGGGCGTCCTTCCATCACTGCCCGGTAGATGGCTACAATGGTATCCACATTGTTCACAATACATCCCACATCCGCCGGCAGCATAGACGAATTGATCTTCCGGCCGGTGGTGGCATAGATCAGCTGCCGCTCCCCACCCTGGGGATACTTTGTCTTCAAGGCCTTCACACTGATCCTGGGTTCTTCTCCCACCAGCTGCCGGAGCAATGAGATACAGTCCGGCTTATTGTCCTCCACCGCAAGGATCCCCTGGGCATGTTCAAACAGACCTAAGCATATTTTCAACCCACCGATGAGCTTCTCCGGTTCCTCCAGCATCCTCCGGTAATCCGAAGTCAGGTACGGCTCGCACTCCGCACAGTTTGCAATGACATACTCAATTTTCTCCGGCTTCCTGGGTGACAGCTTTACATGAGTGGGGAAACCGGCGCCTCCCATTCCCACAATCCCGGCCTCCCGGATCACCTCCAGGACATCTTCCCGTGTCATCTTCTCCAGGGGCGCCTGGGGATAAAAACCCACATCCTCATACAGCCCGTCATTTTCCACCACAATGCTCATGACCATGTCCCCTGTGACCACGCGCCTTGGCTCTATGGCCTTCACTGTACCCGACACAGACGCATGGATGGGCGCTGAGACAAATGCACCCGACTCTGCAATCTTCTGTCCTGCCAGCACCCGGTCTCCCTTTGCCACCACAGGTTTAGCAGGCGCGCCTATGTGCTGGGACAGGGGGTAGACCAGCTCACTGCCTGGCAGCACCTCCTGGATCGGTTTGTCCTTGGACAGGTCCTTCCCATCATAAGGATGGATGCCTCCCAAAAATGTCAATTTTGCCATCGTACTCTATCCTTTCCCATTTATGTAATCTGCCCGGATGTGCCAGGCCGTACAAAGCCTGAAGCAGTTCCTACAGCAATTCCAAACCTGTCGAAATATGCAAAACCTCATCTATATAAATATACTATTTTTTTCAACAAAATACTACTGGAAAAATAAAATTCATGCTATAATGTTTACATTCCATTTCCTGTTCACCGGGTATTACCGCCAGGTGTTTTCACGTGTTCTTTGCGTGACAAACGCAAGGCCGCACGCTCCAATGGGTGTTCTTTGCTCATTTTGTGTGTATCACGTTGCAGTTACGGCTACGCCCCAAACAGCAACACACCCACAGAGGAATTCCACATACATGCAAACACAGTATAATCCCTTTATCTTCTATATCGGAGGTCCATTATGAGAATCACTGAGGAAACAATGGAAAATTTCGCCATATCTTATCCCCTGGAACGGCTTTCGCCACTTGAGCGTGTCTTATTCCTGGACATTGAGACCACAGGTTTTGCCGCCCGCTCCTCCTATCTGTATCTGATCGGCTGTGCCTACTTCCTGGCCGGAAAGTGGAGGACCATACAGTGGATGGCACAGAATCCGGATCAGGAGGTGGATGTGCTGAAGGCTTTCTTCGAGTTCTCCAAGCTCTACCGCTACTTGATTCATTTCAATGGCAATAATTTTGATCTGCCTTTTATCACTCAGAAATGTGAGCAGTACAAACTGCCCTACCGTTTTGACCAGTTCCAGGGACTGGACCTGTACAAGCGGATCAGTCCTTACAAATATTTCCTCAAGCTACCAAACTGCAAGCAGAAGACACTGGAAAAATTCCTGGGAATCCAGAGAGAGGATGTGTTCCAGGGCAGGGAACTGATCGGCATCTACCATGACTATGTGAAGAATCCCTCTGAATTTGCAGAGAACGCCCTGTTCCTCCACAATGCAGATGACTTGAAGGGCATGCTCCAGACCCTGCCCATCCTTTCTTACTATGACATGTTCACCCAGCCCGTAAAAGCCAGGAAGGTCCAGGCCAATTCCTACAAGGATGTCCATGGATACCGGCGCAAGGAACTGCTGATCACCTTAAGTCTGGAGCAATCCCTGCCCAGGCCTGTGCTGACCACTATAGGTACCTGTTCCTTCCGCGGGGAAGCAGATGAGGCCGTTCTGAAAGTCCCCATCTACGAGGAGGAACTGAAGTACTTCTACTCCAATTACCACGACTATTATTACCTGCCCTCAGAAGATGTGGCACTCCACAAGTCCATTGCCGGTTTCGTAGACAGGGAACATCGGATGCCCGCTTCCGCTGCCAACTGTTACACCAGGAAATTCTCCAATTATCTCCCCCAGTGGGATATTCTCTTTGAACCGTTCTTCAAGCGGGATTACAAGAGCAAGGAGCTTTTCTTCGAACTGACAGATGATCTGAAGAAAAACCGGAAGGCTTTTTCCCTTTATGCCTCTCACATTCTGCAGACCATGGCATCCACCTACTGATACAGCCTGCCTCTGGCGCACCCCCTCAAGCGGCGGCTTTCTAGTCAGATAACCAGATGTCCTGTCAATATAATCCCGTCAAAAAAGGAACCTTTGCCAAGGTTCCTTTTTCATTTTCGATCTGCTTTACGCCTTTCGCCCTATGTAAGCTCAGACCTTCTGATAGAAGAAGGAATTCTTACGATCATATCCCATCTCCTTGTAGTTGATGATCTGTTCTGTGCTGCCGATAAACAGCACCCCCTCTGTGGACAGGGATCTACAGAACTTACGGAACACCTCATCCTTGGCCTCATCTGTAAAATAGATCAACACATTACGGCATACTATCATATGGTAATTGGAAGGATAGCTGTCCTTGAGCAGGTTATGTTCCTTGAATTCCACCCTGGCCTTGATCTCATCGGCAACCTTGTAAAAGGCACCCATCTTGGTAAAATATTTCTTCTTGAAATCCTCCGGCACAGCTGCAATGCTCTTCTCTCCATACAAACCAATCTTAGCCTTCTCAATGACCTGCTTATCCAGATCAGTGGCATAGATCTTGATATTGCTCAGAGGCACATGCCGGGAAAGAGCCATTACAAGCGAATATGGCTCATCCCCAGTGGAACAGGCAGCGCTCCAGATTTTCAAGTTCTTCCCGAACTTCTTAATCAGTTCTGGCAGAATCTGCTGGTCCATCAGCTTCCATTGCTCCGGATTCCGATAAAACTCAGACACATTAATGGTAATATAATTGACGAATTCCTCGTAGAGTGCCTTGTCTGTCTTAAGTCCCTGCACGTACTTGTCATAGCCCACAATCTTGTTCTTGGCGATCAAGGTGTCAATGCGGCGCTTCATCTGTTTTTCCTTATAACAGTTCAGATCGATCTTCGTCAGTGCCAGAACTTCCTTTTTCAGATACTCATAATCGTATACCATGTGCCCATGCTCCCTTTACATAAAATAATTTTTGTTCACACGGATTATTCCGCATCCTCATCTTCCTGTGCGGCAATCACGGCATCTATATCCACAGATACCTCATCGGCATCACCAGCACCGGAAAAACGGTCTGTAGCGTACATAGCCTTGATACTTAAGGATATCTTCCTGTCTGCCTCATTGAAATCCACCACCTTGGCCGTGACTTCTTCCCCTACGCGCAGCACGTCTGAAGGCTTCTCCACATGCTCCTTGGAGATCTGGGACACATGCAGCAGGGCATCCACGCCAGGCTCCAGTTCAATAAAGGCACCAAAATCAGTCATCCTGGCCACTTTGCCGGTGACAACCTTGCCGATGGCATATTTGTCCGCTGCATCCTTCCAGGGATTGGCATCTTCAAATTTCAAGGACAATGCAACCTTGTTGCCATTGATCTCTTTGATCAGAACGGTAAGCTTCTCTCCCACCTTGAAGACCTTCCGTGGATGCTCCACACGGCCCCAGGACATCTCGGAGATATGCAGCAGGCCATCAGCACCTCCCAGATCCACGAATGCACCAAAGTCTGTTACATTCTTCACCACACCTTCCACCACATCACCTTCATGGATCCTGGCGAAAAGCTCTGCCTGCAGCTCTGCCTTCCTGGCGGCAATCAGCTGCCTGCGGTCACCGATATATCTTCTCCTCTTGGGATTGTATTCACTGATGACAAATTCAATCTCCTGTCCGGCATACTTGTTCAAATCCTTCTCATACGTATCAGACACCAGGCTGGCAGGAATGAAGATTCTCACTTCGTCTACCACCACACTAAGGCCGCCCTCCAGCACCTGGGTAACGGTAGCCTTGAGCACTTCCTTGCTGTTGTATGCTTCCTCGATCCGCTTATTGCCCCTGTCGGCGGCAAGACGCTTGTAAGTCAGAACCACCTGACCCTCACCGTCATTCACTTTCAGTACCTTCACCTCCATGGTGTCGCCGGGCTTCACCACAGTCGTCAAGTCCACGCTGGAATCATTGGTATACTCATTCTTGGTCAGAATACCATCCGACTTGTAGCCGATGTTCAAGACGATTTCATCTTCTTTGACATCGATGACTGTACCTTCGACTACCTCTCCTGCATGTATTGTTTTAATTGAATCTTCCAACATTTGTTCAAAAGTTAATTCTGACATAATTTTGAACCTCCTCGATTAATTTATTTGGGGTGGAAGCCCCCGCGGTAATACCCACCAGTCGAACAGCTTTAGGTAGTTCTAAATGCAAGTCATCCAGTGTCTGTATATAATAGGTATCTGCACACTCCCCACTACAGATCTCGTACAGCTTTCTGGTATTGGAACTGTGCTTCCCTCCTATCACAATCATTACGTCAGCCTTTGCTGCAAGCACCCTGGCAGAACGCTGGCGCTCCTCCGTTGCGTTACATATAGTATTCACAACAATAACATTGTAACCTTTTTTCTCAAAAATTTCAACTATAGATTGAAATTTATTGTAGTTAAATGTCGTTTGGGCGACCAGACACAGCTTTTTACCTTCCGGAGGCCGGTATTGCGCTGCTTCTTCCACGCTTTCCAGCACAGAAACAGCTCCGCTACACCGGGATCTGATCCCCTCCACTTCGGGATGCCCCCCATTGCCTGCAATGACAACGTGCTGTCCTTCCCTGCTGGCATCGGCCACAATCCGATGGATGCGCTTCACAAAAGGACAGGTGGCGTCAATACACTCCAGTCCCTTCTGCTCCAGGATCCCATAGACCTCTTCAGGTACTCCATGTGCCCGGATGACAACGTTGCCTTCTGTAAGGGCTTCCAGGTCTTCCAGGCATCCCAGTACCTTCACCCCCTGGGCCTCCAGTTTGCTGACCACTTCCTCATTGTGTACAATCGGTCCATAGGTATATATAGTTTTCCCTTTTTTTACCTGTTCATACACAGTGTCTACTGCCCGTTTCACTCCAAAACAGAAACCTGCACATTCTGCCAGCGCTACCTCCATCTGGTTATCTTCCTTTCTGGCGCCGGATCTGTTCGCAGATCCGTTCTACCACTTCCTCCACCCCCATGGATGAGGTGTCCACCAGGATGGCATCTGCCGCCTGGACCAGAGGAGATATCTCCCGGTGCATGTCCCGGTAATCACGCTCCTCAATATCCGCCTGGATCTGTGCCAGGTCACAGATTTCCCCCTTTGCAGCCAGTTCCTCAAAGCGGCGTCTGGCACGGATCTCCACAGAAGCTGTAAGGTAAATCTTCAGCTGGGCATCCGGCAACACTCTTGTGCCAATGTCCCTGCCATCCATGATACAGTCGTTCTCCTCTGCCAGTTCTTTCTGCAGCTTCATCATATTTTTCCGCACTTCCGGGACAGGGCTGGTTCTCGAGGCTGCATCTCCCACCTGTTCCGTGCGCAGGAAGCCATTCACGTTCTCCCCGTTTAAGACCACCACCTGGACACCTTCCTCATACCGGATGGTAATCTTTGCTTCCTGACATTTTGCAGCAATCTGTGTCTCATCTTCCAGGTCAACCCCGCTTCGGAGCAGAAACAATGCCATTGCCCGGTACATAGCCCCTGTATCCACATAAATAAGGTTCTCTCGCTCTGCCACTGCCCTGGCAATGGTGCTCTTCCCCGCTCCTGCCGGGCCGTCTACTGCTACATTATAGCTCATGTGCATCTCCTTTCCTCCCCACACCGTCCAGCCAGATATCCTGTAGACCAGGCAATCTGCAGGTTAAATCCTCCTGTCAGGGCGTCCAGGTCAAGCACTTCCCCTGCAAAATACAGACCCTTTACTTTTCTGGACTCCATGGTCTGGGGATTCACATCCCTTACGCAGACGCCCCCTCTTGTGATGATGGCCTCCCGGAAATCCCTGGTGCCGGTAACCGTAAGGGGCAGATTCTTGATCAGTTCCCCAAAGACCTTCCGCTCCACGGCAGTGACATCGCCGGCTTTCTTATCCGGATCTATCCCGGACAGAGACACCATCACAGGAACCAGCTTTCCGGGGAAGAGACCGCCCAGGGCATTCTTAAACTGCCGCAAACGGTTCTCCTGGAATTCCCGGATCAAGCGCCTGTCAAGCTGCTCCCTGTCTATGGCAGGCTTAAGGTCCAGATACAGCATGATCCTTTTGCTATCCGGCCCCGCACTGTCAGACCGTCCCGCCGGCTCTCGCTCTCCCTGCCTGGCCTCGCCTTTTTTCTCCTTAGCGCCATTCTGCCCCAGATAACTGCTGGCAGATAAAATCAACGGCCCGCTGACTCCGAAGTGGGTAAACAGCATCTCCCCAAAGCCTTCATATACCTGCCTGCCGCCACAGACCAGACGCACAGACACATTCTTCAAGGCCAGGCCCATCAGTTCAGCGCACCATGTTTCTTCTATATTAAATGGTACCAGGGAAGGTGTAGGCGTCAGGATCCGATGCCCGGTCTCCTCCGCAAACCGGTACCCGTCCCCGGTAGATCCAGTGGCCGGGTAGGACAGGCCGCCAGTGGCCAGGATCACCTTATCCGCCTTTTGTACCCTTCCATCCTCCAGAACCACTCCCGCTGCCCGGTTCTCCTCCAGATGCAGGCCCTTCACTCTTGTATGCAGCAGGATTTCCACATTCCTCTTTTTCAGTTCCCGCACAAACGCGGCAATCACATCCGAGGAGTGGTCAGACACCGGGAACACCCGGTCCCCTCTCTCCACTTTAAGCGGACAGCCGGCCCCTTCCAGATAGTCCATCAAAGCCTGGTTGTCAAAGTCATAGAAGGCGCTGTAAAGGAACTTCCCATTGGTGCGGATACTGGCGAAAAAATCGTCTGCCTCCCCCGCATTGGTCACATTGCAGCGTCCCTTCCCCGTGATAAAAAGCTTCTTCCCCAGCTTCTCGTTTTTCTCCACCAGGCATACATTATGCCCACATTCTGCAGCAGATATGGCTGCCATCATACCCGCAGCACCGCCGCCAATCACGATTACCCTGCTCACCCTGCATTCATCCTTTTCCTGTTTGCCGTCAACCGCACCTGCACAGGCAATCCCTCACGAAAAAAAAACATTCCAGACTTACAGGCATCCAACAACACCATAAATGAAAGGCGGAAGTATGCCAGTCCTTCCGGCGGACTCTGTGTACAGCCCCAGGCTTGTCTTGCTACAAGCATTTTACTGGAAACAGGAGCATTTTGTCAAGCACACTTGACAAATGTCTTCCTAACCAGTAAGATATAGGTTACTGTTCACTCGTCAGTAACGCGAGGCGTTTTTCTGCGCATTTTGCTTAAAAACCCGAGACTGCGTGCGCCAAAACGCATGTCCTTTGCGTTTTGTGTGCATCATGTTGCTGAGAGCGGCGTAGCCGTGAACAGTAACAGATATAGTTTACTGTTCACTCGTCAATAACGCGAGGCGTTTTTCTGCGCATTTTGCATAAAAACACCCAAGACTGCATGCTCCAAAAGGAGCGTTCTTTGCTCATTTTGGGTGCATCACGTTGCCGAGAGCGGCGTAGCCGTGAACAGTAACAGATATAGCATGGATATCCGGGGAAACAGGTGTAAGTCCTGTGCGAGCACGTCGCCGTAAGGCATGTTTATGCGGGGATCCTCACCAGAAGCCACATCTGGGAAACGGTCATTGGTACCAAACCGAGAAGGCCGGATCTGCTGATTGCCAAGCCGAAATATCCGGATATCCAAAATCCCCTTATACCACATAGGCATAAGACCCAGACAGAGGTCTATACCTGTACTTGCCGCGAGTGCCGGCCTACAGGGGAAATCCACATCATAAGGAGAATCAGACATGCAAAAAAAACCAAACAGAAAATCTCTGTCATTGCTTCTTTGTATGGCGCTTACTGTGGCTATGGCGCTGTTTACAACCGGCTGTAATGACAAAAACAGTCCTTCCGGGACCACCTCCCAGGAAGACAGCAGCACCTCCTGGCTGGATGGCGGCAACCTGGGGGAGGGTGACACGCAATTTGTTTTTACCGTAGTGGACAAGGATGGGAAGGAAGCCGTCTTCCAGATTCATACGGACAAGGACACAGTGGGAGATGCCCTTCTGGAGCTGGGCCTTATCGCCGGCGAGGACGGAGATTATGGTCTCTATGTCAAGACCGTGAATGGCGTCACAGCTGACTATGACAAGGATGGTGTCTACTGGGCCTTCTATATCAATGACACCTATGCCCAGACAGGGGTGGATTCCACCCCCATCACGGAAGGCGACAGCTACTCCTTCAAGGCAGAATAAATGGTGATTGCCCTATGAAACTGACCATAAAGGAAATGGCCATTTTCTCCATGCTTGGAACAGTCATGTACGTATCCAAGATCCTTATGGAACTGGCTCCCAACATACATCTGCTAGGTGTATTTACCGTGGCTTTCACGGTGGTATACAGGAAAAAAGCTTTGTATCCTATCTATATCTACGTATTGCTGAATGGCATTTTCAGCGGATTCACCACCTGGTGGATCCCCTACCTGTATCTGTGGGCTGTGCTCTGGGGAGCAGTTATGCTGCTTCCCCGTCACATGCCGCTATGGGTTGCCACACCTGTTTATATGACTGTGTGCGCTCTCCATGGCTTCCTGTTCGGAACACTGTACGCCCCGGCCCAGGCCATCTTCTTCGGGCTGGACTTTAAGGCAACCATAGCCTGGATCCTGGCAGGACTCCCCTATGATATCCTCCATGGTACCAGCAATTTCTTCTGTGGACTTTTGATCACTCCTATTGTATCAGCGCTGCGGTTTGCCGAAAAAAACACCGGAGGAAGTCTGTGATGACTTCCTCCGGCTTCTTATTATGTGTGTCCTGCTTTTTATGGTTCTGTGATCTTTGCGTCCTTGTACCCTGCCCTTTATACAGGATATGCTCCGTTCTTCGTGTCGGCCTGGGTCATATCCACTTTATCCTGCTGGGCCTGGCGATACTTGAAGAAGTCTGTGGCAACCTGGGGAAACAACGCATAAGAGAGCACATCCTCATCCTGCTGTTTCCACTCTTTCATCTCACCTTCCAGCTTATCCATTTCATTCTCCAGCATATCCGCATACCTGCAGGTGATCCTCTCTTCCCCAGGGATAACCTTGTCAATGATCTCCTGGTTCATGGGCTTGATGGTCTGGCCGTACTCCCCGCGGAGCACTGCCTTGGTCTCCTTGGTAGCCATCTTGTACCGCTCACCCATAAGCACATTGAACACTGCCTGGGTACCCACGATCTGGGAAGAAGGTGTCACCAGAGGAGGCTCACCCAGATCCTTACGGACTTCCGGAATCTCACGCAGCACATCATAGTACTTGTCTTCTGCATTCTGCTCCTTCAGCTGGCTCACCATGTTGGAAAGCATACCGCCAGGCACCTGGTACAGCAATGTCTTGATATCCACGCCCATAACCTTGGGATTCAGCAGACCGCTCTTCAGGCACTCATCCCTGTAAGGACGGAAGTAATCTGCAATCTCTGCCAGCAGGTTCTGGTCAAAACCGGTGTCGTAAGGAGTACCACGGAAAGTCTCCACCATCACCTCAGTAGCAGGCTGGGAAGTACCCAGTGCAAAAGGACTCATGGCAGTATCAATCACGTCCACACCTGCCTCCACAGCCTTCAGATAGGTCATGCTGGCCACACCGGAAGTATAGTGGGTGTGTAGCTGGATAGGCAGCTTGGTATTCTCCTTCATGGCAGTGATCAGTTCGGAAGCCTTATAAGGCACCAGAAGACCTGCCATATCCTTGATACAGATGGAGTCTGCTCCCATCTCCTCAATCTTCTTGGCAGTCTCTGCCCAGTACTCCAGGGTATAGGCATCACCCAGGGTGTAGGACAGGGCAATCTGTGCATGTCCCCGGCCCTCCTGCTGCTTCATGCGGTTGGTGGCATTTACCGCCTCCTGCAGGTTGCGCAGGTCGTTGAGACAGTCAAAGATCCGGATGATATCAATACCATTGGCAATGGACTTCTGCACAAAGGCATCCACCACATCGTCAGCATATGGCCTGTAACCCAGAATGTTCTGGCCACGGAAAAGCATCTGCAGCTTGGTGTTCTTGAACCCGTCACGAAGCTTGCGCAGCCTCTCCCAGGGATCTTCCTTCAGGAAACGGAGGGAAGCATCAAAGGTGGCTCCTCCCCAGCACTCCACGGAATGGTATCCTACTTTATCCATCTTCTCCACAATGGGAAGCATAAAGTCTGTAGGCATTCTCGTAGCAATCAGAGACTGATGGGCGTCACGAAGTATCGTTTCCGTAATCTGAATCGGTTTCTTTGCTTGTTCTGACATTTACGAATTTCCTCCATATTATAATAGTTAAAATATAACAGTTCAGACAGCCCCTCTCGCGAAGTCAAAATTGCGCTCTGTGCAATTTTGCGAGACTTGTGGGCGCCAAAACGCATTCTTTTCGCGTTTTGTGTGCATTCTCGTAACAGTTCAGTGTCCTGTCTGAACTGTTACGTTAAAATCAATATAGTGCTTCTGCCTCTGCAAAGCTTAACGCTTTTAGTGCATGGATTTCCACTGTGCCATGCGATGCAGTGTCCTGCTCTGTGTTAAACAATGCTCTATACGAAGCAGTGCCTGGTTCTACGCTAAACTCTGCTTAATACAGAGCAGTGCCTGGTTCTGTATTAAGCAATGCATTCATAAGCCCTTCGGGCTTATTTCATCGCGCTATGCGCGATATACATCCACCGTCAAATGTAGTCTGCCCAGGCAAGCCTGGCAGACATGCCCTTGCCGATGGATGTGCATTGCTTAAAAGACCCCGAATATGGCCATGAAGGTGCCGGCTGCCACTGCCGTGCCGATAACACCTGCCACATTAGGTCCCATGGCATGCATCAGCAGGAAATTGGTTGGATCAGCCTCTGCACCCACCTTCTGGGACACACGTGCTGCCATAGGCACAGCAGATACACCTGCGGAGCCGATCAGCGGATTTACCTTACCCTTGGTGAGTACACACATCAGCTTGCCAAAGAGCACGCCTGCCGCAGTACCGAACATGAAAGCAACCAGACCCAGGGCCACGATCTTCAAAGTATCCAGGTTCAAGAAAGCCTCTGCACTGGTGGTAGCACCTACGGAAGTACCCAGCAGGATAACCACAATGTACATCATGGCATTGGATGCAGTCTCTGTGAGCTGTCTCACCACACCGGACTCCCTGAACAGATTCCCCAGCATCAGCATACCAACCAGGGGAGCGGTGGTAGGCAGAATGAGACATACCACAATGGTCACGATAATAGGGAACAGGATCTTCTCCAGCTTGGAAACCGGGCGGAGCTGTCCCATCTTGATCTTCCTCTCCTTCTCGGTGGTAAAGAGCTTCATAATGGGCGGCTGGATAATGGGCACCAGAGACATGTAAGAGTATGCTGCCACTGCAATGGGCCCCAGGATAGCCGTCTGTCCCAGCTTACCTGCCAGGAAAATGGAGGTAGGGCCGTCAGCACCGCCAATGATGGAAATAGCTGCTGCTGCCATATCATTGAATCCCAGGAAAATAGCTCCGAAATACGCAGCGAAAATACCGAACTGCGCTGCTGCTCCCAGCAGGAAACTCTTGGGATTCGCAATCAAAGGACCGAAGTCCGTCATGGCACCCACCCCCATGAAGATCAGGGACGGCAGGATTGCCAGTTCATCCAGCTTATAAAAGTAGTACAGCAGGCCGCCTGCACCATTGGCAGCGTCCTCTGCGTGGAGCATGATGTCGGGATAGATATTCACCAACAGCATGCCGAAGGCTATCGGAACCAGGAGCAAAGGTTCAAACTCATGACGGATAGCCAGATATAAGAAAAAGCACGCAACTGCGATCATCAGATAATTTCCCCAGGTCAGATTGAAGAAAGCAGTCTGATGAAGCAGGTTGTTCAGCGTAGAAGCTACATATGCCATTAGTATACCCTCCTGCCCGCTTCAGCGGGCATCTAATTCATATTTGCATGGAACATTCTGATCTTGGCCTAATTGTCTGTATCCTGCGCAATCTCAGACAGCCCCTTAATTCATGGTGGCCAGCAGGGCGCCTGCCTCCACGGCATCCCCTACAGACACATCTATGCTTGCCACAGTGCCATCCTTAGGTGCCACAACAGGAATCTCCATCTTCATGGCCTCCAGGATCACAACGGCATCACCAGTCTTTACCGCCTGGCCTACGCTGGCTTCCACTTTAAACACTTTGCCTGCTGCTCCTGCCTCGATCTTCACGCTGCCTGCTGCTCCTGCCGCCTTGGGAGCTGCTGCCGGTGCCGCCTTGGGAGCTGCCTTCGGGGCTGCGGGAGCTTTCGCTGCCACAGGTGCGCCAGAAGAAGCACCCTCTTCCACTACCACATCATATACATTGCCATTAACTGTAATGGTATAATTCTTCATTTTTATTTCCTCCTAATATTTGAATTCCTTGATAAAGATTTCTGTTACACCGGGACACTCCTCCCTGTCCGGGTTTATGTCCCACAGGAACATGGGAAAAGTGGTTCACTGTTTACCGTCTTCTGATAGAGCGCACCACGAATCCGTCTGTGGATCCGGTACCTTCATATGCTGCCACTGCGGCGGCAATCACAGCTACCAGTTCACAGTCATCCGTGCCCTCTCCTTCTTCCTGGTCAATGATCTGTGCCACCACATTGTCAATTGCTTTCTCTGTGCCTTCCCCGGCTGTCCTGGCTGCCTTTTTGGCGGCCTGGCTTGCCTGGATCTTAGGGATCACCCCGAAGCAGGAGATAATGAGACTGATCAGGATCAGTACCACGAACACCGTACCCATGCCGATCAGTGTATTCAAGCCTGCCTTTCCCATCAGTTCTCCCATGGAGGAAATCGGATTCAAGGCTGCCGATTCCATCCGCATAAACATATCATTGGACAGAATGATCTCAGCTGTGGCACTTTTCAGTTCCCCTGTGATCTCCACATCCACGATGATCTGCTTACCGTCAATCCTTACGGTAACATCCTGCATATCCTGGATGGCCGTAACATTTCCGATTTCTTCGCAGGCAGAGCGGAAGGATTCCAGCGCCGCGGTGAACGCATATCCGTCCACATTGATTCCCTGCTGGTCACCGATCACATACTCGATCTCTTCCATGGTATACCCATCAATCAGCCTGGCACTTTCCTCATCCATGCTATCCAGCAACATGGGCACGATTCCCTTCGCAGCAAGCTGCCGGGCATAATCTACCTTCTGCTGCTCATATTCTGTCAGGGTCGCTTCCTCTCCGCAGGCGGTCAGTCCGAAGATACAGGCAATCATACATACCATAGTCCATAATTTCTTCATCTCAACAATCACCCTTTCTATACTGTTCCGTGCTTTTTCACGGGACGGTCCTCGCTCTTGGTAAAGAGCATCTCAAAAGCGCTGATGACGTATTTCCTGGTGTCAGCCGCCTCCACGATCCTGTCCACATATCCTCTCCTGGCAGCACTGCCTGCACTCACCTGTAGTGCATCGTACTGGGCTGCCTTCTCATTTATCACATCTGCACCCTGTCCTTCATACAAGATCTTAGCTGCCAGTCTCCCTTCCATGGTCCCGATCTGGGCCTTTGGCCATGCAAACACCAGATCCGCACCAATTGCCTTGGAATTCATGGCAATTCCTGCGGTTCCCATAGCACTGCCAAGCACCACGTTCACCTTGGGCACCGTTGCATTTGCAAAGGCGTATGTAAGCCTTGCAGCAGCTTTTGCGATTCCTTTTTCGGAATACAGGGTAGCCTTGTAGCCTTTCACATTGGTCAGGGTAAGCACAGGAATATCAAATGCATCACAGAAATTCACAAAATCTGCTGCCTTGTCACAGCCCTGGCTGGTCAGCACCGCATCCAGCTTTTCCACAACCTTGCCTTCCTCATCACAGATCTCACAGCGGTTGGCAATGGCACCTACTGTCACGCCATCCAGCTTCAGGAAGCCTACCACCATATCCCTGGCATAGCCTGCCTTCACCTCGAAGAAATCATTGTTGTCCGCCAGGATGGACAGGGCAATGGAGGTATCCCCCACACAGCCTTCGATTTCAGGATTCACACGGTTCAAGTCATCCTGGCAGTCCACAACATCACTGCCTTCATTGTTGTTGGAGGGCAGATATCCCACCAGCTCACGGATTTTACCCAGAAGGGTCATCTCATCGGCCACTACATCCACGATGCCGCTCTCTTCCGACTGGAATGTGGCAGAAGCAGAATCGCACTTTGTCACCACGTTGCCGTCCAGGGCATTGGGTGCATTCACAAACAGTCTGGCATTCTTTTCTTCCATAAAAGTAAAATCTGTCAAGGTGGGGAACAGGGCCAGTCCACCTCCGCAGGTACCCAGAACTGCTGTGATCTGGGGGATTACTCCTGAAGCAGCTGCCTGCTTCCCATAAATGGATCCAAATGCCTGTAGTGCATCGGTGGCTTCCTGCAGCCGCAACCCTGCGGAATCTACCAGCCCCACCACAGGAGCCCCTGTCTTCATGGCCAGGTCATACAATGCTGTAATCTTCTTCGCATGCATTTCACCTACGGTACCATTCAGCACGGATGCATCCTGGCTGTAGACATACACAGGCTTTCCACTGATTACCCCGTAGCCGGTCACACAGCCATCCGAAGGAGTTTCATCTGGTTTCATATTGAAGTCTGTGGCCCTGGCTGTCACAAGGGCGCCGATTTCAACGAAACTGTTGTCATCGAGTAAAGCTGCAATTCTTTGAATCGCTTTTGAAGTAGTACTCATGCTTCTTCGTCCTCCATTTATGATAAAATAAATAATAACACTTTTATGGGAAGCCTGAATGCAAATGTCCAAAAGCCCCCATGGTTAATGTCTGTTGTAGTATACCACAAAAAAAGCAACTCGCATAGGACGAATTGCATTTTTTTGATGTTTTTTTCTTTTTCATTTCATTTACTTTTATCCATTCTGCCGGGGAACCGGACGTCCTGGCAGAAGATATCTGGCAAGCACCTGCTGTAAGCACCAGAATATGTCAATCTCCTCCACGGCAGATACCGTCACGATACGCTCCTGCTTATAGACCTGGCCATCCACCAGATAGGTAATGACCCCCACCTCCATTCCCTGGGACACCGGCGCATCCAGCAGGCTTCTGACACTATATTCCACCACCACCTGTTCGTCCTCCCGCATCAGCAGGCCATCACGGTCTGCCGCCTCTGCACGATCCTGGTCCCCGGACAGCTGTCCGGTCATCTGCCCATCCGGCCCTTCTGCCTCATCTTCCGTTTTTGTCCTTCCTGCAATCTCCACATCCACATATGCTGTCTCCCCCAGCTTTCCAGTCTGTCCCCCCAGCACCAGCACGGGTTTGAGCCTCTTCGGGTCGAAGGCAATGCCCTCCTGGGAAAAGCTCCTGTAGTGAAAATGATCAATGCCATACTGCATCAATTCCCGGGTATCACTCCATTTATAAGTCTTATGGCTGGGCCAGCCACAGGCCAACAGTGCCACCACGAAAGTCCGCCCCTCCCGCACCAGGCTTCCCACGTAGCAGTAACCTGCCTTGTTGGTAAAGCCCGTTTTCCCGGAAAGCGCCCCTTCCATCATATGCAGGAAAGCATTGTGATTGTAGCAGACGTATTCCCTTCCATTGGCATAAAAGCTGTGCTGCTCTGTTCTGGTAATCTCCAGAAACATTTCCTTCTTTTCGGATTCTTTGATACAGTAGGCCATGATCCTGGCCAGTTCCGTTGCGGTGGTACAATGCTCCTTCTGGATCAGGCTGCCATCGCTTAAGGTAAATTCCTGGGTGGCATCCAGACCATTGGGAGTGATGAACCAAGTATTGACACATCCCAGTTCCCTGGCCTTCTCATTCATCAGTTGCGCGAAAGCCGCCACTGCCTGCCCGCTCTCCTCGCTGGTGTATTCGCTGACCGGTTTTCCCTTAAGCTCCTCTGACAGATATCTGCTGCCCACATGCTCTGCCAGTGCCACTGCTGAGTCATTATGGGATTCCAGCATCAAGGAAAACAGCAGATCCCCCACCTTATACTGTTCCCCCTTTTTCAGGTTCAGTTTTACCTTGGGCATACTGGCGGCATAGGCAGACACCGTGAGCACCTCCTCCAGATCCGCATTTTCCAGTATGATTATGCATGTCATGATCTTGGTGGTGCTGGCCATTGCCATGGGTGTATCGGCATTTTTACCGTAGAGCACCCTGCCAGAATCCGCATCCATCAGCACTGCCGCCCCTGCATAAAGGGAGATATTCTCCGCCGGATCTCCCCCGTTTCCCTCCACATTGCCCGTACTGGCTGTCCCTGCCACCATGGTTTCTTCTGGCAGAAGCCCCGATGCCTGGGACTGCAGCGCCTGCGCCGGTCCCATTGTCCACAGTCCCACAGCCGCCATCAGGAAAAGGACACAGAAAAAGCCTTCCATCTTATTATTCATCCGCATGTTCCAACTCCCGGATCAGCGTTTTTAATAATATATGAAGGCTCTTCCTTTTTATGTGTTTCAGATGTCAAGCTGTAACTGCACTTCTGCCTCCGCCTGTTGTTTGAACTCTTCCAGCTGGACAGGGCCAAGCTTTGGCAGCTCTTCCAGGCTCCCTACACCGAAGCATCTCAAGAACTGTTCTGTGGTGCCGAACAGCAGGGGTCTGCCCGGCGCATCCAGTCTCCCCAGCTCTGTCACAAGATCATATTCCAGCAGTTTGTTGATGGCATGGTCACAGCTCACACCTCTGATGCGCTCTATCTCGATCCTGGTGACCGGCTGCTTGTAGGCGATGATGGAAAGGGTCTCCAAAACCGTATCTGTCAATGTCATTTTCCTGGGTGCCCTGGCAATCTTGATCAGATATTCATACATCTCTGACTTGGTACAAAGCTGTACGGCATTATCAAACTGTGTCAGGGAAATTCCCCGGTTTTCCCTGGCATACCGCTCCTCCATGTCCTTCAGGATCTTCCTGGTGGTCTTCACATCTTCCTCTATCACATCCGCAAGCCTGCTAATCTCCACAGACTCTCCCATGGTAAACAGCACTGCCTCAATGACCGCTTCCGCCCTGGTCTGGTCCACTTCCTTACCTCCTAAAGTACGTCAATCATGATATCATCAAAAATGTGATCCTGGCTGATAGTGATCTTTCCCGTCTTCATCAGTTCCAGGATCACCAGGAAGGTGACAATGATCTCCATCCTGCTGTCCTGCTTCTCCAAAAGCTTCCGGAAACTAAAATGCCTGTGTTCCCTGGCATATGCCTCCACATACAGCATCCTGGCATCCATATCAATCTCATCCTTCTCAATGTTGCCATAGCGGCTGCGGATAGGATCTATCTTGTCCTCCTGCTTCTTCACAATGGATTTGAATATTTCATGGAGCCGGTTCAGGGTCATGTCCCCGATCAGCTCCCCGTAATCCACCGGCTGCCTGTAAGAGGCAACTTCTTCCGGAAGATTCTGCCTCCGGTACAGGTTCCTGGCCGCATCCACCTGCCTGTCCCGCAATTCCAGAGACATGAACTTGTACATCTTATATTCCAACAGCTTCTGCACCAGTTCCTGTCTGGGGTCTTCCTCCTCCCCCTCCTCGTTTACTTCCTTGGGCAACAGCATTCGGCATTTGATGTCGATAAGCGTGGCCGCCATGACCAGAAACTCGCTCATCACATTCATGTCACTCTCTTCCATCTGCCTGATGTAATCCAGATACTGCTCTGTGATCTCCACAATGGGAATATCATAGATATCTACCTTGTTCTTATCAATCAAATGTAGCAGAAGGTCCAGAGGGCCTTCAAACACTTCCAGTTTTACAGGTATGGCCATACTTACACCCCCGTATGCGCTACAGCAGTACAAACAATCTGTGGCATCAGCTTTTTATTGTACAGGTTTTATACCTGTTTTTCAAGGAAGAACATATATTCACCCGTCTTCCTGCTACAATCCTCCCTGTTCAAAATCCACTACCCACAGTTCTCCCGGGTTAAACAGGCGCACGGGTATGGTATGCATGCCCAGCCCCCTGCTCAGCACCATCAAGGACTTCCCCTCCTTGAAAACCCCCCCGTCATACCTGGGAAACAGCCTGCATCCCGGGGATAGCACCCCTCTCCCGAAGAAGGGAACCCGGGCCACACCGCCGTGCACATGGCCGGACAGGACCAGATCCGCTCCCCAGGCAGCATATCTGGGGAAATAATCCGGATTGTGGGCCAGCAATACTGTATAACAGGTTTCCGATGGCTGTCCCAGCACTTCCTGCAGATATCCTGGATCCATATAGGGCACACGGAAGCGCTTGTAATAGACCTTGTCCATCTCCAGTCCATACACCACAATGCCATATTCTGCAAGCATTACATGACTGTTGACAATTGGTTCTATCCCCATTTCGGAAAGCGCCTTCCCATATACCTGCCCCATGTCCCCGTAAATCTCCGGATATAGCTTCAGACGGTGTTCATGATTACCATTGCCGTAATAGATGGGATACTCTCTGGAAAGCTCCTGCAAAAACTGCAGCGCCGGTTCCAGGCCAGCCCCCGGTCTTGCTGTCAGGATATCCCCTGCAATCAGTACAAAGTCCGGCTTCTGCTCCCTAATGGCCGCCAGCAGCCGTTGGTTATGCTTCCCGTATGTTTTGTTGTGCAGGTCGGACAGCACTACGGCCCGTCCAGGTTTCCTGATCCTTCTGTCCGCAACCTTATACTTACGGATCACAAACCGATTGCTGTCATAGAGCATGACCCAGACCAGGCAGGTCAGGGTCATGCAAAGAACTGCTATGATGATGTCCCACATTTTTATACCCATGCCTTTCCCACATGGGCCCTCCCATGTGGGAACAGGCCCAAATACATAGATTGAAAATCCAAATTCTCTAGAGAAGGAAAAAACCAAATACCTTTCTCACATAATCCATATACCCGGCTTTTTCCACATCTTCCGCGTACAGAATCGGCACATTACCGATCTCCATGCCATTTAATATATACTTGGCCATGCCGGCCGTCTCCCCTTCTGCCACAGGCGCCTCCACACACTGGGGCAGCTCTATGACTTTCTCCACTGTGGAAAGATCATTACCTGCCATATCCAGGTACCGGAAGGAATCCTGGTACCGCAGTGCCACTTCTTCCTCCACGCCCCCTTTTACTTCCATAGGCCGGATGGGATCCTGGTTGGCATCCGTATACACCTGACAGGCGCCGAATCCATATGTAAGCAGAGCCTGGGCATCCTGGAAGCGTACCTTATAGTCGGGTGCCCCCATCACCACCGCAATCAGGTCCAGACCATCCTTGCTGGCTGTGGCTGCCAGACAGTATTTAGCCTTGCTGGTGGATCCGGTCTTCAGTCCTGTTGCCCATTGGTACTGTTTCAGCAGCTTATTGGTACTGCTCAGGGTAAAATTGGTAGTTCCCTGCTTTGTCTCATGGGTGATATCTTCCATCCAGATTGTGGTATAGTCAAATACTTCCGGATACTTTACTGTCAGTTCCCTTGACATGATAGCCACATCCCTGGCCGAGGAATAGTGATTGTCAGAATCGGACAGCCCACAACAGTCCTCGAAATGGGTGTCTGCCATGCCAAGTTCTTCTGCCTTCTGGTTCATCATCTCCACAAAGGCGGCCTCACTGCCCGCAATATGCTCTGCCACGGCCACACTGGCATCATTGCCAGAGGCCACAGCAATACATTTGATCATGGTGTCAAGGGTCTGGGTCTCCCCCTGGGCCAGGAACACCTGGGAGCCTCCCATGGAACTGGCGTGCTCGCTGGTGAGCACCTGGTCTGTGAGGCTGACCTTTCCCTGCTCTATGGCTTCAAAAGTCAGAAGCAGTGTCATGATCTTGGTAATGCTGGCCGGGCTCCTGCGTTCTGTGGAATTTAGTTCATAGATCACCTGGCCTGTAGAACTTTCGATCAGAATGACAGAAGGCGATGATATGGTCACGTTTGCATTCACCGGCAATATTGCCACAGTCCACAGCATTGCCGCAAAAAGCAGCGCCAGTATTGATTTCTTCCCAAACATAAAAGTACCGCACTCCCTGTTTTTCTCTTTTTAAAGAATATGGGAATGCGGCACAACTTATGACTGCCCCTAACGGAAAGCCTGGTGTCTTTCCTTCACCCGGAATGCCTTTCCAAGCTGTATGCTATAATCCACTGCCGCAAGGAGCAGCAGAATCGACACCAGCCATACTCCTATGGAAAAGTTCACCATATCAATCAAATGGTATACTGCCCCGTGCAGGATATGTACAATGCCAAGAGCGTAAAACCCCCAGGCCACTGTGCTCTCCAGGCAGATGATCCCCTGGAAATTGAACGGCTTCTCCTTGTAGTCCCACCAGAGCTGTCCAAACAACAACAACATGCCCCTGCCTACCAGATATTCAAAAATCGTGGCCAGTACGGCCCCCATCAGATAGACCACCACATACTGTCCCTTGAAAGGACTCATGATCAAGTAACAGCAGACAGCGCCTATCCCATAGATCGGGCAGAACGGCCCTTTGGCAAATCCCCGGTTCGTCAGCTTCCTGTTACAGAAGGACATATAGATCGATTCCACCAGCCATCCCAGCACACTATATACCACAAAGGCTGACACCAGATGGTATACATCAGTCCCGAATACTCTCATCTCCCACATGGTTCTATCCTCTTTCGATAGCAGACTTCCTGCCAATGCTCCCAGCAAATGACTTTGCTATAGTTCATTCACGACAAAACCCCCGGTCAAAGATCCGGGGGCCTGCTTACGTTTAGTTATATTTACGTTTTCTAGCTGCTTCCGACTTCTTCTTCCGTCTCACGCTAGGCTTTTCGTAATGCTCGCGCTTGCGGATCTCCTGCTGGATACCAGCTTTCGCGCAGCTTCTCTTAAAACGACGTAAAGCGCTGTCTAAAGTCTCGTTTTCTTTTACGATTACGTTTGACATATTTTCCCGACCCTCCCTTCAGTCCCTCAAGCAACATGACTGATTGGGTTATTATGTACCGCACGAAGCTATACACAAGGACTATTATAGCATAAAAGTCCGGTACGTCAACAGTTTTTTTTACATCTGCCGTATTTTTTTCAAGTTTTTTTCTTGGCGGCACTTTCCAGGCCGCCACAAAGCCGATTTTGCCAGGCCGGCTCATTGCCCGTGGAGGAGATCAGGACAACTGACTTGCCAGTACTTCCCCTGCCTTACGGATGGCATCGGGAATACCTGCCGGATTTTTGCCTCCGGCCTGGGCCATGGCCGGGCGTCCACCGCCACCGCCCCCCACCTGGGAAGAGATTCCCTTGATCAGGTTCCCGGCATGTGCTCCTCTTGCAAGCGCACCCTCTGTGGCCATGGCGATCAGATTCACCTTGCCTCCAGCCTGGGACAGCAACACAATAACGCCCTCTCCCAGTTTTTCCTTCAGCTGGTCGCCCAGATCCCTCAAGCCGTTCATGTCTACCCCTTCCACACTGGCGGCCAGGAACTTCACCCCTTTCACATCCACCACATTGTCCATTACATTCCCCAGGGCTTCTCTGGCGGCCTTTGCCTTTAAGGACTCCAGCTCCCCGGAAACTGCCTTCAGTTCGGCCAGCACATGTCCACATTTCTCCACCAGGGTGGCCGGCGTAGCCTTCAGCACTCTGGCCGCCTCTTCAATGGTGTGTTCCAGTCCTTTATAATAGGCAGACACCCCACTGCCGGTCAGCGCCTCGATCCTGCGGACGCCGGCTGCAATGCCGTTCTCCGACAGGATCTTGAAAGCAGCTATGGAACCTGTACCTGCTACATGGGTACCGCCACATAGTTCCACAGAAAAACTGCCCATTTTCACCACCCGCACTTCTTCGCCGTACTTCTCGCCGAACAACGCCATGGCACCTGTCTTTTTCGCATCTTCTATATTCATGACCTCCGTTGACACAGGCAGGTTCTCCGCTATTTTTGCGTTGACGATCTGTTCCACCTTGTCCAGCTCCTCCCTGGTCATGGCTGCAAAATGGCTGAAGTCAAAACGAAGTCTCTCCCCATCCACATAGGAACCTGACTGTTCCACATGGTCGCCCAGCACTTCCCTGAGCGCCTTATGCAACAGATGGGTTGCGCTGTGATTCTTACAGGTATCCCCCCTCCTGCCGGCATCCACGGTGAGGGTAACCGTATCCCCCGTCCGGAGCATCCCACTACTTACAGTCCCCACATGGCCGATCTTACCTCCCAGAAGCTTCACTGTGTCCTTCACCACAAAGGTGCCGTCTGCGGTGGTGAGGGAACCGGTGTCGGCATTCTGGCCACCCATGGTAGCGTAGAAGGGTGTCTCCTCCACAATGACGGTGCCTGTCTGACCATCTGTAAGGGCTTCTACCAGCTCACTCTCCGTAGTCAGCACTGTGATCCTGGACTGGTGCTGCAGCCTGTCATAGCCCACAAAACGGGTGGTGACAGATGGATCAATGGATTCATACACCGTCACATCCGCTCCCATGTAGTTGGTCACCTTCCGGGCCTTCCGGGCTTTTTCCCTCTGCTGTTCCATGCAGAAGGAGAAGCCCGCCTCATCCAGGGCAAGCTCTTTCTCTTCCAGGATCTCCCGGGTCAGATCCACCGGGAATCCATAGGTATCATAGAGTTTGAAGACATTCTCACCTGACAGCTCCCTGGTTCCGGCCGCCTTCATCTCCTCCTCCATCTGGGCCAGTATGGTCAGGCCCTGGTCGATGGTCTTGTCAAATTTTTCTTCTTCCTGGGTGAGCACATTCAGGATAAAGGCCTTCTTCTCTTCCAGCTCAGGATACCCGTCCTTACTCTCCCTGATCACAGTCCTGGCAAGGTCTGCCATGAACCTGTCCCGGATACCCAGCAGCCTTCCATGCCTTGCCGCACGGCGGATCAGGCGGCGCAGCACATACCCCCTCCCCTCATTGGAGGGCAGGATCCCATCGCTGATCATAAAAGTAGTGGAACGGATATGGTCAGTAATCAGACGAATGGACACATCCTTTTTCTCATCGGTCTGGTATGCAGTCCCGGCAATCTGGCAGATTCTGTCCCTGATGGCCTTCATGGTGTCAATGTCAAACACAGAGTCCACATCCTGTACCACTACGGCCAGACGCTCCAGCCCCATCCCCGTGTCGATATTCTTCTGGGACAGCTCCGTGTAATTCCCGTGCCCGTCATTGTCGAACTGGGTAAACACATTGTTCCAGACCTCCATGAAACGATCACAGTCACAGCCTACCTTACAGTCAGGTCTGCCACATCCGTACTTTTCCCCCCTGTCATAGTAGATCTCCGAACAGGGGCCACAGGGGCCTGCCCCATGCTCCCAGAAATTATCGCAGGCACCGTTCTCGTCCCGGTAGAAACGGGTAATCTTCTCTGGGGGCACACCGATTTTTTTTGTCCAGATGTCAAATGCTTCCTCGTCCTCACAATATATGGAAGGATAGAGCCGCTCCGGCTCCATGCCGATCACCTTCGTCAAAAACTCCCAGCTCCAGGCAATGGCCTCCTGTTTGAAATAATCCCCGAAGGAGAAGTTCCCCAGCATCTCAAAAAAAGTCAGATGTCTGGCTGTCTTACCCACATTCTCAATGTCACCGGTACGGACACATTTCTGGCAGGTGGTCACCCTGCGTCTGGGAGGAATCTCCTGTCCCGTAAAATAGGGCTTAAGGGGCGCCATGCCGGAATTGATGATCAACAGACTGTTGTCATTGTGGGGCACCAGGGAAAAGCTCTTCATCCGCAGGTGCTCCTTGCTCTCAAAAAATTCCAGGTACATCCTTCTCAGTTCATTTACGCCGTATGGTTTCATGGTCTTTTTCCTCCAGATCTTTGTCATATCTTACAATATTCCGCATTATAGCACAGCTTCCCCAAAAAGAAAAGCCTATTCGTCTTCCTCCTCCAGCACCTCATTCAATGCTTCCCTGCTCTCCCGGATCTCATCATGGTCTCCCTTCTTCAAGGATGCCTCAAACGCCGTGATGTAACGGTCCAGTTTCTTCCTGCGTTCCCCCAGGGCTTCCTCGTACATACGCTCCGCCCTGGTCAGCACCAGCCGGTTCTCCTCGTAGTCTCTGGGCTGGATCTTCAGATAGGCCAGTTCCTCCATACGTTTTCTGACCTCTTCCTCTGTCATCTGGTTGTTGTCTCCCTTGATGACCAGCTTCTGGACCAGACCTGTGGACACCACTTTCACCTCAACCTCCAGAAGTGCATTGATATCATAGGTATATGTCACATCCACCGCTTCCTGTCCTTTTGGCCCTTTGGGCACTGCTATCTCCAGTTCTCCCAGAAAGAGGTTGTTCCTGGCAAACCGGCTCTCCCCCTGGAGTACCCGCACCCGCACCTGTTCCTGGTTGTCCCTGGCTGTGTAGAGTCTCTCCGTATGGCTGGCCGGAATCACGGTATTTCGCTCAATGATAGGGCAGAACCTGCCATCCTCGAATTTGCCCTCCTCATACTCTATCACCACTTCCGTACCCAGGGTAAAGGAACACACATCGGTGAGGATCACCTCCCTGACCTCCTCCCTGCGCTCTTTCATGGCCGCCTGCAGGGCTGCCCCCAGAGCCACCGTTTCATCCGGGTTCATCCGCGTATCCGGGAATTTCCGGAAGAGCCTGATCAGGAAGTCCCGCACAATGGACAGTCTGGTGGCACCGCCGATGAGCAGTACCTCATCAATATCCGACAGCTTCAGTCCCGCATCTGCCAGACTCTTCTTCACAGGCTCCCGGATCTTTGCAAGCAGCTCCTCACAGGCTTCCTCATATTCCCTGTAAGTGATTTCCTGCTCCAGGGTCTCGTCCCGGTAGAGAAACTGCATCTTTACCTTCGGTCCGTCATTTATGGATTGTTTTGCCGCCTCAGCCTGGCGGTAGAGTCGTACCTGTTCCTTCTCCGTAAGGTTCTGGAGCTGTAGCTTCGCCTTCCCAAGGAACAGCCTGGCCATCACTTCCGTGAAATCCTCACCGCCCAGATAATTGTCCCCGGCCACGGCCCTGACCTCCAGGATATTGTGGTACAGTTCCAGCACAGACACATCGAAAGTGCCTCCCCCTAAGTCAAACACCAGGAACCTGGTATCCCTGGTCTTGTCGTAAAGGCCATATGCCACGGCTGCTGCTGTGGGTTCGGAAATCATCCGCTCCACCTTAAGACCAGCCAGCTCCCCGGCCCGTTTGGTGGCCTTCCTTCTCTTATCGTCAAAATAGGCCGGCACGCTGATCACGGCCTCCGTGACTTCCTCCCCCAGATACGCCTCTGCATCCTCCTTCAATGCCCTTAACACCAGGCTGGACAGTTCTTCCGGCCTGTAGCGCTTCCCGCTCAGGACATACTCCCGCTCCGTGCCCATACTGCGCTTAAACGCCTGGGCCACAGAATCCGGATACAGGCTCATGCGCTCCCTGGCTGTCTCTCCCACGTACACATTGCCCTCCCCGTCCACACTGACCACGGAGGGTGTCAGATTTTTCCCCAGCCTGTTGGGGATGATCTTCGCCCCCTCATCCCCGAAATATGCAATCAGACTATTTGTCGTTCCCAGATCAATCCCTACTATCATTTAACTCCTCGTTTCCTCATTGTTCTATTAGAGCGCGTTTGAAAATGCAAACAACTTTCAAACACACTCCAGAGCAGGCCATATGCCACCGTATGTGCCGGATAACCGTCCTCACCCGAAGGCAATGTGCCGGATGGCCAGCATATATTCGTCTGCCGGCTCTATCTCCAGATTCCTGTCAAGACGCTGCTTTGCCTCCTCACGCTTCCCCTGCCTGAGCAGGAAGAGAATCCTGACTCCCTCCAGCTCCCTGCACACCGCATGAGTGCAGAAATGGCAGATCCCACAGGAAGACTCTTTGTCCAGGATCCCCTGCAAGGTTTCCTCGTCCGCCTCATAATAGACTGCCAGGAATTCCATCTGCAAATGGCCCTTCTCCCGGTTGAAATACTTGTGTTCCGGGGAAAATGTCTCCTGGCGCAGCCAGTTCTGCAGACATCTGGCATATTTTGCCCCCTGCCTGGCATCCCCACAGAGAATACAGGCAAATATGGCATCCGCAATCTTACCCTCCCGGCCGCCAGCTTCCCTGTAGTACTTCATGGAGGCCCGGAACTGTTCCAGGGCCGCCTTGCGGCTTCCCATAACCAGCTCTGCCCAGCCCGCATTGGCATGGTAACAGCAGTATTTATCCGCCAGGTCCTTATATTGTTTCCATGACAACAGCCGTTTCAGCCCCCTGCCTGCTTTGTCATCCAGCGCCTTTTTCCAGGCAGCCAGATAGCCGGCCGTCTCCTCCCTCAGACTGCATCTGATGCAGGCATCCACCTGTTTCTCATAGTATGCCAGCTGGTTCTCCCCCTGGCATTTCTCAAAGATCCTGCAGGCTTCCCCTGCATCCAGAAGAGACACATGGCACTCTGCCAGTTCCTCCAGGAACCACACTGCCGGTTCTTTCACCAGGGCTTCGTACTGCCTGCAGGCGGCCAGAGCCATCTCATAGTTGCCCAGCAGGGAATACAGCTCCCCCATGTCCGTATAGATCACCGGGGACATATCCTGATCCATATACAGGATTGCCTTCTTGATACAGATCAAAGCCTTCTCGTATTCTCCCGTATATCTGTACACGAAACTCAAGCCGTTTAACGCATAGGCATTGGAAGGATTTAAGACCAGGGCCTTCTCGAAATCCTCCCGTGCCTCCTCATAATGGTGGGCCGCCCTGTGGAATATCCCCCGCTCCACCAGCATATAACTGTCCGGATAATGGTAGAGGTATTCTGTCAGCACAGGCAGGCCGTTCTGGTAGAAGGCCATATCCCCCTTCTCCACCCTGGCCCGGAATTCCGTCCGGAAATTCTTCAGCTTATGGTTCAGCGCATTGATCTCCATCAGCTTTTTTTTCATCTGGAACCGGTGGAACTGGAACTGATAGGCATCCAGAATCACACTCCTGACCCCGTTTTTCTCGGCATCGGCCAGCAGATTCTCCAGATCCTCACTGTATTCCAGATCCAGATATACTTTCGCCATATACTCATATGCCCTGGTATATTCCGGATAATACTGGATACACTGGGTGCCGCTTCTGATCACCCCTCCCGCATTCAGCTGCCTGCGGTACGCCTCCAGGAAAGCGGCATGGGCGGCAAAAATCTGGTAATCCTCCACCAGCCTGCGGCTCACTTCCAGACTACGCTCATACTCCTCCATCTCTATGTACACCTGTGCCAGTTCCAGCAGCACCCCGATGTCCCTGGGCGTACCCACAAGCAGCCCTTCCCCCTCCCTGGCAGCCCTGGCAAAATTTTCCTTGTCACGAAATCCCAGATTGTGGTAACACTGCATCCGGATCAAGTGAGCCTGCCGGATGCGATCCCTGTCTTTCTCTTCTTCCTGGCTCTCCCCCCGGGAAAGCTTCCGTTCCAGGGATTCCTCCCAGATATCTGCCATGGCAATGGAGGTCTCATACTCTGCCTCCTCCACATACAACTTGGCCAGCAGACCATTGTACTCTGCCTCCTTCTCCAAAGGCAGCTCTTTCTCAATGGCCAGGGCCAGCCGGATCCCTTTTGAGATCTTTCCGTCCTGCAGATAACACCAGCACAATTCCAGCGCCGGATCCCAGCTATGGTTCCTGGCATACTCCGCCTCCAGTTCCTTCTCAATCTCCTGGTTTACCTTCCCCAGAAGCTCCATGAAACCCTCATCCCCACCGGCAGACAGCACCTTCTCGGCACATTTCTTGGCCTCCTGGAACTGGTGTTTTCCATAGTACCATTCCGTAAGACGTACATTTGCCATATAATGGCTGTCATTCTCCCCCTTCAGCTCCTTGAAAATAGCCGCTGCCCGCTCCTGCTTGTCCGGCTCTCCTTCCTTCCCCTGTCTCCATAGGATCTCCGCGGTATTGTAGCAGATCATGGCATCCTTGGGATACCTCTTTCGCAGGGCCAGAAGCAGCCCAAGTCCTTCCTCCCCCCGTCCCTGCTTCACTGCCAGGTCCGCCCTGCAGATCTCCATAATGGGATGGTGGATCCCCAGATCGTCCGCATCCTTTATATTCTGCGCGGCCTGTTCCAGATTTCCCTCCTGGATGGCCTGCCAGCACCGGTCATAGTATTGCAGAAACAGATCATAGGGTGCATCTGCTGCCCCCTCAAACTGGTCGAACTCCACATCCTCCCCACGCTCACATTTGTTCTCGATGTATCGCACAAAATCTGCCGGAAACTGCTCCCGCAGCCCCGACTCTTTCCCCTTCAAGGATAATTTCCTGTCAAAAAGTTTCCAGACAGCCGTAGGCAGGCGGAAATGTTCCATCAGGAAACGCAACAGCTTCAGCCTGCAGTTCTCCTCCTCTTCCAGGGAGATAAAACAGTCGTCCGCAAACAGTTCCTCCCAGCAGGCTACATTTCTTCTGGTCTCCATATTGGCATAGATCTGTGCGGCCCTCTCCACCCACAGCCCGGATGCACTGGTATCCCGCTCCTGTGTCTGGTCCTCCCCGGTCTCTTTCGCATACCGGCAGGCGGCATCATAAGCTGTCCGAAGTCGTTTGAAACCCTCCGGGTCATCCTCCGGGTTGGTCACTGCAAGCTTCTCCCGGTAAGCGTTTTTGATAGCCACCTGGTCCTTCGTCTCCCCGATCCCCAGTATCTGAAACACTTCTATCCTCTCCATATTGATACCCCTTTGCCCCTCTTCGTGGCACAGATACCCTGTGATATCTGTCTGAAAAACTGCGCCTGGCAGTCCCTATGCCATTCTGGCACCGCGAACGCAAAAGCACATCCCTTGCGTTTTTGTGAAACTGTTACGCGCCAACCTGCATGTCAAAGGCGGCACGCTGCCCTGGCAGATTGTGTGTATCTCCTAAACTCCCGGCTTTCATTTATGGCGGCCATCAGGATCCATGGGAGTTTAGAAAAAAGAGCAGAAGACCCCCCTTCTGCTCCACTCCTGTAATCTTTTATCCCTTAAAATGTAAATTTATCTGCAAAATAAGCATCCAGACTGGCAATGGCCACTCTCTCCTGCTCCATGGAATCCCGGAAACGCACCGTTACACAGCCGTCCGTCTCAGACTCAAAATCATAAGTGACACAGAACGGTGTCCCGATCTCGTCCTGCCGACGGTATCTCTTACCGATATTCCCTCTTTCATCAAACTCACAATTGTATTTCCTGGACAGCTCCCTATAGATTTTCTCTGCACCTTCATTCAGTTTCCTGGACAGGGGCAGTACACCGATCTTCACCGGAGCCAGCGCCGGATGGAAACGCAGGACAGTGCGCATATCGCCACCCTCCAGCTCCTCCTCGTCATATGCGGCACAGAGGAATGCCAGTACCACACGGTCTGCCCCCAGGGAAGGCTCCACCACATATGGTATGTATTTTTCTTTCTTCTCATCATCGAAATAAGTCATATCCTGTCCGGAAGTGTTGGCATGACAGGTCAGATCGTAATCGGTCCTGTCCGCAATCCCCCACAGTTCGCCCCAGCCAAAGGGGAACAGGAATTCGATGTCCGTGGTACCCTTGCTGTAGAAGCTCAGCTCCTCCGGGCTGTGGTCACGCAGCCGCATCTCTTCCTCCTTCATCCCCAGGGACAGCAGCCAGTCCCGGCAGAACCCTCTCCAGTACTGGAACCATTCCATATCTGTGCCTGGCTCGCAGAAAAATTCCAGTTCCATCTGCTCGAATTCCCGGGTTCTGAAGGTAAAGTTACCCGGTGTGATCTCATTCCGGAAAGATTTACCCACCTGGGCAATACCAAAAGGAATCTTCTTTCTGGAAGTACGTTGTACATTCTTGAAGTTCACAAAAATACCCTGGGCTGTCTCCGGCCTTAGGTATACGGTATTCTTGGCATCCTCCGTGACGCCCTGAAACGTCTTGAACATCAGGTTAAACTGGCGGATGTCTGTAAAATTATGCTTGCCGCAGCTGGGACAGGGCACCTTATGTTCTTCTATGAAGCTGCGCATCTGCTCCTGGCTCCAGCCATCCACACTGCCCTCCAGGCTGATCTCCTTCTCCTCACAGAACTTCTCTATCAGCTGGTCTGCCCGGAAACGCTCATGACATTCCTTACAATCCATCAGAGGATCGGAAAAACCTCCCAGATGACCGCTTGCCACCCAGGTCTGGGGATTCATCAATATGGCACAGTCCACGCCTACATTGTAGGGATTCTCCTGCACAAATTTCTGCCACCAGGCCCGTTTTACATTGTTCTTCAATTCCACACCCAGATTGCCATAATCCCAGGTGTTCGCCAGACCGCCATAGATCTCAGAACCGGGATATACAAACCCCCTGGCCTTGGCAAGTGCCACAATCTTTTCCATTGTCTTTTCCATTTGGTTTACCCTCTTTGCCTCTCTGTCACCTTTTTCATATCACGATTATTTCAATAAAATGTATACGGTTCCCTCCGCCTGGAAGGTACCTACACTATTGTCTTCATTCATGGCAGCACCCTTACTCACATGCGTCACTTTGGCCGGACAGTAAACAGATGCTTTGGCACTGGTGATAACCAGATAGCGCTCCCCGTGCTGCTTCAGGCCTTCCTCTGTCAGGGATGTACCGTCCTTCACGTCTGCAAGACCCGCCCCGGAAAGATACCCTCTGGAAGCTGCTTCCGCCACAGTGCCGTAAAAAAGACTGCTGTCCTCATACTGCCCCATAAACTGCGAATAGCTGTCTGCGCTGTCAAAGTGGTATGTGACCACCACCTTTCCCGTCTCTTCCAAAGGTTCCACCTGTTCCACAGACACGAGTGCCTGTTCCCCGGTTTTGTACCTTTCGTTGAACGCATCCGCCTCCGCCCTGGCCATATTGGCAAGCTCCTCCCTGTCATAATATGACCTGTCAAGCTCACCTACCACAAATGCGGTGACTTCTCCTTTGTCAGAGATCACAAGGGCATTCTCCTTCACTGTCGCCGGACCCTGTTCCTGGCCACAGCCTGCACACAGCAAAGCAGCAAGACACAGACCTGCCACCAGTTTTCCTGCTCTCCTCATCACACACTCCCTGTCCGCTTCCCGGGCAACACTTTCTTTGTTTTCCACCCGTATCCTGTATTCTATCAAAAATGAGAAAACTTTTCAACAAATAGTTTTTAAAACATCCAGACTTTTAAATCTGTGTCCCACAAAGCGCTCCATATATGTCCTGGCCACCTGTTCCAGTTCTCCGAGCACGGTATCTGTCACTGTAAACGTGTAAAGTTTTTCAATGGTACTTCCCGCTATGTACTGTAGCGCATAGACTGTGGCCGGCTCCAGCTTCCTGTCTGTGGGAGGCCCTGGAAATTCCCCGTTTACAGCGATGGCCCTGCACTCGAAGATGCACCTTACCAGGCTCCTGGACAGGGATTTCACCCCCAGGGCGCGCAGGGACTGGTACAACAGTTTCATCAGTTCCCTCTCGTCATTGTTTTCCCTGGCATAATAATCTGCCACCTCTGCAAAATACATCCCATAGCAGGCGCCCACGTAATCTGTGCGCAGTTCTTCAAAATAATTCTGGATCTCCGCCTCGGCCAGGGTATATGCGCTTCTCCCCTGGTAGAGCTTAAAGCTGCCAAAACAAAAAGGGCCGGTGGCCGCCGCCAGCCGGCCTCCCGGCTTCCTGGCACCTCTTGCAAAGGCGGACACCTTACCGCGCTCTTTCGTCAAAAGACTGATATGCCTGTCGTACTCCCCCACCGGAGTCTGCTTTAGTATGATCCCTGTCACCCATATATATTCCTGCATGGCCGTCATTTCCCGTCCGCTTCCCCTGCTTCCTGTCCAAGCCGGCAGTGGGATATCCTGGCCGGGAATCTTCTTCCCTCCCTGTCTTCTCCTGCCTCTCACAGGACAGGAAATGCAGATAATCTTCTATCCGTCCGGTGCTTTCAAACTGTTTCCAGTGTTCTATGTTCATTGCAATTCCCCCTGACTTTCCTTGACGTAACCTCACATCTGAAATCTTTGGTGGGCCACCTGTCCCCTGGGACCAGCCAGTACTAGGGTCTGCAAATTCTCATTTTTCTATTCGTTCCCTGTGAGATCTTTGGGATTGTACCCAAAATTTTTCAAGAGAAAATCACTGTCTCTCCAGTCCTTTTTCACCTTCACCCAGAGGTTTAGGTTTACCTGCATCTCCAGCATATTCTCTATGTCCGTGCGGGCTGTGGAACCAATCTTCTTCAGCATCTGGCCTCCCTTGCCGATGATGATACCCTTGTGGGATTCCCGCTCACAGACAATGGTCGCCTCAATATGGCAGATCTTTCCTTTTTCCTTCATGCTCTCAATGGTCACAGCGATACCATGTGGAATCTCCTCCGCCAGAAGCCGCAATGCCTTCTCCCGGATCAGCTCTGCCACAATCTGGCGCATGGGCTGGTCTGTGACCGTATCCTCGTCATAAAAAGCGTTCCCCCAGGGAAGATACTTGAAGATACATTGTACCAGTTCCTCTGTATTGGTTCCTTTCAAGGCAGATAACGGTACGATCTCCTGGAAGTCAAAGGCTCTTCTGTAAGCGTCAATAAAAGCGTACACAGCTTCCTTTTTCACCCTGTCTATCTTGTTGATCACCAGGATCACCGGTGTCTTCACCTGCTTGAGCTGTTCTATGATATACTGGTCTCCGGCCCCGATATAATCGGAAGGTTCCACCAGCCACAGGATCACATCCACCTCCTCCAGTGTCCGCACTGCCGCATGTACCATATAATCTCCCAGTTTGGTCCTGGCCTTATGGATTCCAGGTGTGTCCAGAAACACGATCTGTCCCTGTTCACAGGTGTACACTGTCTGGATCCTGTTCCTGGTAGTCTGGGGTTTGTTGGATGTGATGGCGATCTTCTGTCCGATCAGCTTGTTCATCAAAGTGGATTTCCCTACATTGGGTCTGCCTATCAAAGTCACAAAACCCGATTTATATGACTGCCTGTTCCCGTCCTCACTCATTTGTCATCTCCCATTCTTCCTGTTATGCCACTTTAAGCAGTGCCATCCCTGATGGCACTGCCGTCACAATTCCTGTTATGGTGGTATCCTTATGTGGATGGCCGAACGCGTCAGCCTATGGCCTGCCAATTTTTGTCCAGCTACTTTGTATCCTCCGGCACTTGTGCGGTTTGGTCTGCTGTCTGCCCTGCCTCACCGGCCTGCTCCGCCTGGCCTGCTTCATCGGTCTGTACCGCCTGGCCTGCTACCTGCCCTGGTATCCTGGCAGCCTTCTTCCTGCGGGCTCTCCTAAACACAAACACCACCAGAAGGATTACCAGTGTCCAGAGAATCCCATAGGGCAGATGGATCAGGCACCAGATTCCTGCCTCCTTCATACTGCCTGTGATATCCCTAAGGCTCTCCATAAACCCTTCCCCAATGCGTTCCAGATCTGTCTGTTCCTGCACAGGAGTCAGTTCCTGTACCTCGGAGATATCCATAGTGACCGTGCTGTATTCCACCTGGTTATCATAGGTGCGGAGCCGGGACTCCATACCTTCCAGCTGGTAACGCAGGTCAGAAAGCCTGGACTCTATGGTCAGGATATCCTCCAGGCTCTCCGCCTTCTCCAGCAGTTCCAGAAGCCGGCTCTGCTCTGTGCGCAGGGCGTTCCGGTGGCTCTCCAGATCCACATAGGCCAGGGTCACATCCTCCACATTGTCCGAATAGCGTGTCACATTGCCCACATCAGACACTTTACCCAGGAATTCCTCCAGTCTGTCCTTGGGAATACGGATCACCAGGGTAGCAGACTTAGAGGCACGGTAGTGTGCATACGCACTTCCGTTGTAGGTATTCTGGTTCTGGATATACCCTCCCAGCTCACGGACCGCATCTGCAATGGTAGTCAGCAGCTCCTGGAATTGCTTTGTCTCCACATCCATGTCCACCGTCTTGATCAGCTTCCGGTTCCCGGTCTGGTTGTCCTGATCCGTCCCGGTCATCCCCGGATCCTGTTTTGCTTCCCCGTATTCTTCTTCCGGATACTCCATGGCTGACCCGGCAGACACATTTTCCCCATAAGTACTGCTACTGGTATTGTAGACGCCTGGCGCAGTCTCCGGGGCGGATGTATCTGCTTTCTGGTCCATGGATGACGTCGCACCACAGCCTGTGAGCAGAAGCACTGCCAGCAATGCCGCCAGCATCCTTTTTGCCCGGACTTTTGTGAAAGACTTTCTGTTCCTCCCGTTTTTCCCTGTGTTTCCCCCCATAAATCCTCCTTTTCCAGAAACGCCTCTCCAGGAAAGCCCCCGCCAGCGTTTCTCCTTCTTTTCTCCTGCCAGATATCCGGCCAGTTACTTTCATCTATATAGACGACTGTTTCTAGAAAAGGTTCTCGATTTTTCCGAATCGATTCTCCTGGGCTTTGATCTTCTGGGCATTCCCCACAGTACACAGGTACCCTTCTTCCATAAAGGCCCGGATATGTGCTGCACAGGCCCGGATATCCTCCGGGGAAGCCAGAAGAACCTCCTGCCGCTCCCTGCGAAGCATATCCTCCGTCAGGCCCACCATGTAGGCGGTCAGCCCAAACAGTCCCTTTGCGGCAGGATTCATGGGGGTATCCAGTTCGCTGACCGCGCCGATGACATACTGGGTCATGGTTCTCTCGTCCGCTGTAAATGCGCTGACCACGTCTGCTGCCTGCTCATAGACTTCCAGGGTCTTGCCCAGGTTCGGATCCCTATAGGACACGAAATAACAGTCCCCCGATTTGTCAAAACCACACATACAGCCATAGGCGCCGCCCTTCACCCGGACATTCACCCACAGGTATTCGTAGCCCATCATAACCTTCAGTACCCGCAGCGCCCCTTTGTAGGGAAGATCTGCCCGCCTGAAGTTCCCCGCACGGCACACATACTGCACCTGTCCGGATGTCATAAAGCCTTCGTTCTCCCTGTCAAAATGCGGCACATAGGTGGCTCTCTCCACCGGGCAGGTATAAAGCTTCTCTTTCAATGCCGCCACAGGACCCTCAAGCTGCATGCATGCCTCTTCCTCTCCTACAAAATCCACCAGCAGGTTCTCCGGCCGGAAGATCATCTTCGCCAGGGTCTGTAGTCTCTCCACAAGCTGGGCTTTCTCTTCCTGCAAATGTCCCTCCAGATGGGAAATCAGCCGGTAGAAGGCAATGCCGGACAATTCCTCCCTGGCTGCCGCCGAGGCACTGCCGTACGCCATGGCCCGGCTCACTGCCACCGTATGGGAACTGGAAGTCATCTGGGCCTGCATCCGGGATTTCCCTTCCCCCAGGATCTCCCCAAGCCTCTTTGTATCTGAAAAATCACTGGTCAGCAGGATCTCCCCCATAAGCTCTACGGCTTTCTCCAGGTTCTCATAGAAGACCTTGGTCTTCATCTCCAGGGTCACCGTATAGCTGTCAGGGTCTTCTATCCTGTCATACACATTGTTCACCGCTGCCATGCCCCCAGTGATCAGGTTCATCTCATTGAACAGATCCCCATAGCTATAATGGGCCGTATCCAGAAGCCCCAGACACCCTTTCAGAAGACCGATGTAAGGGAAATAATCCCGGGGTATATCCCGGCAGGTAAACAACAGCCTGAGATATCCGATTCCATTTGTGAACAGATTGTGGTACAAAAGGGGCGTGTCCCCAAGCCTGCGCTCCTCATATATGATAGCTGCCGCTTCCTTCTTCAAGTCTTCCCTGCAAAGCATGGGAATCCTGTCAAGGTCTTCCTGGGGATCCGGCGTATCCCGGAAGGCATCCAGTTTCTCCATCTTCTCCCGGACTGCCGCAAGCTCTTCCTCTGTCATATGCGCCTTCAGGTCTGCAAGCTTTTTCTGAAGCGCCTCTTCCCTGCGCTCTCCCAGTCCAGCCACTGGTTTCAATACCACTGTGGCACTGTGGGGATTGTCCAGCAGATAGGTCTGTACCAGCTGCTCAAAATAACCTGTGTCCGTCTTTTTCCGGAGGGAGGCAAAGGTCTCCTTGGCTTCTATGTGGATGAACGGCCTGTTATCGTCATAGAGCCAGCTATCCAGCATCTGCAGGCCGTACATCAGTCCCTTCGGATAGGAGCCGAAATCTGCTTCCAGGTACTTGAACTCATAATAATTCAGACCTGCCAGCAGTGCCTTGCGGTCTATCCCTTCCCTGACCAGACCTTCCAGGACCTCCCGGATCAGGCGGCCGAATTCCGCCTCCTTATCCGGGTCGGTTCCCCTGGCCACCACACTGAAAATGGGCTGGCGGATCCCATTGTCGTAATTGCCGTACACATCTTTCCCGATCCCATGATCCACCAGTGTCTGCTTCAAAGGTGCACCGGGCGCGGCACAAAGGGCATAATTCAAGATCTGGAAGGCCACATACAGCTCCCGGTCCAGGCTGTCCCCCACAGACAGATTCCAGGACAAATATGTGTTCTCCTTTGTATCCTCCTGCTCGTTTACCGGGTATTCCCGCTCCAGGCGTTCAGGCTTTGCGAAGGGCGGCTCCACCGATATCCCGGAATCTACCTTTAGGGATTCAAACGCTGACAGATAGTGCGTATCCATAAACGCAAGCTTCTCTGCCATATCCATATCCCCGTACAGATAGATATAGCTGTTGGAAGGATGATAGTACGTCCTGTGGAAATCCAGGAACTGCTCATATGTCAGATCCGGGATCGCATCCGGGTCACCGCCGTACTCTACGCTGTAGGTGGTATGGGGATACAGGGCTGCCGAAATCTCCCTGACCAACACTTCGTCCGGGTCAGAGAAAGCCCCTTTCATCTCATTGTACACCACTCCGTTGTAGGTCAGCTCCCCCTCCTGATCCAGCTCATAATGCCATCCCTCCTGTCGGAAGATGGACTCGTTCTTGTAAATATTGGGATAGAATACTGCGTCCAGATACACATGCATCAAATTCTGGAAGTCCTTGTCATTGCAGCTGGCCAGGGGATACAGGGTCTTATCCGGATAAGTCATGGCATTCAGGAAGGTATTCAGGGAACCTTTCACCAGTTCCACAAAGGGATCCTTCACCGGGAATTCCCGGGAACCGCAGAGCACAGAGTGCTCCAGGATATGTGCCACTCCGGTGGAATCTTTAGGCGGTGTCCTGAACCCGATGTAAAACACCTTGTTCTCATCATCATTGGAGACCAGCGCCACCCTTGCACCTGTTTTCTTATGCCTGCACAGATACGTCACACTGTTCAGGTCCGCGCTCTCCTTTTTCTCCAGTACCTCATAAGCTGTCAGATCTTCTACCCGCATTTCTCTCTCCTTTTCTATTCCTGTTCTATTCCTGTCCTGTGGCAGGATATGAAACTACAGTCTTTCCCTGGCCCTATATGCCAGCCAGTGCCAGTTTGCTAACGGACAGTTCCTGTACCACCATACCCTGCTGCTCCTTCCGTGCAGGCGGAATCTTCACCAGTTCCTCCACCGGCATCACCCTGGTGGTATAGGCTTTGCTGCCACTGCCAAAGAATCCCTTCTTCTCCTGGATCAGATTCACCTTCACCCTGGCCTTCAACTGCCTGTATACTTTCACCGAAGCACTTTCCGGTGTCAGGTAATACAGATGGGTCTCCAGGGTATCCTCCGGATCCGCATCCGGCATCACATAACGTTCCATCACAATGCGGAACCTGAATAGCAGCTCCTCCACCTCCACCAGCTCCCGGAAGGTATATTTACAACCTATATAGAGCCGGCCTGTGTCTTGCAAATGGTACTTAAATTCTTCATAAACTGTCTTCTGCATACGCAATATCCTCAATCTGGTTCCCACTTAAACGAATGGCCTCCAGGATGCTTTGTATGGTCATGCCACTCTCCTGGGCAAGCTCCTCAGGGGTCACCTTCCGTCTCATTTCCTCCGCCAGGATCCTGGCCTTTTTTGCCACACGGTTCACTTTATCCGCGATCTTCTGGTCCAGTTTCCCGTTGTCCGCATTTTCCCGGATATACGCCTCCATGGCATCCATGACACCTCTCATCAGCATTCCCGGCGCTTCCCGGGGTGTATTCAGACTTCCCAGCAGGCCCGTTCCCAGGGTCAGCGCCACATTGCCCTCCCCGATCAGATCCTCCAGGGCCACCCCCTGGCCTACGTACAGTTGTGCCACTTCTGCCACATCCTCCAGGTATACCTGCACAAGCTTCCGGGCCGCCAGCCCGTCACCGGCCATGGCAGCACAAGTCAACACTTCCGTCTCCCCGGCACTGTAGCGGGGAAGCGCCGCCAGCTCCTCCCTGTAGATCTGCAGATAATCCTTCTCCTCCTTTGTCAGGATCTCCTCCGGGTCTGCCGGAGTGCCGATTCCGATCCTGTGTTTCGCCAGGTAGTCAAATATCATCTGAAACTGTGTCTCATTCAGCCCAAGAGCCGTGAACGCTTCCCGCACCTGCTCCTCCCCGATGCAGTTTCCCTGTTCCTTCGCCTGTCTGCGCACCTGTTCCAGTGTCTGTGCAAATAAAACTTCTCTGTCCATACCTCCACCTCCATTCCCCTTTCCGGTTCCGTACTGCTCCAGGCTCCTCATTGGACATGCTGATGGGTAAAAAGGTGATGCTGGCAGTACTCATAATTTCCGTTGCATTTGGAGCAGAAACGGAATTCCAGGGAAGGATCTTCCTCATCGGATCTGCCACAGATGGCACATTTATGCTTGGTAATCCTGGCCTGGGTCCCCTTCCTGACATCCTGCCTGAATTCTGCCCGGCGCTTGATCTGCCTGGGATTCAGATGCATATGGTTCTTAGAGCGGAAGAAGAAAATGGCAAAATTCAACAGGGAAGCCAGAATCGCCGCCGCACTGAACCAGGCTCTGGATTCGATCATGTCAAAGGCATCCACTGCCATGACAAGGCCATAGAGAATCCCCAGCCATTTTGCTTTTACAGAGACCACAAACATCAGACGGATCTCCAGATCGGGAAAGATCGCAGCACAGGCCAGGAAAATGGACATATTTACATAGTAGGTGCTGAAACTATGGGCCTGCACACCAAACCAGACACCGGCTATCAGCGGATCTATCTCCCCCAGCAACAGATAATATGCCCCCATGGCTATAAAACTGCCCACAACGGACAAAAACAGCCCGGTAAAAATATATACATTATATTTCCAGGTACCCCAGACCTGTTCCAGCAGGCTGCCCAGGCTGTAATAAAACAGCAGCATAATAATCACAAACGGCCCGATTCCCGTAGGCGGCGAGATGATCCAGGTGAACAGCCTCCATACCTGCCCATGCAGGATCGCATAAGGATTCAGCGTCAGATACTCCATAAACGCAGGGGCAAAGATCTGTAACAGATATCCCGCCACATAACAGATGATCAGCACCGCTGTCAGATTTGGTATTGCATATTTGCCGAATTTTCTCTCCCATTTGCTCATAGGTCTATTCCTTTCCTGTTTTTACATCCGTCCCGGACTTTTACTTCTTTTCCAAAAACCATTCGAATACATTTTATCATCACAGATGCCATAAGTAAACCAAGCATTTCCTATTTTACAGAAAAATCAGTATTTTTATAAACATTTCATAGCTTATATTCGTTGCATTTTGTATTTTTGTGTACTATAATAGCTTCGTGTGTCATACTCTGTCGACTTTCTGCTTTCCTTTTTCGTGCAGGAAGCAAAAGCCAGGGAAGCAGCACATAAGCCAATGTTTCAATGTTCATTTTGTAATTGTATCAGGAAGGATGATTCTTATATGGAACAAACAAAAAAGGAAGTCTCGCTTGGCATAGACATCGGATCCACCACCGTCAAAATCGCAATCCTGGACGGGGATCACAGATTGCTGTTTTCCGATTACCAGCGTCATTATGCCAATATACGGGAGACCCTTTCCTCCCTTTTAGGGAAAGCATATAAAGAGCTGGGGAACCTTACCCTGCACCCCATGATCACAGGCTCCGGGGGACTGACCCTGGCCAACCACTTAGGCGTTCCCTTCACCCAGGAGGTGATCGCAGTGGCCACCTCCTTAAAGGAACTGGCTCCCAGAACAGATGTGGCCATCGAGCTTGGCGGCGAGGATGCCAAAATCATCTATTTTGAGGGCGGCAATGTGGAACAGCGCATGAACGGCATCTGTGCCGGAGGGACAGGTTCCTTCATCGACCAGATGGCTTCCCTGATCCAGACAGATGCTGCCGGACTCAATGCATATGCCAGGAACTACAAATCACTCTATGACATCGCGGCAAGATGTGGCGTGTTCGCCAAGACAGATATCCAGCCCCTGATCAATGAAGGTGCCACCAAGGAGGATCTGTCCGCCTCCATTTTCCAGGCCGTGGTAAACCAGACCATCTCCGGTCTGGCCTGCGGCAAGCCCATCCGGGGCCATGTGGCTTTTCTGGGAGGCCCCCTGCACTTTCTGTCGGAGCTGAAGGCTGCCTTTATCCGCACCTTGAAGCTGGACCAGGAACACATCATTGATGCGGACAACTCCCACCTGTTCGCCGCCATTGGTTCTGCCCTGAACGCAAAACCGGAGGTCTCTTATACCATGGAGGAGATGTCTGGCAGACTGTCCTCCAAGATCAAGATGGAATTCGAGGTGGAGCGGATGGAACCGCTCTTTGCGGACCAGTCCGCTTACGAAGTCTTCTGCGCCCGCCACCAGAAGCATCATGTGGGCACCGGAGACCTGTCCTCCTACAGGGGAAATGCTTTCCTGGGTATCGATGCAGGTTCCACCACCACCAAGATCGCACTGGTGGGAGAGGACGGCTCCCTGCTCTACTCTTTTTACGCGGGCAATGACGGCAGCCCCCTGAATACGGCTATACGCTCCCTGAAAGAGATCTATTCCCTGTTGCCAGAGGATGTGCATATCGTCCGCTCCTGCTCCACAGGCTATGGGGAGGCCCTGATGAAAGCCGCCTTCCTGCTGGACGACGGGGAGGTGGAGACTGTGGCGCACTACTATGCTGCCGCCTTCTTCAATCCTGCCGTGGACTGCATCCTGGACATTGGCGGCCAGGATATGAAATGCATCAAGATCAAGGACCAGACCGTGGACAGTGTACAGCTCAATGAGGCCTGCTCCTCAGGCTGTGGTTCCTTCATCGAGACCTTCGCCAAATCCTTGAACTATTCTGTCCAGGACTTTGCCCGGGAGGCACTTTTCGCCCCCCATCCCATCGACCTGGGCACCCGGTGTACCGTATTCATGAACTCCAAGGTGAAGCAGGCCCAGAAAGAAGGCGCTTCCGTAGCCGATATCTCTGCCGGACTGGCCTATTCCGTGATCAAGAACGCTCTCTTTAAGGTCATCAAAGTATCCGATGCCTCAGAACTTGGCAGGAACATTGTGGTCCAGGGCGGTACCTTCTACAACGATGCTGTCCTCAGGAGCTTCGAGAAAATCGCAGACTGTGAAGCCATCCGGCCGGACATTGCCGGTATCATGGGCGCTTTCGGGGCGGCCCTCATTGCCAGGGAGCGCTATGAGGCAGGGTATACAACTTCCCTGCTCTCCTACCAGAAGCTCTGTGCCTTCCAGTATGACACCAGCATGGCTAAATGCAGGGGCTGTACCAACAACTGCCGTCTTACCATCAATAAATTCACCGGCGGTCGGCAGTTTGTCTCCGGCAACCGCTGTGAGCGCGGAATCGGTGGCCAGAAAAATGCCTCCAATGTACCAAACCTGTTCGCCTATAAGCTGGAAAGGCTTTTCTCCTATGCCTCCCTGGAGGCAGACCAGGCACCCAGAGGTACTGTAGGCATCCCCAGGGTTCTTAACATGTACGAAAACTATCCCTTCTGGCATACCTTTTTCACCAGGCTGGGATACCGGGTGATCCTCTCCCCCAGTTCCAATCGCAAGATCTATGAGCTGGGCATTGAGTCCATTCCCAGCGAGTCGGAGTGCTATCCTGCCAAACTGGCCCACGGCCATGTGGCCTGGCTGATCAGCCAGAAGGTGGATTTTGTCTTCTATCCCGCCCTGTTTTATGAGCGGGATGAGGTAGAAGGGGCCAACAATCACTACAACTGTCCCATTGTCACTTCCTACTCGGAAAATATTAAGAACAATGTGGAAGAGATCAGCAGTGGCCAGATGAAACTGCGCAATCCCTTTATGTCCTTCCGGGATCTTGGCACCATCACAGACGCCTTGAAGCGGGAATTTAAGGAGCTTCCCCAGAAGGAAATCAAGGATGCCGCTGCCGCTGCCTGGGAGGAGCTTGGTGCTGCCAGAAGAGACATGCAGAAGAAAGGGGAGGAGGTGCTGGCCTACCTGGCAGAGACCGGGAAACGCGGCATCGTGCTGGCCGGACGCCCCTATCATGTGGATCCTGAGATCAACCATGGTATACCCGAACTGATCACCTCTTTCGACATGGCGGTGCTCACGGAGGATTCTGTCTCCCATCTGGGATGTCCGGAACGGCCCCTTATCGTCTCCGACCAGTGGATGTACCATTCCAGGCTCTACGCCGCCGCAAGCTATGTAAAGAAGACGGAAAATCTGGATCTGATCCAGCTCAATTCCTTCGGCTGCGGCCTGGATGCGGTGACCACAGACCAGGTAAACGATATTCTCTCTGGCTCAGACAAGATCTATACCTGTCTGAAAATTGACGAAGTGAACAACCTGGGCGCCGCCAGGATCCGGGTACGCTCCCTGCTGTCGGCCATCAAGGTGCGGGAGAAGCAGAAACGCCAGCGTACCCTCCGCTCCACAGCTGTTGAGAAAGTGGCTTTCACCGAACAGATGCGCCAGGAGTATACCATCATCTGTCCCCAGATGTCACCGATCCATTTTGAGATCCTGGAACCTGCCTTCAATGCATGCGGCTACCATTTTGAAGTGCTGACCAATGACAACAAACATTCCGTGGATGTAGGGCTGAAATATGTAAACAATGACGCCTGCTACCCCTCCCTGCTGGTGGTGGGGCAGATCATGGAAGCGTTGCTCTCCGGCAAATACGATCTGGACAGGACTGCCATTATCATGAGCCAGACCGGAGGCGGCTGCCGGGCCACCAACTATGTGGGCTTCATACGCCGCGCCCTGGCCAAAGCCGGTATGGAGCAGATCCCCGTGATCTCCCTAAACCTGGCCGGTATTGAGAGCAATCCCGGCTTCCATCTGAATGCAGACCTGATGCTCAGGGCCGCCATAGGCGCCCAGTTCGGTGATATCTTCATGCGATGCACTTACCGGATGCGTCCCTATGAGGCTACCCCTGGAAGTGTCAATGCCCTGCACCAGAAATGGCTGAAAAAGGTACAGGACTTTGTGTCGGCAAAGCATATCAACCTGTTTGCCTTCCACAGAATGTGCCGGGACATCATCCGGGAGTTCGATGCCATTCCCCTGCGGGACGTGAAAAAGCCACGGGTAGGTGTGGTAGGGGAGATCCTGGTAAAATTCTCCCCCGCAGGCAACAACCATCTGGTAGAGCTGCTGGAAGCCGAAGGTGCAGAAGCTGTGGTGCCGGATCTCATCGACTTCATGTTGTACTGCTTCTACAACCAGATATACAAGGCGAATCACCTGGGTACCAGCAAAAAAAGTGCCCGCCACGCAAAGCTTGGAATCTGGGCCATTGAGCATTTGCTACGGGGGGCCTCGGTTAAGGCTTTCCGGCGCAGCAGACATTTTTCTTCCCCAACCCCCATCCGGGAAATTGCCTCTTATGCGGAACCGATTGTCTCCATTGGCAACCAGACCGGTGAAGGATGGTTCCTGACAGGGGAGATGGTGGAGCTGATCCACGACAATGTACCCAACATTGTATGTACCCAGCCTTTCGGCTGTCTGCCCAACCATGTGGTAGGCAAAGGTGTCATCAAGGCTCTGCGGAAGGCATACCCCCAGTCCAACATCGTAGCCATAGACTACGATCCTGGCGCAAGCGAAGTCAACCAGCTCAACCGGATCAAACTGATGCTGTCCACCGCACAGAAGAATCTGGCAGACAGGCAATAACGGTTTTGGAAAGGAAAAACAGCAGGAATCTCCATCCCTGCTGTTTTTGAGCTAGGAAGCACAGGACTCCCTGCCTTCCACATACCGCTGCAGGACCGCGGCCACCTCTTCCGGCTTCAGCCCCGTATCTGCAATCAGATTGTTTACTGTCTCCAGTTCCTTGATCCTCTTCTCCTGGTACAGCTCCTCCAGCTCCTTCTTCTCCGAATCCACTCGGGTCATCAAAGCTGCAATCAGATCCTCCTTGGCACTGATCTTTTCTTCAATCGTCTTTCGCTGTCCTCTTGGCATATGCAGTCTCCTTCCACTGTTTCCTTTTTCTACCAGTATATGGACAAGACTAGGAAAATATGCATATGAATTTTTTTCCTGTGGGCAGCACACCCTGTTAAGACAAAAGCGTCATAAAATCTTCTTTGCTCATACCGGCAAGCTGGGCGGCATCCCCCTGGATCACCTGTTCCGAGAGTGCCCGCTTGCTCTCCTGTAGTCTCTGGATCTTCTCCTCAATGGTCCCCTTGGCGATCAGTTTGTACACCACCACCTTCTTCTCCTGTCCGATGCGGTGTGCCCGATCCGTGGCCTGGTTCTGCACTGCCAGGTTCCACCAGGGATCATAATGGATCACTACATCCGCCCCGGTAAGGTTCAGACCCACACCCCCGGCTTTTAAGGAAATCAGAAACACCTGTGTGTCATCTGCATTAAAGGCTTTTACAAGCTGTAGACGTTTTTCCTTGGGTGTGGCCCCTGTGATGGTATAATAGCTGATCTTCTCTTGGTCCATCCGTGCGGCAATCAGCTCCAGCATAGAGGTAAACTGGGAGAACAGCAGTATCTTATGGCCTCCCTCCACAGCACTTTGGGTCAGCTCCACACAGGCTTCCAGTTTTGCAGACTCTGCCCGGTAATTCTCAAAACACAGCGCCGGATCGCAGCAGATCTGTCGTAGCTTTGTCAGTTCCGCAAGAATCTGCATCTTGTTCTTCTGGAATTCCCTGGCATCCTGCATGGCAATTCTCTGCTTCATATGGATCACCTGGGCATCATACAACTGCTGCTGGGCAGGCTCGAACTTCACATACCTGCTCTCCTCCAGTTTCTCCGGAAGATCTTTGAGCACATTCTGTTTCATCCTGCGCAGGATAAAAGGTGCTGTCATTCTCTGCAGCCGTTCCAGTGCCCCCTGGTCCTCGTTCTTCACAATGGGGGATTCAAATGTATTGCGGAATACATCATATCCATACAGATACCCCGGAATCAGGAAATCGAATATGCTCCACAGCTCACTGAGCCGGTTCTCAATCGGTGTCCCTGTCAGGGCATACCGCACACGGCTTCTGATCCCCTTCACCGCCCCGGCAGCGGCAGTGGTATGGTTCTTGATATACTGGGCTTCATCAATAACCTGGTAATAGAACTCCTTGTCGCCATAATAAGCTATATCACGCTTTAACAGGTCATAGGATGTCACCACAACATCAAAATCCCGGTACCGCTCCAGCTTCGCCAGTCGTTCCTCCTGGTTTCCACTGACCAGCAGGAAGGAAAGCTGCGGGGCAAATCGTCCGATCTCTTCCCCCCAGTTATATACCAGGGAAGCCGGTGCCACCACCAGGGAAGCTTCTCCCTTCCCCTCCAGCTTGGCTGACAGAAACAATGCAATCACCTGCAAGGTTTTCCCCAGTCCCATGTCATCGGCCAGGATACCGCCCAAACGGTATTCCTCCAGGGTGCGCAGCCACCGGTAACCTGTACGCTGGTACCCCCGCATCACATCCCTCAAGGAGGGTGGTTCCTCAAAATCTGCATCCTTCACCGTCTTGAAGTTCTTCACCATCTCCCTGAAATGGCTGTCCCTGTTGCTATAGATTTCCTCGTTTTTCTCCAGGAGCTTATCCAGGTACAGGGCACGGTACAAGGGTACCTTCACGTCTCCCTTCTGTAGATCCCTGGAAGACAGGCGAAGTGTTGACACCATCTCCTCCAGTGTGGATAGCGCCCCGTCCTCCAGGCTCAGGAAGTCTCCATTTTTCAGCCTGTAATATTTCTTCCGCTGTCTATATCCCTTTAAGATGTCTAACAGCTCCTGTGGAGAAATATCCTGGGTCTCAATGTGCAGGTCCAGCAGATCCCTGGAGACAGATACCCCCACTGACACCTTAAGCCTGCGGTTGATGTTCACATGGTTAAAGCGCTTTGTACACCGCACCTCCCCCAGCCTCATCAGCTCCTCCACACCTTCCCCCAGCACCTGGTACATCAGTTCCTCTTCCTTATCGCAGTGCAGTTCCTGCTTCTCCGGGTCAAAATAAGGGAACCATCTATGCAGCAGACCCAGAATCTCACCTTCCTTTGCCTCATCCCGGATCCGTTCTATGGACGATGCTTTCTCATCCATCAGATCAAACAGGGAGAATTCCCTGTCTCCATACACCGCTTTCACCCGGCAGGTCATATTCTGGTTCTCTGTATCCAGGTAAAACACAAATTTCACCCGGGGTGGAAGATAACCGGCAATCTCTTCGCTGTCCTCCTCCATGATATCCATCACATCTTCCAGCTGGGGAATCACATGATAATAAAAATGCGCCAGATGATTCCGTCCCACTGTGAATTCCAGCTTGCCATTGCGGCAGAAATCTGCCAGGATGCGAATCTTGACCAGGAAATCCTCCTCCAGACGGCACAGTACATCGTCCTGCACATAGTAGGCAGTCCCGGATCCGTAGAAGAACTGCGGCATACGGCAGCTCACCTTGATGCCGTGGAAGGTATTTCTGCTGCTGAGACCATTTTTGCGGATGGCAACGGCTATTTTGGGGTTTTGGGGCCTGGCTGTAAGCTGCCTCTTCTGCTTTGTCATGGCGTCCTTGTCCTCGTATTCCAGGCCTGTCTCACCCATGAACCGGTATATTTCGTCCAGCCGCCAGCCGGACAGGACTATCTCGCCTTTCCGGGAGCCTGTTCTTTTGTAGGCGCCAGCTTCCTCCAGTCTTCTCTCAAAGTCCAGTTCTTCCTTCATTGCCTTGCCGATGAAATCCAGCCATTTTTTTGCCTCTTCCTTGAAATGATTGCTGTTGTGGTTGATACTGGTACTACTGCCATAGACAGCCGTCTTTGCCTGCCGGACATTCTCACAAAATTCCGCCAGATCCTTGATCACAAACATTTTTCCTTTCCCCACACGGAAAGAAACTGCCAGTTCACCCTGGCGTTTTATCAGTTTGGGCAGAAGGGTGAGACTTTCCACTTCCTTCCCATCTCCTGGCAGAAAACCGTTCACCCTCTGGCTCATCAAGGTCTGCATCAGAACCATGGCCAGTTTATCTGTGGCATCCCCCAGGTTCTCTCTTTTGACCCTTTTCTCCACCAGGTCAAAAAAAGCATACAGATATGCACAATATTCCCTTCTGTAGTAGCCGTAATAATAATGTCTGTTGCACTGGGGGCATCCACAGTCCGCAAAGAGCACCTGATCCCTGGAAAAAACAAATTGCAAAGGAAAGCTGGTACGTCCTTCCCTTCCCTCCCCTTGCGCCTCACAGATCATCTCCATACGGTCATCTGTATAACCGGACTCCAGGTCATGCAAAGACACCTTCCCTTCTTCCAGAAGCCGTTTCCCCTTACGCACATTTGCCGCTGTAAAACGCATTCCCCTGCGCACAGCATCACAGTCAAAATACTGGTAATACCGCAGGTCTTCTCCGGCTGCCCGCTGTCTGACCGCGTCTGCCTGCCCGGATACCTCCGGCTCCTCCTGTCTGTTTAAGACAACATATTCCTCCTCTGACAGGTATGGTATGGCTTTTGCCGGTTCTGTCCCACTATCCGCATCCTCTGTCTGTTCTATGCCATACGTATGGTCTGCAGGAACCAGTCCTGCCACAGTGGAAGCTTCTGGTTCCGGCTCTGTCCCGGAGACCTCTTCCGGCCCCTCTTCCCCGGGCACATGCTCTGTCAGATCTCCCCAGAGTCCCGGATGCCACATCCAGTCTTCCTCTTGTGCAGCAGGCAATGTCTCCTGTCCTTTGCCCTCCTGATCCTCCCGGTCATGAAATGCCGGTTCTGCCTCCTGGAACTTCAGAGTCTGCTGCCCGCCCTTCTCCTGGACAATCTGTACTTCCTGTTGTGCCGGTGCCAGGGGTTGTCCGGACTCCGGCACCGGCACATGCTGTGCTACTTCCTGTGGGCCTTCCCCTTCCTTGGCCTGCTGTCTGGCATACATCACCGCTGCCATATGCTTGCATTTGCCGCCGCCACGGGCCATAGGGCACTGACAGTTCATCATCCATCCGTCCCCACTGCTCTTTTCCAGGATCTTGACCTGATACTCATATCTGTCCCAGACAGAAGCCGTACACTTTCCCTCTTCCACCTGCAAGCCAGAGACCCTTCCCATCTTCAGCAGATCCCCACCCTGCTCCAGTACATTCCTGCCAAATCCGATTTCCCATCTGTGCATGACCCCTATATCCCCCCTGCGTCAGAGCATGTCCTTTTTCCAGACAAATATTGAACCCTCAGGCTTTCTGTCTATTTCCCAGAGCCTCTTCCATTCTCCCCAGGGCCTGCTCCAGGGTTTTTCTGGGGCATCCCATATTCAAGCGGGCAAATCCGTCACCGCCTGTCCCGAACATTCTTCCGTCATTGAGCCACAATCCGGCCTTCTGTACCAGCCATTCCTCCAGGGCATCTCCCTCCAGGCCGGACTTTCTGAAGTCCAGCCACAAAAGATAAGTTCCCTCCGGCTCTACCAGACGGATTCCCGGCAGACGCTGCTCCACATATCCCCGCACATAATCCAGGTTCCCCTTCAGATATACCAGCAGCTCCTCCAGCCACTGCCTTCCATACCGGTAAGCGCTCTCCCCGGCCACCAGACCCATCCGGTTGATCTCCCCGGCCCCTGTCTTCTCCATCTCCTGCCGGAATGCTTCCCGCATAGAGGCATTGGGAATGAAAATATTGGATACCTGTAGTCCCGCAATGTTGAAAGTCTTGCTGGGCGCCGTACAAGTCATGGTATTCTGTGCAAAACACTCCTCCAGCCCGGCCAGGGCCACATGCTCATGACCGGGGAAAATAAAGTCATGGTGGATCTCGTCACTGACAATCTTCACCCCATATCTCATGCAGATCTCCCCCAGGCGTCCAAGTTCCTCCCTGGTCCAGACCCGCCCTACCGGATTATGGGGGCTGCAGAGAACAAACAGCTTCACCTTACATTCCCTGATCTGCTGCTCCATCTTCCCAAAATCCATACCATATCTGCCATTCTCCCAGACCAGGGTATTATCCACCAGTCTCCTGCCATTGGCTTTTATCACATGGCTGAACGGGTGATATACCGGATTCTGGATCATGACACCATCGCCTTCCTGCGTAAAAGCTCTCACAGCCATGGCAATGGCAAACACAATCCCCGGCGACTTCACCAGCCATTCCTTCTTCACATCCCAGTTGTGATGGGTAAACATCCAGTCATGTACTGCCTGGAAATAAGATTCCCCGCAATCACTGTACCCAAAGATCCCATGTGTGGCTGCCTCTACCAGGCTCTCCACCACTTCCGCCGGAACAGCAAAGTCCATATCCGCCACCCACAGCGGCAGCACACTGTCAGGCATGCCGTGTTCTGCCATAAAATCATATTTTATGCAGTTTGTTCCCCGCCTGTCTATGATCTGATCAAAATCGTATCTTCCCATTCTATTTTCCTGTTTATCCCTTCTGTCCTGTTATGCAGACCAGAACCTTTCCCACATATTCTTCAGAATATCCTATGACTTCCGGAATCTTTCCACCTTGTCACAGCTCATACGGTGTCATCTGATACACATAATAATTAAGCCAGTTGGTATAGAGGTTGTTGCTGTGGGAGCGCCACTGGAGCAGGGGACGCGCCTCGGGATCATCCTGCGGGTAATAGTTCTGCGGAATGTTCACAGCAAGCCCTCTGTCCATATCCCGGTGATATTCATTGTTCAAAGTATATCTGTCATATTCCGGATGGCCGGTGACAAATATCTTCTTTCCAGCCTGGGCGATGGCCAGATATACGCCAGCCTCCTGGGACTCTGCCAGTACCGTCAGTTCCCCGCAGGCGTGGATGGACTCTGCCGGCGTCTCCGTATGTCGGCTGTGCGGTGCCAGGAAAATATCATCGAATCCCCGTACCAGCGGGATCTTCCGGTTGGATACCCGATGCTCATAGACTCCGGATAATTTCTGTGGCAGCTGGCGCTTATTGATTCCATAATAATGGTAAAATCCCGCCTGGGCCGCCCAGCAGATATGCAGGGTGGAAGTCACATGTCCCTCCGCCCAGTCCAGGATCTCGCACATCTCCTGCCAGTAGTCCACCTGTTCAAAGGTAATGTCCTCCACCGGGGCACCTGTGACGATCATCCCGTCAAACCTTCTATCCCGGACCTCCTCCAGGGTGGTATAGAATTTGTTCAAATGGCTGGCTGAGGTGTTCATGGAAATATGGCTCTTCACATTCATGAAGGTCACATCCACCTGCAGGGGTGTATTGGACAAGGCCCTGAGAAGCTGTAGCTCTGTGTCCTGTTTGATTGGCATATTGTTGAGAATCAGCACCTGCAGGGGACGGATATCCTGGTGTACCGCCCTGGTCTCATCCATCACAAATATGTTTTCATTCTCCAGTATCTCTTTTGCAGGCAGATCACTCTGTGTTTTGATAGGCATATGCTTGCCCTCCTTATATGCTCTCGAATCCATAGAAATTCTCCATCCCTCTTTCGATTGATATATGGAACCTGTTTACAAAGGCATGTGTATTTTCTATGATTGCCGGATATCATACCGTTCCAGAAAGTCCTCCTCAGACAGTATGGGCACTTCTAGTTCCCTGGCCTTTTTGTTCTTGGAGGAGGTGGAAGTGATATCGTTATTGATCAGGCAGGTGGTCTTACCCGTCACGCTTCCTGTAACCTTGCCCCCCTTCTGCTCAATGAGCTCCTTCAGATCACTCCTGCTTGCAAAATGGGCCAGGCTGCCTGTAATCACAAAACTCATACCAGCCAGGGTCTGGCTTCCCTCCTGGATCCTGGGCACCTCGATCTCAAGCTCCTGTGTCAGTCTGTGCAGTCTTTCCAGGTTCCCCTGGTCATGCATGTATGCCACAAATGCCGTGGCAATGACCTCCCCCACCCCCTCAATGGCACTTAAGGTCTCCACATCCGCACCCTCAAGCTGCGCCAGGTCATAGTTAAAATGCCTACAGAGCATCTTGGCATTGGCTACACCAATATTGGCTATTCCCAGAGCATAAACCACCCGGGGCAGGGTGGTCTTCCTGGCCATGTCTATACCATCCTGCAGCTTCTGATAGGACTTCTCACCAAAGCCCTCCATCTCCAGGATCTCTTCCTTATATCTGTCCAGGTGGAACAGATCCACGTATTCCCGGATAAATCCCCGGTCCACCAGCTTCTCTAAAGTAGCCTCTGAAAGTCCTTCTATGTTCATGGCATCCCGGCTCACAAACAGCGTGAACGATTTGATGCGCTTTGCCGCACAGGCCTCGTTGGTACAATACAGGGACTGGACCTCATTCACCTGCCGGATCTGGGTGGGACTGCCACACACCGGGCACACCGATGGGATTTCCAGGGTATCACTGGATGTAAGGTTCTCCGCAATCTGGGGGATGATCATATTCGCCTTGTACACCGTAATCCGGTCCCCGATTCCCAGCTTCAGCCCCCGCAGGATGCTGATATTGTGCACGGAGGCGCGGCTCACCGTAGTGCCCTCCAGTTCCACCGGCTCAAAGATAGCCACCGGATTGATCAGACCTGTGCGGCTGGCGCTCCACTCTACCTCCTTCAGAGTGGTCTCCCGCAACTCATCTGCCCACTTAAAGGCGATGGAATGTCTGGGGAACTTTGCCGTCCTGCCCAGGGACTGTCCGTAGGCAATGTCATCATAGGTCAGCACCAGTCCGTCCGAGGGGACATCATATGTTGGTATCTTCCCCTCAAACCGTTCCACAGCTTCCAATATGGTCTCTTCCGTCACCAGTTCATGCTCCACCACCTGGAAGCCCTGGCCTGCAAGGAAGGCCAGCTGCCCCATCCGGGAATTGTCTGCATCCATGTCTTCTCCCGATTCCAGGGAAAACGCATAGAACCGTACCCCCCGCCCGGCAGTGATCTCATTGTTCAGCTGCCGCACAGAACCGCTGCAAAGATTCCTGGGATTCTTGTACCGGCTCTCCACGTCCTCGATCTGGCTGTTAATGCGCTGGAAGTCAGAATAGGTGATCACAGCCTCCCCCCGCAGGACCAGCTGTCCTTTGTAGGGAATGGACAGCGGGATATTGCGGAATGTGCGTGCATTGTTGGTGACCACTTCCCCGATCTCGCCATTCCCCCGGGTAACGGCTTTCGTAAGCTTCCCCTGTTGATAAGTAAGCACAATGGTCAGACCATCCAGCTTCCAGCTTAAGACCCCCTGATGCCCCTGAAGCCAGGCCTGTAGTTCCACACGATCCTTGGTCTTGTCCAGAGACAGCTGGGCACTCTCATGGCGCTCCTTGGGCAGTTCCTCCACAGCCTCATAGCCCACTTTCACCGTGGGACTATCCGTAAATATCACCCCTGTCTCCTGCTCCAGCGCCTGTAATTCCTCATATCGCGCATCATATTCCCGGTTGCTCATGATCTCCCGGTCCTGGGCATAATAAGCTTTTGATGCCTCCCGCAAAAGATCCACCAGATACTGCATCCGTTCCAGCTTGTCGTGTTGCATCCCCTATCCACCTTTCCTGCATTCTTCCTCTATTCTACTGCCTGTGGAAATCCCACAGGCCCGGCGGAGCCGTTCAATGTCCGGCTCTTCCAGTTCGTAATATTCTCCTGGCTTCAGATTCCTCAGCCCGACCTGCATGACCCGGATACGCTTCAAAGCCACTGTCTCATAGCCAAAATGGGCACACATTCGCCTGATCTGACGGTTCAGTCCCTGGGTCAGCACCATCCGGAACGTATATTTCCCCAACCTCTCCACGCGGCATTTCCTGGTGGTCTGGTCCAACTCCTTCAGATAGACGCCCTCCCCCATCTGCCGGATAAAAGCTTCTGTCACTTCCCTGTCCACTTTCACCAGGTATTCTTTCTCATGCCCGTTCTCCCCGCGCATCATGGCCTGGATCAAGTCCCCGTCATTGGAAAGCAGCAGAAGCCCCTCCGATTCCTTGTCCAGCCGTCCGGCATAGGTCACCCGGACAGGATAGTGTACCAGATCTGTGATTTTTCGTTCCGCATGGGAATCCCGCTCCGTACAGGTGACACCCACCGGTTTATAAAAGGCCAGAACCACCGTTCTATCTGGTGCCTTTAAGGGCCTGCCTGATACAGTGACCCTGTCACCTTCCCCTATGGACTGTCCCGGGGACGGTACCTTGCCGTTGACCAGAATCTTCCCTTCCGCAACCAGCCTGTCAGCGTCCCTTCTGGAGCAGACACCGCACCTGGCCAGATATTTATTGATCCTCATCTGTTCCATGATATTCTTCCATATCCTCCAGGTTCCTCACCCTGGGAACCCCGTTTCCCTGCACCAGTCCCGCCTTGGCCAGCCTGTCCGCCAATTCATTATAATACACATTGGTGTGGGCGGCAACCTTTGTAAAACACAAATTCAGGCTCTTTCCCCACTCCTGCATGGCCAGCGCATATTTCCTGGTCAGATCTGTCTTCGAACGCCAGGCCCCAGTAACCCATTTCTCGATTCCCTCATAGTCATACCGGATCTCCAGGCTTTTGTACCCGCTTGCCATAGCACATTTTACCGCATACATGGCACCCAGCATCTCCCCGGTCACATTTCGCAGCTTCAGCGACTCCGGATTGTCCCCGTTCCCATATGCCGTATAGATACGTCCGTCCGGCCGCAGGAAAACGCAGCCAAAAGCATACTTCCTCAAGGAATGGTCATAGCTCCCGTCCACATAGGCCAGCAGCTGCCCCTCTTCGCCTTCTCCCCCGCCTTGCGCACAGATATTCTCCCCTAAATAGGCCCTGGCCTCCTCCCGGGTAGGAAATCCCTTATACTGCGCTTGCGGATAGCCGTCCACAGCAGCCCTGCATGCCTCCCAGCTTTCCCATATTCCTGTAGATCTACCTTGTTTTACCGCATAATATTTCTTCGCTGCCATACCTGCCCTCTATTGCTGATTTTTGTTTTCAGGGTTGGATTTTCTGAAAGTGGATTAGATTCTTTCTCTGGATCAAAGAGACAATCTAATCATATATACATTCCATACCCTTGTCAAGAAATTTGTCTCGGGTTCGCCACGCAAAAATCCCGGAGCACTGCTCCGGGATCCCTTTTCCAGCCTGCTGCGAGGGTCAGAGCCGGACAAGTCAGAAACATAAAAACATCCTACACCACACCCTGGGCCGTCATAGCCTCTGCAACCTTCAAAAAACCTGCAATATTGGCACCTGCCACATAGTTGCCCTCACAGCCGAACTTCTTCGCTGCCTCATCCAGGTTGTGGAAAATATTCACCATAATGCCCTGGAGTCTGGCATCTACCTCCTCAAAGGTCCAGCTCAGTCTCTCGCTGTTCTGGCTCATCTCCAGCGCCGAAGTGGCCACACCGCCTGCATTGGCGGCTTTGCCAGGGCAGAACAGCACCCCGTTTGCCTGGAAATATTCCGTGGCCTCCATTGTGGTAGGCATATTGGCTCCCTCTGCCACTGCGAAGCAGCCATTTGCCACCAGCGCCCTTGCATCCTCCAGATCCAGTTCGTTCTGGGTGGCACAGGGCAAGGCAATGTCACATTTCACAGACCACACTTTAGAGCTGCCTGCCTCATGATACTGGGCACCGGGCCTGGCCTGCACATATTCTGTCAGCCTGCCGCGCTTCACTTCCTTGATCTCCTTGAGCAGGGCCACATCAATGCCTTCCGGATCATAGACCCAGCCAGTGGAGTCAGAACAGGTCACAGGCTTCCCGCCAAGCTGCCATGCCTTCTGGATGGCGTAGATAGCAACATTTCCGGCACCGGATATGACAATGGTCTTGTCCTTGATGTCCTTGCCATTGCATTTTAGCATTTCTGCCGTCAGATACAGCAGACCATAACCCGTTGCCTCTGTCCTGGCCAGGGAGCCGCCGTAGCTCAATCCCTTGCCTGTGAGAACCCCCTCATAGAGACCGGTAAGACGCTTATACTGGCCGTACATATAGCCGATCTCCCTGGCTCCGGTACCAATATCCCCTGCCGGTACATCTGTATCTGCACCAATGTATTTGTACAACTCTGTGATAAAGCTCTGGCAGAAAGCCATCACTTCCCGGTCCGACTTGCCCTTGGGGTCAAAATCGGAACCACCCTTGCCGCCACCGATTGGCAGACCTGTCAAGGAATTCTTGAAAATCTGCTCAAATCCCAGGAATTTGATGATTCCCAGGTTCACAGAAGGATGCAGCCGCAGCCCTCCTTTGTAGGGTCCAATGGCAGAGTTAAACTGCACGCGGAATCCATTGTTCACCTGTACCTGTCCCTTGTCATCCACCCAGGGAACCCTGAACAGAAGCTGCCTCTCCGGCGTCACGATTCTCTCCAGCAGGGCGTCCTTGCGGTACTTCTCCTCATTGGCCTCAATCACCACCCGCAGGGATTCCAGGACTTCCTTTACCGCCTGGTGGAACTCGGGCTGGGCCGGATTCTTGGCTACTACCAGATCATACACCTCATCAACATATGACATCTTCTCATCCTCCTTTATAACCGTTTTCCTGGCTCTTCACATGGAAAAAGGCATGGAAGCCACTGTTCCACGCCTTTTTGGCACCAGTATTGTCCACAAAATATTATAACCTGTGGTTTTCCATTTCTCAACACACTTTATCTCACTAAACTGTAAAAGTTTTGCGGTATTTTTTAGACAGATTGCACAAGATATCTATTCCCCATTGTGCATTCTGCACGGCTGTCTTCCAAAATTATGTCCCTTGCTATAAAAATAGCGTAAGGACATAATTTATGCCCGGAAAAGTCTCTCACACAGACCTACAGATAATGCTTCAGCCTCTCCACGTTTTTCTCCTCAAAATCAATCAGCTCCCTGGCCAGGCCAAGAGGCTTGTCCCCGGCATCCTGGTGGTGTTTCAATACCTTCTCCATCTCCAGGATCCCATTGGTGCTGCCCTTGATCATCATCTCCGCAATATGGCTGGTGCTGGTATTGAGCATGGTGTTATAATGAATCCCGGTCCGCAGCATCACATCTGCCAGGGCACTGCCCTGGTAACTTTCCGCTTTGGCCTCCACCAGTTGTTTCGATGCCTCATTATGCAGCTCCGAATATTTCAATGACTGCCGGGCAATCTGGATTGCCAGGGCATCATCATGCACCTTGTCAGAGATGGTATCTATGGCTTTCATTGCCATCTCTGTATTCCTCTGAATCTCCCTGTATACTGCTGCCTCATGTGGTTTCATACGTTTTCTCCTACTACGAAATTCGTGCTGCCTTTCACCCGGACATAAAAAAGGCAGCCCCTTACAGTTTCTCCTGTAAAAGGCTGTCCAATTTCCATCAGAATATACATTAAGGTTCCTCAATTCTGCCGGACGTACTCGGATTTCACATATCCCACCTGTCCTTCGAATTTCACTTTGACCCATTCTCCTTCACTGGCAAGCAGTTCCAGGGATTCACCCCCTGTCAGCAGCCCCAGAAGTTCCGCTGTCTGGCTGGCCGCTGCACGTACATTCACATTCTCCAGGGCCGTCACGGAACCTATGGCCTCCTGTCCCTGGGCATTCTCTGCCAGCTGGAGATACTCAGACTTGATATAACCATCCTTGCCTTCATATACCACCTTGGTCCAGCCGTTCTCCAAAACCTCCTGCACCTCCAGCTTGGTTCCGCTTGTCACTTTGCCCAGCTTATCTGCCAGCTCACTGTCAGATACACGCACATTCACCGTAGTGGTGGCCGTAGCGGACTTTGGCCCATTGTCCGCAGGCAGCGCCTCCTGGGAACCTTCCTGTCCGGTGCCGGGATTCTCACCCTGTCCTGCCTCCTGGCCATCCCCGGCCCCTTCCTGGGAAGATGTGGTATCCCCTGCATTCCCATCCCCCACATTCTTGTCCGCCAGGGTAACACCTATGTCCACATCCACCTGCTTGGCCAGTTCCTTCAGATACATGGCAAGCTGTGGATTCTCTTCCAGCAGTTCGTTGTACTCTACTGCCACCCGGTTATTGAACTCTGCCACATCACTCTGACTGGTCACTTCCCGGATATAGGCTGCCTCTTCCTCTGTAAAATTATCCTCACTCTTGATATACAGCGCACCCTGGTCATCTTTGCACAGGTACAGGGTCTCATACCCCGGGAAACCCACTTCATGCTCTTTGAAGAACACTTTATAGTAGACATACGCCACTGTGGAACCTTCCACCGGCCCCACTTTGGTAAAAACCTGTAGATCCTCATAGTGATCCAGATACTTGGATGTCTCCATCCTGCGGATCATTTCATTCTCGTCCACCTCATCACAGACTTCCCTTAATGTAGTCTCATCTCCCAGGCCCACAGCATTGTAATAAGTAGCCACAAGATAATAGATCTCGTTGTCTTCATTGGCCACCAATGGCACATCCTCCAGAGGAACCCCCGTAAACATCTGCTGCTCCCCGGAGCCGCTCTCTGCCGTGCCGTCCCCTGCTGCGCTGCTTTCTTCCATCCGCTTTCTATTCGCGCTAAGGGCCACGGAAACTGTCACAGCCACCACCGCAATCAGAATCACCGGAAAAACTATCTTACAGTGTTTCACGATATAGTCACGGACATTTCTCATGTTATCTCTGCCCATACTGCTCCTTTCTTCCAGTCATATCTTACCATAAAAGTCCCAATACCATTCCGGCATCTCGAAGCCAAAAACATATCCCTTTGCGGTTTTACCAGACTGCTGTGCGCCAACCTGCAAAGACGGCACACCGGGCTGGCAGGTTGTATGCACCTTCTAACCCCCCACTTTCTTTATAGCGGGACATTGGGATGCATGGGAGTTTAGAAACGGAAAAAGCCGCAAGCGGCTCCTCCATCACATACCGTATTTACATATCTTTACAGAAAATACCATAATTCGAGGTGATGCAAAATGCATCCGGCAGGAATCGAACCTGCATTAAAGGCGTCGGAGGCCTTCGTTCTATCCATTAGACTACGGATGCAAATTATTACAAAATTGTTACATCACCTCGATTATAGTATCACAAAAATTGCCGCCTGTCTACCAGAATTTGAATTTTTTTATAAAATTTTTTTCATGGCCTTCTGAGCCGGGTCAAAGCAGTACAGGCTGTCAGTCAGAATGTCCTCCCGAGGCACCTGTGTCCTATTCACCTGGACCACCATGGACTTCAGGCTCCCTGGATCCTCCTCTCCCCGGTCAGGCAACAGGATCACCTCGTGTACAGAGCTGGGCAGAATGTAGAACCCGCATCCCATCTGCGCAGCAATCTGATCCAGAACCCCAGGATAGAGCATGCAGGCAGCACCGTTTAACTGTTGCCTGTTGCTGAGTACCTTCATGGGAAGCTGCAGACCGTCCTCCTGGCCCTCATACTCCTGTGGCACCATAAAGCCGCAGTCAGTCCCCAGGGCTCCCAGCAGGATATCTCCCAAGGGGGCACACATCCACGGGAACAGCCTGGGGGTATTCATCCGGGCAAGCCCAAGCAGTTCCTCCCTGTCAGTCTCCCAGAATTCCATATGGGCATGGAGCACCTGTATACTGCCCTCCCCCAGGACCTCGCTCTGAAAAGCGTAGAAAAAGCAGATTGCCATATCCAGGTATTCCACATAAGGCATATGCCGCAGCAACTCCATATTCCCGTCCCTGCCCACCAGACGGTAACAGATCCTGCCCTTCACCTGCTCAAAGGATTTGAAAAAATCCATGTCCACATCCTGTCGGGGCGTCTCCTCCAGGTAAATATGCAAAATCCTTCTTACCGCTTCCCAAAGGGTCATGCCTGCCTCATAGGCCTCCCAGAAATCATTGATATAAATAGTGGGAACCATATTCCTGCCCTGTGCCGTGACCAGCAACCCACACAATAGTACGCCATTGTTCTTCCTCACCTCCCTGTACTCCACCTGGTATCCGCTTCCCAGCTCTGCCTGTAGTGCTGTGCCTACTTTTCTTGCAAATTCATGTATTCCCATATGCTATGTTTTCCTTTCCTTTTGGTATATATTTTGAACAATAACTCCAGATGGTCAACCTGATGAGGCCGATTTGGCTGATCTGACAGAACATAAAGATAGAACAGATGTCATGACAAAACAAATGTCGTGCTAAAAGGGATGTCAAAAAAAGCAAGTCTGAAAATACGCATAAAAAAGACGACAACACCCAAAGGTATCATCGTCTTACAAGCGCAGTCACACCGATAAAAATGTCTCTGCAGTATATCTCCTGCCGCTGGTCCTGGCCAGTATACTATGGCAGTTTATACACGGGACAGATACTCACCGGTTCTGGTATCAATTTTGATCTTGTCCCCCTGCTCCACGAACAAAGGCACGGCAACCTGTGCACCGGTCTCCACAATGGCGGGCTTGTTCGCCCCTGTGGCGGTATCTCCCTTAAAGCCCGGCTCTGTCTCTGTGATCTCCAGCTCCACAAAAAGAGGCGGCTCCACGGAAAACACACTGCTATTGTGGGAACAGACCTTGCACATCTCGTTTTCTTTCACGAACTTCAAGGCATCCCCCACAGTGTCTTTATTCAAGGCAATCTGCTCATAGTTCTCTGTATCCATAAAATAAAACAGGTCGCCATCCGCATACAGATACTGCATATCTTTTCTATCAATACGGGCCTGGGGGCACTTCTCAGTGGGCCGGAAAGTCTTCTCGACCACACCGCCACTCTTGATGTTCTTCAGCTTCGTCCGAACGAAAGCCGCACCCTTACCAGGCTTCACATGCTGGAATTCAATGATCTGGTATACATTGTTGTCATACTCAATGGTTATACCATTCCTGAAATCACCTGCAGAAATCATATTCTATTCCTCCTAATTGTTTTCACCACTATTCTCACATAGTGTAATATATAAAGACACAAATTTCAACTCTTTTTGAAAAATTTTCCCATTTTATTCTCATGCCCGTGTTCCCTAAGCTTTCTGGCCTGTGCCTCACTGCTTCTCTCCCTTGTGCCCGAAGGAACTGTGAAAGAACAAAATAGGTAAGGTTAATTCTTAGCTGTTTCTAAAAGAAAGGTAATAGCCTGCAGATAGCCGTCCAGGCCCTGGCCATAGATCTGCCTGTCACACACCGGGGCAGTGACAGATATCCTGCGGAATTCCTCTCTTTTCGTGATATCGGAGATATGGACTTCCACCTTTGGCACCACAATGCTGGCCAGGGCATCCCGTATGGCATAACTGTAATGAGTAAAGGCCCCTGGGTTGATGACAATCCCTTCTGTCCCGTCAAAATAAGCTTCCTGGATCCTGTCTATGATGGCTCCTTCATGGTTGCTCTGGAATATTACAATCTCACTTCCGGTCTCCCTCGCCTTTCTCTGGATCATCTCACACAAATACGCATAGTCCTGGGTTCCGTACACACTTTTCTCCCGGATCCCAAGAAAGTTCAGGTTGGGTCCGTTGATCACCAATAGCTTTCCTGCACCTGTCTGCATTTTGTCCCATGCCTCCTTTCCTGCGGACTCCTGTTTTCCGGCTTCCGCCTCCCCGGGGGATGTCCCGTCATCTGTCCGGTCTGTTTCCTTTATGGTTCCCCGCCCTGTCTTTGCCACAATGCGTTCCAGGATCTCTTCCATATCCAGGGTATCTGCATCAATCACCACATCCGCACAGGATTCGTATGCCTCCCTGCGCTCTTCCATCAACTCCTGTATCCTGGACAGGGGATCCGGACACTGTAGCAGCGGTCTGGTCACATCCCCTTTCAGCCTGTTGTACACCGTCCAGGGACTTACCCGCAGATATACCACCAGCCCCAGCCCCTTAAGCAGCTCCCTGTTCTCCTGACGCACCGGCGTACCGCCTCCCACAGAATAAATCCTGTCATATGGATATGTCTGAAGCTCCCGAAGCAACGCACTCTCCTGCTGTCTGAAATATGCTTCCCCCTGTCCGGCAAATATCTCGCTGACAGACCTGCCTTCCCTGCGCTCTATGAGTTTGTCCGTATCTTCCACCATCATCCGCAGTCTGTAGGACAGTTTCAGCCCCACAGAAGTCTTCCCGCTGCCCATAAACCCGATCAGGATGATACTCCTGCCCTGTTCCATCTTCTCTTCTGACTCCTTCCCACAGTGTCTGCACTGAAAGCATAACAGATGCTCGTTTCTCACAGGTCCATGGCCCTTTGCATTTTGGCGTATACTTCCCCTGCAAGATCCTGTCCCACCTTCACACCTGTCCATAGTTCATAGGCAATGACTCCCTGGTACAGTAGCATTTTCAAACCATTGTAAGCCCTGCCGCCTTCCTGGCACACCAGGGACATGAACTTTGTCCGGGCCGGATTGAAAACCAGGTCATAGCCTGTATGAATCTTCCTGTAAAATGCCGTATCCTCGATCACGGCAGCATCTGTCTTCGGGTACATGCCCACATTGGTGGCCTGGATGGCCAGAAAAGAGTCTCCCTCCGGCAGGGAAGTGTAATCTGCCAGTGCCATGGCTGATACCAGGGGCCTTCCTGCAATCTGGTTTACCTCCCCTGCAATCTGTTTTGCTTTCTCCAGGGTACGATTCATAAGGATCACCTGGTCTGCCCCTTTCTGCACAAGAAGCATGGCCACCGCCCTGGCCACACCGCCGGCCCCCAGGATCAACACCTTCTCCCCCTCTATCCCAACGCCGTCCTCACACATGGCCCGGTAAAGTCCAGGCATGTCTGTGTTATACCCCTCGAATCCCTCCTGGGTCCTCACCAGGGTATTCACTGCTCCGATCCGGGCAGCCAGGGGATCCAGCTTTTGCAGGAATGGAATCACCTCACTCTTATAGGGCACCGTCACATTCAGACCAAGCAGGTTCAGATTCCAGGCCCCGGCCACCGCGGCCATAAGGCCTCCCGCAGGCACACGTAAGGGCACATAGACCAGATTCTCTGCAAAAGCCTTTGCCAGGGTATTGTGAATGACCGGGGACAGAGTATGCTCCACCGGATTCCCTATGACCCCGCAGGTTCTCGTATAACCATCTATATTCACGCTGCATCTCCTCTCTTTTCTGGTCGGCATGGGGATCTCCATCCGCTACGGTTCCCGGGTGCTTCCGCCAGGCGTTTTCGTGCACATTTTGCTCTCCAGCTTTTCCTTCCTGCCCAGCCGGCGGTGATAGAAAAACAGGACAATCCGCTCCAGCCTGCGCTTCAGTACAATCTGGATCTCTTCCTTTGGATGGATGGGCTTCACCAGATAAGTGACGATTCCGGCCCTTTTTGCCCCCCATACATCGGTGAAAAGCTGATCCCCCACAAACAGGGTATTGCCTGCGTTGCTTCCCATCAGCCCCATGGCCTTCCGATATCCTTCCCTGCCTGGTTTACCGGCCTTAAACACATAGCAGGATCCCACTGCGTCCCCGAAGGGCTTCACCCTTGGCTCCTTATTGTTGGATAAAAGCACTGTCTGGAAACCAAGCTTTCGCAGCCTTCCGAACAATTCCCTGGCCCGGTGGTCTGCAGGGAACCCATGAGGTACCAGGGTATTGTCTATATCGAAAATGATACCCCTGTATCCTGCTTCATACAGCTCTTCATAGGCGATCCCATAGGCATTGTCAGCCTCATAATCCGGATAAAAACATTGGAACATCCCTTTTCCTCCCAGTCGCAGATAGTTGCAGATCTGCACATCTTTCCTTAGGAACTGTCAAAGAATAATTCTTCACACCCGCAGGCTGGCACGCTCCAGGATCCCAAAAGCCTTAAAATACCTTTCCTCCATGGGAATCCACCTGGTGCGGAAGGCTTCCAGGGCATCTGCACCGTTACGCTTCTGAATCCGGGTAAGCTGATCTGTCGGTTCCACATCACCAAATACCTGCAGATCCATATAGGCACCGAACACCGGGTGACAGCTGTAGGCGCCTTCCACCACCCGGATCCTTCCCTCTGGTACCAGACAGCTTTCCCCCAGCTCCATCCTGCCACAATCAAACCGTCTATAGGAGAATGCTGCACCGCTCTCCAGCTGCGGGACTATCTCCTGGAGGAACCTTTCATAGTGGATATTCCCACCCGGCTCCTGCAGTCTCTCCGGGGTGCGTAAGTCCCGGGGCAGGAAGAAATCATCCATATGTACCACTCCCGCACCTGTAATGGCAGACAGCTGCCTGGCCATGGTACTCTTCCCGGAGGCACAGCGGCCGTCTATGGCTACCACCTGGACACTGCCTGCGCAAAGCGTTCCGGTCTGTCCTATCCCACCTGCTCCCGATCCAGGTTCCCCCTCTGCTCCAGGGTTTAGGTTCCCCTCTGTATCTCCTGTCTCATTTCGGTTCCGGCACAAAGCCTCCAGAATGGGCAGGATGCGAACCAGCCTGCTGTCCACCAGGCAGCAGGCTGACTTCGCCATTCTTTCGTTTTCCAGCAGGGAAGCCTTCCCCACCATGGCTGCAAGCATCTGAAAGAGCCATTCCAGGGGCATGCCACGCCTTTTCCAGGCACCCAGGTTTATGGAATACTGCCTGTCATGGGTTTCTTCCCACAGAGGTCCGTCACAGACCTGTACCTCCTCATATTCCGCTTCCAGATAGCTTCTGGCGACCTCCAGATCCGCAAACATATCCATCCGCTTACTCCATCCCGGCCAGTTCCCAAAGCCGCTCTCCTACTTCCCTGACATACTCCCCCAGCTTCTTATTCTCCACTCCCATCACCTGGGCATTGCACCGGCTCATGGGCACCAAAAACACGGGCACATCGCCAGAAGCCACTGCTTCTGCCATCCTGGGTGTCACCTCTCCCATCATGGCATTGGCCATGACGATCCCCATGGGACCTACAATGGCATCCACCCGGGAGCTGTTATAAACCACCGCATTCTCCCCGGTAGCTCCCAGCGTAGTACCTCCCTTCATCATATTGGAAGTAGCTGTGGCATTGGTTCCCACTGCCACCAGTTCTGCTTGCGGATATCTCTCGTGCAAATGCTCCACAAGGCTGCGGCCCACTCCGCCGCCCTGCCCATCCATGACCATGATTTTCAAGCTGATACCCCCATGCCCGCCAAAAGAGGGATATCTTCTCCTTCTTATGGCCTACCAGTTTATATTTGAAGACAGCTGTCTTTCTATGGCATCATATCACTTTTTTCTGTATTTATCAATATTTTCATAAATTCTTCCTGTGTCAGTCTGAAGCAGCGTTACCACCGCGAGGTGTTGTCACGCGCTTTTTTGCGTGACAAACCCGAGACTGCCATGCGCCAAAATGGGCTGTTTTGCCCATTTTGTGTGCATTTGTTGCTGTGAACGGCGTGAACAGCAACGAAGCAGCGTTACTGTCCACTGGTCTTCTGGGAAAAATAGTTCCAATCGGAATAAAGTTCTTCACCATCCACAGTCCGCATTGCCCTTATACCATAGTAATACATTGTGTCAGGCTGAAGCTTGATAAAGCCCGCAGCCGGATTTGTCACATAGCTGCTAACCCATGTCTGGGTGTATTCGGCATCCTTAAACAATACCACCTGGTACTGCTCTGCTCCTTCCACCTTATCCCATGAAAAATCAATGGTGGTCTCCGTGCTCTCTGTTATCTCTACATTCTCAGGGGTATCTGGCTTTTCTTCCTCCGGGGAGCCTGTATCTGGCTCCGTCTCTGCATTGGTAGCAACAGAAAGCATTTCTGACCAGTCAGACTGGTATACAACCCCATCCAGCACCGTCTCTGCACGTACCCTTACCGCCAACGATGTATAGTTTCCGTATTCCACTGTCATAAAAGGAAAGCCGTACACCGCACTGGCCAGGAGATTGTTCTCGGGGCCGCTATAGATTTCAAATACATATCCGGTTGCATTTTCAACAACATCACCTACAATGGCTATTGTACCATCCTCATAGGGAACTGCCTGGAGATTTTCAGGCGCATGCAGAAGGATCTTGTTCTCATCCTGTGCGGAACCTGTCTTGTCATAATCCGTAGGCGCATAGTCCATCTGGGGAATCTCCGGGATCCATGTCATGTATTCCGCACAATATGTATGTTCCATCTCCTCGTCCTGCGCCTTCAGGCTGACCTCACCCACATTCAGATATCTGTTATAAGGTGCATCTTCATTGTTGTCATTGTCATTCCAGGTAACATCCACTGCATAATACTGTCCATTGTCAAAACACACCACATTCCATGCATGAACCGGGCTCAGGGCCACCACCGTGTCAAGGCCGGAAGCATTCATCATGGCACAGAATGCTTCCGCATATCCTGCACACACGGTGCTCTCCATGACAACGGCAGAATAAAGGGACTGGTCTATCCGGAAGTTCCCCATGTATTCTTTGTTATAGGCAATCTTTTTGCAGAGCAGGTTGTTTGTAGAGAGTTCTTTCTGCCAGCTTGTAATCTCATCATCATTTACCGATTCGATCCATCCGTCCAGCTTGTCAAAAAGTTCGTTGGTGATCTTCACACGCTCCACACCATCTGCCGCAAAATCATACAGATAGGGGTAAATTGCTTCCGATGTCTTAAGTCCCCACCCTTCCAGGAAGTAATACTGGGGATTATTATATTTGAACCACCAGAGAACATCGAACGCTTCCTCTTCTGCCAGGCCAAGGTCCCTGTATGAAACAGCATCTGTTGTATAACACCCATATTGTTCATATTTCACACCGTCAAGGGCTGCATCCTCTATATACCGCCTGCACAGGGCATCCAGCCTGTCATAAAATGCGGCCTGACTGGAAGATAAACCTTCTTTTGCAAGCCTGCTGGTGTAGATCCCCCAGTCCCGGGCCGTGACCACAGGCGCATCTGCGGGAGGGTTGGCCTGGTAAGCTGCCTCCATCCTTGCAACTGCATCGCTGATCTTCTCTCCGGCCTGCCGGGTAATGTCCAGGCAGTCCCCTCTCAGGTACCCCACCTGCAGGGTAACATCCGGAAGCAGCATATCCTCCTTCATAAGGGAGATTCGGTTGTCACCCCCTTCCCCGGCCAGTATTTTCCAGGATGCCTCATCCATATTCACCTGGGCCATCCATGCATCATCTTCCAGTATCTGATTCCCGGCCATTTCCAGAATATCATTTTCGGCCGTTCCTTCCGTGGCTCCATTGTCTTTCCACACATTTTCTGCGGACATGCTGCTTTCCGATGGATAGTTTTCTGATCTGCCGTTCCCCGAGATGGGATCTTCCGCTGTCCTGCCTTTGCCGGACACCACCAGGGAAACGGTCAGAACTGATACCAGAAGTATGGCCGCCAACGCAATGGCCAGTACCGGTTTCTTCAAGACTTTTTTATGTTGTTTCATCGCCTTGTATCCCTTCCTGCTGCCTGTTTTCCCACAGCCACTTTTTCGGATTCCTCAAAAATATGGCCGTTCTCATACATCCTGTAAAAACACAATACAAAATTCCACAGTCCCCAGGGAGATGACCTCCCCTCCCCTAAGCCTGTTCTGCCCCTGGATCCGCATGCCGTCCAACGCTGTTCCCACAGGGGAGCCAAGGTCTTCCATATAGACCTGGCTTCCGGTAAGCTTGATCCGGCAATGCAGGGGTGCTACTTCCGGATCATCAAATACAATATCACAGTCTGCTTTACTGCCGATGTCCAGGCAATCAGACAATGTCAGGTATGGAGTTGTGTTCCTGCAATTTCCCGCATATACCTCCAGCTGTATGGGGATGCCGGATCCCGTCTTCCCCAGATCCCCGGGATTCCTGGAAGGTTTCCGGTCCTTTTTCCTTTGAACAGCCCACACTGCAATACACACAGCTACAGCTGCTGCCAACACACAGATCACCCAGACAATGACCGATATTCCTGTGGGCTCTCCTTCTTTGCCAGGGTCATCTCCCGCCGCATCTTCCTGCAGCATGGCATCCTCCGGCAATAAATCCCCTGGCGTTACAATATCCCCTGGCAGCAGGTCCCCTGATGATACCGTGTCCCCTGGCTCCATATTCCCCGGCACCAGACTATCTCCCGGCAACACGTCCCCCGGCACAGCTATGCCCTCCGGAAATCCTTCCCCTTCCATATCCTCTATGTTCTCCACTGTCCCGTCTGGCAGCCCTGTGCCCTCCGGAATATTGTCTGCACTGGCTGACAGCGGCGCCTGTAGCATCAAAATAGCCCAGAACACCAACAGCCCCATTTTAACTTTACTCATGATAGTCTTCCTCTCTTCATAACTTCTAAAACCCACATGCCCCGGCAGCAACTGCCAGGGCATGGAAGATTATCTTAATACAAGCGTGAGCATTGTGAGATTGTCATTCTCACCATTCACCCTCTCCATCATACGTAAGAGCAGATATTCTGCCCACTGCCTGGCAGTCTCGGACTTCAGCAGGTCGATAACGATCTCTTCCTCCTCCAGAAACTCCCAGACGCCGTCTGAACACAACATAAAGGCATCTCCGGGCGACAGCAGTTCCTCATAAACACGGACAGCAGGTTCGTTGTGGTCTTGTCCGCCAACACTGCGGAGAAGCCGGGGCTGGTCTTCATCGAAGGCGATCTGACGCCTGGTAATCTCCCCTGCCTTGTATTTCTTGTAAGCAACCGAGTGATCCTCCGTATAGGCTGTCAGCCTGCCGCCCCGGATATAGTACAGGCGGGAATCCCCTGCATGTGCCCAGACTGCCCTGTTCCCAAGGATGGACAGGGCCACCACCGTACTTTTCAAGACGGTGCCCTTCTCTTTCTGCAAGGCCAGCACGCTCTGGTTCGCCTGGGCAATCCGTTCCCTGAACCAGTCGGTTACATCCCCCTCCGGATCCGGAACCCTCTCCAGCAGGGTGTCGCAGACACAGGCAGAAGCCACCTCCCCATGGGAATGGCCACCAAGACCGTCCGCCACCACAAAGATCCCATTGTCCCCTTCTATCCGGGTTCCCACCGAATCCTCATTGTAAGGACGACCTCCCCGGTTGCTGTATGAATACACATCAAAAATCATGGCTTACCCCAATTCCACACGAATCACATTAGCCTTGTCTCCCACATAGAAGCTCTCGCCGGGCTTCAGACGGCAGGGAACATTGGCATTCAGCTTCTGCCCACCTAACAGGAAGGTTCCATAGGTGGACCGCAGGTCTGTCAGAATAAATTCCCCTGTGGATGCATCATAGGAGATAGAACAATGTCTCCCACTTACCCCTGTAGTGCCTTCCACAAATACCAGCTTGCAGTTAGCCGGGTCTCTTCCGATCAGGATCGGGGTGGTATTCACCACAATAGCCAGACCGTTGTGCTGCACTGCCATGGAGCGGATAAAGGCCCGCTGGGCTGTCTGGGCAGGTGTGGACGCCTTCCCTGCCTTGGCTTTCCCAGCGCCAGGTGCTCCATTCTTCCCTTTCAGGAAGACCACCGCCACTACCGCTGCCGCTGCAATGACCACCACTGCAACGATGATGATCCATACCGGGAAGCTTCCGCCTCCCTTCTGGCCGGCCAGGGCATAGGGAATGTTGTTCCGATCCAGGAAGGTGACCAGTTCGCTGGCACTGATGGCATAGTAATCCACCTCCATATCCCCTCCCTTCATGATACCGTTTGTGTTTACCCCCACAACAACTCCATCCTCTGTCACCAGGGGACCTCCGGAATTCCCATGCTGGATGACGGCAGTCATCTGGATCCTCTCAATCCCCTGGGCATTGGCCCCGATTTTCGAGATGATGCCGTCCCTCATGGTCATGTCATTCAGACCATGCCTGCTGGCACTCATCAACTCATTGTCCGCATTCCCCGGATAGCCTATGCTATACACCGTATCCCCTACCATGTCCTGGGTGGGCACCTGGATGGCCAGGGCCTTCCGTTCCTTTGTGGCATTCCGAAGCTTTAGGACTGCCAGGTCAACCCTGTCAACATTCCCTCCCTCGCTGCTCATATATGCCACATCATAATTGTCATCATCGTAGTAGATCCGCATTTCACTGCTGCTAAAAAACAAATAGACAGGATACTGGTTGCCGTTACTATCAGTCCATGCACGGCCAGTGTTAATATAACCCCGATTGCCTTCCCCTGTTTCCACATAGGCATCTACCACATGGAAATTTGTGACAATATACATGGGATCCTCTCCCGGATTCCCCACAAAGAAACCGCTCCCTGAAGAATATCCACCATCGATCGCTTCGCTAAGCTGTTTAATCTGTTCTCCATTTGTGGCGCCATAATAGGCTCCCTTTAGGTAGAACTCCACATAGACCGTTCCCTGCCTGGCACCTGTGGCCCCGGTTCCGGTGGCCTCTGCATCCAGTCCGAAAATCCCGGTTCCCAGCAAGGCCAGCAACATGGCCAGCAGCACACATTTTCCTCTTATCCAGCCTTTTCTCATTTTCCAGTACCCTCCTCGCTCCATTTCCCTTATTTACACTTTGTCCAAATCCACAGGACCAAGCCCTGTTTCCAGATCCGTATTTCCAGATCCGCATTTCCAGATCCCTATTTCCACATTTGCATTTTGGGATCCCATTTTCAGAATCCTTTTCGTGTCTGCATCTTCAAGACTTTGTTTTCAAGCCCTCATAAGACACACTTCACCACAACTGCCGTATAATTGTCCTGGTTTGGCCTGGCATGTGCAACAATCCCTGCTTCCAGCCTGGCACACATTGCTTCCACGCTTTCTTCCTGCAAAGCACGCACGATCTCTTCCTGGCCAAGCACGCCGCCCACACCGTCCGAACAGGCCAGCAGCACATCCCCCTCCTGCAGGGGAAGAGGACGTACGCTACAGTCTGCCTCCTCCAGGCCAATCATCCCCAGAAATGCGGTCAGAGCCTCCCCCTCCGGTATGTCACTGGGGGAGATGGGCGTCATGTCCCCGTCCCGTATGGCTTCCAGGTATCTTTCCTGGCAGAGGTTGTGCCCTACATTCAGCCTAAGCAGGATCCCATCCCGCATGAGATAAAAATAACTGTCTCCCACGCTGGCATAGAAAAGGCCGCCCTGGTACAGGATACCCACCACAGCGGTGCTCCCTCCATTGCCTCCGATCAGCGCCTCCACCTGGGAAGAAGCCTGGAAGAGACTCCGCTTCAGCTGGACCGCCATGTCACCGCCCCTGTCCATCTCCAGAAAAGACTGCCTGAGACAGCGTACTGCCGTCTCACTGGCCAGCTTCCCGTCCTTCATGCCTCCCATGCCGTCACATACTGCAAAGAACAATCCTTCCTCCCGGATCCTGACCACATCAAAAGCATTGGCCACCGCAAAAGAGTCCTCCTGTCCTGTTCTTGTGCCTATCCCCTGCAAATTGGCGATGGCATAGCTCAGCTGTCTGCGCACAGGCTCCCGTTTTGTAACCGGCAGCATCTTTGTATCCGTTTTCCGGTTGCCCGGTTTAAAAAATGCCATCTCAGTCCCCTTTACAAGCTTAGATTTCCTTTTCGCCTTTCACCCCATCCTTCCAGTTGAATGTATCATCGCAGAAGGCAATAAAACGGAACTTGCTTTCTCCCAGTTCTATGATATCTCCCTCCTTAACGCGTGTGGGGACATATACCGGCTCATCATTGATATAAATGCTGTTTATGCTCTCCGCCGGAATCAGATGAAAGTCGTTGTGTTTGCCATCATAGGCAAGCCTCGCATGGTTTTCCCGGGAAATGGTTGCATCCCCTTTGATGCAGATATCCATGTTCTCGCCCCGGCCAATGGAATTGATCTTCGCCGCAATCCGGTAATCCTTCCCCTTTTCCGCACCTTCCACACAGACAAGCCACCCGGTGACAGGCTCCCTGCTGAAACTCTTCTGCAACACAGCCACCGTCTTCCCGGTATCTCTGTCCGAATCCGGCCTGCCAGCCCTGTTATAGCTGGCAGGGGCCACCGTGGCTCCGATCTCCACAGCAGCAGGAGCCGGACCTGCGCCCACTCCTACGGTTTTCCCCACTCCGGCCCCGAACACCACCTGGTTTGTACCCGTGTTGCAGTAAGGGCAGGTCTGGTACTGGCTGTCATCATATAGATGCCCGTTTGCACATTCTGTCAATGCCATTTTCATTTCCTCCTATTCATTGCTTTTCAAGTTTCCATCCGCGTCCAGGTTCCAGTAGACCAGTTCTGAATTCAGATTCCCATTCTCATCCGCGGTCACATATGTGAAGAACACATCATAGGCACCGCTCTTATAGGACAGGATACATGGACCATAAAGATTCTGATTTAAGAATACAGGGGTGAATGTCCCGTCCTCGTTTCCCTTTATCTGGAAGAAATAAGTAGAAGCATCGAATCCGGTATCATCCGTATGCGTAACCCCAACCCCAAAATACATATCCCCATTATAAGGATAAACATTGAGAAATGTACCATAGGATTCCCCGTCTTCTATGTTCATGTCTTTTAAGGCTGAGCCGGCGTTCCATTCCACATAGCCGTCATCAATGTTGATCTCTTTGCTGAACCTGACGATATTGCAGGCATACGCACTTGTCTGGTTCCAGGAACACACATATAAATAGTCGCCCACTATGTTGGGACTGAGGAACTGGCAGTTGGTATCACTGTTGTGGATACTATGCCCCCCCTCCTCCAGGGTATCCAGCCGCTTGCGCCGGATCGTTGACTGGCCGTCTGCATTGGGCTCCACATAATAGATCCATCCGTTATCAGAAAGCGTAAACCGAAACGAGTCTTCCACTGTACAGCATACCTTGCTCTCCCCGTCAGCCTTGGAAACACGGTATACATTTAGGTCATCACAATAGATCACGTAATAATCCTGCAGCACATAGAGGCTTTTGATATGGCCGCTGTAAGAATCGTTCAGGACATCAATGCTCTCTGAGTCCTTGACCTCCAGGTCATAGACATAGGCGGCATTGCCATAAAGGAAATACAGCTTCCCATCCTGGGCAGACAGATCCGAAAACGCATTTTTCTGATCCTGGTATATGTATTCCCGGGTACCCGAGCTGGCATCAAAGGATACCAGCGCCTTATAGTTATCGGTAATATAGTAATCCAGCCCTCCCATAGTGGCACAACTTCCACCGTTCATCAGATTCCGCGGCGAATTGCCCCAGACGTAATAATCTCCCTCCGGGTCAGACTCTGCCGTGGGAGTGGGCGTTGGTTCTGCCGTGGGGGTTGGGGTCGGCTCTGCCGTGGGAGCCGGAGTTGGCTCTGTTGTGGGAAAAGGTGTTGACGCACCATTCCCGGACTGTGTGTCCTCTTCCTTGGCTACAGAAACAGATTCCTGGCTGTCTTTGGTGGAAGAACCTGTAGGTTCTGCTTTCCTTCCTGTGAGTACCAGAACCAGGATTCCCACCAGAAGAACCGGAACCGCCACGGCAATGCCTACCAGCAATCCCTTTTTCCGGGGAGCCTTCTTCCCTCCTGCATCTACGCCTGCCGGTTGAGGAGAACCTGCGACACCTCCTGTCAGTTGGCTACCGACTGTGGGCTGCCCGGAAGGAGGAATCGCTCCCCCGGTCATGACTGGAGCCTGCGGGATCTGCCCTGTGTTAGGGATGTTCCCCTGCGCCGGCGCGGAGAAGAACGTCTGGGCAACAGCCGAAGCACTCTCTGGAACCGACTGAGGCTGGGATGCTTCCCCCTGCACCACATTCAGCATGGCATTCTTAAATGCCGCCATACTCTGGAAACGGTCTGCAGGCTGCACGCTGAGAGCCAGCAGGATTGCATCCTCCGCAGCTCTGCTAAGCTGCACTCCCAGGGCACTGGGCGGCACCAGGTCGTCCTCATCCATTCTCTCAATGGAATCCGGAGGCCGCTTTCCCGTCAGCGCAAAATAAAAAGTCGCTCCCAGGGAATACACATCCGTAAAAGATCCCTGTTTTCCCCGGCGGGCATACTGTTCCTTAGGTGCAAATCCATGTTTCAGCACCACATCCAGACTCCTGCTCTTGTCTCCCAGGCTATATCTGGCAGCTCCGAAATCCAGAAGTTTCACCACTCCTTCTTTGGTGATATAGATATTATCCGGCGTTACATCCCGATGTACGATTCCTTTGCTGTGTACAGCACCCAGGGCATCCATGACAGGAATCAGGATCTTCGCTGCCTCCTCAAAGGACACTTTCCCGCCACGTTGTTTCAGATACTCATCAAAGCTGGTTCCCTCGATAAAGTCCATCACAAAATAAGCTGTTCCGTTTTCCTCGAAATAGCTGTGTATACGTACAATATTTTCATTTCCGATAAACTGTGCCAGGGTTTCTGCCTCCTGAAGGAAGCATGCCTTCCCGTAGGCATAGCTCTCTCCCCTCTCCCCGGTAAACGGTACCACTGTGGTCTGGCCGGTCCGGGTGGCCATAGCATCCGGGAAGAATTCCTTTACCGCTACTTTCGCCCCGGTTTTATGATCTGTGGCCTTGTAAGTAATACCAAATCCACCCTGCCCCAGTACTTTTTCCACAATATACTGCCCTGCCAGAACCGCTCCTTCTGGCAAGGCTAGTGGGAACTTGTCACTCATAAGAAAATCCTCCGTAAAGCCTTCAACAGATTGGCTACAAAAAAGTGTACTTTTCTGCCGGAAGTCTACACGCATGCGACATGTTTCTGCTCTTGTTAGGAAAAAGCATCTTTTTATCTCAAAAACATTGACATTTAAACATACATCCCCTATAATTTGAAGAGGTTGCTAAAAAGACAAATGGCAGAAAAGTACACTTTTCTGCCTATTTTGTATTAGATAGATAACCGGAATCCTCATAGGCTTTTGCCCGGTACCGAAAACTGGCCACAGGCATACCGCACGCTTTCGCTGCTGCTGCATTCGTCAGTTTCCCGGCTTCCCACCACTTATATACTTCATGGAAATTATCCGGCAGGGGCGCAGCCGGACGCCCGAATTTCACTCCCCTGGCCTTTGCGGCGGCGATCCCTTCTGCCTGTCTCTGCCGGATATTGCTCCGCTCATTTTCTGCCACAAAAGACAAAACCTGCAATACAATATCACTCAGGAATGTTCCTACCAGATCCTTTCCCCGCCTTGTGTCCAGAAGGGGCATATCAATCACATAGATATCCACACCTTTTTCCTTAGTGAGCATCCGCCACTGGTTCTGGATCTCCTCGTAATTTCTTCCCAGACGGTCTATACTTTTGATATAGAGCAAGTCATCCTTTCTCAGCTTACGCACCAGGCGCCTGTATGCCGGACGATCAAAATCCTTGCCGGACTGCTTGTCCGCATAAATATTTGATTCGGGAACCCCGGCCTCACAAAGGGCCACCCGCTGCCTGTCCTCCTTCTGGTCTTTTGATGACACCCTCATGTAGCCATATACTTTCCTCTCGCCCATACCATTTCCTCCCAGTCTGGTCATTTTTCTATATCCAAAAAGGGAAGCAGACAACATGTCCACTTCCCCACTCATGCACGCTCCCGTCATTTCCCCTGCCGGGGTTCGAATACCTGCAACAGTTCAGACAGGACACCGAACCGTTACCTTCTGACGCTCCCTGTCAGATCCATCTGTCAGTCCAGGCTCTCCAGAAGCTTAATCAGTTCGTCCTTCCTGGTCTCCACTGTATAGTTCCTGTAGGCCTCCTCAAACCGATATGTCTCTATCACCAGGTTCAGATCCATATAGATCCGATATAGCTTCATGCGCACCCTGTCATGTTCGGTTATGACCGGCCTGTCAGCCCCCTGGCTGTACCCTTCCAAAAACTCGCTTTCCTCCTCCACATTGCTGTAGATTCGGCAATCAAATACCCCGCTGCAAGCAACGGGGTATCAAGCTTGCAACGCTGCAGAGCAACGGGGTATTTGACTCTCGCGGCATTCGCCAACTGGCCGTGCAAGCACGACCGCTTGGCTCATTGTTCGCGGGAATAAAGTCCGCATAGGGATCCCCTTAAAAGGCCCTCTCAAAGTCCATGATGCCGCTGATCCGGTAACAAAGGACAGTTTCAGGATCATCTCCTTCCATCCCTGGACGGCCTCTTTGTAGGTAAGCAGGTAGACAGCATTCATCATGCCTCCATCCAGCGGCGTTATCTGATCCACTTCTGCCCGGGAACCAAAATTCCTTTTCACCAGTTCCCTTATTTTATCCTCTTCTACTTTTGTCTTGGTTGTGCTTTCCATTTTAGGCTTTTCCTTCCTCATCCTTCCATGCCTGCCGCCTCTTGTCAGTGCCATCAAAGATTTTGAACCAGCTTCTCAATCACACAGCTATGAGGCTTATCCCTGTTGTCCCTGTCATAATTTACCCCCACCAGCAGGATTTCCCCGGCATACCCCTCCAGCGCCTGGCTGTATCTCCTGTCCTTGATCTGCTGTATGGCAGCATCCGCGGACTTATCATACTTCAGTTCCACCACCAGGGCCGGTTTCCGGGAAAAGGGCAAGGGCAGGAATACCACGTCTGCAAATCCATGACCCGCAGGAAGTTCTCTAATGATTCTGTATTCTTTCCTGGCGCTGTAGTAGGCCAGGGTGATGGCACAACCCAGGGAGTTCTCATCATTGTAAGTTAAGACTGAGGCCACTTCCGTGTGTGCCCTGTCCAGTCCCTCTGCCACACGGTTCCCATCACAGCGAAGGGTATCCGAAAGGAGCCTGTCCGAGGCTTTCAGTACCTCCATGACCCTTTCCCATCCGCCCACACTCAGACAGTTCTCAAATTCTTCCAGAATCTCCCAGTTGGGGATGAAGGCTTCCCTGTTCTGGGCATCGTATCCCAGGTATCCCAGATGGATCAGTAGTGTCAGCACATCATCCTTAGTCTGGAAGGAATGCATATCGTTCTGGAAGCTGCGGGTGTTGACAGCTACCCTCCCACCTCCCACCAGGCTCACCACATCCCCCCTAAGTCCGTCATAGTCCATATCCATATAGATCTTCAGCGCCTCATAGGTCTCCGTGGAAGTCCAGTAATTGGAGAATACGCCACTGAGCATGGCAGCTACCACAGACCTGGGATTATACACATGCTTGAACTTCCGAAACTGATACCCGTCATACCAGCTCCCCGTCTCTGCAAAGTCCATCTGGTACTTTTCACAGAGTTGCCGTACCTCGACCTCTGTAAAGCCTGTATACTCCTCGAAGATGGTCTGATCCGTCATGGAATATTCCCAGAACATGTTCAGTGCGGAGTGCTGGCCATATTTCTTCACAGGCAGGATCCCCGTCATATAGGCCAGGGCCACATAAGGCTGATCCTTCAAGAGATTGCGCAGGAAGTCCAGGTACTCCCTCTGAAGGTCTTCCGACTCCTGCCGCTCCCGCATCACACAGTCCCATTCATCCACCAGGAAGATAAATTTTCTCCCGGTGGCTGCGTAGATTTGCTCCAGTGCCGCTGCAAGAATCGTTTCCTGCTCCGGAAACAGTTCCCCATATGTCGATCTAACTTCCTGCAATATCACACGTTCCAGATACTCCACAAGCGATTGACCTTTCGCACGGATCAAGAAATGCTGCATATTCAAGAGTATCACATTGTACCGGTTCAGATGCGCCGCGAAGGAAGGGATACTCTCTATCTTCAGCCCTGTAAACATCTGCTTGGAATCGCAGCCACAGCTATAATAGGCTGCCAACATCCGGAGCGCCATGGACTTGCCAAAACGCCGGGGCCTGCTGACACAGAGAAACTTCTGTTCCGTGCTGACATACCTGTTCGTATGCTGGATCAATCCTGTCTTGTCCACATAGATCTCCGACCTCAGTGCCTCCGCAAAGCCTTCGTTTCCCGGATTCAAATAGATTCCCATATCATACCCGCCTTCCTTCAAAATAGGGGAAATATTCCAGCGCATCGAAAATATCCTGGAAATCTTCCCTGGGAGCCAGTTCCAGATACCTTTCCAGCAGTTCCTTCTCCTGCTCCCGGTACCTTCCATAAAACAGGTCAAAGAGATTGTGGCCCCGCAGGTATGTCTTGATTTCCTCTATGTGTTGTCTCACATCTCCCACAGTCTCCAGATCCCGCCCCAGGACCTGCACCAGGTGCCGTCCACTGGACAGATGATGGAGATATTCCTTCCATTTCTCCAGGAATGTCTCATAAAAGGCCTCCTCCGACTCCACAATCCCCAGTCTGGCCATGACCTTGGGATTTAGGAAATAATTCTCAAAAGAATAATACTTGAGGATCAGTACATTTTCCGGCCCCACCCGCGGCAGCTTGTCCATGTCCTCCCGGTTGCGCTCCTCATAGTAGCGGCAGAGTTGGCCTGCCAGGGTGTCCCTGTCCTTGCCATCGCTGTCCCGGATCATCAGGAACTGGTCCCGCAGGTAGATCTGATTCATATATTTCAAGTTGGCATAGGTCTTGATATTGGTACAGCTATTGGTGGTAATGATGGCAATGCGGGACAGATTGCCCTCCTGGTCCACCGTCTCCGCATAATATTTCTTAAGCAGCAGCGGCAGCCGGGATTTGTCCTGCTTTCCCTCCACGATAAACACAAAATTCACATTCATCAAGTCCCCTGCGGTATAGCCCAGGTCATCCAGGATGGCACTGATGTCCGTCTGCCCCCGGATGTCGCTGGAACCATCCTCCCTAAGGATCACCTGCCGGATCTGCCTGCTGTTAAAATTTGGCAGCAGGTTTGGGGAATGGGTGGTGAAGATCACCTGGTTCTTGGCCGCCAGACGATACAGGATGGTCCCGCACACCTTCTGGAGACTGGGATGCAGGAAGATCTCCGGATCCTCGATCATGATGATACTGGACAGGTTCTCCTCGATCTGTGTATACGCTTCCAGAAGGGAGAACAGGTAGATGGACCGCATTCCCTTCCCCATGTGGGAAATGGGCCGAGGCACATTCTGGGCAGGATGACAGATCTGGGTCGTCACCTCCAGGATCTTCTCCACATCCCGATTCATGAAATACAGGATCTGCTCCCGCCCACCGTTCTTGTGAAAACAGTCGTTGACCTTGTGGGCAAAAGTGTCCAGGTTCAGCTGGTACAGCTTATAATCCAGCAGTTTGGAGACCTCCATGGCATCCAGCTGGGCCGGACTCTTCTGCTCAATTAAGCCAATACAGTGGAAACAATAGGTGCAGTCCCTGGCCTGGTTGAACATACAACAGCCGGACCGCATCCGCTTCAGGATCTCATCCTCCTGCAACAGCAGCAGGTCGCTCTGCAGCCGCTCCAGGCACCGCTCCGTATCCACATGGTATATCTTCGGGAAAACTTCCCGGATATAGGGATTGTTCTTATTGATTCCGTCCTGGTAGCGGATCTTCCCATCCCTATTTGCCGTCAAGGTAAAAGAAAGCACATGGTCAGAAAAGGAAGGCAGCTTCCGGCAAAAATCCTCCAGCCAGGCTTCCTTTCTCCGGTACTGGCTGACCATGCCGCCCTTCCGCAGCAGATCCAGATCCTCCTCGGTAAGAGCCAGGGATACCTGGATGCGGATTTTGGCCCCGGCCTCCCCAAAATCCTCCTGGGTGATCTGGTAGTCCCCTCCCACTGCCCGGATGGCGTCCAGCACAGTAGTCTTGCCTGTGTTGTTCTGTCCCACCAGGATCAAGGCATTCTCAATATCCGGGATATGCATGTCGTGTATGGATTTGAAATTCTGGATGTGAAGGTCTGTTATCTTCATGAGGTTCTCCCGTATCTACGTTACATTCCGCCCACCGGCACAGAATGGATTCTCAACCTGCAAACCTAAGGAAGGCCCACACCGCCTGTGGCAAACGATCCATCAGTCTGTCTCCTCTTCCATGGCTTCCAGCAGGAAGCTCACCGGCCTGAAGCCGTCATTGCAGGATATCATGGCAGACTTCCTGTTTTTCATCCAGCCTCCATAGAAGTCCTCCCCGCCATGGGAAAGTGTCATGACAAATGCCGAGATGCTGTCCCAGGCGCTGTCGCAGAATCCCTCCGGCCTCTTCCAGCCATTGGCCACAAATACCTGTCCCTCCTGCATGTCGCAGGCATGTACCATGGGATTCTCATATTCTTCTATTAAGTCTGTATAACAGGCCGTCCGCATGACGGTTATCTTCACTTTTTTCATAGCTCCTCCTTCTACATCCTTCCTCCCTTTCACTCAAATGTCATGGTAATCTTCGCCGCAAACTGATAGCGGTAGTCCCCCCGCTCCATGGTGGTCTCGTACAGCAGATCCACATCCGGTGTCACAGTCACCACATTGCTGCCCGCAGGGGTCTTCACCGTGACAGGCGCAAACAGGTCCAACATGTCATCGCTGAGCAGGAAAGTAATCTCTCCACTTATGGTACATTCCTCCACACAGATGGCATTCGCCTCCCGGTCATAAGAGGCAATGATCCTCCCTTCCGTAAGTCCCCTGTCTGTCCGCAGCCAGTAGAAGCTCTCCTTAGTCCGTTGTCCTGCCCGCTGGGAGAGATCCCATACCACCCGCTCTGGAAGAGGATCCCGCACATAGCCTTCCAGGAAGTGGATAGCATTGGCATCCACTTCTATAACCGGGCTCTCCCCAGTCTCCAGCCACAGGGCATTGTCCTCCATCACCTTCTGGTCTTCGCTGGATTTGTCCCGGAAATTGTGTCCCTTTCCCTCATGGACATAGGTCCTGTGGATATAGCCCCCGCCCAGTTCTTCCTGGTACTCATCCAGCAGTTGGCCATATTGGGCGGTAACGATATTTCTGTCATAGGCCGTGTCGTTCTCCCCCACCTGGAGCTGCAGGGGCATATTGTACAGATTCCACAATGGCACCCCGTTGGGATGCCCCGCAGACATATTCGCCGCCGCAAAACGGTCCGTCATCCTGGCCACAATGGCATACACCCCGTCTCCACCTGCCGAAAAGCCTGTCAGATACACCCTGTCGGGATCCACATCATAGAATGCAATCATATTCTCTATCAGTCTGTCATAGAGCGGATAAGATTCCGGGTTGAAATGGCAGTCCCAGGTATCCCGCACACCCCTGGGATACACATAGATCCCCTCTGTGACGCTATGCCGGTAATAGCTTGCCATGTCCATCCACTGACTGTCATTCAAGGCCGGTGTATCACTCTGCCCGCCCCCGTGCAACGCGATATAGAGCGGATACCCGGACTCTCCCGGCTCCCCGATGACAAAGATTCCATATTTCATGGTCGCATCCCCAAAGGTCATGGCGCGGCCCTCCACTTCCGCGGCCCTGGCTGCATCTCTTTTCACCTGGTCACAGTATTCCCACCAGATGTATTCCCTGGCAAGACGGATATCCTTCTCATCCTCCAGGGAAACCGGCATGATATAAGGATTCTCCTCCTCTTCAAGAGCCGTTGCCTGGGTATCCTCCCCATGACCTCCTTCCCCGGTATCCCCACCGGCTTCCTCTGTGATCCTGCCGGCCTCCCCTGTGGCCCTGTTGGAATCTTCCCCCGGATTCCCACTGGCATTCTCCCCAGAAACGACATCTGTCCTTTGCTTCTCCTGGGCACCGGCCCCGGAATCTGTCTCCCCGCAGGCTGCAAACACCAGACACAGTAGGAACACCCCTGCAGATATTCTCCACTTCCTCCCGGCATGCTTCCTCTTACCCTTCATCTGCTTTCACCCCCATACATAATATGACCATTTCCACCACACCATCCGGGAATGCCGTTTACGGCATTTTGAGGCGCCTGCCATGTTTTCCCTGTGTTGCTGCTTCCTCTCCCCTGTTATGGCAGGGCTGCTTCATCGCGTAGCGGGATATCCTTTTATCTATATTGTGTATCAGGTCCTCTTCCTTGTCAATCAAAATATCTCTTGACATTTTCCTGTTTTCTGGTAAGATACTTATAGAATTTGTTCCAGGAAGGAACAAGGCATTTAGAAAAATGCAGAATTTTTTTTGTAAACACTGGAAGGAAAACGGACGCCATGAAGGCCTGTCCCTCAGAAGAGGGATGCTTTCATGGCTTTTTATTTTTGGAAAGGAGTTAAAACGAAATGAAAAAAGAAAAACTGATGAACCTGCGTCACTGCGTCACCGCCGCCGTGTGCATGGCCCTCTGTGTGGTGTTGCCCATGGCTTTCCACGCCATTCCCAATGCAGGCACCCTGCTCTCCCCCATGCATCTGCCGGTATTGCTCTGCGGCCTGGTGTGCGGCTGGCCCTTCGGCCTGCTCTGCGGCCTGGCTGGGCCCCTGCTCTCCTCCCTCATCACAGGGATGCCCGGCCCCGCCTATCTGCCCTCTATGATGATTGAACTGGCCGTGTATGGACTCGTCTCGGGACTGCTGATCCATTTTGTCCACACAGGAAAGAAGGTGGCCGATCTCTATATCAGCCTGCTTGCCGCCATGGTGACAGGACGCGTCCTGGCAGGCCTGGCCAGGGGGCTGTTCTTCGCCCCGGGAGCATATTCCCTGAAGCTCTGGGCCACTGGCTATTTCGTGTCCAGCCTCCCCGGCATTGTACTACAACTTGTGCTGGTGCCGGTGCTGTACCTGGCCCTAAAACGGGCTAAGCTGGTGCAGGAGGCCTAAAGCGGCATAAGCAATACCTTTCCTTGCCTTTCAAATTTTCCTATAAATGAGCAAATTTGTCACCCATTGTGCGATTTTCTAAATTTGTTCATTTATAGGAGTAACTCTAATTGAAATGCCATCCCCAGAAATTACTGTTCACTCCGTTCACAGCAACATATGCATACAAAACGCCAAACGCAGGGAATATAACTCTTAACGGAATACCAGATGGGACTTGGGATCCTCATCTTCAAATTCAAAGATACATTTCTCATATACATTCAGAATGTGGGTATCCAGGTACTTGTCATACCGCTTGTGCTGTCTGCCATAGGTCATATGGACATGACCATGAAGAAAATATTTCGGGCGGTATTTCTCCATCAGCTGCCGGAATACCTGGAATCCCTGGTGAGGCAGGTCCCGTCCGTCATTGAGCTGGTATGCCGGGGAATGGGTCACCAGGATATCAATTCCTTTCTTCCGGAACAACTGGAACCGCAGTTTCTTCACGCGCTGGCGCATCTGCTTTTCTGTATACTGGTGGGCGCCGGGTTTGTAGCGCATGGACCCCCCCAGCCCCAGAATGCGGATTCCTTTATACACAAAGATCTGGTCCTCTATACAGGTACATCCCTCCGGCGGTATCCTCTCATACTTCACATCATGGTTACCATGCACATATAGCACCGGCACCGAGGAAAGCGTCACCAGAAAGGAAAGATAACGGGGATCCAGATCCCCGCAGGATATGATTAGGTCAATTCCCTCCAGATAACTTTTGTCGAAGAAGTCCCACAGCAATTTGGACTCTTCATCCCCGATGGCCATGATTTTCATGTGTAAACTACCCTTCTTTCTTTACTCCCTGCTGGTCAATGACCGGGGCTGCCTGCTCGATCAGATCTTCCTTCTTGGGAATGGAGCCGATGACATTCTCTGCCAGCCAGTCCATTGTCATAATCTCTTCTGGAGCCAGGATCCTGGCCGGATCATCTGTCACCACCCCTGTCTGGGAATACAGGATCCCGGAAAAGGGATTGAACTGTTCGGAACAGATGGTGGATTTCAGCAGTTCTACCAGCCGCTTTGTTCCAATGGGCAGATGCTGGGAGCAGATCACATCGATTACCCCCGCGGACATGCCCCACCAGTAATTGATCGGTTTAACGGTAGCAGAATTGTCATCATATTTCCAGGTACCGTCCATAATGGTCCTTATCAGCTGGGCATAAAATTTACCCCAATGATACAGGGGCATAGCCAGGTTCCTGGGATTCTCACCTTCTAAGTGATAAATTCCAAAAAGGCGGGACCCCTCCTCCGGAATCACCATATCCCTGCCAGAGATACAGGAAGCTCCAGTGGCCTTCACCCGCTCCACAATATCCCCTTCCTTCATGGTGTACCATTCCAGATAAACTTTCGCCCTTGGATTGATCATCTTGGCTCCCAGGGCAAATGCATTGATATTGGCTATGGAACCGAAGATAGGGTAGTCCGCGATATAGGCCAGGCAGTTATTCTCCGCCATGGCACCTGCTATGGCACCCATTAGGAATTTCGCCTCATGCATCCTGGAATAATATGTCCTGATATACCGGTGGGATGTATTCAGGGAGCAGTTCAGGATCCGCACCTTGGGATTGGCAATGGCTGCCTTCACACTGGCCTGGACAAATGCCGGCGTGGTTGTAAAGATCAAGTCACAGCCTGCGGCAATGGCATCGGCAATCAACCTGTCTGCATTTTCCGCAGTGCCGTTCTCATAGGCCACAGTAGTGATCTCCTCCGGAAACGTCTGCTCCAGATAAATCCTGCCAAGCTCATGGGCATAGGTCCAGGCTGAGTTGCCCGGGGTCTTCTCATAGAGGAAAGCCGCCTTCAGCTTGGGGGAACTTACCGGCAACAGCATGCTCAGAAGGGGTTTTTTCTCCTGACTGGGATTCATCTTAAGGTCAATATCCTGTTCTTCCTGCAGGATCTCGAACTCTTCCCAGCTCCTGGCCATCAGCTCACTGAGTTCATTGGTGGTCTTCTTTTCCACTGTGTCATAGCCAAACAGGGTGATCAGTGCCAGGAAGGCATCCCCTGGCGTGATCTTCAGCTTACAGCCACCCCTGGCCCTGTATTCAGCTGTAAAGTTGGTATAAAGCGCGCTAAAGGCCAGAAGATCTTCATCCGTCCACACCTCATCAGGCTCCTTCCCCACAGCGGCCTGTAGCTTTGCAAAACTGCCTTCCTGAGAGAACCAGATATAGTTGATGGGCGCCTTCTGGTAAAAGTCCATAAATTCAAAATAAATTTTGTTCTCTTTCTCCCCGGTGCGCTTGGGTACTATCCGGATCACATTGCCGGGAATGGAGACCACCCCGTAATATTTCATGACACTGACCCGCTTATTCCCTTCCAGCACGTAGAATTTGTTCATGTACTCATACGCCTTGATCGGCTCCCGGATCCCTTCTTCCACATGGCTGGTGCTCAGGTTCGCCCACTTACTGGCAAATTCCGTCCACTCCCCCATGATCGGCATGAAATTGCCTGCAAAGGAATTGCTCCTGCCGTTTGTCCTGGTTCCTACAATCTGATCTGTGGGAATCTGTACCAGTCCCAGAGGCATCTCATAGTAGGCTCCCTGTTCCGGCATGATGTCATCCAGCACCTGCAGGGTCGGCATCTCCCCCTTGAGCATCCGCATCTGGTAATCCTTCTTACCCAGTTTCAACGCTTTTTCATAATCTGTTCTAGCCATATTATCTCCCTAAATCTCAAAATCAGTCTGTGTCTGTCTTTTACAGCAAATGTACCGGAAGGGGTTCCCCCACTTTGTATCTCCTGTCTTTGTCCGCCAGACTGTTCTTCTCTGGTATATTTGTCTTTTCGGTTACAGGTGCTTTGGCGGTTTGAGTCTTCCCTGTGCCGGTCTTTGCATTCTTCCCTGCTTTTGTCCCCGCTGGCTTTGCTTCCGCCCTCCTGGTGGCCTTGGGGTCTGCTGTCTTGGCTTCCTCTGGCTTTGCCGCCTTGGGGTCTGCTGTCTTGGCTTCCCCTCTCCTGGCTGCCTTTGGATCTGCCTCCTTGGCTTCCCCTGGCTTTGCCGCCTTGGGGTCTGCTGTCTTGGCTTCCGGCATCTTTCCCTGCTTTTCCTCCCCGGCATTTTCTGCCGATTTTGCTGCCCTTTTGATACTGCCTGCTCCTACTGGCATCTCCTGTCAACCTCCTTTGCCAACTCCATATATTCCCTGGCGCTCCTGGCGCTTTTCCGGTGTGCCATCACAGGCCTGGAATTGTCCTGTGCCCACTCAATCTCACTGTCCACACGGATCACCGTGTCAAATACCGTCACCTGGTCATATTCCCCCAATACCTCCAGGGTCTGCTTCCCGTAGTTCTTCCTGGCATCCAGCTTGGTAATGGCCACGCCCAGCAGTTCCAGGCCGGGTGTCAGCTTCTTCACATTCTCCAGGAATTCGAACATATTCGCCACCCCGAACAGTCCCCAGGGACTGGCCTCCACCGGCAGGATACAGTAGTCCGAGGCGCAGAGGATGTTCATCACCCACCCCCCCAGCGTGGGCGGGGCATCTATGAGAACATAATCATATTTACCGCTTTCTTTGATTTTTGTCAAGCCCCTGGACAGAATCAGTTCTCTCTGCCATTTGGTAAAAAGTTCAAATTCAATACCACTCATCAGTGTGGAGGAAGGAATCAGATCCAGGTTCTCGTAGGGAGTATGGATACAATACTCCGTAAGGTCCTCCTCTTTCCTGACCGCCGCATAGAGATTCTTCTCCCCTGCCGCCATCTGCAGTACTGCTTCCTCCGAAAAAAAAGACAGGGACAGATTCAGCTGCATATCCCCATCCACCAGAAGCACCCTCTTTCCCAGCAGGGAAAGAGAATACCCGATATTTGCACAGGAGGTTGTCTTGCCACTTCCTCCCTTATTGTTGGTAAAGGCTATCGTTATGGTCTTCTTTGCCATCGCATTCTCTCCCATAGAGACATTTTATTCCCTTCTCTGCAAAATAATTCATCCATTCTGGTCCGGGACACACATCGGTCACCACCATATCAACAGATGCCAACGTGCAGATCTGGGAAAATGCAACATTGCCGAATTTGGTATAATCCGCCGCCAGGATGCGCTGTTTTGCAGAGCGCAACATGGCCTGTTTCACCTCGGAAAACATTTCATTGCCGTCCGTGATTCCCTTCTCCAGGTCAATTCCCTTACAGGAGAGAATCACTTTGTCCGCATTGAAACAACGGATTCCTTCCACTGCTTTGGGTCCCACCAGGGCTAGGTAATTCTCCCGGAGTGTACCTCCGGTAGATATGACATCCCAGCCGCTTACATCGGACAGTTCCACCAGTACCTCTATGGAATTGGTGATTACAGACAGCCTTCTCCTGGCTTTCAAGGCCTTCACAATGGCCACGGCTGTGGTACTGGGATCCAGGATAATATGATCCCCCTCCTGCACCAGGCCGCCAACCAGCTGCGCAATGACCCCTTTTCCCTGCATGTTACGTTTCTTGCGCACAATAAAAGGCATGTCAAAACTGGTATTCTCATTCAAGATGGCACCACCATAGCTCTTGGTGGCAAGCCCCTCCCTGTCCAGCCTGTCCAGATCCCTGCGGATGGTCTCTTCGGACACACCAAAAATGGCACTCAGTTCACTGACTACCACCTTTTTCTCGTCCTGCAATTTCTCTAAGATCAGATTCCTGCGTTCTACTGCCAGCACGGATTGGTCTCCCTTCTATGGTAGAACCTCTGGGAGGATTTTACCTGTAGACTCCTGTCTGTCCAGGGCATTCTTACATATAGTTTCCTACCTGTAGGCTCCCAAAGCATTCCTGCCCGTTATCCTGCGCCCCAGGGCGCCTGTATGCCACACCCGCTTACCTGTCTCTCCTGCTTACAGGATGGACTTGCAGATCTGCGGATCCGGATGGGCAATCACTGTGGAATCCAGGTACATGCCTCCTTCTGCCACACTGTCTCTGGCCCGGGCAATGGCTGCCTCCACTGCAGACACCTCCCCGCACAGGAATACATAGGATTTCCCGCACATCCCCTTTGCAATACGCAGTTCAATCAGTTCCACCTGGGCTGTCTTGGCTGCCACGTCCGCCGCCACAATGATGGCTGCCGCGTCAAAGGTCTCCAGCACCCCCAGGGAACTGATATGCTCTATATGGGTGGTTCCATAAATGGCTGGAAAGATACCCTCATGAGGATTCCCCAGCACAAAGCTGTCTATCAGTTGTTCCGGATACCGCCTCTTCGCCACTGCCACAGCAGCGTCCACCGCACTTAAATCCCCTGTGATCAGGGCGATGTATTTGCCAGGGCATACGGTCTGGGCCTCTATCAGCTCCACCGCAGCGGTCTTCACCATATCGTCTGCCGCCGTCACACCGGCAGAAACCGTCTTGAACTCGATCATTCCTAATGCTCTGCTCATTGGCCCATTCCCTACCTTTCCGCAATTGTAATATACCGGTCAGTGACTTCCTGCACCACGCCGTCCAGGGATGCATGGATCCCCACACTCAGTCCCTTGCCCGGCTGTGCAATACACTCCCCGGCAGACACCTGCTGTCCTTTCTCCACCACGGGAACAGCCGGTGCACCGATATGCTGGCTTAAAGGTATCTTCACCTTGTGAATCAGTTTCTGTCCCTTCCAGTAGGCATCAGGCATAAGGGGAGCTTCCACATCATACCGGGAAAGCCCCAGACGTGCTGCCAGACGCTTCTCCGGTACTTTCCTGTACTCCCTGCCTGGCTCCACCGGGGCAGCCTGCACATCGGATGGGATCTTTACCCCGGCCCTGCGCAGCTCCGCCTTGTACTCTGCAATAAGACTTCTGGGAGCAAGCCCTTGAGGGCAGGAAAAGTTCTCACACAGCCCGCAGGAACTACAGAACATGGTATATAAAAACACATTTGTGTCCTGGAAATCCTGGTTGGCGGCACTTCGCATAAATCTGTGTGGTTCAATGGGATGTCCCAGACTATGTCTGGGGCAGAGACTGGTGCAGGTCTCACATTGGCAGCAGGAGGACGCCGCCCGCTTTAAGTCAATGGCAGTATTCCTGTTCTTGCGCTGCACCAGGGTGTGGGACCGTTCCAGAACAATGACGGCATTGGTAGTCTTGGTCACCGGTGCTGTCTCTTCCATCAGGTTCCCCATCATAGGCCCGCCCACCAGATAGGCCGGATCCTTTGCCGTGATCTCTCCCGCGTAAGCCACCACGTCTTTCAAGGAAGCCCCTATGGGTACCCGCACGGTCACAGGGCGTTCCACCTCCCCAACCACGGTCACCAGTTTATCCTGCACCGGGATCTGGTGTTCCACCGCCCGGTACACATTGTATACGGTTTCTACATTGAAGACAGCCACGCCCTCCTCAATGGGAAGTCCCCCTGGACGGATGACTTTTCCAGTGGCCTCATAGACCAGCACCACCTCATCCCCCATGGGGTATGCTCCCTCCAGCAATTGTACCCGCATATTGGGGTAAGCATCTATATATCTGTCAATAGCCCGCAAAGTGGCCTTATATTCTTTTTTAATGCCGATGACAGCCTCATGGGCTCCCACCACCTGGGCAATCCTGTCAAATGTCTCCAGGATCTCTTCCGCATGCTGCTCCAGAAGCTGTCTGTGTAGCTTGAGGAGTGGTTCGCACTCTGCACAGTTCATCAAGATGGTTTTCGCCCGCTCATCCAGTTTAGCGTAAGTGGGAAATCCCGCCCCGCCTGCGCCCACGATACCCTCTCTTTGCAATATCTGCTTCAAAGCCTGCATATCCATGTATGTATACACCCCCAGTCCGCTTGGCGGATGTGCTGTTTTCTGGCCCTGTTTCCAATTTATTCCTGTTTTGTCTGCTCCTAAGCATTGTCCGGCTCTGTTCCTGCCAGGACGCGATTCTTATCTGGATACGTATTCCAACTGTATGCCATGCATCTTATCCCATGCAGTCTGGTCAGATTCCATTTGGTGTGATTCCCTTGACAGCCAGGCCTGCCTCACTCGTCTACAATCCCAACGATTGCAGCATCCACTGGTGCACTTTCCATTCCCACCCGGGCGGCACTTCCTGTTGCCACCAGCACAGTCTCCCCGATTCCGGCACCTATATTGTCAATGGCCACAAAACGGGCGGCGCTGCCTGTGTCCATACAGGAAACAATTCCCCCAGCCATATCGGCCAGCGGTTCAATGATCATGAATTTGTTTCCCACCAGGTTCTCACATTTCCGGGTAGACACTATACTTCCCACCACTTTTCCTACTACCATGGCTTCTCTCCTATCTCCAAAGGGCTGTAGGGATCCGCAGGTCTACCCTTCGTCCTTTGCCCCTCTCTTTCCCCTGCCGTACCTCTCCTGTCCGCCTTGACCGCCGGATCCTGGATGTACCGGGTGATGCGTCCTAAGATGGCTCTGCCGCCGGAACTGGTACTACGGCCCCAACCGGCAGCCGCCATCCCCGGTACGCCTCTATCATAGGATAATCGTTACCTTATCACCAGTCTTGATATTACTGGCATTGGCCTCATCCGTATCAATGTGCATTTCCAGGGTAAAGCTGTCATCCACGCGGATCTTCACCTGGTTAAACACGGTTCCTCTTTCGTTATCTGCCTTCACGGACACGATATCCCCATCGTGGACTCCAGCTGCCATGGCGTCCCCGGGAGACATGTGGATATGGCGCATTGCAATGATGCAACCCTCTTTGAGGTAAATAACCCCTTTGGGACCCACCACTGCAACGGGAGCACTTCCGGCCACATTCCCTGACTCCCTGACGGGTACTGCGATTCCCAGCTTCAAAGCATCTGTAGCCGAAATCTCCAGCTGGGATGCTTTTCTCACAGGACCTAAGACCCGCACGTTCTCGATCGCACGCAGTTTCAGTCCCACTACAGTAACAGTCTCATTGCAGGCATACTGCCCACCCATCAGATCCTTCTTCTTCGTCAGTCTGTAGCCTTCCCCAAAAAGTGTCTCCACATGCTCCTGTGTCAAGTGGATGTGCCTGGCTGACACACCCACTGGCACCTGGTAACCGTTGCTCTTCTCCTGGATACCGTTCAATGTCTGCAGAACTATCTTCGTGATCCTCTCAACAGTCTGCTGTTCCATGTTTCCCTCCATTATATGCCATGTTTTCTAAGCTCCGGGAAATCTCCGCCCTCTATCAGGCCTTGGGCAGGATCATCTCCACATCGGTATGAGGACGAGGGATTACATGGGTAGCAACCAGCTCACCCAGCTTGGCTGCACTGGTGGAACCTGCTTCCACAGAAGACTTCACGGCTCCCACATCACCGCGCACCATCACGGTCACCAGTCCTGAACCGATTTTCTCGGTGCCTACCAGTGTTACATTTGCAGCCTTGCACATTGCGTCTGCAGCCTCGATTGCTGCCACCAGACCTCTTGTTTCAACCATTCCCAATGCTTCCTGTGCCATTCGTTTTTCCTCCTATTATTTACCTGTTTTGTCCCCTGCACTGAGGGTACCTGTCTGGCCGCCGCCCTTTGTCTGGCAGCGGTCCCATCTCCAGCTATTCCATGGTTCAGACTTCCTGGATGGTCCTCTTATCCAGTCCACCCTCGGAATCCTGTCTGTTCATGAACCTGCTTGCGCTTAATTCCACAAGCTTCATGATTTCCGGGTGAGGATTGGCAATGACGCCACTGGCCACTGGCTTTTTGATCGCCTTTTGTGCCGCGGTCTCTACTGCCTCTGTGACAGACGCCACATCACCACGCACCACAATCGTTACCAGGCGGCCTCCCAGCTTCCTCTCCCAGGTAGCCAGTTCCACACCGGATGTCTTGCACATAATGTCCAGGGCATCCACTGCCGCCACCACACCCGAGATCTCAATAAAGCCTAACGAAGTATTGCTCATCGGTGGGTTCCTTTCCCTTTTTGTATCGCCCAGCCTGCCTTCTGCCTGCATCCTGCGGCTGTATCCCGGTCCAGTGCCGGTCACGTCCATACACCGTGGTATGCTGCCTTGTCAGATCTTCGGCAGAATCTTTTCCACATCAGTGTGAGGTCTGGGAATCACATGTGCTGCTACCAGCTCCCCAAGCCTGCTGGCTGCCGCGGAACCACTTTCCACGGAAGCTTTCACAGCCCCCACATCGCCGCGTACCATCACAGTCACCAGTCCGGAACCGATCTTCTCGGTACCCACCAGTGTCACCTCCGCGGACTTGGTCATTGCATCTGCAGCCTCAATTGCGGCTGTCAGCCCTCTTGTTTCTACCATTCCCAATGCTTCCTGTGCCATAATTATCTCCTTTCTTATGGGCAGATCTGTCTGACTCCTTTATGTCTTCCGGGTCCTGCCGTCACTAGTTTTTATCAAATGCGTTGAGTTTCAGCATTTTCTCCGTATCCCCGGTAGGCCGCGCAATGATGTGGCGCTGCACCACACCAGTGAGGGATTTTGCCATCTTCTCCCCTGCTTCCATGGCAGCCTCCACAGCCGCAACACTTCCCCGGAATTTAATCGTCACCAGAAGGGGTACGGGCAACGAATCTGCATTTGCAGGTTTATTTTTATCGAAGGTCTCCAGTCTGACATCAGCCGCCTTACATCCCGCATCTGCCGCCAGGAAGGCACAGGTCAGTCCGAATACCTCCAAAAGTCCTACCGCTTCTTCCATACTGATACCCCCATGTGCTTATTTGTTGATGATGGCTATCTTCAATCCTGTCATGGCCAGATTGGTCTTCAGTGCCTCATTGATCTCCTCCAGGGGATAGGTATGTGTGATCAGCTTATCCATGGGAAGTCCTATCTTCTTCGCACTCTTTAAGAAATCAAAAGTGGTGGCGTAATCCCTTAATGTGTACACCCAGCTGCCCACTGTCGTGATCTCCTTGGAACAGATATCAAAATGCGGGTTGATGGTGGCATCCCCTCCATTGATGAAGAAGCCCAGCTCACAAAGTCCGCCGCCGTTGCGGATGAACTTGTAAATATTGGAATGGGCAACAGGGGAACCGGTACACTGGAAGGCAAAATCCGCCAGATGTCCGTCACATTTCTCCTGCACCCCAGCCGTCAGCGCTTCGATTCCCTTGTGGTCCTTGAAGTTCACCACATCGGAAGCCCCCAGCTCCTTTGCAAATTCCAGACGTTTCTGCTCGCCGTCCACTGCCACAATCTTGTTGATCCCCATGGTACGGAGGATCGCAATACAGATCAGTCCGATGGGGCCGCAGCCCTGTACCACAACCCTGCTGTTGAACCTCAGGATGCCGGTACTCTTGGCACGTTCCACTGCATGGATCAGCACGGCGCAGGGTTCGATAAGTACCCTGGAATACAGATCCAGGTCACTGACGTTGAACACGGTAGAACCGCCCCTGACCAGTATGTAGTCGGAAAACCAGCCGTTGAGATGAATATCATCATCAGGCAGCAGACCGTATACATCGGCTCCACCCACGTTCTGCTTGTTCAGGTCAAACATGGTGATATCCGGGTTGTCCTTGAAGATCATACAGGTGACTACTTTGTCTCCCAGCTTCAGATCCTTGCCGGCACTGTCCTTCTTCACGTTCTTCCCCATCTTCACGATCTCGCCAGTGCCCTCATGTCCCAGTGCGACCGGGATCAGTCCGAAGGGATCCCTTTTGAACTCATGAGCATCCGTGCCACATACCCCGCAGCCTTCCACCTTCACCAGGATATCGTCATCCCCCACCTTCGGCATGGGGAATTCCTTCACTTCAAAATGTTCTAAGCTTGTGAGCATGGCCACATGGGCCGTCTCCGGAATGGCCCCGTCTGCTGCCGGGGTTCCTGTTAAAACGGCTGCGCCTGTGCCAGCCATATTGGCAAGCACCTGCTTCACAATCTCTTCTATCTGTGCTGTATCAGCCATTGTCTATCTCCTTTCCCAATTCATGTCTATGCCATTCACCATCTGGAAGATGTCCTAATCCTCCTCAGCGTATGCACAGGCTGTCTGCCATCACGCATCTTCTGCTCTTGGTGAAGGACTTGGTGCTGGTAAGTCCCTCTCCGGTACGGCTGGCAATGGTAAAGGTGCAGTATCCTTCCCCACCGAAGCCAAGCGCCGCATAAGAAGGTGCATTCTTCACCAGAATGGCCGTATCAATCTCCCTGGCATACTTGGTGATGTTGTCAATGTTCTTGGAGTGGATGTGCGCGGAATGGCGGTTGCCGTGCTCCAACCACACAGCCTTCTCAATGGCATCGTCAATGTTCTTCGCCCGGACCATTCCCAGGATCGGCATCATCAGCTCTTCTGCGATCAGCGGATGCTCCTTCTCTCCCTCAAACACTATGCATCTGATGTTATCTGGCACGGTCACACCGATCATCCCAAGCAGTGTCCTGGCATCCCGGCCCACACACTTGCGGTTCAGTCCCTTAGGCGTAAGCACCATAGCCGTAAGTTTCTCCTGTTCCTCTCTGGAAGCCAGGTAACAGCCCTGCTCCGTGATCATATAATGCATCAGCTCATCCGCTATGGTATCCACTGCCACGATTTCCTTCTCGGCAATACAGGGAAGGTTATTGTCGAAAGTACAGCCGTTTACAATGTCCTCTGCCGCTTTCCGCACATCCGCGGTCTCATCCACCACCGCCGGAGGATTCCCTGCACCTGCACCGATCCCCCGCTTTCCGGAGGAAAGAACTGCTGTCACCACCCCGGGACCGCCGGTAGCCGCAATCAGCGGAATGTCCTTATGTTTCATCATGACATTGCTGGTCTCCAGGGTGGGCGTCTCCACGGTACAAGCCACATTGTCCGGACCACCTGCTTCCAGAGAGGCCTCGTTGATCAGGTTCAAGGCATATATGGATGTCCTTATGGCCTGGGGATGAGGGTTGAATACCACTGTATTGCCTGCTGCAATCATCCCAATGGAATTGCACAGCACGGTTTCACTGGGGTTGGTACAGGGGGTGATGGCACCGATCACGCCAAAGGGTCCCATCTCGATCAGGGTCAGTCCCCTGTCGCCGGACCATGCAGTGGTCTTCAGGTCCTCTGTGCCAGGTGTCTTGTCAGCCACCAGATGATGCTTCAATATCTTATGTCCCACATTGCCCATACCGGTCTCATTGACACCCATTCTGGCCAGTACCTCGGCATTTTCGTGAATCTTCCTGCGTATATTGCTAATAATCTGTTCTCTCTGATCCAGGGACATCCTGCGTACAACTGCCTGTGCGGTCTTGGCTGCGGCAATGGCATCATTCATGTCCTGGAACACACCATGGTTTTTTGCCGCAGATTCCTGGATATTCAGCTTTGCCACTACCTCCTGTACAATGTCCTGTACCAGATTCTCATTTACAAGCACGTGATTACCTCCTCAAAAATGGATTTCCCATAGGCTGCAAGATCGGTGTCCTGACTGGCACTGCCGCCGCTGACACCGAGTGCGCCAAGGATCACTCCGTTATACTTCAGTACCTCTCCGCCGCCGAAGATTACGATCCGGCCCTGATTGGTGAACTGGATCCCATAGAGACTCTCTCCTGGCTGGCTCAAGGTCCCAAGCTTAGCAGTGGACATCTGGAATGCAATCGCCGTGTAAGTCTTGTTCAATGCCACGTCAAAACTTCCCGCATAGGCACCATCCATACAGTGGACAGCCACCGGGATGCCCGCCTGGTCAGATACAGCTGTCACTACCCGCATACCCCACTGTGCTGCCTTGGCCTCAATCCGTTCAATCAGTTTCACGGCCAGGGCCAGGGGCATGGAGGTCTGCACCAGGCCACTGTCTGTCTGGGCCATCCCCACCTGGCCCTGCTGATATCCCCTGCCAGGGCCATTTCCCTCTCCTGTCCCAGACAAGGTACCGGGTATCTGTGCGCTCTCTGCAGTCCGTGCAAGAACCTCACGTACAATTGCCTCTATCTCTCTCTTTTCCATAAGCAACTCCTAAAGCAGCTCCCGCCTGCCAGAAAAACCACTTCTGTATATCTGTGGATTTCCCAGTTCTTCGCCGGAGTATCTTTGTCCTATGACAGCTTATCTGCCCAGCTGCTCCAGTACCTTCTTAGTGATCTCCGCCACCAGTTCGGGAGAAGTCGCATTGCCCTTTTTGCTTCCACAGCCACCTCCACAGGTATGGCAGCTGGGCTTGCCTTCCTTGGCATTGGGGCAGAGATTCGCCGGATGACGTCCCTTCATGCCAAACTGTCTTCTGATCTCATACAGGTCTTCCACCTGCTCCGGTGTGAACTCCTTGGGGCCACCCAGAAGCCTGGACTGATACAGAAGCTGTGCATAGAACTCCACGGACTCCATCTTCAGGTAAGCGCTAAGCAGGGAATCGGAATAGGTCAGTGCACCGTGGTTCTCCAGCAGTACTGCATCGAAATACTGTACGTACTCAGATACCGCATCGGGAATCTCCATGGTAGAAGGTCTGCCATACTTGGCAATGGGCACACAACCCAGGGCAATCACAGCCTCCGGCATAATGGGCTGGGTGAGAGGGATTCCCGCAATGGCAAAGCTGGTGGCATACACCGGATGGGCATGCACAACGCTTCTCACATCAGGTCTCTCCTGATACACCCTCATATGCATCTTGATCTCAGAGGAAGGTTTGAAATTGCCATTTGCCTGGATCACATTGCCCTGTGCATCCACCTTGCAGATGTACTCAGGCGTCATGAATCCTTTGGATACACCGGTGGGGGTACACAGAAATTCATTGTCGCTCAGCTTCACGGAAATATTTCCGTCATTGGCGGCCACCATGTTCCTGTTGTAAATCCTCTTGCCAATGTCGCAAATCTCTTTTTTGATTTCGTACTCGTTTTGCATGTTGATTCCTCCTGTATGATTGATAGTTGCTTCCTACCCGGCACACCGTTGTCAAAAGCCTGTCTGCGTTCTCTGTCCGGATAGCTTGTTACTGCCTGGCTCTATTATAAGCCTATATACCACACAAGTCAACAAATACATGTTGGATTGTGTCGTTTTCTTTTTGGTTTTGTGGTTTAGGGAGTATTTCCCGCCATTCCGGCATCAGCTGTGGTGTAAACTGTGTCCCCAATCTGGCCAGCTCCCCCAGAACAGTCCCCATTCCTTCCTCCGTCTGATACCAGTTTTCCTTCGTGACCATAACGTACACCGGCACCACCAGTAGCTCTGTGTCCGGAAAGCAGAGTTGATAATACATCAGGCATCTCCGGGCGTGGAAGCCTTTGCAGCAGATTATGGCGCTTTTGGGACAGATATCTCTGGCATCCAGAAGCTTTCTGGTATATCTGGCATTTTCTGCCGTGAACTGCGCCTTGTCCTCCTGCAGGATGCAGCTTTCCTCCACACCGTTCTTCAGAAGCACCTCCGTGTAAAATGCACATTCCGTGGCATATTCCCCGGTATAAACGTCTGCCCCGGACTTCACACCCCCGAATCTCCCGGAAGTGATGGAATACCTTCCCGATGGCACCACCAGAGGGGCATACCCCTCCTTCCAGAGCTGCGCAGCCCTCTTGGGCAATTCCGGATAGGAACCACCGGGAATGAAGATTGCATCTGCCTTTCTGGGCGCATCTTCCACAAAAATAAAATCTGTGATATCTTTTATGACTCTCATTTCCATCACATCCATATCCCTCATCCACCGATCTGACATCTCAGCCGGGTATGTTGCTCCACTTCCTGGCGCAGCCGCTCCATATGAGACTGCTCCGGCGGCAGGAGATCCGGCAGTTCATATGTCCGGCCCAGCCCCTCATATTTGTCCTGCCCCAGCCTGTGATAAGGCAACAGGTAGATGTCCTCCACACCGGGCAGCCCGTCCGCGAACCGGGCAATGGCTTGGATTTCCTCTGGCGTGTCATTGAAAGCGGGAACCACAGGCACCCGGATGCTGAGCCGGGTCTGGCCGGAAACGGCAATCTTCCCTGCATTCTCCAGCATCAGTTCATTCCCTTTTCCGGTGAAAGCCTTATGCTTGGCACTGTCCATATGCTTGATATCCATCAAATAGTGATCCAGGTAAGGCAGGATCTGTTCTATGACTTCCCATTTTGCACAGCCCATGCTCTCCATGGCGGTATTGATCCCCACAGCTTTGGCCGCCCGCAGCAGGTCCCTGGCAAATTCCGGCTGGCAGAGGCTCTCCCCGCCAGACAGGGTCAGCCCGCCCCCGGAACGGTTGTAATAGGGCCTGTCCTTCTCCACGGTCTCCATGACCTGGGCCACCGTCACGTCCTGGCCAATTACCTTTTTCCTGCCCTGGACTGTCATCTCCTGGATGCTGTACTCCTGGGATTCCGGGTTGCAGCACCATTTGCACCGCAGCACGCAGCCCTTCAGGAAACAGATGGTGCGGATGCCTGTGCCATCATGGATGGAGTAGCGCTGTATGTCGAAGATTCGTCCTTTTGTCTGTAAATAATCCGTCATCATTTTCATCTCATCCTGCCGCACAAACGGCATTTCCATCTTTCCTATTCATAGTCTGCACAATGCCTCCAAAGCAAGCGCAAACAGCTTCTCCCTTGCGGAAACATTATTGTTCCAGTCTCTGTCGTCATAGTCCTCCGCGCCTCCGGTCAAAATATCCCCGCTGTAGAGGATCTGCCCGAAGACCTTACCACGGAACTGGGCGATGGCCGCCATGGTGGCGCACTCCATCTCCACAGCTCTACAGCCCTCTTCCCTCCGATAGGCCACCATCTCTTTGGTCTCCCGGTAGAAGCCATCCGTTGACCAGGTGGCGCATTCTATGTAAGGAATACCGTGGCCGGACAGGACTTCCCTAAACCGCAGGATAGGCCCTGACTGTAACTCAATGAACCGCGTAGGCGGCAAGTATTTGTAGGATGCCCCCTCATCCCGCAGGGCCCGCACCGGGATGATTACGGCTCCCTCAGGGATATCGTCCAGCACTCCGCAGCCGCCACAGCAGACAATCACCTCCACGCCGGAGCCGTAGAGCATCTCCGTCATCATGGCAATGGAGCCTGAAGCCACCACCGCCTGTACGGCGCAGACTTCCGTCCCCTCCACGCTGAAACGGTACACATGGAAATCCTTCATCTCCGAGACATAGGTGCCTATCTTTTCGCCTCCATACTGCTCTACCGCGCCCTCAAGCACCTCCTCGAAGAACGTGACCAGGCAGAGCCTGGGGAAACGCCCAAATCCCCCTGCGCCCTGGCCCTCCCTGTCCGCTTTGGATGCTTCCCTGTCCGGATTGATGACCGCGATTTTGTCCGTGCTATATTCCAGAATCGGAAATTCGCTTTTTACAATCATTATCCTTCATGTCCCTTCCTAGAGCCCCTGCTCCGTCCTGCGGATGATATCGTCCTGCAGGGACTTGGACAGGGTTGTGAACAAGGCACTGTACCCGGCCACGCGCACCACCAGGTGGGCATACTGCTCCGGATGGGCCTGGGCATCTAACAGGGTCTGCCTGTCCACCACGTTGAACTGCATGTGGCTGCCCTTCTGGTCAAAATAGGAACGGATCAACGCCACAAAGTTCTCCAGTCCCTTCTCCCCGGAAAGGGCCGTGGGATGGAACTTCTGGTTGAACAGGGTGCCGTTGGATGCAATCCCGTGATCCAGCTTGGCCACGGAGTTCGCCGCCGCGGTAGGGCCATGCACATCCTTTCCTGCAGAGGGGGACACCCCATCTGCCACGGGGGTATGGGCCAGCCGGCCATCCGGAGTGGCCCCTGTCTGGGCACCCAGGGGTACATTGGCCGACACCGGGTATAATCCGGCCTGGAACTGGCCGCCCCTGGGATTGCGGTATTGCAGAAGCGGCCTGGTATAGGTGTATGCCACATCCCTGGCAAACATGTCCACTTCCTCGATATCGTTGCCGAACTTGGGCACCTGCCCGATCAGTTCCAGAATCTCCTCGTAACGCTTCTTCTCTTCGGGAGGTAACTGGGTCTCCATCACTGCCGTGATCATACCTGCTACCTGGGATTCGTCCACGGCCAGGCCACTGTGCTCCATCTCCTTAAGGATCTGCGTGACGATCTCCCCGGCGCTGATGGCATCAAAGCCCTGCCCGTAGTTCATGGCAAGGGCCTTCTTGTACTCTGCCATGGTCACTTTCTTCTCCTCATATACCAGCTTCTTGATGGCATACAGGGAATCTGCCATATTGGCGATGCCAAAGCCCTGGGGGCCCGTGAAATTATAGACCGCCCCACCTTCCTGTACCGTCTTGCCCCTCTTGATACAGTCATCTACCATACAGGAGAGGAAAGGCAGCGGACAGCGGGTGGCATGAGCCACATCAATGGCATTGTCTGCATTTACCAGCAGGGAGATATTGTAATCCTGTTGTTTCTTATAGGCATCATAGAACTCCTCAAAGGTGGTCATGTCTTCCACCCGGCCGGTCCTTGGCCCGATCTGTTCTCCCTTGTCCCAGCCATTGGAGAACACCATCTCCAGGGGGCGGCACATGTTGTAGAATGCCGCATCATGCCATCCTTCCGTCTTCCCGGCCTTCTGCGGTTCCACACAACCGATGATATTGTATTCCCTGGCGTCCTCCAGGGTAAGGCCCCTGCTCAACAGGGATGGAATGATCACCTCATCATTGTAATAGGCAGGCAGACCGATGCCTGTCCGGGTCAAGTCTGCCGCCTTCAGCAGAAGCGCATGGGGAGACTTGTTCCACACGCGGATGGAAAGGGACGGCTGGGGCAGGAACACATGCTTGGAAGCCGTGATGCACATGAAGGACAGGTCATTGGTCACGTCCACACCGTCCTTATCCTGTCCACCCACAATCAGGTTCTGGAACAGACTGTACCCTGCAAACCCTTCCGCACTGGCAGCGTCACGGCATTTGTTCAAATCATTGAGTTTCACCCAGATACAGTCGATCATTTCCTGGGCGAATTCCCTGGTCAGTCTCCCTGCATCCAGGTCATCCTTATAATAGGGATACATGTACTGGTCAAAACGGCCAGGAGAAATGGAATGGCCGCTGGACTCAATCTGCAAAAGCTGCTGGACGAACCAGAAACTCTGACAGGCTTCATAGAAGGAGGTGGCTCCCTTTGCAGGTACCTTCTTGCAGTTGGCGGCAATCTGGAGCAATTCCTGTCTCCTGGCAGGATCCGTGCAGGCGCCTGCCTCCTGCTCAGCCAGCCTGGCATAGCGGCCAGCATAGCGGATCACAGCCTTGCAACTGATGATCACAGCCTGCAGGAACTGGCTTCTGGTGCAGTAGTCTGCATCGCCGGGATTGCACTTTCCCAGTTCCTCCTCCACCTGGGCCAGGATGCCTTCGTATCCAATGGCCAGAACCTTGTCATACTGCACCGTCACATGGCCCACCCCGTTGTAGAAATAGTTTCCAGGGGTAAACATATTGTGTTCTATGGCCTTCCTGGTCTCCTCCGTCATCAGGGAAGTGGCCAGTTCGCTGGTGGTCTTCCCCTCCCAGTAGGCATCTGCCTCCAGAAGCTCCTTCTTGGTCTGCTCCGCTATGTAAAAAGGATCTGCCTTCCTGGCAGCAACCGTGTCAAACTCTGCCTCCAGCCATTTGTAAGAGAACTCCGGGTATGTCTGGCATCCCCTGGGCGCAATGGTGGTGCTGCCCACGATCAGTTCCCCCTCCCTGATAATGATGGGAATGTTGTCAAGAATGTGTGCAAACGCCATAGCCCGCCGCATGATCACAGGCTTGTCCTCCGTGGCCTTGTAGGACTCTGTGATCAGCCTGGCCCTTGCCGATTCAATCTCCGGCATCTTTGCATACAGATGTGCCACCAGTCTGGGTATCCTGTCTGTCCTGGGTATCTCCTGTGTATAATAGTCTGCCATTGCTGCTCCCTTCCGCTGTGCGCTCCTTAAAACTTAAGAAAACCCTTATGTCATCCAGTATATGCTCAAATGCCACAAATGTCAATAAACAAGGCACCTTTTTTATTTACCTTTTTGTTGTTTTTATTTGATTGTTGTTGTTTTTATGTGGTAAGTTATAGGGTTTTTACTGCCTCCCCGGATTCCCATTGGCCGGACCAGCGCTACCTATAGGAGCCATCCCTGCCATAACCATCTGCATGGCCATCCGGAATCCTGTGTAAAATCCCAGCTCCGTCTCCCGGCTATGCCTCTTTTCACACAGAACCTGCAGCTGTTCGTACAATTCCCATTGTTCCCCTGTCAGCTTGCTGCACAATGTATCCTGCAGGGCAATAATCTGTTCCAGGTTCGTGCGCAGATCCTCGCCGGTAATCTCATTGGCTGGTTCCAGGTTCCCATAGTAGAAATCCTCCAAAAAATCATTGGAGTCCTCCACGGACATACCCGCGAAACCCTGTGCCGGTTTCTCCAGCGCATTGGCAATCCTCTTCAGCTCATGGATCAGTTTGGGGAGCTCCTTCCCCAGCATGTCCAACCCTATTTTTGTTTCCTGTAAGTCTGTCATAATGCTCTCCTCCTTGGATTCTATATTAGTATTATAATACTTCTGTAAGATGGTAAGACTACTATAACAAGTATAAGAATAAATTGCAAGCAAAATACACACTTTTGGCACAAATATCATCCGGCAGGCTCCGGTGAAAGTTCTTTTCTATTCTTTCTGCTCTGCTACTTGTTTAGGATTACAAAAGTTCTGTAACAACTATAAAATAAGAGACATGGGCATATCCCTTGAACCACTTTACACTTTAAGAAACAGGAGCAAAAATATGGAACAGAATTATGGTCATCTGGAAATCCGGCTGAATGAACTGATGCAGCAGAAAAAACTCAGCAAAAACAAACTATCCCACAAAGCCGAAATGAACTGGAAACAAATCGACAATTACTGCACCAACAATATTACCCGGCTGGATACCTATGTCCTGTGCAAGCTTTGTACCGTGTTGGAATGTGAGATACAGGATCTGCTGGTATTCCATCCTTCAGAACCAGAACCAAATACTCCGCCGCAAGCAGACAGGTGTCCGGCTTACAGCACCATGAAGCAGCGGGATATCTGACCCCTGCGGTATCGGCCAGATATCAAAGGCATCCCGGCAGCCTTGTAAAGACGGCTATTTTCCACATTGTCCGCAAGAACAGAGAGTGTCTCCTTCATCCGGGAGTATCCGGTCTTACAGACCCGGACTCCCGGTCATATAAGAATCCTGCCTCTGCCCTGTCTGCCATATGACCATGCCCTCTTCCAGAGCCGCCTGTCATTGGACAGACAATTCAAACTCTTTTCGCTCCCCTCTGCTATCCGGCCGCATGCATTTTCCGTACATCCGGAACCTTTTTTCTCTCTCTTCGTGTCCCCTGTGTTCCCGAATGACAGCCTTGAGGACTTCACATTCCGGCACAAGCAGTTCCTCCATATGTATCTGGAACAACCCAGACAAGATGTACAGATGATCCACGGTAGGCAATGCTTTTCCCTGCAGCCACCGGTAAACTGGCTGTGGACAGGCCAGATCCAACAGTTTCTGGATGTCCTTGACAGAATATCTGCCCTGCCTCATGAGATGTCCCAGACGCTTTCCAGTCTTCTCCATACTGATCACACGCTCCGAACCACATTTCAACAGAATGTTCATACTCACAACACCTCCCTGCACGTTTTTGCGGACATTTTTTCTGTTCCTGGCATAGTCCTTGCTGCCTGCATAGTCCCTGCTGCCTGGAATGCATACTTCCTGTCTCATTTTGTGTCTGCCGATTTTTCTGCGTGGAAATTCGCGGATTCCTCCCGCCCTCAGAACGGATTCCTGCGGGTATGCATCTGTAATACTGCCACACAGGATAAGGAAATCCCCGGCGAAGAACTCGCCTTTTTCTTATTTTACCACCTGTGCCGTTTTTTTGCATTGGACAGTTAGTCCAAAATTTTCAGACAGTTTTCCCTTCCCTCCCAAGAACCAGACTTCGTCTGCAAATTGTTACTGCTCACGGCGTAGCCGTAACCGCAACAGGATGCACTCAAAATGAGCAAAGAATGCTTATTTTGGCGCATGCAGTGTCGGGTTTGTCACGCAAGGAACGCGTGAAAACACCTGGCGGCAATGCCAGATGAAGCGTAACTGCAAATTTCCCTCTTCCCTTTTTCCTGTAGTTGTGTTATAGTAGGTGCATGGAAGCATAGCTCAGCTGGGAGAGCGCTCGCCTGACTAGCGGGAGGTCAAGGGTTCGAGCCCCTTTGCTTCCATTTTTAGTGCCTTTTTTCCATGCCGCAGCTTTCGGTTTTCCAGCAGTGAAATATACTCTAAATGGATTCTTAGTCAATATCCCCCGCTGCGAAGCAAAGCGTGCTAAAGCACGCGGACATCCAGCTTGTAGTGCTGCAGGCAGCGGGGTATGTGGTCTTGGCTCCGCTTCGTTGTTTGCTGATCATGAGCCACCAGCACTACGCACCCCTCACGGCAAGAGCCAAATGGATGCTGACACATCCGCCTGGCTCATTGCCCGCAGGAATCATGTGATTTTCTCATGGTAAGTGAAGAACATATTCAGAAGTGCAAAAAGAAATCGAAATGATGTGCCGGGCTATGGAAGATATGAAAAGCCAGACCTTGAAAGAAAGGATGATACATAAAATGTCTTTTGGGAATTTGATGAAAAAGCAAGTCCTTTGAAACTTCCAGACATGCCGCTTCAGCGGCACAAACAATGGATGAAGAACGCTGCTCTTGCGTTCTTCAGTGTGAGATAGGCGCTCTTTTGCGCCGTAGAAGTTCTTAGCGTACGTATTTTGAACGCTTAGAACTTCTTCTCACACTTCTCTGGAATAGCCAGATAGCGTGTGCTGCAGGCTGATCCAGTCATGCTGATAAGGCAGAAGAGCAAAGACACAAAATTATATACACTACCCATGCTGATACGCAGCTGCCTTTCCGGGGCAACAGACCTGTCAGGCCTGCCCCGGAAAGGCAGCTTGTTCCTATAGACCCTCATCCGGCATTCTGTCAGCAGTACAGGGCATCCTCCCACTTGAAGTCCAGGATTTCCTCATTCAGCTTCACTCCGAAATCCCTGCCGATATCCCGCAGATTCTCATCCGTGATCAGCTGGCGGGGCGGTTTGCCGCCAGTTGCTGCCAGCGCGATGGAAGCAATCTGGGCCGCCTTCTCAATGGTATGCATCAGCCCGAAAGCCGTATCAAAATCAGGTCCGGATACAAACAGTCCATGGAAAGCCCAGATAGCCGCATCGTATTTCTCCATAAGGACGCAGGTGGCCCGGGCAATCTCAGGTCCTCCCGGCACCATCCAGGGTACTACACCTACGCCGCCGGGAAAAACCACACAGCACTCTGTGGCACTCTTCCAGAGCATCCGTGTGAACACCTCTGCCTGCAGGGGCAATACATATGTCAGAGCAATCACATATGGGGTATGCGCGTGGTAGATCACCCGGTTGGCCCCGTCTGTCACACGCTTTCTCACGGAATGGTTCATGAAATGGGTGGGAAATTCACTGGTAGGCTTCCCTCCATTTTCCAGCCCCCAGACAATCCGGTAGGCATCCCCCCTCTCATTGATCTCCACGATGCAGATGCTGTTGCGTGGCTCCAGGCCTACATTCTGCAAAAATTTCCCGCTACCGGTGGAGATAAAGTATTCTCCCTGCAGGTTGTCCGCCTGGACACCAAGCTCCACCCAGGGTCCCGGCTCCTTTTTAAAATAAGGACGGCACTCTGCCACTTCCTCTTCCTTCATACGGTATGTCAGATTCCCGCCATTTCTCTCATGCCAGCCTTGTCTCACGCCATCGTGGCACATGCGGATATAGTCTTCCATTATCTTGACGCCAAATATACTGTTCAATCTCATGCCCTCCCATCTGCATTCTATGCTATTTTCCAGATCCATTCCGGATCTTCTGGCAGATATCCTTCCATCCCCGGAGGAAACCGGCCTTCCTGTCCGGATACCATATTCTGATATCCGGCTTCCAGACACACCGCCCCAGGCAGCACATTCCTTTACGGCTGCCTGGGGCGGACCAGCTTCGGACTACCTCTTCAGCAGTACCTCATCTTCATATTTCTTGATCTCACCATAGAAATCCTTGTCGCTCACAACGCCACAGCGCTCACAGTACTCTGCCCAGATGTCGCCGAAAGGCAGGGTCTTCACTGCCTCCTGCTCCACCATCAGCTCCGTCATCCGGTTCTCGTCCTGGAGCTTTTTCAGCTCTGCATTGGGCGTACAAAGGGCAGACAGCAGCGCCTTCTGCCAGCTTCTGAAGCCCATGGCCCATGCGGACACGCGGTTGATGCTGGCATCGAAATAATCCAGTGCCATATAAACCCTTTCCAGGCCATTGCACCTGACAATCTCCTTGGCCATCTCCTTAGTCTCATCATCAAAGAGCACTACATGGTCACTGTCCCAGCGGATGGGTCTGGTAATATGCAGGGCGATCTCCGGGAAGAAACACAGCAGGGCCGGAATCTTGTCGCTGACCACCTCAGTAGGGTGATAATGTCCATTGTCCATCAAAGGCAGACAACCTTCATGGGTGGCAGCAAAGCTTAAGGTAAACTCTGCGCTACCAACGGTATATGCCTCCACACCGATCCCAAATACCTTGGACTCCACACATGGTTTTACTTTGTTCCTGTCATAAGGCTCTGCCAGGATCTGCTCGATGGAATCCTTGTATCTTTCTCTGGGTCCCATGCGGTCAGCAGGCACATCCTTGCATCCGTCCCCGGTCCAGATGTTCATTACACAGGGAACACCGGTCTCTTCCGCAAAATACTGGGAGATGCGCACACAGGCCCTGCCATGGTCGATCCAGAATCTTCTGGTCTCCTCATCCGGGCTGGAGAGCGTCAAGCCATTCTTCACTTTGTCATGAGAGAAAAAGGTAGGGTTAAAGTCAATTCCCATATTCCTCTCCTTGGCGAAATCAACCCATTTCCTAAAATGTCTGGGCTCTATCTTGTCCCTGTCCACAAATTCCCCATCCTCAAAAATGGCATAACAGGCATGGAGGTTCAGCTTCTTCCTGCCAGGCATGAGGCTGAGGGCCTTGTCCATATCGTCCATCAGCTGCTTTGGCGTCCTGGCTTTTCCAGGATAATCCCCTGTGGTCTGGATACCACCGGTCAAAGGGCCGTCATGGTCAAAGCCGATTACATCATCCCCCTGCCAGCAGTGCAGGGAAACAGGTGCCTCCATACACTTCAGGATTGCAGCCTCGGTGTCCACACCGTAAGAGGCGTAGATTGCTTTTGCGGATTCATATCTCTCCTTGGTTGTCATATTGATCCTTCCTTTCCTCTACAATATTTTGTGATTGATATCCCTAACAGCCAGTGGGGATATTGTCCATCTTATCGTTTAAAACGGCCTGTCAATATTCCTTGATCGGGAATGAGCGGAACACACAGGCCCTGGCTTCCTTCAGATCCGCCAGTTCCCCTGCCGCCATCATCTGGGCAGACAGGTTGCCGATAGCAGTCGCCTCCGTAGGTCCTGCATACACAGGAACCCCTGTGGCCTGTGCTGTAAGCCGGTTCAGATAATCAGCGTTGGCACCACCACCTACAATATGGATACAGTCATATGTCCGGGCCGTGATCTCCTGAATCTGGCGGATTGTCCTGGCATAGCATTTCGCCAGGCTGTTATATATGACACTGGCTACCTCTGCAAGGGTTTCCGGCACCTGCTGCCCGGACTCCCGGCAGGCTGCCTTCACTTCCTCCGTCATATTAGCCGGAGCCAGGAACCTGTCATCATTACAGTCCACAATGGATGCAATATTACACCTGGATGCCATCTCGCAGATCTCCCCAAAGCCCAGATCCCCGCCAATCTCTTTTTTCACAGACTGGATCATCCACAGCCCCATAATATTCTTCAGATAGCGGAAACGATAGTCGTAACCGCCTTCATTGGCCAGGTTGTTAGCCTTGCTCTGGGGGGAGCAATTCGCTTCCAGAAGCTCTGTCCCCATCAGGGACCAGGTGCCGGAACTGATATAGATGGCATCATCACTGCTGGTAGGCACAGCGATCACCGCCGATCCTGTATCATGGGTGGCCGGTACCACCACTTTGCAATTGAAACCTACCTCTGCCTGTACTTCCTCAGTCAGATCCCCCAGTGCCGTGCCAGGGGTAACCATCCTCTGGAAAATCTTCTTAGGATATCCCAGCATCTCTATCAGTTCCATGTCCCAGTCCTTGGTCACAGGACTGACAAGCTGCCCCGTTGTAGCCTCTGTATATTCTGTCGCTGCCACTCCGGAAAGCAGATAGTGGAAATAATCCGGTACCATCAGCAGGGTTTCTGCCGCCGCAAGCTGCTCGGGCTTCTTCGTCTTCAACGCCATAAGCTGGTATATGGTATTGAACTGCTGTTTCTGTATGCCCGTCCTGGCATACAGGGCATCCTCACTGATAATCTTGTACACCTCTTCATCCATGCCTTTGGTACGGTCATCCCGGTAAGCAACTGCATTGCCGATCCGTTTTCCTGCCTGGTCCAGCAGCACAAAGTCCACCCCCCAGGTATCAATCCCTACACTATCGGGAATCTTCCCCGCCTGGGCACATTTTTTCATGCCGCACTTGATCTGGACAAACAATTCCTCCACATCCCATACCTTTTCTCCATCCTTGTCCACCATCCCATTGGGAAAACGATGGATCTCCTCCAGCACCATCCTGCCGTCTTCCAGGTGTCCCAGAATGTGACGGCCACTGGATGCCCCAATGTCAATGGCCAGATGGTATCTCCCCATTTGACTATCAGAACCCATACTACCTTCTCCTTTCTTTCCTTGATTCCCTTCTGATTTTATATTCTACCACGTTCCAGAAAATAAAAAAAGGACACTTTTTGATCAAAAAGTGTCCTCTGTTGCAGACATGCCACTGCCTGTCTCTTTACCCGTTCATCTCTTCCACGGCCCGGGAGATCTTCTGGACAATATCTTCCACTTCTTTGTTCACCAGAGAACTCTGTTCCGAAAGCTTGCCCACTTCCTTGGCCACTACCGCAAAGCCGGCCCCCTGCTCTCCTGTACGGGCTGCTTCAATACTGGCGTTCAGGGCAAGGATCTTCTGCTTGCTCTGCAGACCCTTCAGTTCTCCCGTTTTCTTGGTGATCTCTCCCACCAGTTCATGGGTCTTGGCCACGCCCTCGGCCAGCTTCTCCAGATTGATGCCTCTCTTTTTCTTCGCATATTCCGCATTGATAAAGTAATTCATCACTTTACCCAGAAGCTCTGCCGAGGCATGAATTGTCTCCTCAGAACGGACATTTACTTTCTTCAGTGCCTGTATGTATACTTCCTCATCTACTTCAATCTCTCTGGCCACCTGGCGGAATTTCTCCTCATCTGGCTGCTTGGGCAACACCTGTCCGCCAATGACAGAACCTGCCTTTTCCCCGTTCACCATCAAAGGAATGGCAAAATCAATCAGACCTGCATGACAGCGGTATACACCCTTGCCCTCCCTGTCACACTTCTCACACCTTGCACAGCCGATACTACTTCCCCTGGTATACTTAATACAAAAATCCGTAAAATTATAGCTCTTGGAAATATATTCCCCATCACTGCCCACTGCGACTGCTGCCAGCCCTGTAGCTGCCGCCCAGTCCGCTATCAAACCTTCAAATTCCTTCATATCCGCAAATTCTTTGATGTCCATTCAGATACCTCCATAAGTAATCTTGCCATGAATAAACTCATTTTATCATATTCTCTGTAAAATACCAACAAAAAAATGTCTGTTCCGCAATCTTTTTCAGAACAGAACAGCAAAACCTCTTCCTCTTACTCCGTTCCATGATCCCCTATCCGGTATTTTCTAGGCGTCATACCGTACTTTTTCTGGAAGATCCGATGAAAATAGCTGATGTTGTCATAACCTACTTCCACAGCCACATCTGCCACCGGCATGCCGGTAGTGGACAACAGATAAGCGGCCTGGCCAAGCCGTCTGGCCTGGAGCAGCTCCGTGTAAGTCCTTCCCGTCTGACGCCGGATCTCCCTGGAAAGCCAGCTCACATCATAGTGTAGTTCCTCTGCCAGCCTGGCCAGCCCCCCATCCCGGTAATGATTCTCAATATGGCTGAGCACCTGGATCACCAGTTTCTGTTGTCCCACATTTTCATCTGTCTCCAGCCTGTCCATACAGTTCATCAGCTGTAAGAAGAGGAGACCCATGGTAGCCTGGTTGGTCCTGCGTCTGTTTGGCTGCCTGTGCCAGATGGTCCAGATCAAGTTCTCCACCAGATTCTGCACTGGCAGCACATCTGCCACCTTAAAGTGCAGATATCCCCCGTTCTCCTTCTCCCCCCTAAGGCAGTCAATGACAAAACTCCTAAGCAGATTCTCCTCCGGTTCCATCATATCAAGCCCATACTGGAAAAAATCCGGAAGTACGATAAAATTTACCGCAATATCCTCCTCTCCGGCTGGATAGATCTCCTGGGTAGCCCGCTGGCTTAAAAACAGCAGCTCCCCCTGCCGCAGGATCACTTCCTCTCCGTTTATAATATGCCGGGTACTTCCGGAACACATATAGATCACTTCTATGTAATTGTGGGTATGCCTGGGAAAATGGATAAAACGGGTGTGGGGCCGCACCTGGATCATCTTGCCATCCTCCAGAAGTTTTGTGGCATCTATGATATCTGTCTCAGCGGACATGTAAAGTCCCTTCTCAATCTTCTGGTGTCCTGCCAGGATCTTCTCTTCCTCCGGGGTGATTTTTTTCAGTTCCAGCAACAATTCTTCCGTCATAACCGCATCCCGCCCTCTGCATCTGTTTTCTTTTGTGTCCGTTTTCCCTCTGTGGCCCCTCTTCTTGTTGTGGTTCTCTCTTTGTACAGCCCCTCTTTTTGTTACAGGCCTTTTATGCTGTAATCTCTTTTTGTTACAGCCTCTCTTTTATTACAGTTCCTTTTCTGTTATAGTCTTTCTTTTGTCATTGCCTTCCTTTTTGCTCTTCCTCCCCAGGAAAATATTTCCATAAGGAACTGTTAAAAATTTCCTTTACATATAATGCCGGATCAAGCTTTCTTTGCAGGGCGGAAGAATAAGGCGTAAAGATACGGCACTAGCAAGTAAGCAACCTGTGCAAGGCTGGAAGAATGCCTGCCGCTCTCTGTATAACAGGCGGGACGGATCTGTCCTGCTGTCAAAAGCTGTCCAGCAGTCCCTTGATACCTTCTTTCTCGTAGATAGCCTTGTAATATGCCACCTCCTCCTTGATCAGTTCATCGATCACCTGCATGCCAAGCAGTTCCACCGGCGCCTTGTCGTCTGTCATCACATGATTGCCTGCCACATAAGGCTCCAGCCCCTGCCTCACCTGTCCCATCAGTTCTTCCAGACGGCCTTCCGGCAGCTTTTCCATAGCTATCTCCAGGTGATCCACCATAGCCGGATTGTCTGAGGCGAACAGCTCCCGGTTGGTAGACCCGGACACATCTGCCGTATACACCTGGTCAAACACAGAGGAAATGGTATCTGCCAGATACTGGTTGATATTCCCCTCCCTACTGCCCCGCATATTCATATTCACCACCATAATCCCGTCTTCCTTCAGATGTTCCTTCACCAGTGTGAAGAACTCCACGGAAGACATCTGGAACGGAATGGTAATATCCTGGTAGGCATCCACCATGATCACATCATACCGCCTGTCAATCACATTCAGAAACGCCCTGCCATCATAGGTAGTCACCTTCACGTCCTCCGGCAGTGCGAAATATTCCCTGGCCAGATCCGTGATCCTCTCATCAATCTCCACACCCTCGATCTTCATATCTCCAAAATATCGCCTGCACTGTGTGGCATAAGTTCCTGTGCCCATGCCTAAGATCAACATCTCACAGTCCGCGGGGTCTTCCTGTCCTGTCATCAAAGGTGCTGCCATGGCATAGTCATAATACATACCCGTAAGGCCCGTCTCCTTCATCAGCACCGACTGGACGCCGAACAGCACATTGGTAGACAGGATTACCCTGTTGCTATCCTCTTTCACCTGCAGGTAATTATACACCGATTCCCCCTCATAGGCCAGCCCCTGTTCCCAGAAAGCAAAACTGTTCGAACGGCCCAGGATGCAGCAGACCATAAACAGCGCTGCCGCTACCGCACTTTTCACCACGCCTTTACGTCTGCTTGCAAAATACAGCACTCCCAGCAAAAGCAGGATCCCGGCAAACAACAGAAAGGTGATGGAAGTCCCCACTGCCGGTATGGTCACAAAGGTTGGCACAAAAGTACCAATGATACTGCCAATGGTGTTAAATGCCCCCAGGGTTCCCACGGTGCGGCCACTGTCCTCCAGACTGTCTACGGAATATTTGGCCAGGGAAGGAGTCACTGTCCCCAGCAGGAACAGGGGAAACACGAAAATTACCATACAGGCCGCAAAAGCTGCCCAGACCAGGAAATTCGTGTCCACAGCAAAGATCACCACCGCCGAGATTCCCAGCACCACATATTTCCCCAGCACCGGAATGGCCGCAATCCACACAGCCGCCACCAGGATTCTGCCGTAGAGTCTGTCCGGGCTGGGATTTTTGTCCGCACTGCGCCCTCCGTAGACATTGCCCAGAGCCATGGCAATCATGATGGTGCCGATGATGATGGTCCAGACGATCTGGGAGGAACTGAAATACGGCGCCAGCAGCCTGCTGGCTCCCAGCTCCACTGCCATCACAGACATACCTGCGAAAAATTCCGTCACATATAAAAACAGCTTGTTTTTCAAAATAGATGTTTTCTCCATAAATACCAGATGCCTCCCTTGCCATAAATGAGAGTGCTTCGCACTCCTTCCAGAATATGCCCCGCAGACCCGCACATGTTTGTGCCCTGTAGCGCAGTATTCTATACAGAAAAAACCCCCGGGATATACCCGAGGGCTCCATTTTCCCACATCTATTATAAACAAACTGTCATCTTCTGTCAAAGAATATCTGCCTTCCTCAGCCTTCAATGGCAATATACCGGTTCCTCTCGATGGCTTTCTCATCCCTCTTGGGAATCTCCAGCTTCAAGACACCGCTCTCATACCTGGCCCGGATATCCTCCTGCTGCACACCCTCGCCTACATAGAAACTCCTCTGCATACTCCCCGCATAGCGTTCCCTGCGGATATACTTGCCGTCTGCATCCTGCTCGTCCTTGTCCAGGCCCTTTGTGGCGGTAACCATGAGATATCCGTTCTGCAACTCTGCAGAGATCTCACTCTTGTCGAAGCCGGGCAGCTCGATGGCCACCTGGTAGACGCCCTCCATCTCCTTCACATCGGTCTTCATCATGTTCTTCGCGTGCTTTCCATACAGGTTCCTGTCCATATCGGCAAAGCCTGAAAAAGCACTTTCCATCAGATTATCAAACAAATTCTCTCCAAAAATACTAGGCATCAACATAAGACATCCTCCTTTTCCAGACCATATGTCTGCTCTTTGATGATTGTGTTTACAGTTTCTGGAACTCAGGTCGCAGGTGTTTGTCTCCTGTTTCCTTTGTTCTAGATGTAATATAACACACATTATCAGCACTGTCAACGGATGAGTGCTAATAGATTTATAAAGGATTTCTAAACCATTTCTAAACTCCCACGCATCCCGATACGCCGCCATAAACGAAAGTCGGGCATTTAGAAAATACCCCTCTCCATTCAATTATAACCGTCACCAGGAAGTTTATACCTGGCAACGGTTCCTATATTTAAGCCACTGCATTTCTGTTAATCTGTTCGATTACATTTCGTATTCCCATTCACAAAGCCGTGAAAGGATAGATGTTACCGCCTCCCTTCTTAATCCCTGGCGCTCACAGAAAATATCCATATCATATTTCTGTCTGAATTATAGTACCGAAATTTCTCTCATTTTGAAAAATCTCATATACATATGCAGAACTTTCCAGATATAACCCTGTCTCAATATCCAAAAGCTTGTCAAAAGTCTGCGAATTATAAAAAATCTGCATTGCCTGGTCATATTCCATCTTATAATCCCAAACAATGTATTCAATAATATCCTGAATGCTATATTCTATTAATTGTTCCTGCTTTGTCATTGTAAAACACCAGCTTTCCCAAAATGTATGCTTCTTTCTCGTATCAATATCTAACGGGCAGCAACTAACATCTTGTTTTTGGCCATAAATGAGTATTCCTTTTGTCCATGATGTCTTCTGCGCAAGTTCTTTTTGCGCTTCCAGAACAGCTTCCGGGTCTGCGCTTTCCATAGCTTTCCGAAGCCAGTATTCTGCCTGTGTGCGGTTCTGCTCCATATGGATACCCTAAGGTGTCATCCTGCCTTTTCCAATACCCCCTTCAGTTCCCCCCAGTTCATAATTGTGAGAATCCCTTCCCTCAACTCATACTCCATATCAATGGCTCCCAGGTACCACACGGGGAAGATACCCGCATTGGATGCCCCAGCTATGTCGCATTCATAGTCATCCCCCACATACCACACTTCCTCCGAAGACAGGTCTGCCATCTCCAGGGCCAGTTCGAAGATCCGCCGATTCGGTTTCCGGTACAGATATTCGCTGGTGGCCAGGATGTACTCAAAGGAATGATCCGGGATGCAGGACTGTATCCGCTCCCGCAGGGCTTTCCCGGAAAAAGCCAGATTGCTGACAACGCCAGTGCGGATGCCTTTTCCGGCCAGATATTGAAGAAACTCTCCGATCCCCTTTGTGGCCTCTCCTGGTGATGCAGCATCCCAGAACACCCGGTCCACCGTGTCTGCATCTATGGACAGTTCGATTCCCTGGGAAGCATATAAATAGGATGTAAACATGTGGTTTGGCACTTCCACTTGAAACTGATGTCTGGTACTGTGATCTGCCCTTCCCAGCTCCCGGTTGATGGCCTCTGCCTCTGCCTGGATCTGGGATGCCGTCCGGTTGTACTTGTTCCTGGTGGCATACCGGAGCACGGCCTGGGTTCCCCTGACACCATTGAATTTTGCCTGGTTAATTAAGGTCTGGCCATAGTCAAAGAGAATCATTTTGGGCATTCTCAGCGGAATACCTGCGGAAAATGCCTCTTTGCACGATTTGTCTGGTCTTGCTTTACTATCTCTACCTTTGAAATAGCATTCCATGATATGTTCCCCTTTGCTGTCGTACTTTCCGTTAAATTGTTCCAATCCACAATACTTTCTCTGGCGTGGTCTAAACTATCCAGGAAAAATACCTGTTTATTATCACCCAAACAAATCCTTTTCCGTTTCCAGCAACATCTGAGCCAGCACCTTATAATCCAAATATTGTATACCATATGTCCCAAGATAAATTTTATCTGCCATCTTACTGTTATAATATAACTTCATTGCTCTTTCATAAGAAAGATTACGCAACTCTGCCAAATATGTTATAATCCGCTCTTCAAGGTTTTCCTGGTATACACTTTCCAGCGTTTCCTCATTCATATTTATACCCCGTATATCTCATCAAATGATTCATAGAATAAAAGTTCATTTATTGCCTTTTGACTTATGAACGCAATCTGGTCATAATCGGGATATACTTTTATTTCTTTCAAAGTTCTTTCCTTATCCCAAATACCAGAACGATACATATCCACAACCCTAAATACCTTGTCATTCGCTACTTTCCCTTTGACCAGGTCATATTGCAAATAATCCTTTTCTCCATCACGGCACCTGCACACAAAGTCAATCCATTCCATTAAATCTTCCCCAAAACATTTACAATTCAGCCCTTCTAAATTCCCTGCCATGTTATAAACAGTGATAACTGCTTTGCCTACACCAAAAATATCAACTTTTCTCCTTGCCCATCTCACGGCCTGTTCCTTTACTGTAGTCACATAAAATCCTTTCCCGAAATCCAGTGGCCTGAAAGAATGTTCTATATCCGGATGCTTTACAATTACATTTGAGCCATGGTAAACAATCATATAGCCATCCCCCTAACATTGAAGTACTCCCTAATGTCTTCAATAATATACTTTGTACTCTGTGTATGAAGGATCTCATAATTAGGCACCAAAAAGCCCATGATACAATCTGTGCTTTCCATTTTTCTATATATTTCAGAAGGATTCCGTTTCCAATGGTTTGCACATGCATGAATCATATATATAACAAATGAAAATGTGTCTTTATTCATAGCTACAGTCCCTTCCACTCATCATCCTGTTTCTGTCCCCAGCTTAAATGCATTTTGCTATTTTTGAATCCCCCGCAGACACAGATTTGCTTATTCCAAAGTTTGGTATAAGTATTCAGTCAACAACCCCGCTGCCAGCAACGGAGCATCAATTTTGTAAGGGTCAAGAACTATTTGAAAATAATCCCCGACTGTCTAGATATAAATATTATAGCACGTATCATTACGTATGCCAACAAAATACGCAATAATACGTGCATAATCAAATGAATCCTAATAATATACAGATATATTTGAATCTAAATCACAAAAAACTGCCTAAAATAGCTGTAATGGAGTTTAGGTAGTAAGATTTGGGAAAATTCTTACAGCAATAGAATAAGCTTCTCTGTCATACAGAACCAAATATACCGCCATCTCCTGTGTTACCAGGAATGTCTCTATAGTTTCTATTGCCACCCGGATAGCCTGTTCCTTTGGGTAGCCATATGCGCCTCCGGAAATCAATGGAAATGAAATGGACTCACAGTTTCTTTCCTTTGCAAGATTCAAGGAATTCCTGTAACAGTTCTCCAAATATTCTTTTTCCCCCTTCTTCCCGCCTTTCCATCTGGGTCCTACCGTATGTATGATGTAATGGCACGGAAGCCTGTAGGATCCTGTGACCTTGGCCTGTCCCGTTCTGCATCCCCCTAATTTCATACATTCAAACAATAAGCCAAAACCAGCGGCTCTGTGAATTGCCCCGTCTACTCCCAGTCCGCCAAGCAATGTAACGTTTGCTGCATTGACAATCGCATCACATTTGAATTTCGTAATATCTTGTCTTATAATTTTTACCGGCATGTTCAATCTCTTTCCTTTTTCATCAAATAAGCCTCTCCGAGGCTGACCAGTTCCTTAAGGGAATACAGATGGCTCCCGCGCAGATTCCCGGCTCCGTCATCAAAGACCAGCATGTCTTCTGTCACATCGCAAAGTCCCGGAAGATACGCAATCGGCTCAAATTTCTTATTCAGTAACACCCCATAACGTTTTCCTTCTGTATCTATATATTCTGTTATGAGGTTCCCTTCCAGTTCCGTTACATAGGTCAAGTACCCTTCTGCCTCCAGCACTGCCAGTTTTCTACCTGAATCCAGATCGTACACAATTGGCGCTTCATGCAAACCAGATGCGATGCGGTATTCCCCTACTACAAACTCCTCATATAAATCTTTGTCTGGTGCCTGTCCACGTTCTTCGAAAAGTACCGTACCATCTGTTGCACTATAAAAACGTCTGGTGCCATCATACCAGATCACTTCCAGCCAGGAATCCTCTCCCTCCTTCCTAAACTGTTGGTCATAGATATGGTCTGCATCCGGCAGTTCCTCTTCGGCCAGAAGTTTCCCGTTCCTATCATAGATCCAAAAGGCTTGATAACCAAACAGCATCACTGTCTTCCCATTCCCGCTCACACGCGCTTCCTGGTGGTCACAGCGGGCATCATAGGATGCCAGTTGTGCGTCTGCATGACTCTCCAGATGCAGGATTCGCAACAGCTTCTCTGTCCTATTCCCGACTACCGCATATTCACCCGACAGTGCCAGGAAATCTGCGTTCTGGTTCCCACTTTCCTTCCCCATCAAGTAAGCACCTGCATTATAAAAAGAAAAACAATTGTCTTCTGTCGCTACCAGTGCATATGTCCTATCAGCCACAAAATTGCTCATACCTAAAATCCCTGTATAAGCCACCTCCCGCTCTGTCAAAGAACCCGGGTCTACTTCTGCCAGCACGTTCCCGCTTCCCAGATAGATTCCTCTCTTGTCTGCCTGTAGGGAAAAAGGCTCCCGGGATTCCATTGTTCCTATATAGATGGCTTCTACCGTATCTACCAACCCAAAGCAGGCTGTATCTCCAAACGCTGTATATGCAAAATACTTTCCACAAAATCCACCCTGGAAATAATGAAATTTCGATTTTTCATATAGAATAATGTCATTTGCAGAATTCTGCATATCAAAAACAGTCAGCCCACCTTGAGAGAAACTAACCGCCAGTAGACTCCCATCCTCATTCAGTGTAAAAACAGCATTCTTGGGATCCGCAAACACATCATTTGCCGCTACTGCCATATGTTGTCCGTGAAAAGAACACCTTGCCCGCTCTGAACCGTCTGCCACATTGTAAACCATGGCATACCCTCCATCCCTGTCCACTGCTGCCACAGTGCTTCCATCCCCGGATACTGACAAGGTAGTAGCCGCCTCCCCGGTCCAGACAACTTCCTGTGCCTCCAGGTCATATAGGGTAATTCCTTGGGGATCTGCATAGACCACATGATTCTCATCTGTAAACAGACAGTCTGACAGGGCAGATGGCTGCACAGGAAGCACTGTAATCTTAGACAGACTGTCCAGATCATACACTGCTGTCTCATATCCATATACCACTGCCAGCCTGGTTCCCTCCGGTGACAGAACCAGATCAAAAGGGGCGCCGGGCAATTCCAGGGTACCTACAGATTTAAATCCGTCTTTCAGGTCATATACTCCCAAAGCATCTGACAGGGCTTTCTGTGCCTGGGCCGTTACTGGTGCCTCCCATATACTGTTTCCTGTCGGTATTGCCTGCATGGCCTGGCTGACTGCCAGGGACACATTTCCTTGATCCAGGGCATTATGGGAATACTCTGCCATTGCCAGGGCCGCCTGTCTCTGCTCCATCTGCTTCATCCCCACAAATGCACAGCCACCCCCTGCCAGGAACAACAAGGATATCACCGTTGCCGAAGCAATCATATGTCTTCTATGGCGTTTCACCCTGCCGTCCGTAACCCATAGGGATAAAAATGCTTCCCGCATCTGTGCCGCTGTCTGATAACGGTTCTCTGGCACAGGTGACATGGCCCTGGCAATAATAGCAGCCACCGCCGGACTGCAATCCTGGTGCGTTAAGGGTTCCACACTTCCGGCATCCCCGGCCGGCCTGCGACCAGATAGCATGTGATAGAGTGTGGCTCCCAGGCTGTAGATATCCGAACGCACATCCAGAAGCACCGCATTCTTCATACTCCCAGTATCCCCGGCATGGCTGGAAGAACCGGATCCCGCTGGCATTGTCTCCGTTTCCATATCTCCGGGAACTACAGATACCGTCTCTGTCTGTTCCTCCCCAGAGACCGCTGGCATCGTCTCTGTTGCTTCACTTCCGGTATCCACCGGCAGCTTCTTCGGTTCCATATCCGTACTTGTAGGTATCCTTTCTACACCTGTACTTTCTCTGATTCCTTCCGGACTCCTTGTACTGCCCCAACGCAATGTGGACTTTTTTTTGTTCTCCCCCATCCTGGTCTTCTGCCATGCCATTCTCCTGGCACTGACATAATCTGCCCCGTAGTGCTCCGGTGAAGCATAGCCATGGCTGAATCCCACTTTGACTGCCCCGTCCTCCCCCAGGGCCAGGGCAATATTGAAATCGATCAGACATACATTACCATCTGGCTGTAGCATAATATTCGCCGGTTTGATATCACCGTGCAGGATACCATGAGGCGGTCTTCCATGTAGATATTCCAAGGCCTCCAATAGTTGGCAGGCCCATTTGATCACCTGGACCTGCGGCAATTTCTCCCCTCTGTCAAGCAACTTATTGATGCTTTCGCCAGGAATATAGTCCATGACTGTATAGACAACACCGTCCTCCTGTACAAAATCATACACCTGGGGGATATATGTCTGACTGAGTCCCTTTAGCATATCCACTTCCCGGCGGAGGGTTTCTGTACTGGCTGCCAGGCTCCGTTTATCTGCCTTTAGGACAATGTCTTTCTCCAGGCGGATATGTCTTCCCAGATAGACCACTCCTCCCCCACCAGCACCGATCTGTGTCTTCAGTTCATATAAATCTGCTATCACTTGTGACATCTTCCATACTCCTGCTCCAAAAACTTCCTCAAGCGCTTCCCTGTGCCCCGGAAAATGACCACACAGACCACCGCAGATACCAGGGACAGGCACATCAATCCAACTCCCCCATAGAACAATAACTCACTTCCAGATAAACCAACCACTTTTCTCTCCCTGCTCTTCCCTATGTCCTATCAGAAAGGTGATCTATTGCACCCATGATGCCCCCGGAATCACGATCTTCTGCCCTGTCCGTAGCCGTCCCGGTTCTATGATTGCCTTCCTGTTTGCCTGGTAAATCCTCCTCCAAAGCTCTCCCCGACCATATATCCTCTGTGCGATCTTCCAGAGACTGTCTCCCAGTTGTACCCTGTAAATGCTGCCCTCCGCCTGTCCTATGCCAGGATTTCCCTGTTTAGCCCGGATAATCAAAAGCTGCTGCCCTGCATAGACCCTGTTCGGATTCCGTATGACTGCCCTATTGTCTTCATATACCTTTCTCCAGTAGCTGCCAGAACCATAAAACTTTACTGCAATACGCCACAGGTTGTCTCCTGGTATCACTGTATAGTAAAAACGTTCAGCCAGATCCTCTTCTTCCTCACTGGCAGCATGGCTACCTCCACCCTGTCCTCCACTGGCGTCCCCACTGCCATTCCAGTTCTCACTGCCCTGGTGATTCCCTCCCTGGTTATCTTCGGAATTGCCGTCTCCATTGGAAAGTACGGTATAATTCTGTGCAGCGCGTCTCAGAAGATTGTTCCCTCTGGTGCGGAACTCCACCCCCAAGGTATGGCTTCCCACCCCTACCCGGGTCAAGGTCTGGTTCAGAATGGTAATCCTGGTACTACCAGCCTCGGATGTATACTCATCTCCCGCTACCAATTTCACGCCATCCAGGTATACATCCACAAATTCCCCATACTCCCCCAGCGATACCATGGTCTGACTGTCGCCTCCTGCCACGGAACCCAGAAGAATATTGGGCACACGCTGAACCAGGTCATAACCGGAATCTGTAGACACCTCCACATTACCATCTGTGTTGTCTTTTACAATCAACGTAAGATCCGCATAAGATGGCAGGAATTCCGGCCTGCTGTAGGTGGCCTTCACTGTAATGGGAAATTCCCCTGTCTCCAGAGGCACTCCATATATCTCACCTGTGGCCGGATACATCTGGAGTCCTCTTGCCAGCTGTCCGCTCTCCACAGTAAAGGTGACTTGATTCCAGTCATAGGCATTATTCGTCTCAACTGTATAGGAATAAGGCACATATTTGACCCTGACCACATCTTCCATATTTAAGTCCTGGGTAGTCGTGATAATCCTCGGATTGTCAGAATACCCTGTCAAAGTAATATATACTGGCGCCTGGCCATCCGCAGTAATTTTCAATACTCCGCTGATTTCCCCTTCCCCATCCGGTACCAGGCCTACCCTTCCGATGTTATCCATCCCACTGGTGGGCGTATCGGCTGCAATGGGCACCTGGGAAAACGGATCCAACGTGCTGCTGATCATCTGGGAATCATCCAGTTTGATATGTACGGCATCCAGAAGCTCCGCCTTGATCCCTGTAAGCTGTGCATCCCCCAGATTTGCGACCAGGATATCATGTCTGTTTCCAAAGTAATCTGTCAAAAATATCTCTCTTGTATCCGGTCCATTTACAAATAAGCTTGCGCCCGCCTCCTTTCTGGCAAAGGTAACCTGGTAATCCTTCTGCGCTCCCAAGGCACTGGCCATATAGGAAATCGTTCCCTGTGTAAAATCCTGTGCAGTTATACCCGATTCCTGTTCTACTCCCTGCACATAGATCCTGGCCTGGACCGCTTTCTCAAATTCCGGCACCAGACTGGCCAGGTTGACATTCTCATCCTTGATAAAAATAGTCTGGTATACATTTTTATATAAAGGGTCAAACAAGGTATCCAGGATCTCCTGGCTATGGTTTTCCGCCACATAGAGATCCCCATAACGGGTATGCCCTACGGCTCCTGTCACCTGGAAATGCAGCTCTGCATCCTCCATCACAGGACTTCTGGTCAACAGTACACTGTAATCCAGATTCTGTGGCAGTTCCGTCACAATTGTACCGTCTGGAAGCTTCCAGACAGAATCTGCTGTATCACTTGACGGAAGTATGGCAGAGACCGTGACGTTCCGTGGCGTCTGAATGGAAGTTAGGGAGGTGCAACCTTCAAATATTCTATCCATCTGTGTGGCACTTTTTGCATCAAAGCTGCTCAGATCCAAGCTTAAAAGGGTTTCACAATCAGAAAATATATCATTCATATATACGACATTCTCTGTTATAAAATGGCTCACATCTAGGCTAGACAGATTTCTACAGCCAGAAAACATGTGACTCATTTTTGTAACATTTTTTGTTATGAAATGACTCACATCCAAGCTGGTCATTCCTTCACAACCATAAAACATCCCCGACATCTCCGTAACATTTTCTGTTGCAAAACCACTCACATCCAGACTAGCCAGTCTTCTGCATTCAAAAAACATTCCTGTCATATCTGTCACATTATTTGTTACAAAACCACTCACGTCCAAGCTGGTCAGATTTTCACAACGCGCAAACATGTGGAACATATTTATTACTTTTTCTGTCGCGAAACCACTCACATCTATACTTGCCAGACTTCCACAGCCGGAAAACATCCACCCCATATCCGTTACATTGTCTGTCGCAAAACCACTCACATCTATACTTGCCAGGCTTCCACAGCCATAAAACATACTCCCCATATCTGTCACATTGTCTGTAACAAAACCACTCACATCTATACTTGCCAGACTTCCGCAGCCTGAAAACATACCACTCATACTTGTTACATTGTCTGTCGCGAAACCACTCACATCTATACTTGCCAGACTTCCACAGCCATAAAACATCCACCCCATATCTGTTACATTGTCTGTCACGAAACCACTCACATCTATACTTACCAGGCTTCCGCAGCCTGAAAACATACTACTCATACTTGTTACATTGTCTGTCGCGAAACCACTCACATCTATACTTGCCAGACTTCCACAGCCTGAAAACATACTCCACATATTTGTTACATTGTCTGTCACGAAACCACTCACATCTATACTTACCAGGCTTCCACAGCCATAAAACATACCACCCATATCTGTTACATTGTTGGTTCTAAAACTGCTTATGTTCAAATTCTTAAGACTACTACAATCATAAAACATGGCTCTCATGTTGGTTACGCGTCCTGTATCAAATCTACTTAGATCCAGACTCTCTAAACTGCTGCACTCAAAAAACATACTATTCATTTGCGTAACATTCCCGGTTTCAAAACGACTTACATCTAAACTTTTCAGACTACTGCAACCAGCAAACATCCCCATCATATCTGTCACATTGTCTGTAACAAAATTGCTCAAATCTAGTTTCAGAAGTTTACTACAATGTAAAAACATGTTGCACATTCGTGTTACATTACTAGTCTCAAATCCGCTTAAATCAACTTCCACCAGATTTACGCACTCAGCAAATAACCCAGTTACATTCGTCATCCCTGTCACATTTACTTCTGCTGACACTATCTGATCACGATAGGAACTCCACGGTTTTTCATCTCCCCCTACCGTAAAATCCCCTGTACCGCTCACCGTCAGCTTTCCCCCGGCATCGATTACCCAGGTAATATTCCCATCTGTACCACTGGCAATATCCCCATCTGCTCGTGGCGCTATCCCCTGTTCTTTCTCTGACAACAGATCCCCGTCCAGGGCTTCTCCCGATCCTCCCTGCCCTTCCGATGGAATCCCCACATCCCCATCAGACACAGAAGGAACCGCCTCCCCTATTTCCGGGGCCTCCCCTAACCCTGCATCATTACCTGAAACCGTGTCCATACCTGCCGTCCCTGCCACATCTTTGCCGGAAACCGTGTCCCTATCCTCCATTCCTGCCGCTGCATCATTACCGGAAATCGTACCCATGTCCTTCCTCTCTGTTCCGGCAGATTCTGCCGCCAGGGCCATACCAGACGATGTGACAACCACCGATAATGCCAGCAGCAATGCCAGTCCGTTTTTCCAATACCGCATGTATAGATCCTCCTTGTCTCCCTATTCCTATAATCATCTAAATGGTTTCCGGCTTCTTCATCCCGTTCATCCGGAACATTCCTTGTACGTTTTATCCTTACCAGAACCGCAACAGATACTCTACCAGGCATCCCACTGCCATAGGCAGTGCGAAAGGCGCTTCCTGGGGATTCTCCGGTTCATACCTGCTATACGTCCTTGTAAAAACCAGATTCTTGAGATATGCCCACAATCTCTGATATCTCTTCTTGTAATCCCTTTTCCACAACAAGATTCCCAATGCCATAATGCCCCCTGCCACAAGAGTATATGCCAGTGTCCACCAATAAGCTGATACCCCTTTGATGATACCTACTGTCCACAGGAACTTTGCATCCCCTGCCTTGATGGCTCCCATCTTCCACAAGAAAAAACCCGACAAAAAGGCTGCCAGAAAACCCAGCAGAACCTGACTCCAGGTATTTTCTTTTGTTACCAGCACACAGACAAATGCTGCTATTGCCGCAACTATATTGAATAGATTTCTGATTTTCCTGGTTGTCACGTCCTGTATGACAGCCAGGCCACACAGAACAGCTAACAATATGTGGCTAACCATACCTGCCCATCCCTTTCTTCCCTCCGTTGACTGCCAGCACTGCTGTAAAGTTATCATCTGCCCTGGTCTTCTTAATTCTGTCTGCCTCCTGGTTCAGTATCCTCTGGGCAGGGCATATTCCAACAGGCATTCCCCATAGGGTTACCCTTCCCAATGAATCCTTCCCCGCTTCCAAGTCTGTCATATAGCGGTAAAAGCCATCACTGCACAGCAGAAAACAGTCCCGCTCTGCCATCTGCAGCATCTGGGTATCTATCCTACAGATTTCCAGGGTTCCCAGAGCGTTGACCAAGGCTCCCTTTTTCTGCTTATATCCACTGTCCTCCAGGGGATTCCTCCCGGCTGCCTTCTCCTGTTGTTCCCAGGTATGGTCCTGAGTCAACTGCGTCCATTCCCCATACCTTCCCAGATAGATCCTGCTGTCTCCCAGGTGTTTGATCAGTACCTGTTTTCTGACAGCCATAAGCACAGAGCATGTTGTGCCTGTAGAAATATGGCATTGTCTGGCCTGCCGGAAAATCTCCCTGTTGCAGGCGAGAATGCACTGATCCAGGCTCCGTGAGAGATGGACATAAACAGGTTCCTTTGACAGCAGTTTCGGCAGTTCTGATTCCCACCACTGCTGCATTCTTTTTACCACGAATGCACTGGCCATGCTTCCATCCCCGGTTCCCCCCATCCCATCTGCCACCACACACAGGAGGATATCCCCTTTTCCTGTCTGTTCTTCCATTACCAGGTAACGGTCTTGGTTGTCCTTGCGCACATTACCTCTGTCCGTTATGTATCCAATATCCATGCCTGTCCCGTTTTCTGTCCTTGTTGCATCTTTCTCATTATGTCAGCTACAGATTCCTCCCTCTATACGGATCCTCTGTTCTCCCTGTCTATGTTTATATCGCGATAGTCCTATTCCAAAATGCCTTCTGCCTGATATCAACGGTTCATCCGTACATGGCGTTCCTGTACTCATCCTTTCTTTACGGCTCATTTTGTATCGTAGCCTCCGTATCGCTATAAAAGGTAAACTCCTCATTACTGAGCATTAGCTGATCCCCATCAGCTAACGCTTCCATTACCTGGGGTTCCAATTGCCTGCCATTCAGAAGCGTCTTATTTTTCGAATTCTCATCTCGTATGTAATACCCATCCTCCTGCTGCAGGATCGTAGCATGACACCTGGACACAGTAGGATTCGCCACAATATAGTTCGCACTGGCTTTCCCGATGCTGAAAGGAAATTGTTCCATAGGAATGTAAATTCCCTTGTGTACCAGATAAGGTTGTTTCTGTAGCATGACCGTCCCCTGCTCTTCCTCATCCGGCATCACATACACTGTCTCCGCCCATCCGTTCTCCTCTGGCTGGTCTTCACGGTTTTCACCCCCTGTTGCTTCCCCTTCTGTCTGTATCGGTTCCAGATCCTTTTCTTCCCCTTTTCCCTTTTTCCCCTTTTTTCCAAAATCAAACAGACCGGTATGTTTCTGTGTATCAGTTTCTTTCTGGAGAGCCTTTTCCGGAAAGCCTCCGCTTTCTGTTTCCTGTCCGCCTCCTGGTATCTTGACCTTCCATCCTCCGGAACCAGACTGGACTACTTCTTTCTCCCCCTGGAAAAGCTTTTTCCAGATACCTCCTGCTTTCGCTTTATTCTCTTCGCCTTCGCCTTTTTCTACAGCAGATTTTCCGTTCCTGGCAGTCTCCTCCTTTTTGCTGCTTATTTCTGCAACTCCCTTTCCAGGCCTTTTTTCCGCCTGTCGTTTTCCAGTATCCCCATCCTGTCTCTTCGGTTCCTCTATTCCTGCGCCAGCAGGGAAATCAGCCTTCTGTGCTTCTTCCTTTATCCCTGCACGGCCTGCCGTCCCAGCCCCTCCTTCCTCCTGGTCTTCCAGGCATCTTTGAAAATCCCGCAGATTAAAATCAGCCTGGATTAAGTATCTCATCAGCCTGTCATAAAAAGGATCTGGTTCTCCTATAGACAGCAGTGACAGAATCTTCTGGAAAAATTCCCTCCATACCTTGTCCATCTCCGGATTCCGCATACATCCAAAGGGCAGGTAGGGCAAAAAGGGATTCATCGTGGCATCCACATAGAGATACTCCAGGTCGTACACACACTGGTCTGCATTGAGGAAATATTCCTTCATATCCAGAAAAGCACTCACAAGTCTTACATAGATCAGCTTCGCTTCACGGGAGCCTATCTTCTTCTGCCGCGCCAGTTCCATGACACGGTAACGCTCCCCGACCTGAAAATTGAGTACTGTCTTACCGTCAATGGTTCTGCTTTTCAATGGGAGGATTCCTGCTATGGTGTTGTACTCTAACATTTTCAGAAGATATCTGTTGATGTCTTCTTCTGCCCCCTGCCTGACCACCAGAAATTGCTCTGCTCCTCTTGTCTCCCTTGCTATTTCATACATTTGCTGCATTTCCATACCTCCCTGCCCTGTCCGGACATATTTTCCTTCACTTTCTCCCTTACAGTAGCACGCCTGTCAAAAGGAAGGGCGCCAACGGATATTCTGTCTTCATATCTGCCCTATGCCTTATCATCTGCACCATGCTATACACAGCAGCTACCAGCAGCCCTCTGAATAAAAGATAGATGATATTGGGGATTCCTTTTAAAAAGGCGCATACACATAACATCTTCACATCTCCCCATCCCAGCTGATCCTTCTTTGCCAGATGTACCACGCCACAGAACAGCAGCATACTGACAGCTGCCAGACAACCGCTGATCAGTTCCTGCCAATTTCCCAGAAATACCCTGTATCCTATGAAGGCCACGCCATATACCACATGAAGCAGATCCGGAAACTGTCTGTGCCTGCAATCCACAACGCTCAATGGCAGCAGATATCCCACCAACAGGATCTGCTGCCCCAGCAGATATCCCCATTCCTCCATCAGCCACAGGAGATAGGGGCCTGCCACCAGCATCCCACCTGTCACAATCCAGAAAGGTGCCTGTCGCCACACTTTACGCTCCCGGAATGTCTCCAGGGATTCCACTCTCTGTGCAAGCAACAATAAGGCCACATCCGCCAGTCCGATTCCAGTTCCCACTGCCGCTACTATCAAATACTGCATCCTGTCCCCATTCCCGGCTCTATTTCTGCCTGATTCCTGCCGTCTTACCCCCTATCCAGGGATGTACTACCACAACCTGCCTCATGTCAATCCCATCCGTAAACAGGGAAAACATACCCGACCTGTAACGATAGGTGGCAATCAATACAATATCCTGTGTACTGTCATCCATACAGACCTGATACTGGATATTCCCATCCAACAGATTCCGGTTGACTTTCATTTCTGTCAGATACTCCTCCACCGTACCTTCCACGATCATGGTGATACCCATTTCTGCACCTGTTGTCAGAAGATAGGACACCACATCTTTCCCGGTGATACCCTTCAAGGCGGTTATCATGGTGCTTACCTGGCCTTTTAATTCCTGGCCTTTTCCCAGTATGGAGGATACCTTGTCAAAAGAAAAATCCTGGAACAGGCTTGCAATATCCCCTGTCATCTCTTGAAAAGTATGTACCACCGGCTGTACCGTAGCCACATTGTCATCTATATGGTTGGTGTTCACCGTCTCTATTCCAACCGCCACATCCAGGGCATATCCATACTGGGCCAATGTCCTTCCTGCATTGTTCAGCCCCTGTTGGATAACAAGTTGCAGATACGAAATATTCAGGAACTGGATAATACATAAAATGACCAGCATAAAGACAGGCAGTACCATCACTGCCTCTACCGTGATCGCTCCTTTTTTGTTGCCGCTTTCTTTTTCTGTCCCGTTTCCCATGTCTCCCTTTTTCGCCAAGCTCCACCTCCATGCCTTATCCTGTCAGTAAGATAGTGCGCTATATACTTTAAATGACATTTTTCCCTGCCTCTTCACACCTTCCGGCAAGATGATGTCTGTCAGAAACAGATAACGAATCTCACACTGCATATCTGCCCAGACTGCCACAGCACTGTCTTCCATCCGAAACCCCGTATTGCCTCCCTGGATCATGTTGGCCTGGATCAAGGATTGTATACGTTCCACCTTCTTCTGCTGGTTCATCATAAGCAGCAGGATCCGAAGATAATCCTCATAATCCATTTTCACCCCTGTAGAGCTTCCTGTATTTACCACCTGTCCGACCGGTATCTTTCCCTTGATACTCTCCTTGATCTCATTTGACAATCTGTTTGCCTGGACCTTCAAGGTGTCTTCTGCCATGTCAAATGCCTTGTCCATGGACTCGTTCACTACCTTCACTGCATAATCCCTTGTATCTGCCAGAAGAGAATCCCCCCAGCCGTCCAGGCGGTTCCTTACATTCCCCAGTGCCGTATCAAACTGGTGATTCATATTCGTCATCATATCATTGCACACGGCATTGTTACCGCTGTTGGAGACGATCTCCCCTGTCAGGTCATCCATCATACTGCCAGCCTTGGAAACAGCAAGTCCCAGCATCTGCGTTTTCGTCCCGGAAGCTCCCTGGTAAATGTCATAGATTGCCTCATTTGCCGTATCCTGCATGCGGGTATGCAGATGACTCAAGGTATCCCCTGCTTCTTCTATTACTTTGTCTTTTATGATGTCCACACATCTCTCCACAGCGCCTTCCACACTGAGCTGCCAGTCACGTCCTGTCTTAAAAAGCGCTACCTCTTTCCCTTCCTTCAGTGCCACCACATCCAGGGCAGACTCCGCTGTGGCCCATCCCACCAGAAGTACAATTGTCACCAGCGGCGCGAAAGGTCCGGAAATAGCCGTTGCGATTGTAGTCGCCTGGTGAACCTTAGCCGTATCGGTAAAAATAGCCGCAGTGTTGAAAATAAGACGTATGCCCAGAATCTCCGCATCCACCCCCAGCATATTGAGTCCGGAATCCGTTCCACCGATCAAGATGTATTCCACCCCGGCTACAGTGGCTGTTTGCCCTGCATCGTACCGCCTCTTCTGTAATTCCGTGAAATTCGGCGGATTTTTCTCATTTTCCCTGGCCATCACCACATTGGAAAACATGGACATGACATACTCATTTACATAAAGATTATCCCGCACTCCTTCCAGCATTCCTTCCAATGCAGAGACCAGGGATAAACCTGCATTCAGAATATTTTCCGTTTCTTCCGTATCAATATCCTTTGTCAAGCCAAAGCTCTGTCCGCCTCCCCCGTTCCCTGCATGTGTATATGCCACCGCCAGGTCCTCCTTGACCAGATCCTTCGGTTTTATGCCATCTGCTTCTTTCTGGTCGGTTTCGGGATCCTTGCTTACTTTCTGCTCCCCATTCACTACATCCACTTCCATCTTATGACATTTATAGAAATAGCTGGTCTCGCTCATCAGTGCCTGTAAGTCCCCCTGGGCTTGTACAAAGTACATACATGCTGTCTCACCTGCCCAATTTCCTCCCGGCCCTGCATCCAGGGCTGCCTTCAGCGTAATAGGTGTCTCTCTCTTCAACCGATGGGTAATGATCCCATAGACAGCTGCCTCAAAGGCGCTCCAGTCGCTTCCTTGTCCCAGCACTACCAGGTCATTTGTAAACTGCCTGGAGCTAAGGATCAGATCCATGTTCTTGAGAAGTTCCCCGCAATTGCTCTTGGCCAATGCTATCTCCGGCTCGTATACCGTTCTGTACTGCTGGCTGTCCGGATGACTGTCCAGCTGTGCCTGTAGTTCCAGAATATAGGAATGGTATTCCTCGCTCACTGCTTCCACCCGGTCCCGCAGCTCATTGGCTTCCTTGTACAATTTTCCGGCATTCACAAACAAGGGATCCAGGCTGTCTAAAAATTCCTCTGCTGCCTCTTCATATGCTTCCTTCTGCCGAACTGCCAGATCCTCAAAAGATTCTGCCTCAGTCTCTCCCTCCTGGTTCTCCTCCTCTTTTAGCATATATCCACCAATTTCCTCCAGTTTGTCATCAAAGGATTTGCCGAACAACAGATACAGATCTGCTGCATTTGCCGTATTATAATTTCCCTGTGCATCCTTTTCCCCTGTCATAAGATAACTTCCACTTTCCCCACTGCCTTGAACCATCTCTTTCCGAAAGCTCTGGGATATACAGGGATTGTTGCAGAACGCAATCATTTTCTCGTTAAAGGCATTGATATCTTCCATCAGCTGTTCACAGCGTTTGAACATCTCCTTTTTGCCATTGGTAATCTTGATCCGGTCTCTGGTAGCTGCCAGCCTGTCCTTGATCCCCACAATCTCTCCCAGCTTTTCCAGGAAGCCATCCACTTCCGTCAGCATCTCTATAGGTGCCCGGTATTTCATATACTCCACAATCTGGTCTTCCACATAGTCCGTACTGGCCAGGGTCACACTGCTCCCGGCAGTGACCTGTACATCAAAATCATAATCATTGAAATAATCCACATTACTGTCGTCCTGCCATGTTCCATTTATCAGCCAGTTGGTCAGACCCGTTGCATATCCACTGTAATCTATATCCGCAACCTGCAATGTATGGGAGACATATTCCTCCAGGATACCTGCGATCTGTTCCCTGTTGATACTGGAAGAATCCACCGCAAATAATCCATATAAGTCATACAGCATCTGGTTATAATAGCTTAGAACGGATTCACTGGCGCTGTCCAGGGCAGATTCAGCCAGCGCCCTGGCCATACGGTACCTGCCTCCATCCACCAACACCCCTGCCAACATATAGGTAGCCAGAAATATCATGATCAGAAAAACACTGATGGCTCCTTTTGTACGTCTCTTCATATGAAATACTCTACCCATCCTGCCACTTCCCATTTCCTGTCTGTTACATTTCGCCAAGCGTTTTTGCCTAAATAGTCCCAACAAAGCCCAATCTTCCATACTCTTGTTACTTTTCGCATCCTTGCCGCCCAGAATAACATGCTCATCTCTTAAATTCCCCCTTCAGGAAATCGTAAAGAAGGGAAATATTTCTCATGAATTCCGTGGGCTCCTGCTGGACTCCCTTTGCAGAAATCCTATATTTGTCCGGAGAGGTGATTCCCAGCTTGTCATAGAGAAAACCAAGGGGATTCTCGTTCTGTCGTGTGACAGTGACCACAATATAATTCTGCAGGATACCTTGCTGCCGTTTCACCTCCACTCCGGCAACCTCCGTGTCCTCCCCCAGAAGATTCGGCGTTTTCTGCATGACCCTTGCCGCATAGGTTTTGATATGCTGAAGTTTCTTCCGAACCACACTGCTGCCATTTAGCAGTTCCACCAGACCCTGGTAAGGATTATGTTCCAGAAAGTTGCTGTCCGTAATCCAGTTTTCTGCTGTATCTGCATCCTGCAAAATGAGCGGATGATCCCCCGACAGTTCCTGCCAGTGTATCCCCATCCGGGCGGCCACCCTCATTGCTTCCGCAGAGGTCACTGCATTCTGATAATGCACAATACACATCCTTATCAGAAGCATCAGGACAAACAGAATAACCGGCATGACGAGAACTGCCTCTGCCGTCAAAGAACCTTTCCTGGTATGTTTCATGTCATGTACCCCGTAACTGCTCATTGCCAAGTTTCAAAAAGGGGCATCCTTTATCATGGTGCCCCTTAAGGTTTTTCATGGCCGGCCTGCTTACGATGCAGGCGTAACACTTGTGCCTGCCTTTGTTTCATCACCAAATACAGAAGCTATGGCATCTTGCACAAAACCAATAATTGCATTCCTAAAAATCAATGCTATACAAACCAGTACTGCAACAATAAGTATGATCTCCACTGTATGCACACCATCTTCCTCTGCCCAAAACTCCTTCCACATATCCGGCTTCCTCCTTTCCCTAAAATTGCATGCCCTGTACAGCCGGGGCTATTACCAGCAGTATCACTGCAAAGAGCATCAGCATCATGGGGAACAACATTTTGGTGGACGCTTCCTCCGTCACCCTTAAGGCAGTTGCCTTTCTGGCCGTCCATAGTTCCTCCCCGATTCCCTTTAAGGCGACAGACATATCCGAGCCGCTCCGGTAAATATTCTGCAAAATGATGGAAATCAGTCTCCTCATTTCCGGCATGTTACATTTGGCTCCCAGGTAGTCAAACGCTGCGTCCACAGGTTCACCTGCGTCAATCAATTTCATGACATGTGCCAGTTCCTGATATAAAAGCCTTTCACTGTGCATCTCCCTGGTAATCATGGCCAGGGCACCCTGGGTATTCAGCCCGGCCCCGGTCAATATGACGATCTTATTGACCAGTTCCGGCATGTCCATGGCTATGGCAACATGTCTTTCCTGCACCGTGTTCTGCAGGCCCTGCCAGGTAAAATAGACCAGAATCCCACTAAGTCCTATCCCGATCACCAGTCCCATAACCGGGTCATCTGCCGCCAGGCTCACCATCCCCCCAAGCCCCAAAGCCACCATGGCATATGTGGCAGCCTTGGCCCAGTATACCCTCATATAGAATTCCACATATTCCGGGTCTTGTAGTTCTTTCAAAAGCTTCCTGTTCTTCCTGTCAAAGGAAGTATTATACTGATACTTCAAAAAGGCCATCACAGCAAACCCCACTGGCATCAAATCCTTTAGAGGAAAGTCTTTCTTGTCCAGAGGAACAAGATACTCCTGGAACCTCTTTTTTCCCTTTTCGTAAAATACTGCGAACACAAGAAGAACCACCACCATAAAGACTGCTGATCCCACGCTGATCTCTGCCATTTTTACACCTCCCGGCGCACTTTGGCGCACATACCAATCAATATTTGAAAGGAACTTTCAAGTTTATCCCCAATTAAGATCATATCTCAATATTTGCAATGGACGCAGACCACAAGGCTCCCGCCAGGATCATGGCCAGTGCCACCGTGGCAACCACCCTGCCACCTATTGTCTGGAACACGGGATCCATAAAGCCATCTGTGGACACTGTCATAAACCAGGTGAGTAACACAGGCATCACTGTGACTACCTTCTGCTCCATCTTCTTTCCCGATAATGCTGTGTCTATCTCAGTCTCTATTTCAATCTTATCCGCAATCACATCTGTTGTCTGGCGGATAATCTGTACCAGGTTTCCGCCAGTACGCTTGGATACCTCGAAGATATCCGCGAATGTCTTCACATCCTCCACCCCGCTTCTCTCTGCAAATTCCGCGAAGATGTCCTCTATGTTCTGGTTTAGGGAAATCCTGCTGATCATCAGTTCCAGCTCCCGGACAATGAATACATTGCTCTCCCCGTACTGGCTGATCATGTCATCTTTTACAATCTCCAAGGCACGCTCCACAGAATTACCTGCGCCAACCGCTGAAGAAAGGCTATACAGCATATCCTTAAACTGCATAGTCAATTGCTTCTTTCTCTTGCGTATGATACTCCTTGTCCTAACCGCCGGGTACTTCACGGCAAGCAGCGCAAAGAGTAATGAAATTGCTACACTCCGATAAAATATGTACCCAAGTAAATATAATACCACCCCGGCCCCCACCATATAACAGCATTTCTCCACCTTAGTCATATGGTACACATTATAATTGACAGCGCCATTATACTCTTTTTCTTCCGGGATCTTTTTCTTTCCCAGAGATTTCTCCTGCCTGCTCTTCTCTTTCTGATTCCCTAAGTTCATTTTCTTTTTCACTTTTCCCCCTGCACGTGTATCGGTGAATATTTGCTTTTCGATGGCAGACATCCCGCTTCTGGATTCAATGGCAAGACAAATCACACGGAATCTGCGATTCCAGACATAACAAATTTGTGCGTGTTCTGTATGGGATTCAGACGTACATGATGCCCTGTAAGCTTTCCCCTGGCTTCTTTTCCCTGTATTTCGTATTCATACAGCGGATTTAAAATGTATTCCCCTTTTTCATATCCTTGCATCTCCACAATGTTCAAGACTTTGCGGCTCTTGTCACTGAGTCTTCCCAGATGGACAATGATGTCAATGGCTGAAGCAATCTGCTGTCTAATGGCTTCCATGGGAAAATCCGCGCCAGTCAGCACCATCGTCTCCAGTCGGGATAACATATCTCTGGGAGAGTTGGCATGGCCTGTAGACAAGGAACCGTCATGACCTGTATTCATGGCCTGCAACATGTCCAAGGCTTCTGCTCCCCTTACCTCACCCACTACAATCCGCTCTGGCCTCATACGCAGGGAAGATTTTATCAAATCCCTTATGGTAATGGCACCTTTTCCTTCCGTGTTGGCATTCCGTGTTTCCAGCCGTACCAGGTTTCGTACACTCTGTATCTGTAATTCCGCAGAGTCCTCAATGGTAATGATTCTCTCATCTGATGGTATAAAATTAGACAATGCATTTAAGAATGTTGTTTTTCCGGATCCCGTACCTCCACTGACAAAAATATTGTACTTGGCCTCCACACACTTTTTCAGAAAATCCGCAGCCTGTTCGGATATGGCTCCCCAACTGATCAAGTCTTCGAAACCAATCACCCTTTCGGGGAATTTCCGGATTGTTACAGTAGGACCATCCAGCGCAATGGGTGACAGCACAATATTCACGCGGGAACCATCCTCCAGCCTGGCATCGCAGATTGGGTTCGCAGAATCAACGGTTCGATTTACCCTATAAACAATCCTCTGGATAATATCCTCCAATTCCTTTTTATCCCGGAATCTCTCCCCTGTCTCATACAGATGCCCGGCTTTCTCAATAAAGATATGATCCGGTCCATTGACCATGATCTCCGTAATACTTCTGTCGTCCAGAATTGGCTGTAAGATTCCCAGCTTTCTCATGGAATTAAACACATGGTCAGTTATCTCTTTTTTCTCCGCAACACTCATGTAAGGAACCGAACCAGAAGCCGCCAGCTCCTCCAGAAATCTTCTGGCCGCATCCTTGATTTCCTCATCCGAGATATCCTTCTGGTTCTCCAGATATCTCTTTGTTTTCCCCAGAACTTCTTCCATCACCTCTGCGGACACCATAGCCATCTTACTTTCCCCCGTCAACCATATTAATTAATTCCAGGCATCCATTGTAAAAATCCTGGTTTCCAGATAATACAGCATCCACTGCCATTCCTTTTGACAGACTATCAGAAAAGGGGATCCGAATCACCGCAGAATCCTCCCCCCGTACCTTACATTTATTTTGCACAAACCGGGTTTTATTGAAAAACGCCATTCTCTGTATGCTATGGTCACTTTGAACCTTCTCCATCTTCCCCTTTCCAATAGCAGTATCCTCAAATATCCAGAAACTGACATCACTCATTTCAAGGATCCGCCTGCTCTGTCCTGTCAGTCCTCCTGGTAAATCTATAAATATGTATTCTGCCCTGCTGACAGCCAATAGGCTTTCTATAAAGGTCTCTGTCTCATCACCTGTCAGATCCTGGTAATCCTGATAATGCGCAAAAACCGGAAGGGTAGTCACGTTCCTGCAATCCTTTTCCATGGCATTCGATAACACCGCATCTGTATCGCGGTGGTCTTTGATTGCATATAAAACATCCTCCATACCTGTGTGGAAAGTAGTCTGATACAAATGATCTGTATAGGGTGCTTCTTCCAGGTTCAAATAGATACTTGTATGCTTCCTGGCACACAGCAAAGCCAGGCTGTATGCCAATGTAGTCTTCCCCACACCACCCTGCGGCGAATAAAAAGCAACTATCTTCTGCGTTTTATCCTTCTTCTCCATACCGGCGCCGCCAGCAATTCCTATCAGTTTCTCCATATCGGCCAGAATATCCCTGCCTCTCTGGTATATATTCACTTCATGTCTTCCAGTCTTTCTGTCAACCTGTGTACGGTTAGACATTATGACTTTGATGCAGTCTACAGGGCAATCACATTTTTGCAAAAAGTCTTCCTCTGCCAAAAGCAGATCTGCCTGTTGCTGTTTCAGCGCGTTATCTACAAGGCTCCTCTCTGTAAAAAAGGAAAAATCATATCCATTCTTAACAGATTCCATTACATACGCACTAAAGCAGTCCAAAAAATCCAGATTATTACTGTACACAAATATTTTTCTTCTCATATCAGCTCCAATTATCTTTGTAATATTTTGATCTGTCATACAATGCCCCAAATACCCATATACTACTTTTAGGTTTATATTAGCACACCTTTTAGTTGTTGTAAATAACAACTGAATGGTTTTTTCTTTTCTCTACAGAACCATTTATTATAGAAGTAGAATTGTTATTACTGTCCACTGGCGCCACCGCCAGGTGTTTTCACGCGTTTCCCGCGTGACAAACCTAAGACTGCCCTGTGCCAGAATGGGCTGTCCTTGCCCAATTCATGACAGTAGAATGCTTGCATTCTACTGTATGTGTGCATAATTGCTGTGAACGGAGTGAACAGTAACGAATTGTTTCATGGAGGCGTATCGTGGAGAATCTAAGAAAATTGCGGATGGACCGGGGATTGAGCCAACAGGCTTTGGCGGAGAAGTTCAATCTGACGCAGCAGTCCATCTACAAATATGAAAATGGATTAGCAGAACCGAATATAGAGACTTTGAAGAGTTTTGCCGTATTTTTCGGCATTTCCGTGGATTATCTCATCGGAGGTTCAGACACTTCCTCCTGGGAAGACATGCTGGCTACCCTGTCCCCTACGGAAAAAGAAATCAAGCTCCTGCAGAATTTCCGTTATCTTGCACCGGAGATCCAGGATTCTATCGAATTGATCGTAGATAAATTAAAATCTGAATCATAATCTGAAGGAAAATCCCCTCAATACAATCACCTGCTATAAACACAAAAGCCGTTTGACACATTTTTGCAATACGCCAAACAGCCTTTTTATCATGTTTCCATTTCTTCCCGGTTCCCCCCTCTGACATCCTCCACCGGTCTCCATGCCTTCCCGAACTTTACATCCTTGAACAGCGCTGCCAGGCCCGTGATCTGTTTCAGACGCAGGATCTCGTCCATATCCATGCCCAGGTGCCTGGAGATCCAGGCATCGGAACGGCCCAGCTCATGCAGTTCTTTTACAATGCTGCTCATCAGTTCCACATGGTGGGTACCCCTGGCCCGGTTATGCCGTATGGTGCTGGCCATCCTCTGGTCAATGGGCTTGTTGATCACCGAGACAGGCATCTTCCCGCTCTCCCGCTCGTAGATATCCTTGTGTTCCAGCATCACCCGGTAGCGGTGAAAGCCGTCCACAATGATATACTGGTCCTTGTCCTCCGCATAGTAACAGACAATGGGCATGGTATAGCCGTCTGCCCGGATGCTCTCATACAGCAGACGCATCTCGGGCGGGGCCACTTTGTTTGGATTGTATGTATTGGCCTTGATCTTCTCCACAGGGACAGCGATTACGTTGTATACAGGACTTTTAAACTCCATATTCCATCTCCTCTACCGCCTGGTATTTGCGGCGGATTGCATCCACATACTTCTGTTGCTGTCTGGACATGCCAAATCCCATAAAGCGGCAGTTGTGGTCATTCTTCAGGATACAGAAGCACATGCGCTTCCAGCTTGGCACATCCTTGGTGGTCTTGATATCATCTGTGTGGTCAGGAATCTTTCCCACGAATATGATCCGGGACTTCCGGTTCAAGGTGTAGTTCGAAACCCCATTGCGCCTTACCTGGTAGCCATGGTCGATCAGTTCCTGTATGGTATCCTCGTCCAGTCCGCCTCCGGTATTGTGCCAGAATATGATGGAGGTGTTGAATTTCTTGGCATAATTGTTCCGGAGGCGCTTGGGCAGGGTATCCAGCAGGAACCGGGTATAGGACTCCCAGGTATGTCCCTCCGGCAGGGTTACATTCCGGTATCCCATGGCCCTGGTCCTGCCATAGATACAGGCAAAATTAGCCCCCCGCACCCTTCCCACCAGTTTCACCCAGATCTCCGGGTCAATGACCCTGTACAGATTCAAGGAATCCTTGGAATAATCATTGAAAGGGGAAGCCACCCGCATCTGGGATACCTTCAGCCCGGCCATGTAGTAGAGGTCATAGAGACGGTTGTAGTCATAGCCAAAGAGATAATTGGCATGCCACACATCACTTAAGGACCAGTCGTAGATGGGGGATGCACACCACATGTCCTTGAATTGTTTGCTGATCCAGCATTCCCCTTTATAACCATACTTTTTATTCAGGAAACCGCTGTATCTCTGCAGGGATTCCTCTGCCCGCATGCCCAGCAGGCACACAGTCCTGCCCATGCCATGCTCCGTCCTGTACCATCTGCCAAACTGTTTGGCCAGGTCTTCCTGGTGCATCCGGTAACGGTAAGTGGAGATGGGATTGTTCTCCAGGTTGATTACATAGTCCTTGTCCGGCATAGGGCGTACCCAGGCTTCCCGCCTGGTATCATCCCAGGGATACCAGTACATCTCATAGCTGCTCAGGGCCGTCCGGGTGGCCATGGGCAGGCATACCCAGTAGGCTTCCACCTGGTTCTTTACCCGTTCAAAGGTTCTCTCAATATATTCCGTGGTCACAGTATACTGGGCCTCAAAATCCTGGTGGAACACTCCTACCATTCTGTCCGGATACCACCTGTTCCGGTAATCCAGCACCAGATTCAGAAGCAGGCCGCTGTCCTTTCCCCCCGAGAAAGATATGTAGATATTGTCAAATTCCTCGAACAACAGCTTCATCCTGTCCTGGAAGGTCTCGTACACATTTCTGTCCTCGTATTCTCTCAGCATGTCATTCCCTCGTTGTCAGTCTGCTTCCCTGTCTACAGGATATCACTTCTGCCGTTTTGACCGGAAACAGCTTATTGCAAAAATCTTCCTTTCTAACTCCCTTTATTTTCCTTTTTTTCCAGTTATTTCCAGTTACTTCCTTTCAATTTACCACAAAAAGCGGCAAAATACAACAAAATATGTCATCTTTCCTGTCATATATATTTTACTTACATATATACCTTGACAGGTGAGGTATCTTAATGTATAGTATAACCAACCTGCCAGGTATACCGGCAGGCGCACACCTACACGATTTCCCATACAAACCCGGTCAGTTCCCCCGCAGCAGGCTGTGGAATATTGACCCCCCGCCTCATTCGCCAGCCGTCCAGGCCAGCCTTTGGCTGGTTTTACGGACAACAACACATAAGCTTTTGTTGACCTGGCTCCATACTGGCGGGAATGAAAGGAGGCTGGTTCATGTCCATAACATCCGACATCCTACGGGGACATACGGAGGCCATTATCCTCTCCCACCTGTTGGAGCAGGACAGCTATGGCTATCAGATCAACAAGGACATTATGAAGAAAACCGATAATCGCTGTGAATTGAAAGAAGCCACGCTGTACTCTGCTTTCCGGCGGCTGGAACAGGCTGGTTACATCCGCACTTACTGGGGCGATGAGACTGTAGGGGCCAGACGGCGCTACTATTCCATCACAGAGGAGGGGCGCAGGGCCTATCAGTCTTACAAGAGAGACTGGGAGGAAGCCAAGGCCACCATAGACCATCTGCTGAAATAAGCAGGCTCAAAGCAAGCCTGCAGAAAATCATGCAAAGAGCAGTTTGAACATCTGTCCCCCGCCCCGAATCGTAAGCATCACCATGTACAATCTAAATATATTACCAGGAAAGGAAACCATTCTTATGCAGGAGAAAATCAAACAGCATCTGGACGAATTGTTTGCAGATGCACCGAAGACCAGAAAAGCCATGGAACTGAAAGAAGAAATGACCCGCAACACCATTGACAAGTACCAGGATCTCATCAGCGAAGGCTACCAGGAGGACGCTGCCTACCAGAACGTGATCGGTTCCATCGGGGATGTGACGGAACTGTTCGGGGATCTGGAGGAGAAGAACCTGCTGACCCTCTCCGAGGTAGACCGGCGCAAGAAAGCCCTGCTGACCGCTATCGCCGTAGGCCTGTACATCTTCGCAGGAGTTGTCCTGTTCGGTACCACCCTCCTGGCAGACTACTATGCCATAAACAATACACTGGCCCTTGTGCTGGCAGGCCTGGTGTGCATCCCGCCCACCTGCATGCTGGTCTACGCCTCCTACATGTACCCCGACTACACCAAGCGGGAGGAGAGCCTGGTGGAGCAATACAAAGAAAGCCGCTACTCCGGCAACCGGGAGAAAGCCGTCATGACCTCCATCAGTTCCATTATCTGGCTTCTGACCCTGGCACTTTACTTCCTCATCAGCTTTACCAGCGGAGGCTGGCATGTGACCTGGGTCATATTTCTGATCGGAGGCTGCATACAGGCCATTGTGACGCTTGTCTACAGCTTACGGCGCAGAAACTAAAAAATAAAGTAACAGCAAAGAGGCATTCCCATGAAAAATTTGAAGATTGTAATGATCGTATTCTTAAGCTGTTTCACTCTTTTCCTATGTAGTATGCTGGGTATAGCCCTGGCCTCCGGCAGCGGCTCGGGCTGGTTCCTACATAACCAAGGAAACAGCACCCCTGGCAGATATTCCCTGGTGCAGGAAAAGGAGATTCCGATAGCGGATCTTGAAGATGTCCTTAAGGAAATCCATATTGATTTTGGCATGAATTCCCATGATGTGTATTTCTATCAGGGGGACAGCGATGCCCTGGTGATCCGGGAATATCTGAATTACACTCCAGATGAAGGGCAGCTTTCCACCGTGGCCTTGGAAAGCAAGGAACTGGTCATCCGTGGAAAGAGACAGGGATTTTTCTCTTTCTCCCTCTTCCCTTTCCAGTCTCAGGACGGTTATGTGGAAATCTACCTGCCAGACCTGCCGGAATATGCCCTGGAATCCCTCTGGGTGAAAACGGTAAGCGGGCAGATCCGCTCCGAAGTTCCCTTCACCCTGCAGGATCGTTTCCAGACCACTTCCACCAGCGGGGATATCACCTTCCCCACAGTCATGGCCGGTACCTTCCAGGCCACCTCCACCAGTGGGGACATCCATTTTCAATCTGTAGATGCAGATACCCTCTCCTTTACTACCACCAGTGGGGATATCCTCCTGGAACAGACAGCAGGAACTGTCAAATGTTCCACTACCAGCGGAGAGATCACCTTGTCTAAGGCAAAAGGGGATGCAACTGTCTCCTCCACCAGCGGGGACATGGATCTGGGCACCCTGGAAGGACAGATGTCCCTTTCCTCTACCAGCGGAGATATTTCCCTCCAGGGCGGAACCGGCCACTTGCATGCTTCCACAGTATCCGGGGATGTCCGGTCTGATTATCTGGACGGGGACTTCCAGCTGAATACCACCAGCGGCACCCTCTCCCTGCTAGACGGTAAGGGCTGTGGAAAGGCGGGATCCGTATCCGGGGATATCCGCATCTGTCTGCAGGAACTGAACGGGGATCTGGCGATATCTACCACCAGCGGCTATGTGGACTGCAAACTGCCGGGAGATACCTCCCTCTCCCTGGAATTCAAATCCGTCAGCGGGGACTGCAGTACTTTCTTCGATGAAGCACTCTCCTTCAACAAAAAAGGAAACCAGGCCAAAGGACAATATGGCCCGGATCCCGCCTGGAATATGACCGTATCCTCCACCAGCGGGGATCTGCGGATCTCGGAATATTAATTTCGTATCCCCCGTTGTTTCTAATGACATGTCGATCTGATCTATTCGGCAAAACACCCCTGCCAGAAATGGCAGGGGCTTCTACATCACGCCCTGTCTGATATCTCGCATGATGCTGTAATCCGCTCAAATGCTTCTATGGACCATGATGTAACGGATTCTCTGCAGCCTGGTAGCCCCGTCCAGATAAGCAGCCTCATACAGGCTCTCATCCACACTTGTCAATGCAGCCAGATAAATGATGGTTCCCCAGCCAATCTCCTTCCAGATGTTACACAGAATATAGGTAAAAATCCACCAGCCATTGTGGCTGAGGAAGGGAATCGGCCCTACTCCTATGCCCTCCAGCACCTTATTCACTGTGCCATTAGACATGTTGAACATATTCTGGGCAATTCCCGCCACTACCACCCAGGAGATAAAATGTGGCAGGTAGAGCAGGGACTGGGATATCCGCTTAAATCTGACAGCCCGCAGCTCATTGAGCATCAGGGCCAGGCCAATGGTCAGCGGAAAACTGGCCGCCAGAGTCGCCAGGTTCAGTATCAGGGTATTCCTGATAGAATTCCAGAACTGCTGGTTCTTCCAGATCTTAATAAAATTCTCCATCCCCACGAATTCGGAACCCAGTTCCAGCCAATTCGTATCATAAAAAGATTCCAGGCTCTGTTGTTTCGAACCAGAATCCCAGATTTTACCGGCTCCCAGGTCACACAGGTAGACGGAATACAAGGATTCGTTCCGGTTCACGGCCCTTGCCGCTTCCGCCATTACCTGCACCATATGCTCTGGTTTCTTGGTAGCGACATAATTCTGGAAACTGGTGCCATAGACCATTCCCACCAGATCCTGTTCCACAGAACTGACAATACATCTGTATGCCTCCTGCACTTCTGCCAGACAGCGCCGCTCCTTCTCCATCATATCCCCATGGTTTTTCTCCCTGATATCCCGGTACCACACGATCCCCATGATCATGGTTGGCACCAGAATGATCAGCAGAAAGCTCACCATCACCCGCACAAAGATATTCGTCCTGCTGTTCCCCCTCAATTTATCCTTTGCAGACATTTTTAACCTCTCTATCTATATCTATTATCTATTAGTATGTCCTATATACTATCAAGATAAGAGATAACGCGAAATTCCAGCCCGGTCAAGCCAGTAACACAGAGAGTATAGGAAGTGAAAGAAACTGTATAGAAAATCCGCCCCTGGCCCGTCTGTCACATGGTATCCTGACATATTTTCACTCCTCCGGCACCAGCAGGATATCATGATTCACTGTCCGATAGAACAGGCGGCGAAGCTCCCCTGGATCCTTTGTCTGTGCCAGCGCCCACATGGCTTTGGTCACGGTGGCCTCCAGGGTCATGTCATAAGCCTCCATCAGATTGAAATCCTCCTTGATGACCTTCCCCACCCGGTAGATCTCCATGTCGCTGCCTTCATGTGTCACCTGGGTGGCCATAAGTACCATTTTTCCTGCATCCGTCCACCTGCGGATCTCCGCATAGAAGGGGATCTCTCCGTACTCCGGCAGTCCGCCCACGCCGAAAGACTCGATGATCACGCCATCGTAACAGGGAAAGAGCCGATGCAGCACATCGCCGTCCATGCCTGGCAACAGCTTCAACAGCAGCACGCGTTCGTTCAGGCTGTGGTAAAACACAACCCTGTCCTGGGCATTACACCTGCCTTCTGCGTCCCTGTCTTCATGCTTATCATCTATATAAAAAAGAACCCGCCCATCCTGGATCACCGCCACAGAAGGGAAATTGATGCTGGAGAACGCATTGTAGCTCTTGGAACGCTCTTTCTTGGCCCTGGTTCCGGCAATGACATTACCGCCGAACACAATGTTTACTCCATGGGCCTTTTCGTGGGAGGCGAACCGCAGGCTGTCCATCAGGTTCGTGCGCGCATCTGTCACTGGCAGGTCAATGGGCTTCTGGGCTCCTGTGACCACAATGGGCTTCGCGGCATTCTGCACCAGGTAGGAAAGGGCCGCCGCCGTAAATGCCATGGTATCCGTACCATGACAGATGACAAAACCATCGTAGGCCCCATAGTGCTCCTCAATTACCGCCGCAAGCTTCAGCCAGTGCTCCCCGCAGACATTTGTACTGTCTAAATGAAAGGGCTGCACTACGTCCACTTGGCAGAAAGCCTGGTAGCCCTCTACATATTGCAGCAGATCCGCCGCCGCGATCTTGGGGGATAGCCCCTCTGTGGTATAGCCGGAGGCAATGGTTCCCCCGGTTGCAATGAGTAAAATTTTTTTCATGTCCGCAGTACCTCCGCCTGGTTTCTATATCCTGGTTTCTATATCCTGGTTTCCATATCCCGATTGCAATACCACTGTAGCACAGAATCACTGTCACAGCAAGCCAGATCCTGACGCAGTCCACATCTGCCATTATTACAGTTCACACCGCACCATCCTCTCAAGCTCCTCCACCGTCAGCTCCTGTACAGGGGCAAAGTCCTCTGATTCCAGGTACCTGTATATGGCGTCCAGGAGAGCCCTGGCCTCTGGATACTGCTGCAGGTTCTGGAGACCCATGGAGGATAGCAGCACCTTGCCACCTCCACAGCGAAACTCCACAAGCTGGGCCATGGGACGTAGGAACGCATAGCTGTCCATCTCTGTGATGATGCATTCCATAGGCCTTGGCAGGATCACTGCCCGCTGTATGGCCATGGGCCACCACTGCCAGTTGGTATGGGATTCTGTGGGAAACCTTGCGAAAAGGGGGTGCATCCTGTCAATCAGCTGTCCCATGCCGCCCTCCTGCTGCCGGAAAGTACCCACGGACCAGAAATCCGTGGTAAACTGCGCCTGGATTGAGAAAGGCAGGTATTCCTGGTTTGAGGGCGGTGCCAGATAGAGAATGCCGCCTGCCTCCAGTACCCTCTTTGCCTGTCCATCCAGTAGCCGGGCTTCGTGGACAGTAGCCGGGCAGCAGGGTGCCACCTTGGGATACACCCATACAGGGTAGGTATTCTCTGTACGGCTCCCGGCTTCCCCGATCCATACCTTCAGATCCAGTCTAACAGGATGCTCCACAGGGCCAAGGGGGATCTGCAAGGTTCCGGCCAGGGTATGGGTCCCCCTTTGGCAGGTCACCTGGCCCAGGCAGCCTGTAGTCTGTTCTGCTCCATCCCTTCCCGCCCATGCCTCCCCGGCTCCCGGATCTGGCAGCATCTCCCCTGCCACGGAATCCCTGTCCCGGATCTCCTCCAGCACATATTCCAGCTTTCCAGCCAGATCCCCTTTCCCATAATTGGCCACCAGCACATCTGCCCGAAGTACTTCCCCTGCCGTGTAGGTATACTTCTCCAGCAGCACCAGCGGCAGGCAGTCCCGGAAAAAAGCCCGGAACCGCTCTGGCCTGGCAAAGGCATAGGGTTTTGGCTGCAGATGGGAATTCAGCATCCCCACCAGGGCCGTGCCCTGCCCCGGGAAATCCTGTAACCCCAGCAGGCTGATGCCGGACAGCTCCCTGGTGCGCATGGCGGCCTCCACTTCCTCCCGGTATCCCAGCAGGGAAAGCTCCCCTGTGGCTTCCACATACTCAGGCCAGACTTCCCACAGCCCGGCCTGCCTCACCCGCTCTTCCACCAGCTTCAGGTTCACCGGATCAGAGATCCCCTGGAACAGCTCCAGCTCCCCAAAATCCGGCAGCACCTCATACTGGCCCACCTCAAAGCTGAACACAGGTTTCCCGTATTCCCTGCGGACCATCTCCATGCCTGCATCAAAATTGTGCTTTCCATCCGGGTATTCCCGATTGGGGTATCCTGTCATGCCCGCCGAAGTCCCCCTTAGCTGGGCCTCATGGCACTGGGTGGAAGTATAGAAATCACTGGCCGGATCACATCCCCTGTTCCCGTAGAAAACATTGGAGCCTATGGCATACAGCCTGGTGGAATCTAAGGTGCGGGCTATCTCCAGCAGTTCCTGCATCCGCCCTTCCCCTTTTTCAGAGGTATGCAACTCATTCCCAAAGGTAAGCATCACAAAAGAAGGATGATTGGCAAGCATCCCCAGAATCCCCTCTAGCTCCTCCCCGTAATACCGTACACTCTCCTCCGATTCAAAGGCATCCCGGGGATTCCAGTGGGACAGTTCCGGCTGCATCAGCATCCCCAGCCTGTCCGCTGCCGCAAAAGCTGCCTCTGGCGGGCAATGGGAATGGAAACGCATACAGTTGACGCCGTAGCTGCGATACCGCTTCAGAATCTCTTCCCAGGCTACCTCCTCCATGGGGGCATGGCCTGTCTCCGGGAACTCACAGCAGTTGGCCTCTCCCCGCAAAAAGAGGGTCCGGCCGTTCAAGGCCAGCCTGCCGCTGCCATTGTCCCCGAAGGTGCGGATCCCAAAAGAAACTGTCTTGCGGCCTACGACCACGTTCTGCGCCGGATCCTGGCTGCTCCTGTCACACAGAATGGCATGCATCTCATAGAGATTCCCCTGCTCTTCGTCCCAGAGCCGCACATCACTTGCCAGGGACAGCTTCCCGCTCTCCAGCCAGACCACTGACGTTGCAGGCCCCTCCTTCTGGCTGTCAGCACGCCAGGCATGATGCTCTGGCATCTGCCCCATGCCTTTCCAGCCCTCTGCACCTGCCGGACTTCCTGCCCTTTGCCCAATCTCCACCGGAATCTCCACTGCTTCCCGCAAAGCCTCCGACTCCAGACGCAGCATCCCCTGAAAAGGTTCCGTCCCGCATACCGCTGCCCTGACCTGCAGATACCCTTCCCCTTTTCCCTCTGCCAGCCTGGGATATACCTGGAGGGACCGGATGTACGTCCTCTCCTCCAGGCGCAGGCGCAGATACCCCAGCACCCCGTTCCAATTGGTCTGGGTCTCATCGGTAGCCGCCGAGGAATACAGGATCGCTTCCCCAGGCAGACCCGGATAGCTGTTGTCCGAAAGCAACGTCAGCTCATGTTCCCCTGGATCCGTCCCTGTCAGTTCAAACACATAAGGACTGCTGATGCTGGCAGGTCTAAGAGCCGGGATCTCCCTGCCATCCACCAGAAGGCGTAACACCCTGGCCCGCTCCGCCTCCAGGAAAACCCGTTTCCCCTCGGGCATCTTAAGATGCACCCGCCGGGTAAACCGAGCTTCCCCCTGGTAAGTATAGCGCCGGGTAAACCGGGTGGCAATGGGGGCTTCCTCCTTGAAATTCTCCCCTCCATTCCCCAGCCCTGCATCCGGGTGCCACTGGTTCATCCCCAGATCCTTATGGCCTATCCGATTCTCATCCAGGGTGCCTGGCAGACAGGCTTCCCCTGTGGTGCCATCTGCCAGCTGTACTTTCCACATACCCTCCAGAGATACATACATAAAACGGTTCCTCCCACATGGTATTTTTGTTTTCAAATTCTATTATAATACCTTCCGGAGAAAAATCCATTTGATTTCTTGCGCATTTATATACAAAAATGATAGTCCGTTCAGCCCATCTTACCCTGTCTCTTCTTACCCCAGTTTCCCCGCAAAATCCGCCATGGCCTCGGATATCTTGATCTGCTGGGGGCATACCTTCTCACAACTCCTGCAGCCGATGCAGGCTGATGGCTGTTTTTCCGGCACAACGGCCATCAGTGCCATGGGCGCCAGGAATCCCCCGCCTGTGAAGCAATGCTCATTGTACAGTGCCAGAAGTTCCGGTATATCCAATTTCTTCGGACAATGGGTGGTGCAATACCGGCAGGCTGTACAGGGCAGGGCGATCTTCCCTACCATGTCCCCGGCGATATCCAGCAGGGCATCCCACTCCTGCTGATCCAGGGGCTTCTCCTGGCTGAAAGTGGCAATGTTCTCCCGCATCTGCCCGCCATTGGACATGCCGGAAAGAGTTACTACCACCTGGGGAATGGACTGCAGGAAGCGGAAGGCCCAGGCCGGTATGGTCTCATCTGGCCGCAGGCTCCTGCACTTTGCGGCATATTCTTCCTCCATGGAGGCCAGCTTTCCACCCCGCAGGGGTTCCATCACCCACACGGGAATGCCATATTCAGCCAGCAGCTCCACCTTCTCCTTTGCACCTTGAAAGAACCAGTCCAGATAGTTCAACTGTATCTGGCAAAATTCCATATCTTTCCCATAGGCTTCCAGGAACCGCTTCATCACCGGCACACTGCCATGGGCAGAGAAACCCAGATGCCGGATCCGTCCCTTTTTCTTCTGCTCCATCAGATAGGCATGGATCCTGTATTTCTCATCCAGGTACTCATTGATATTCATCTCACATACATTATGGAAGAGATAAAAATCAAAATAGTCCACCCCGCATTTTAGAAGCTGCTTCTCAAAAATCTCCTCCACCCTGCCCATGTTGGAAAGGTCATACCCGGGGAACTTCGTGGCCAGATAATATTGCTGTCTGGGATATTTCCCCAACGCCCTGCCCATCACTTCCTCTGAATGCCCGTCATGATAGCCCCATGCCGTATCATAATAATTCACCCCCTGCTCCATGGCATAGTCCACCATCTTCTGTGCCGCAGGCTCATCAATCCTGCCATCGTCCCCATCCAGCACGGGCAGGCGCATAGCCCCCATCCCCAATGCGGAAAGCTCCAGATCCCGGAATTTCTTGTAAATCATGATGTCGTTCTCCTTTCTGCTCTTACGTTTCTATGTCAATTTTTACCCGGCCTGTCGCCCGGTTCCTCATCCCATACCAGTCTGCCGCTTTCCACCGCCTTCTCATAACGGCCGATCTTGTACTCCAGCCTCTCCAGCATGGTATCAATCTGCTGCCGCTGGCTGGTCAGTACCTGGTACTGATCCTTCAGAAGCTGTAGCCTGTCCGGTATGGTGTCCTCTCCCTGCTGGCACAGTTCCACATACCTGCGGATACTCTCTATAGGGAGACCTGCCCCCCTCATACACAGGACCAGACGGATCCAGTCCAGATCCTCCTTCCCATAGTCCCGGTTCCCCGCCGCCGTCCTGGCCACCGCCGGGATCATTCCCACCCGCTCATAGTAGCGCAGGGTATCCTGGGAAATTCCGTATTGTCCACTTACCTCTTTGATGGTCATGTCCCATTCTTCCTTTCCGGTCTCTTCTTTTTTCGCGTGTTGCTTGTTCTTTTCCCTATTTGTATTCTAAACTCTGGAGTTTACTCTAAGTCAAGCAGAAAAACAAAAAACAACTCTACAGTTTTATTTTCTGTTACTGTGAACGGAAGGAACAGTAACTATTCTCCCTGTAGAGCTGCTCTTTTTGATAATCGGTCTATCCCTTGACCTTGCCTTTTAATCTACCATATTCAGTCCTTCAAATACCTCCATATAGTCCAGTCCCATCCCCGGAAGCTCCACTCCACCCGGATCTACCTGGAACCATCCGCCCCTTTTGTCCTCCCCCTCCACATAGATCCACTGGAAGCTATCGTCTGTCTTCAGAAACCGCACCTTCTGGGGCTTCAAGACAACACGGACCGGTGATGTGTCTGCTGGCTTTTCATGAACGGGAAGTTCCGTCAGAAGCCTTATCTCATTGAGGCTACAGAAATCATATGTCTCCTGGATGACTTGTTCCAGGCGGCCATCCCTGCCCACCTGCCACACCGTTTCCACCCAGTCTGTCTGAAGCACATCCTGCCTCTGTGTTCCACAGATCCTGCCCTTTTCCAGGATACAGCTTCTGATATCCGCCCCGAAGCTGCCCACAGACACAAGCTCCCCCTCCCGGTACGCATACAGAGTAGTCCGCGGATCCCCGCTTGGCCCGTCCTCATACAGAGCCAGCAGGATCTCCTTGCCGTCCAGGCTGCACGCCCAGATTCCATTGTACAGGTTCTCCACACTTCCTGTCACCTGGCTCTCTCCTGCCTGGAACAGATAGTTGTCATAAGGTCCCTCCCGGATCTCCTCCACATCCGGATTCCTGGAAAGAGTGATCTTCTCTGCCCTGCCGTCCCCGTCCAGATCCACATAAGTATAGGTCTCTGTCATGGCCCGGTTTCCCAGTTCCAGCAGGCGTCCCGGATGTCCCAGAAGGCGCTGCCTCACATCTCTTCCATAGGCGTCCTGTCCCCCTTCCTTTAGTCCTGCCACCGGAAATCCTTTCCACATAGGGCCTGCTGTCAGATTGGTGGCACCTGTATTGATAAGGGGCATGGCATAGGATTCCTCTTCCCCGTACAGATGGAGAAACCCACCATAAACTGAGATCCACCGGGCTGGCAACAATCCGCCCCGCACTTCCTCCGGAACCCGCAGGGTCTCCCCGTCAAACTCCCCTGTGCGCACATCCAGTATACCGATGGTATCCGGATCATAGTCCAGATCACCCTCCTGATACCGGGAATCCGCCCAGAAATACATCAGACCATCCTGCAATGTCCAGATCGTATCCGGTGCCACATAGTGAGGATAGATACAGGTCAGCTCATTGTCCCGGTCCACCCTGTAGATGCCATACTGGCTGGTCTGGATATAGAAAGGCTCTTTCGCTGCCCATCCAAAATATTCAGCCACAGCGGAATCCGTCTCCTCCACTGTCCTGTAGACCTGTCTAACCATTCCGCTGTCCCCTATGGCCCAGAGGCTGGTGCTCCCCTCCACCAGCTCCATGGGAATCTCCACGGTGGAGCCATCCTGGGAAAATGTATACGATACCACTGCCTGGCTTCCCTCCCGGGAATTCTGCTGTAGCAACTTCCTCCAGGGTTCCTCCTCTTCTGCCTTTGCAGGGATCAAACGGACCTTCCCCTCCCCAGCCCCCAGATGCAGCAGACAGACAGCTGCTGTCACCGGATCCGTGTACGCCTTGTAGGCTTCCGGATTCGTTCCCTCTGCCAGATGCCGGAAAAGTGCCTGGTAAAAGAATGTGCTATAGCCTGTATTCTCCCATCCAAAATCATATGCTCCCTCCTGTCCGTAGAGGGCTTCAAATTGTTCCTTGTTCTCTATGGTATAATACTCCGCCAGCTTCTGGTGCTCCACATAGTAGAGATCTCCTTCCCGGACCAGATCCACCGTCTCATCCACAATATAGATCTCCGGCACAGAAGTATCCATATAATAGCGGATGATGGCACTGCCGCTCCCCTCCTGGTAATAAACCGCATACCCGCTGTTCCAGGGCCATGGACTGGACTGGCCAAAGGTAATCTCTCCTGCCCTTTGTCCCCCTACCATATCCCAGGTTAAGAACCTCTCCTTATCATGAGCCAGTGCCAGAAGCGTCTCCCCGTCCCTGTCCACAAAAGCCTGGGCCCAGCGATCCAGTACCTTCCCGGCACTTTCCTGGCAGTCTGTCAGTTCCTGCCAGTTCCTCACACCCGACCCGGCATCCTGGCCCGCTTCTGTCGCGGAATCTGTCTCCTGGTCTGCTTCCATACGCCCCCGGTCTGTGTCGGCTTCCTCTCCGTCTTTCCCCAAAAGAGCTCCCTGTGTCTGTCCTGTGTCACTTCCGCTGGCGGGATTCTCTTCTCCCTGCACCCTGGTAGTAAACAGCATACCACCTGCCAATACCAGAACCAGGATCCCGCTCAATACCCCCAGACGCTTTGTCTTCTGATAGGAAAGTACATTTTTCACCCGTTGCTTTACCCCGTTTGCCCCAAAAGTCAGAGGTGTCAGGGCCATTCCCTGTTTCCCTGTGGCAAAATCCAGCAGAGATTGGGAATAGCTACGCTTAATATCCACTCCCATAAGACGGATTACCTTCTCATCACATGACATTTCCATGTCCCTGCCCAGAAAGAAAAAGGCTGTCCATACAAACGGATTGTACCAATGCATGGCTGTGAGCAGAAAAGCCAGGTTTTTTACCAGATAATCCCTCCTGCGGATATGAACCTGCTCATGGCAGAGAATATACGCCTGCCGGGCCTGCCCAAGACCTGCCGGCAGATAGATCCTGGGCCGGACCAGCCCCAGGGTAAATGGTGCACTGATCCGGTCACTGATATAGACATTCCCGCCCTGGTGCATAGCCTTTTTCAGCTTCCGGCGCACCTGGAGCAGTTCCATGCCATTCCACCCCAGAATTCCCAGAAAACCCAGCATCCAGATTCCAAAAAGCACCCCTGCAGCCCCTTCTCCCGGCCTGGCTGCGCCATCTTCCGGGGCCTTCCCCTGCAGGAAACCCTTTCCTGGAAGGGCACCGGCTCCCTGCTCCTCTTCCATCCCCTGGAAGCCTACAATCCCCGGAAATTCCCTGGCTCCTGCCAGGTCTTTGCCCATTCCCGCCAGATGATTCCATCCACCATTCGTCCAGCCAGACTCCTCACCGGCCATTCCCCGCTGTCCCACCGGTAGCAGGCCGTTCTCCTGGTCTCTTGTTCCTGCGGCATGCTGCAGGCGCTCTACCCAGGCATTGCCTTCTTCCTCCGATGGCAGGAATCCGAACCGGCTCTCCAGTGTCACCGGGCAAAGCAGCCTTACAAATACCAGAAGCCACAGCACATAGGCATAGAACTTCGGCAATTTCTTCATTCCTTGACGCAGCAGCAGGATCACCAGCACCGCTACCCCCACCTGTATCTCCATCCACAACAACAATGTCCCCATATCCTACCTTCCTTCCCACCTCAGACAGCACCCGCCTGGACAGATCTGTCATCCATAAAAAATACATACCGGCCTCTCTGCTCATTCTCCCCTGTAATTGTCAATCAACGCCTGGATCTCGTCAACCTGCTTCCGATTCAGTTTTTTCCGGCTCATGAATGCAGCCACAAACTGCGGCAGGGATCCCTCAAAGACATCCTCTAACACCTGCTCACTGCACAGAGCCTTATATTCCCCCTTCTTGATCCGGGATGTGACCACCGATCCCTCGTTTTGCAGGATCCCCTTCTGGCACAACCTCCGCAACACCGTGTAAGTGGTGGATTTCTTCCAGTTCAGCTCCTGTTCACACAGCGCTACCAGTTCCCCTGAGGGAATGGGTTCCCTCTGCCATATCAGTTCCACAAAACGGCTCTCCGCCTCAGCCAGTCTGATCTCGTCCATATCCTGTATCCCTCCTTCTTCCCTGTCTCCATTGGCTATGCCACACATGGCAGCTTCCAGACATCCTCGGTCTGCCCCCATGCTGTATTCTCTTTCCCTGTAGTTTACATATTGTAAACCTCTCACCATTAGTCTACAACATGTAAACCATCCTGTCAACCATTTCCAGAAAATAACTTTCCTATGATACAAAAAACGTTACTGTTCACAGTAACAGATGCACACAAAACGCAAATGACATGCGTTTTGGCGCACGGAGTCTCGGGTTTTTATGCAAAATACGCAGAAAAACGCCTCGCGTTACTGACGGGTGTTTTCATGCGTTCTTTGGGTGACAACCCCGGGACTGAACCTGCATCACATTGCCAGGAGCGGTGTCGCCATGAACGGCAGCACAAAAACAGCGGCCCGGAAACCTTCTTCCTAAGCCGCCATTCCCCGATTACCTTTAGTCTCGCAAAAAGCCAATCCCCCGCCGCAAAGCCAGACACGCTCTAAGGCCGTCCGTTGGCCGGATGGTTATAATAAATCCGGCTCTCCTCCAGCACCGAGAAATGCCCCTGTTCCAGGGACAGAATGGAAACGGCGCAGTTTGGCAGGGAGATCTTCCAGAATTCCTCCACTGGTATCCCCAGGATGCTGTTGAGCAGGCTCCTGTTGAAAGCCCCGTGGGCCACCACCAGTACATTTTCACAACTCCCCTCCAGAGGAAGGATCTGCTCCGCCAGAAAGGCACATCCTCTGTCCAGCACCTGTTCCAAAGACTCTGCACCTTCCGGCGGAATGTAAGAAGCCGGCGCCAGGAAAAAATCGTGGAGCGGATCCTTGGGATCCCGTTTTGCCTGGTCAAAGAAAATCCCTTCATGGCTGCCGAAATGGATCTCTTTTAACCGGTCATCCACCACCAGGGGAATCTGCCTCTCCCCCACCAGGATCCGGGCTGTCTCGTAAGCCCTGGCAAGAGGAGAGCTGAAAGCCCTGTCAAAGGCCACACCAGCGAGAGCCTTTGCTGTCTTAGCTGCCAGCTCCCTGCCATATTGGTTCAGGGAGATGTCACTCTGTCCCTGGAGCCTCCGCTCCTTGTTCCACTCTGTCTCTCCGTGTCTCATCAGATATAGCTGCATTGTCCCTGTCCTCACATCCGCTTTTCCATTCTGTCCTTTGTGCTGCCAATGACAGCGCAAAACCTTCTGCTCACCCTTCCAGACATACCACTTCAGTGGCACCCTTGATCTGCTGGAAAGCACCTGGAAATGTAACCTGTTTCTTCGTATTAGATTATACATCCACTGACAGTTTAAGTCAAAATTATGTTTTCTTTTATCTCTATCATCTTTCATTTTTCTATTTTAATTAGATACTTATATAAATAATTATTGACATAAAACATTTGTGTATATATAATTGTTTTTGAATAGATGATTAGAAGGAGGTAAAATCATGAATAAGGAGCAAACAGATACCTTTATCCAGTATCTCGACACACGGACTTCCGCCATCCAGGACGAAATCACCCGTCTGGTAGCAGACAACCGGAGAGATGAAGGCGACTTCGAGAAAATCCGGGCAAATATCTTCCAGATGGCCAAGACCATCTTCCAGGCTTCCCAGAAGGCCTACCTGGAAGATAGCGAATCTGTCAAGTTCTTTGATTCCAGGCTCACCATGATCGAACACACCTGGAGGACTTCTCTGGACAAAGCAAAAGACTACCAGGATGACCAAAAGATCCTGCAGGAACAGGTCAAGCTGGAAGCCATGGACGAGATCCGGACAACTTACAAGCGTATATGGGAGGCAAGCTTATGATAGAGACAGATGCAATCAAGCTTTTCAAATGTCTGGCAGACAAATCCAGGCTACAGATCCTAAAGTCCCTGATCCTGGAAGACATGTATGTGGAACGACTGGCAGAACGTCTCAATCTGACACCAGCCACAATCTCCTTCCATCTGCGGAAATTATCAGAAATCGGTGCCGTCCGATCCTACAAGACACAATATTATACCATGTATTCTCTCTGCCGGGACACCTTTGCCGTGACGATCCTGGACATTCTAAAGGAACAGTCTGACGAAGCAGAGCTCCAGGCCAGACGGGAGCAGGCATACCGTCAGAAAGTGATTGATTCTTTTTTTGAATACGGGAAACTGAAGTCTATACCCGCCCAGAGAAAGAAAGAGCGGATCGTGTTGGAAGAGATTGCAAAAGCGTTCGAGATGGGACGGATCTATTCGGAACGCGAGGTCAATATTATCATTGCCGATTTTAACGATGATTTCTGTACCATCCGTCGTGATATGATCTCCGAGAACCTGATGGACCGGGACGAACGGGGGTACTGGCGGATATTTGCCGGTTGACAACATATAAATACCTCCAAAGCAGCTTCTGGTTATCTGTCCTGTCTGCTTTAGAGGTATTTTACCCCATCCTTTTATTTTCCCAAAAGGCATACAGCCTCTAAGCTGTCCGTGAAAGGAAACATATCCACACCCACGCTCCTTTGCACCCGGTAGCCGCCTTTTCTCATAATCTTTAAGTCGCGCACCAGAGTCTCTGGATTGCAGGAGATATAAACGATTCTTCCTGGTCTGATCTTCAAGGCTGCCTTCAGGAATTCCTCACTGCTGCCGCTTCTGGGCGGATCCAGAAACAATACATCCAGTTTTGCTTCCTGCTGTGCCATTTCCAGAAGGAACTTACCCGCATCATTGGTGTAAAACTGGATATTGGACACCCGGTTGCGCTTTGCATTGGTCACGGCATCCCGCACCGCATCCGGATTCAGTTCCACACCAATCACCTGTCCTGCCCTGTCACTGGCTATCACGCCGATGGTTCCTGTGCCACAGTAGGCATCCAGCACCGTCTCACGACCTGTCAGATGCGCATATTCCATGGCCTTTTCATAGAGCTTCTCCGTCTGGACCGGGTTCACCTGGTAGAAAGACCTGGGAGAAATGCGGAAAGTCTTGCCACAGAGTACATCTTCAATATATCCCTTTCCGTAGATCACCTGCTCCTTGTCCCCCAGCACCATGCTGGTGCTGCGGCTGTTTACATTGACCACAATGGTAGTGATCTCAGGATGGAGTTTCAATAAGGCCTTCACAAAGTTATTCCTGGAAGGCAGGATGGGAGAAGTCAGTACCAGCACTACCATGATCTGTCCGGTGGCATGTCCTACCCGGATCAGCACATGGCGCAGCAGGCCAAAGTCAGTGTCTTCATTGTATGGGCGGATCTTAAAAGATTTTAAAAGCCCTCTGATGGACACAATGATGGCATCTGCCTTTTGGTTCTCAATCATGCAGCTGTCCAGCGGGACAATCTTATGGCTCTTCTCCTCGTAGGTGCCGGATATGGCATTGTGCCTCTTATCCTCCCCGAACACTGCATGAACCTTATTCCGGTAATACAGGGGCTGCTCCATACCGATGATGGCTTCTGTCTTCACAAAAGGCTCCATCAGTTTGCGGAACTGGATGGCTTTCATGGCCAGCTGCTCTTCATAGCTCTTGCTGATCCATCTACAGCTGCCACATCTGGATGCCACAGGACAGGGAGATTTTCCAGACTTCTGGTCCGGCTGCCTGCTGGCTGTCCTTCCCTCCGGCCCATGGCTCCTTAGACTGGCTGCCCTGCCACCGGATCCCTGGCTCCTTAGACTGGCTGCCCTGCCACCGGATCCCTGGCTCTTTGAGCTGGCTGCCCTGCCACCGGATCCCTGGCTCTTTGAGCTGGCTGCCCTGCCACCGGATCCCTGGGACTTCTGTCCCCATGCACCCGGGAATCCGTTTCTGTCCTTTTTTGCCCTGCCTGCACCCTGTCCCGCATTATCTGCCTGTTTCATTCCCACACCCACCGTGCCTTTCCTTTTTTCCATGTATCTTTTATAAGTATTTCCTTTTATCTGTGTCTCTGCCAGAACCTGCTCCATAGAGGCAAGCCGTCCGGGAAAACATTCCGCCGGTATCTCCCTTAGAAACTCCTCACGTTGTCCCTGCTGTATTGCCACATCTGTCTGTTCCTTCTTTCCCGTCTTCGGCAGATACCACAGGAACAGGGCATCCACTGTCCAAGCTTCCACAAGGATCTTCCCCGGTTCCCTCTAACGGTCCTACTCCAGCCAGCCGCCTTTTCTAAGCTGCCCGATCAGCCCTTCCAACTGCTGTAGATAAGTTGTATCATCCCCGCTTCCCACCAGCTCCCGGGCTGCCGTAAATTCTTCCTGTACCCTATGGTAGTCCCGCCCGGACTCTTCCTTTTGGTTTTCCTGGGTGATCAACAGGATCCCCCTAAGCGCATGAGGTACATAGCTTTTGGGAAAGGAGACTTCCATATGATCCAGCACTTCCCCCGCAGCCGCATATTCACCCAGTTCATACTGGATGCTATAAAGGTTACTGTAAATATAATCCTTTTTCATGCCCAATGCAAGTACCTGTTCAAAAGCTTCTACGGAAATAAGCCGGTAATCCTTCCCCAGCTCCGGCTCCAGTCCTCCCGCAGCTGCCAAAGAATGGGCTTCATAGGCAGCCTGTCCCAGCATCTCATACAGACTGCTATCGTATTGCAGTTCATATTCACTGATTCCCATATACAGCAGCTTCGTCCCTTTGATAGCAGCAGGTGTATCCACCGCAGCCCCTGCCAGGGGAGATCCCCCTGTTTTCTCCAGCCCTGCACAGTCCCGGTAAAGCCGGGCCAGGGAACGAAGCGAACGCTGTTTCATGGAAAGTTCCGCATCAGACGCCATTACTTCCAGGAAAACTTTCTCCGCCTCCACATATGCCCCGGCTGCATAAGCCACCTCCCCCTCCACATACTGTGTCACATTCGAATCGGCCCCTTGACGTCTGAGCGCAGCCAGCACATCCCTGGCCTCCCCAGCAGAACCCAGCCTGGCCAGACACACCGCATAGTCCCGCATGGCAGACTCCCCCATCTCTTCCCCTGCGGCACTGAGTCTGAAATAAGCGGCTGCCCCTGCGTAGTCTCCCTTCTCATAGTAAGCCGCCCCCAGAATATCATTGAGCCTGCTCTGGTACTCCGCTTCAAAATCCTTTCCAAGAGCCAGATCTTTTTCCCCATACTGGATACATCCCTCATAATCACCGCTCCGGTACAAGGCATAGGCATAGTCCGTCCGGGCTGCATCCTCCTCCGGGAACAAGGCCAGGGCTTCCTCCATTTTCCCCATGGCCTCTGCGGGACTGCTGTCATACAGGCTTTCCGCTTCCGTCCTCAGCCTGTTATATTCTTCCATTCTCTCTTCCACAGAGGGTTCTGATGGATTTCCCACAGCATCTTCTGTCTGGTTACCTCCTTCCTGGCCGGAGCCACCTGACTGCACTGGTACATTTCCCGGCCCGGGCAACAGGGCAGCCACGATTCCCGCCGTGACAACAAGGACCACAATTCCTGCTCCGATTCCCAGAAAGATTCCTTTTTTCTTTCCGGACTTAAGATCCTGCCCCAGATTGCCTTCCGGTCCTGGCGCATTGCCTCCAGCATCCCCACCTGTCTCTTCAAAGGCAGATACCGTTTTCTCCCCTTCCTCCTCCAACTTGTATGCTCCTGCTTGTCTTCTGTCCTGGCATACTTTTCTGTCCTCTTCCCGGTGCGCTGCTTCTCTTCTCTTTGTCTCTGCCATGGCTTTTGCAGCCTCTACGCTGCTTGAAAATCCGGACATCGTTGCCCCGGACACTTCCCCTGTATCCTCCTGCTTCCTCTCCCCCTGCCTCATGGTGACATAAATATTCTCCTTCAAGGAGATCTCATCCCCCTCCGGGTAGATCACAGAGACATCCTCCGCATCATACAGGATAGCCTCCAGCTCCGAGCGCATCTGCCCCGGGCTGGAATACCGGTCCTTAGGGTCATAAGCCGCCGCTTTCAGCACAATTTCCCCCAGACGGCCACTGCCGTAGCAGGGCAGGGGCAGCGCTTCCCCGCCCATACGCCGGGCCAGGGCCCGTTCCCTGCTGTTATAAGTCAGTGGTGTTGGAGCAGGCGGCAGGAACGGTACCCGGTTCTTGTTTAACAGGCGGTACAACACAATGCCCAATGCATAGATATCCACGCTGAATCCATACTCTGTCCCCTTGTATACTTCCGGGGCCATGTAGTTATAAGTTCCCTTCTTGGACAGGCCGGACATGGTCTTCTCCACCGTCCGGGCAATTCCGAAATCCCCCAGCTTGAAATCCCCGTTTTCCGACACAAAGATATTCTCCGGCTTCAGATCCCGGTGGATGATATTGTACTTCTGGCACAGCTCCAGGCTCTTGCACAGATGGATTCCCAGACGGATGATATCCCGCCTGGTGAAGGGATGGGCATAGGCGTAGGCAAGCAACGGCGTCAGCTCCTCCATGCGGATCAGGATGTCCCAGCCGATCCCATTCTCATGATGCAGCACCTGGTGATCCTCATATCCCACCACATGGGCTGTGCCCTTAACCCTGGCCATCAAGGCAAATTCCTTGACAATATCCTCCACACAGCTGTAGAAATACCGCTCTGCCTCGCCGGGACTCATGCCCTCTTCTAAAACTGCCTGGATCTCTGCGCCGCTCTGGGGTACTGTGATGATTTTCAGCGCTGCCCGGTAAGTCTCTCCGAAATCCTGCCGCTCTATCTCGTACACCTTCCCAAAACTACCTTCCCCCAGTTTCTTCACCAGGATCCAGTTGTTCATGACTGTGTCACCGATCTGGTATTGACCGTTCATTGTCCGATGCTCCTTCCCATTTACCCGTCTGCCCAGGTATGCAAATCCCCTTTTTTGCTAATTCCAATACGAACTGTTCCATCCGTTCACAAAATACCCTTCCTCCCCGATACCCGCTCCCTGGCTCCCCAGGATTCCAGAATAATACTCCTGGCAGCGCAGTACCTTATCCCCGTATTCCGTGGTCTCCCAGCGCTCGTCAGCCACTGGCAGCCCTCCGGAAGCCTTGTAGGTAAAGGTCATGGTTCCTCCGTCCGGCATGTAGGTGATATCCGAAAAGTCCCCTTCTCCCAGTCCCTCTGCAAAGGTTCCCTCTATCACCCAGCGGTACCCTGTCTCCACACCATCCGAACCATAGTCTATCCGCTCCAGTCGTCCATATCCATCCAGCAGGCCTGCCTTGAACTCTCCCACCGCCGTGTCACACTGCATTCCTCCATGGGAAACACTGGCACACAGATACCGGCAGTTCCCTTCCGGTTTCCCGTTCTGGAAATTGCCATAATACAGGAAGGCAAAAGGTTCCCCGCCCACTGCCGGGTCGCTTCTCCATGCGGTGCCCAGCACCAGCCCGTATCCCTGGATATCCGGCAGCATCTTCCCATCCTTATACAGGTAACAATTATATTCACACACCTCTGCCCAGAGTTCCATCAAGCCATCCACATAATCGCAGGCATAGCGCCCGGCTCCTCCATAATCCCCTGCTTCCATATAGGCAGAAAGCCGGTCCATCCATTCCCGCTGCTGCCCTGTCAGTTCTACCAGGGGCTTGTTCTCTTCCTGCCACTGGATCCGGTACTGCTGCAGCAGTTCCCCTGCACGGTTCAGCAGGGCTTCCCAACGTTCCATGAGGATACCGAATCCTTGAATGTCTGCCTGTCCTTCCCCCTGGCCATCCTGACCGGCATCCTCTTCTACCACCATGACCTGGCTCCCCAGGATCCCGCAGATTGCGTTCATGGTATCCACTGCTTTCTCCAGATCTCCTGCATCTGCATACGCCTGGGCCAGCTTCTCATGGGCTTCCAGTACTTTTTCTAGCAGATCCCCGTAACTCATTCCTTCCGGCAGCATACCCTCTGTCTGTTCCAGATTCCCTGTGCCATCTGCGGCAGCGGCTGTCCAACCACCCTCCCCCTGGTACCGCTCCCACAACAGGATGGCTGCCTGGGCATAATCCTGTGCCGCATAGCTGCATGACAGTTTAGGATCCCCTGCCCCATCCGTTCCTGTCCTGTCAGTCTCAGATCCGTCCGCGCCGGCTCCTCCAGCCATTCCAAATCCATCCGTACCTGTGGTTCCCATGCCCTCAGCTCCCATGGCCATGTACGCATCACCCCTGGCTGCGTACAGAGCCGCCCGGCTGGGTTCGATTTCTATGGCAGCAGTGAAAGCGATGATGGCTTCCTGGTATTTTCCTTCTCCCAGAAGACGGATTCCTAAATCATACTGGCTCTGCCAGTCCAGGAGCGCATCCTGTTCTCCCCCAGGCACTTCCCTGATTTCCATTCCAGGATCCTTCCCAGAGAATGGCTCCCCCCTCCCTGCACCACAGCCAGCCCCTATGGCCAGCAACATGCCAGCTATCCCGATCACCAGGATCTTTGTTCCTTCCTGTCTTCTCTTCATCTTTTCAATTCCTCCCAAGCTATCCTTTCCGTTCAAAACGCCTGCCATTTTCTGTCAGAAACAGGCTATTGCACCGGCCGCTTTGTATCTATCCTGGCAGTTACATGATCCCGGGATACAGGCTTATCTCCACCCCACAGCTTCCGTGCACGGTCCGGCCAGTCCACTTTCCAGGCATAGAGGATGAAGACCACTGCACCAAGGATCCAGATGATGTCATCTCCCCTGGATACCACATCATGGATGAAATACGCCGGGGCTGCCACCGCCCAACATGCCCTCAAGACACCCCAGCAGATCAGACCAATGATTACGGGCCCCACGGACAGTCCTGCGCCCCGCAGGGCCCCAATCAGACAGCCAGCAACGGCCAGCAGGGAATATTCCAGTAATAGGAAAAGTACTCCTGCCCAGGTCATGACAGGGTTCACCAGCAGGATCGCAACCCACAGAGCCAATATGATGCCAGCTCCCATAACACACCCTGTCCTGACATTCCTTCTCAGCTGACCACTCTCCAGATTTCCAGCATGTTGTCTCACATATCGGTTCATGGCCAGGGACATTCCCACAATCGGCATCACAGCAAAACCGCTCATATCTATTTTGTAATAAGAAATTCCTGTGTTCCACAATATCCAGAAGAAACTTATCAGCGCCCACATTACTCCTTCTGGCAGTCCTGCCAGAACCATAGCCTTCACCTGTCCCCGGGCAAACTGCCCTTTTCCATCTGTCACCCTGTATTCTTTTATTACCCAATGTATCGCTATGCACGCCGCCACAGCTCCGGCCAGCCAGACTACCACCGTACTCCCTGCCAGAGCCTGCTGGATCGTCCACGATCCATTGCGCACCATTGTCATATATATTACATTCAATATCACCTTCAGCACAGCACCAGATGCTGTCAGAAGCAAAGGCCACCAGCCCCCGCACAGGATCTGCAGGATTCCCACACCCCTGTAGAAGATTGCCGCCGGGAGAAATCCCAGGGAAAGAATCCTCAGATAAATGACCGCATAGGACATTCTTCCCGGGGAGGTTCCCATACCCTGCAGCATAATGGGTGCTATGAAAATACCCAATAAAGCAGCCACTCCCCCTGCTATCCCTGCCATAACCAACATGGTACGTGCACTGTCCAGGATCCCCTTTCCATCCCGGGCATCATGGCATCTGGCCAGAATCGTACTTCCTCCTGTCACTACTCCTGCCAGCAGGCTGCCCAGCAGGCAGGCCAGGCTGATTGCTGAACTTACTGCCGCACTCATCTCAAACCCATAGGGCTCCGCCATCCTCATATCCACCACATTGTATACCTGCCAGCACAATCCACCCAGCACAAATGGCAGCATCATGGCAGAAAGCTGCTTCCCTGCCGGTTTCCGGGTAGTGTACACCGCCCTCCCCCTGAATGTTCCTGTCCCTGTATTTTCATCCCTGGCATCCGCCTTTTCTTTTCCTCCCTGGACAGCATCCCAGCCTGCTCCGGTAGTCCTCTGCCTGGATTCTTCCCAGCCTGCCCCGGTAATTCCCTGCCCGGATTCTTCCCAGCCTGCCCCGGTAATTCCCTGCCTGGATTCCTGCCAGACGCCCACCGTCCTGTCATCCTCAACAATTTCACGGCCAGCATTCCGGGATCTTTTGCATGCCGTTTCCACAGATGCTGAAGCGGCAGAACCCGGAACCAGCCTGCGCAGATCTGTCTCCAGCTGTCCCGCATCCTGGTAGCGGTCCTGCGAACGGAAAGCACAGCATTTCAGCACAATTTCTGCAAGCTCCCTGCTTCCATGGGCCGGAGGCGGTACCTGTCTGCCAGACATGCGTTCCTTTAAGGCTCCCTCCCGGTCACTATACTGGATCTTCTGGGGATAAGGCGGCAGGAAAGGTACTCTGTTGTCATTCAAGAACCGGTACAACACCAGTCCCAGGGAGTATATATCCGCCGTATATCCATACTCCTGCCCCTTATATACCTCCGGTGCCATATAATTGTAGGTTCCCTTCCGGGACATGACAGAAATAGTTTTCTCCGCGATACGAGCCACCCCGAAATCCCCCAGCTTGAAGTCCCCATCCTTGGACACGAAGATATTCTCCGGTTTGATATCCCGGTGGATGATTCCCCGCTTGCGGCAGATCTGCAGGGCCAGGGCCAGATCCAGTCCCAGACGCATTACATCTGCTTCTTCCAGGGGATGACGGACTATGTAATCGGGCAGGGCCATGAGCAGCTCCATACGGATCAAGATATCCCAGCCCACTTCCCCCTCATGCTGGACCACCATATGATCCTCATAACTGACGATATTACTGTTACCCTTTAGCTTGCTCATAAGGGCAAATTCTGCCACAATATCTTCCACAAACCCGCGGAAATATTCCGTGACACTTTCCTCATCCATCCCTTCCTCATAGGCTGCCCGGACATCCCCCTGAGAAGCCGGAATTGTGATCACCTTCAGCGCTGCTTCGTAAGTCTGACCGAATTCCTCCCTTTGTATCTTGTATACTTTCCCGAAGCTACCTTCGCCCAAAAGGCCCGCATTTTGCCATCCTGGCCATGTATTGACCATATCCATACCTCCCTCTCAATCCAGTTTATGTTGTCAAGAACAACCGGTAAGATTCCAGGAAGAACTGCCTATGGGTAATTCTTCCTGGAATGACTTAGATATTCTTAGTAAATGTCCTTTGGTCATTCAGAAAAGCAGGCTTAAAAATTCTCTTTACGCTTGGCAACTATCATAAGCGCAACTGCCGCTGCTAATAAAACAAACAAGATAACCAGTCCTGTCGTCCAGACACCATACCGGAGCTGGAATACAGTGGATATCCTCCACCATCCTTCCCATCCTCTGTTTTCAATGATAGCTATTGGCTGCCTTAAAAGAAATTCCTGTTTTAAAAAACATATATTATCATCTTAGCTTTGTCTCAGCCTTACCACGATCACTGTCACATTGTCCCTGCCACCGTTCTCCAGAGCCTTCGCCACCAGGGCTTCGGCACAGCTTCCGGCATCGGGTGCTTCTTTCATAATGGCGCAGATCCCCACATTATCCACCATGTCTGTGAGTCCATCACTACAGAGCAGATACTGGTCGCCGTCCTCCAGCTCCCCCTTGGCCACATAGGGCTCCAGCACCATCTCTTCCGGCCAGATCCCCAGATGCTGTGTCAGGCTGGGCCTGCGCCCTTTGATTCCCTGCTCTTCCAGGAACTTCGCGTCCGTGTGATCCTCTGATATCTGCTGGAACCCTCCGTGTCTCAACCGGAACGCCCTGCTATCCCCCACGTTGCATACATACACATACCCGCTTCCAAAATAGAGCATCACTGCTGTGCTGCCCATGCGGCCCGAATTCAGTTCCTCCGATTTCTCGCACACAACTTTGTTCATCTTCTGCACCAGGCTGGTCAGATACTTCCCTGGCGGATAGAGGAAGTCTGCCAGGATCTTGGAACTATCCTGGGCCACAGTGGCTGCCAGGAAAGAGGCTTCCTCCCCGTAGCTCTCTCCGCCCATGCCGTCAAAAACTCCGTAGAACTGTTCCCTTTCTAATTTCCGCTCCACAGTCACCGCATGCTTCAGCCCCGTATTGTCTTTAGGTAGTACCCGGTTGTCAAAGCAGAAATTGTCCTCATTGTTGGAACGTCTGCGTCCCATATTGCAGCAGCAGGCTGCCTCGATCTGATATGATGCCATCTTTCTCCACCTGTCTTTCCTGTTCCCACATCCTATTTTAAAGCCTGTATTCCTGTCTAAAGATCTGCTTTTCAGCCAAATTGGGAAGCGTCCTCCTGGATGATACCACTTTCCACCATATTCTTGTGAAGATCTGCCCTGTAAAGCTGCGCTTCTGCATTCACATATCCCAGAAAATGCATTTCTGCAATATCTTTATGGAAAAACAAAAACATGGTCTCATCATCTATATATCCCTCTGGAAACGGAACCCCGATATAATCGTAGATCCGTTCCTCATCTTCTTTCTGCACAGCGATCCCTACGATCATCAGTTTCTTCTCAGCCCCGGTCAAGGTAATGACACTTCCCACTGGCAGCAATTGATTCATCATGTAACACCTCCTACTTTCTTCTATCTGTCTCTCAGACTTCCTTTTTCTTTCTTTTCCCCTGCTCTTTTTTGTTTGTCCCCCCATCTGGCAGACCCGGCAGCCTGCATCCCGATTTGTAAAACCAGCCAACCGGCTTATCCGTTGGCACATCGGCATATGGCTGATTCGTCAGCTTAACAATCCGGCCAGTTTTTCTCCCAGCTTCCAGGAACTTTTCAGTGTGGAATGTACTTTGTCTACAGCACTCACCGCAAAATTGACCGTAGAATCGGGATCGATTTTCAACCCTTTCTTGATCCAGTCCTTCCAGTCTGTCAGTGAATATTTGTTATTCATAATCTCGTCAAAGGTAGTCTTGCCCCATGCAAAGGAATATCCTGCCTTCCTGGTAAGATCGGTATTCACCTTTCCCAGAGAGGACAGCATTTTATCCACGCTACTCAGGAACGTCACCACATCCACCCCGGTATAGGTCACCTTTCCGATAAATTCTCCCAGCTTTGCATCTCCGAATAACATTTCCCCCAGATCATGCCCTCTCTGTACCAGCAGATCCTTCAGATAATTTGTACTTCCCACCTGGTCATACTGTCCTGTGTAAACATATGCAGCATCCGTGCTGGCGTTTATGATATCGTTCCCGGCGCTTATGATCCCCACAACCCCCAGCGGAATCCCTGCCACCGTGCTCATGGCAGCTACAGAGCCAATGATCTTCACCACACCCTTGCCGCCCTTGAGTATACACTTTCCATACTGGACAGCCTTGTACAATGTACCCTTCTTCTCGTACTCTTTTTTTATCGCCCCATATACTTTTTTGCCACCAGATACCACCACATCTGCCCCACCCACACAGAAATCCTTGATCCCTCCTATGACAGATCCGATGAACGATTTCTTCCTGCCTGATTTCTTCTGCCCGGTTTCCCGCGTATTCGTTGTCCACTCAGACAACCTGGCCGTAGCGGTACTCATCGCCACGCCCACTCTGGATGCAATTCTCTGGGTCTCAGACACTATGCTGTCTTTTGCCAGCAGGGAATCCACGCTTTCAAAAGTCCTGGCACTGGTCTCTGCCACTTTCGCCCCCGCATCCAGCATGTCTGTAATCCTGGAAAATCCCATCTGGGCACTTGCAATTTTCCCGGCAAAATTGTGGGCCAGATTGACACTCCAGTTCGTATTGACCTGGTCAAGGAGTGTCTGGCTCTGGCCAAAAAGCGTCTCATATTCCACCTGCAGGCCTTTCAGCTCCTGGCTCTGGGAGAGAAGTTCCTGAGGTGTTAGTTGTATCTTTACAGCCATACTCTATCTCCTTTACAGTAATTTCATATCCTGGAAGGATACAATGTTCAATGATTCCTTTGCTTTTCCTATGCTTTCTCCCAAGGTTTCCTGCTTCATATACCGATATACCAGACTCTTTTTCGGATCTACAAACTTCTGGCTCACCTTTTCCCCTGCCTCATTGGTCCAGCTGGCTACTAATGTGGTACCGCCGTCACTGCTCATCGTGACCTGCGCTCCCATAGCATCCAGTAGTTCCATGGGTGGATGCTCATTCTCCGGCCAGACCAGATGGCCATCTGCACGGAATGTCACATGATATTTCGCATAGATCTCCTGCCTGTGTGTTTCCCCTGCCTTCTTCATGGCATCGGTGACAGCATTGCCAGCCTGCTGTAATTTTTCCTTCACATCCCCCAATACTGTCTGAGCGCCATCTATCCCGCCTCCACCTCCGCCATGGCCCACGCCACTGCTGCCGGTATTTGTGGTACTGCCTCCATTTCCTCCGGTTCCAGACAGCATCCCCAGCAGCCCGCTGCCCACCACGGTAGTCGTCTTCACCGGAATAGCCAGGATCTTCCCCAGCAGACTCTCCACTCCGCCAAACAGGCTGGATATATTCTTCTCCGAATCCGTGAAGTCATCTGCCACGAACCGGATAGCGCCCAGCAGTCCCCTCTGGTTCTCGCACAGATCCTGGATTCTTTTTTTACATTCGCGCATCAGGTCATCTATGGTATCCTTCTCCCGGCAGGTCCAGTCGTTATGGGAATGAACCCCCTGTATCAGACCCTGGGCCTTCTGCAGTTCTTCGTTGGCTGACTGGCATGCCGCCACCAGTCCCGTCATCACTGAAATGTCATATGCTATCTTCATCCCTATACCTTTCCTGCATCTTCCTGCACATTCCAATCTGATTACATGGATAAGCCATCCGACCCACCCTCTGCCACCTTTGACAGTGCCACTGTCAAAAGGAACTGTTGATCCGGGAAGCCGCCATCTTATCCTTTGTCTCAAACAGACTGTAGGCCTTTCCCACATAGCTTTTGAACTCCTGTAACACGCTCACCATGTTCGCTGCCTGGGCTGCGTATCCCCGCATCAGATTCAGATAGGATCTGCTGGCCTCTCCCTCCCAGGAAGCCTCAATCCTCCCAAGCAACGTCTCCAGTCTGGAGTTTAGGGCTTCCAGCCGGGATATGTACTGCTCAATGCTTTTCTCGTTTCCCTGAAGCGCCGCAATGTCCACGGCGATTTTTCCAATGCTTATCATCTGCCAGCCCTCCTACTTTTTACCTATAAACAGATTTCCAAGGCCAGTCTGCGCTATTTTTCCCAGGTCCTTAAGCGATGGTGTCTTGTCTGACACACCTGCAACAGCGTCACTGGCAGCGATTGCCGCCTGCTGAATCATCTTCTTCAGATCCTCATCCATCTTCTGGTAGTGTCTCACTACTTTCTGGATGTAATCTGCAGTGCTCTCCAGCTTCTCGATCATCTGGGTCAGTTTCTTTTCCATCTCCAGGCTCTTGTCCTGGATCGCTGTTACCGCCAACCCCTGCATATCCATGCTCTGTTGCCGCAGGCTGCGGATGCCCGCCAGGGAATCCTTCAGGATATCTGTAGCTTCCCTTAGACGTCTGATATCCTGCCTGGCTGCCTGTTCGTCTATGGTGATCCTGCCGTTTTCGTCACGATATGCCATTTTCTATTCCCCCTTCAATCCCCGGTACACTTCCAGACCGAACTGCTCTTTTGAGAGAACCATGGCCTGGCCATCTGCCCTTTCGGCAAATACACTGCCATCTGCTTCCACGTATATCTCCACAGCCGATTTCTCTCCCACCAGCGTACTCTTCACAGTGATGATCCGGCTGATATTCCCCCTGTCAATCTGCGCGACAGGTATATAAGCCTGCTCCCTGGCATAGTCCTCTGGCAGGAGTCCTGCCACCCATGCCTGGATCCAGCCCTCGTCCACCGCCTCCAGGAAGATGCCTTCCTTCCCCATCACAGTGGAAGTAATGCGTCCTTCCTGAAAATGGAATCTCCTGCCAGAAAAGATCCTCCTGCCTTCCCCCTCCATCAGGGCCACATCCACAAAGGATTCCAGGTTGCCGAAAAATACAGGCTCCAAAATCTTACCCGCCTCTTCATCCACCTCCAGGTTGCCGCTGAAGTCTTCCATCAGGATTCCCTTCTCTGCCAGTTTTTCCCTGGATTCACTCTCATAAATCCCCCGTTTCTGCTGTATGTCACCCATGGCCACAACATAGGCATAGTCAATATATTTTGCCTGAAGCAGCACTCCCATGAAATACAGCTCCTCCGGCGTAAGAACGATTTCCTTCTTCATGCGCATATCCTCTCGCGTGTTCAAAAGAAGTGTCTGCACACTCCCCTGCACACATCCAGTCAACAGCCCCTCAGCAAGCTGACAGGGCATCAAACCTGCAACCTGCAAGCTTATGTTTTCTTTTCACCTTTCACACATTTCTGATCCTGGCTGCCAGTTCATCCTCATATCTCGCATACTCTTCTGAGAATCGTCCCAACAATGATGCATATTCCTCAAAAAAATGTTCTACCTCTTTAAATTCCCTGCGTACACAGAGCAGGCGGCTGGCATAGGCCCTTCCGGCATCTCCCTGCCATTCCCCACCCATGCTGTTCACCAGAAGTTCCATGGCATCCATGTTGTTCCTCAATGTGTCTACAACCGTACGGACCTCCCCGCTGGCCACACGCATACGGTTGGTGTCTACGGTAATCTTCATATGAACTCCTATCTGCTCCCTTCCTGCCTGCTGTCATGGAAAAAGCAGCCGTTTCGTTCCGGAGCGGCAGACCGCAGGCACAACACCTGCCCCGGAACCCGTCCGCCAATAGCGGCACAGATTCCAGGCAGGCGAAGGATACTCTTATGAGCCGAAGCTGTTGATGGTAGACTGCAGGGCAGCATCTGTCTCCTGCAGTTTCTGGGCAGAAGTCTCCATCAGCCTGGCATAGTCTTCCAGCATCTGGGTAAAATTGGTGAAAGTAGCCTGCATACTCTCATACTTTGCCACCAAGGCATCCTGGGCATCGCCCTTCCAGATCTCATTCAGTCCCATGATCAGGGTGCGCATCTTGGTCATTGCCTCATCGTGGTTACTCTTCAGTCCACGAAGTTCGTTTGCCTTTCCCATAAGTAAATCCGGAGTTACCTGAATCAATGCCATAATGTTATCCACCTTTCTTTGATATATATTTGTAGGCGTTTGCGAAACGCCAGAACCCGCATAAATACGGGATTCTCTTTGTTACAAAATAAAACAACTCCTCACTGGTCTGTGGTATAATTGAAATGTCCAGTAACAATTATCCATATCCACCAGTAAAGGAGTCGTATCTATATGATAACACATAAACAACTCTCTTTGGCAGATATTTTTACCGATTGCCAAAATAAATTTGATAACGATAAATATGAGTTTCTTTCCATACTCGATGAAACCATCAACCTTGATGAAATTGTTCCGGTGTCCTTTGTTTCTCACTTTCATGCTGCCACCGGCAGACCCCGCAGGCATCTTCTCTACCCAATGCTGAAGGCTCTGTTACTACAGCTTATTTTCTCAATCCCAACAACATCCCTGCTGATCGTATTCCTGAAATACTCC